>CAZHOH010000007.1:0-60036 GCA_964534185.1 Candidatus Woesearchaeota archaeon | reverse complement strand
ACTGCTTTTCCACGTCGTGAACATCAATATACTCTTCTTCCATTTTCTTCAACCAATAGCTTTATAAACCCTGCTTTTCCTCTGCCAGATTCGACAACCCCCCGCACATCTTATTCACCGCATTCGACACTTCCTACCCAATGCGGTAGCTGCCACTATCTGCCCGAAATATTTGTCGACGGCAAAATATATAAACTTTCAACTGATTCTACGGACAATTTAGCAGGTTCGACAACACCTGCCGAATGCGGGAGTGCCGGAGTGGTCAAACGGGACAGGCTTAGGACCTGTTAGCTTAGTGCTTACCAAGGTTCGAATCCTTGCTCCCGCATGCCCTTGTAGCTCAGCTTGGATTAGAGCACTTCCCTCCTAAAAATCAAAGGAGAGAGGAAGGGGTCGCAGGTTCAAGTCCTGCCGAGGGCGTAACGTTTAAAACCCTATTAATTTAAGTATAATCATCGCGCCGGTAGTTCAGTGGTTAGAATAACTGGCTTCCACATACGATTAATGAAGATACCAGTTGACCTGGGTTCGACTCCCAGCCGGCGCATTCATAAACATTCAAAAAATGGAGCAAGAATCAAACAAAAAAAGTTTAGAAAAATCTTATGACAAGTATTACAAATTTTTTATCATCCTCCCAGTAGTTCTTCTCCTTGTATGTCTCGGCTTCCTTTATTCATTTCAATTACAGCATGGAGACATAATAAAAAAAGACATTACTTTAACAGGGGGAACATCTGTAGAAGTCAATACAAACATAAATCTTCAAGAATTAAGAGCAGCCTTAGAACAGGAATTTGAACAAGTAAATGCAAGAGAAGTTTCAGATATAAGAACCGGAGAACAAGTAACAATAATAATTGAAACAACTGCCGAACCAGAACAAATAATTCCTTTTTTAGAAAATTATCTTGGTTTCGAACTGACTGATGAAAATAGCAGTGTAGAGTTCACAGGAAGTTCTTTGAGTGGAAGCTTTTATAATCAATTAAGGGTGGCAATAATCCTTTCATTTGTCTTTATGGCAATTGTGGTATTTTTCCTTTTTAGAACATTAATTCCCAGTATTGCTGTTGTATTTGCAGCATTTGCTGATATTGTCATGACACTAACAATTGTAAATCTTCTTGGAATGAGTCTTTCAACAGCAGGCATTGTGGCTTTCTTAATGTTAATAGGTTATAGCGTAGACACAGACATCTTGTTAACAACAAAAGTAATAAAAAGAAAAGAAGGAGAAATTAATTCAAGAATTGTAGAATCCCTTAAAACTGGTGCAACAATGACTCTTTCATCTTTAGTCGTAGTAATAATTGCCTTAATAATAACCTCCTCTTTTTCAAAAGTATTTAGCCAAATCTTTACAATACTTGCCATCGGACTTGTTTTCGATTTATTTAACACTTGGTTTTTCAATGCCTCAATTATTAAATGGTATGCGGAGAAAAAAGAAAAATGAAATTGACTTGGAGAATCTGGCTATTAATAATCGCCCTAGTCTTGTCTATATTATTAATTTTTAACATTCAGGGTTTTACATCAGATGGTGTTTATGCAAAACATATAGATAACAATTCTACAGCTTACACCTCAGGACTAAAGCAAGGTGAAATAATCACAGCAGTAAACGGAAATAAAATAGCAAATGTTGAAGAATACTCTCAACAAATAAATTTCCTATTTAAAACACAAAATACTTCTCAAAAAATAGTCCTTGATACTTTAGAAAACCAATATGTATTCTTCTCAGACTCTGTTCCGAAAATATCTGTTGAAAATATCCCAAAAACAAGACTTAAAGCAGGACTTGATTTGCAGGGAGGTTCAAGAGCATTAGTAGAGCCAGAGCAAAAATTAACCGAAAGCGAAATGCAAACTCTTATCGATATAACAAACAACCGTTTTAATGTTTATGGGATTAGTGATGTTAGTATTAGGCCTGTATCAGATCTTTCAGGAAATCAATTTATGCTAGTCGAAATGGGAGGAACATCTCCAAGCGAATTAGAAAGTTTAGTTTCTCAACAAGGAAAATTTGAAGCCAAAATCGGAGAAAAGCAAGTATTTACTGGGGGCATAAATAATGAAACAAGAAAAAAAGACATAACTTACGTTTGTCGTGGAGACGCCCAGTGTTCAGGAATAACTTCTTGCAACCAAGACGTTTCAGACACTTGGTTCTGTAACTATTATTTTGTCATACATCTAAGTGAACAAGCTGCACAAAGACACGCAGATATTACTGCAGTCATGGGAATAAATTCATCTCAACCACAATACCTAGAAAAACAAATAGACTTTTTCGTGGATGACAATCCTACAACTTCTCTCTTTATCTCAAGAGACTTACAAGGAGAAAAAACAACTCAAATACAGATACAAGGAAGTGGTTCGGGCCCAGATAGAGAATCTGCCTTCAATTCAGCAGAAAATTCAATGAGACAACTTCAAACAATCTTAGTAACTGGAAGCTTACCCTATAAATTAGAGATAGTAAAATTAGATAGAATATCTCCTGTCCTCGGAAGCCAATTTACTTCACTAATTTTATTAACTGCAGTTGTTACACTAGGTGCAGTTTCTTTAATCATCTTCATAAGATATAGAAATTTTAAGGCAGCTCTTGCACTTATTTTTACAAGCTTTTCAGAAATTATTATGATTTTAGGATTTGCCTCTTTAATAAAATGGAATTTAGATTTGCCCAGCATTGTAGGAATTTTAGTAACAATCGGAACAGGAGTCGACCAGCAAATAGTTATTTTAGATGAGTCCTCTTCAAAACGTTCTTTAAGTCTAAAAGAAAAATTAAAAAAAGCACTCTTCATAGTTGTTGCATCATACCTTACAACAGCCTTTGCACTCTTGCCTTTATGGTGGGCAGGAGCAGGATTGTTAAAAGGGTTTATGGTAACAACCTTGATTGGTTTAACAATCGGAGTTTTAATAAGCCGTCCTGCATTTGCAGATATGATTAAAAAAATAGGTGAATGATGTATCCAAAAACCCATATAACTCTTGGATTTTTCTTTTCTCTAATTCTCTTAATTTTATTTCCAGACTCCATAGGATTAAAAGGAGCTGTGATAATTTGGTTAGCCTCTTTTTTAATTGATGTAGATCATTACCTTTATTATGTTTACAAAAGAAAAGATATTAGCCTTAATAAAGCATTTAAATGGTTTTCTACAAAAACACAAAAATTCAGACATTTATCAAGAAACGAAAGAAGGAAAAAAGCAAAAGCCGCACCCTGTCTTCTTCATGGAATCGAACCAATGATTCTCTTAATACTACTTTCATTCCCGTTTCCAATTCTTATCTTTGTAATAATTGGTTTTATTTTCCACGAAATTTTAGACGCTATTAGTATCTTCTATTGGGGCTTTGATATTAATCATATAGGCTTCCAAACATTAAATATCTTGAGAGAAGTAAATGGCAAAACTTGATTTCAATAAAATCTTAGATAAATCTTTAGAATTCATATTATCAAACAATCCTAAGAAATATATTTTACTTTTAGTCATCATAGGTTTTATTCTCAGAAGTCTTATTGCAATAACTTCCCCTTTCAACGCAGATGAAATGGTTCACGGGACCCATTCTCTAGGATTCATAGAATCAAAAAAACTTCAGATAATGGACCAGGACGCAGTTTGGTTCTGGCTTACAGATTTTGCAATGAAACTCTTTGGAGCAAATATGTTCGGAATCAGGTTCTTAGCAATACTTTTTGGAGCCCTTTCAATAATCTTAGTTTACTTAATAGCAAAAGAATTATTCAATAAAAAAATAGGACTAATCTCAGCATTCATCTTTACATTTTCCTCTTTCCAATTATTAGAAACAAGAGCAGAAATGGACATTCCAATGTTTTTCTTCGTGATGTTTGCATTATATGCAACAATCATCTTTTTCAAAACCAACAAAACACCCTACTTTTTAATAACTTGGATTTCTCTAGGCATCGCAGCCATGATAAAACAAATAGCTATCATAATGATTCCTGCCTTTCTGATATTTTATATATATTACAACAGAAAAAACCTAAAGAAATGGAAAATAAAACAAACAATCTATTCCATACTAATCCTAATTGCTTCAGTAATTCCAATCTTAACTTTCAATTATCTTTTATACAAAGACAAGGGAATTTTAGATTTGCAATTTGCAAGATTTACAAAAATAGGATTTGAAACTTATGAATCAATAGCACCAACAATCCAGCCATTTTCCTTAAGCAGGCTAATCTTTGGAACAGCAGAAAGAAGCCCCGGAATAATAGAAGCTTTTTCGATATTCTACCGCTACGAAGGAATTTTATTATCAGTATTAGCAATAATTGGGCTATTCTTTTTTTACAAAAACAGAAATAAATTCACCTTGCTTTTGATCTCGCTCTTTACATTTCCTTTCATCTTCCTTGCAGGAACCTCGCTTTTGTCAACCCACTTTATTTTCGGAACTTTTTTCATATCAATACTCTCAGCATTAACAATAGACAAAACTTCACAATTGCTTAAAGAGAAAAAAAATCAAAAAATACTAATCTATTCGTTTTTAGCTTTAATATTAGTATTTGCTTTTGTTAAAGTCCAGAATTCAGGAGCAAAAGGATTTTTAGGAAACAACGAAATAAACCAGTTAATAGAATTTAAAGAACAAAACATAGACCAAAATTCCTTAGTTGTTGCAGATAGTAGAATATATCGCGGACAAATAGTTTTTTCATTATGGGACACCCATTATTTAGAAGCCCAACATTTCACCTCTTTCATAAATTCTCCAGGTTCTCAAAATAACACTCTAAACATAAACACTTATTTTATAGAGTGCGTAATAGATGATTGTGGTTGGGGAACTATCCAAAATCAACCCCAATTTAATCAAACAATGGAAGCTATCACACTATTCTTCGAGCAAAACTCTGCCTTAGTTAAAACAATAGAAAACAGGCAAGGACAGCCTCATTTCAGAATTTATAGGTCTTCAATCCCCTTAAATCCTTCTGTTATTAACTTTGCAGAATCAACTCATACTTGGTTCTTCTATCCTGTAGCCTACAAACCAAAACACGAAGTTTTTGATAATTATCAAACACACAATCTTCCAGACAGGCTTTTAGACCAGTTTGCTTACCTTATTTTATTAATCGAAGCCTTTTTTGCAATCCTATCAATTCCAATACTAATCTATTTATTCTACAAAAATTCTTAAACCTTAAAATTAAATAACAGTATGAAAAAAATATCCATAATAATCCCCATATATAATGAAGAAAAAACCCTTTCCCAAATAGTGGAAAGAGTTCAAAAAGTTAGATTCAATACTCTTTCAAAAGAGCTCATTATTGTAAATGACGCAAGCCAGGATAACTCTCAGAGAGAAATAGATAAAATTTCCAAAAAATATAACAACATAATCTCTCTAAATCACGAAAAAAACCAAGGAAAAGGTGCAGCAATAAGAACAGGAATCAAACGCGCAACAGGAGAAATAATCACAATCCAGGATGGAGATTTAGAATACAATCCCGAAGATTTCAAAAAACTTGTTAAACCCATCATCCAAGGTAAAGAAAAAGTAGTTTATGGCTCAAGACTTATGGGCCACATATACGGATTCAACATTCCTTCACATTATTATGGGAACAAATTTCTCTCACTCCTAACTCAGACATTATATAGAAAAAAAGTAACAGACATGGAAACTTGCTATAAAGTAATTTCAAAAGAAGCTTTAGACACAATAGAACTTAAATCAAACCGATTTGAAATAGAACCAGAGATAACTACAAAACTAATAAAAAAAGGCTACAACATCCACGAAATTCCAATAGGCTACAATTGCCGCAGTTTCAAAGAAGGCAAAAAAATAACTTGGATGGATGGGATTCAAGCAATAAAGACACTTTTGAAATATAGATTTTCGAATTGATAATTCTTTTTAAACACTCAATTCCAGCAGATTACATGGATAAAAAAGAGTGGACAGGCCAAACCAAAAGACCTCTCAGAGTCTGGACAAGACCAAAATTAACTGATGATATTTACCTCCACTTCTCAGAAATTCTAAAAGATGTAAAAAAATTATCTCCATTAATAAAAGGAAAAGTTTTAGATGTTGGTGCAGGAAAATCTCCTTACAGAAAATTTTTCAAAAACGCTCAAGAATATATTAAGTTAGACAATCATGATTATCCTGGAATTGATATAAAAGCAGACATAACAAAAAAAATTCCTCTAAAACAAAACTCTATAGATTCTGTTGTCTGTTTTCAAGTTTTAGAACATATAGAAAATCCACAAAAAGCAATCAAAGAAATTCATAGAGTGTTAAAAAAAGGAGGCATTTGTCTCCTCACAACCCACATGGCTGCCCCTCTACATGGAGAACCCCATGATTATTATCGTTTCACAAAATATGCTCTCAAAAAGATTTTCCAAGATTTTGAAAAAGTTGAAATAAAACCCCAAGGCGGAGCTTTATTATCAATTTTCCAGCTTATTGTTTGGGGAATTTCTGAAAAACTGCCAAAGTTTGTTGCAAAGCCTTTAATCTTTTCCCTAAATTTCGTAGGAAAAAAATTAGATAAAATTCTTTACAGCGAAGTATTCACTATAAATTACTGCGTCTTAGCTAAAAAATAACTTCAAGGAATGTTTAAATAACTTCTTTATTTTCATATTTTATGGTTTATTCAGAGCAGAGGTTTGACAACTATCTTGGAATTATTGCAAAAACTTCACTATTTATTTTTGCTGGACTTATGTTCTCAAAAATAGCATCCTATGTTTACAGAATAATTATTGCAAGATATTTTGGTGCAGAACTTTATGGTTCTTTTGCAATTGCCTTGATGATAAGCGGTTGGTTCATAACCTTGGCTGCTTTAGGACTAAACCATGGAATAATTAGGTATGTAGCAGCTTATAGGGGCAAAAAAGAATATAATAAAATAAAATTTATCTTCCTAAAATCAGTCTCAATTTCTATAATAATGGGGTTGATTTTTATGTTTATAATGTTCTTTAGTGCAGATTTCATCTCACAAAATATTTTCAATAACTTTTCTCTTACATATATGTTGAAACTTTTCAGTGTTGTGGTCCCCATAACAATTTTAATGAATCTTCTATTAGGTTTGCTTAATGCTTATGAAAGAGTAGCCTGGCAGTCATCAATTGTACATATTTTCAATAACGGAGTAAAAGTGAGTTCTATTTTAATTTTCCTATTTCTTGGTTTTAAAGCAATTTCCCTCCCCCTTTCTTACTCTCTAGGAATCCTGGTCTCAGTCTTGGTTTCTTATATTGTAATCAAGAAAAACACTTCATCTGCATTAGGACATTACAAACTAGAAAAAAAGACAAAGAAAAAAATTTGGACAAACTTGCTTTCTTATTCTTGGCCTTTTATTTTTTCTTCAATAGTACTCTCTATCTTTTACTGGACAGACAGTTTTATGGTTGGATACTTTTTGTCTGTCGAACATGTGGGATTTTATAATGCAGCAGTTCCAATAGCACTCCTTTTAACACTAGCTCCTGAGCTTTTCATAGGAATATTCTTCCCACTAATCAACAAAGAGTACTCCAATAAAAATATGCAAATGATTAGAGAATTGTCCAAACAAGTAGGGAAATGGATATTCATTCTAAATCTCCCCGTATTTTTAATCATGTTTCTTTTCCCAGGGTTGATAATCAACAGCCTTTTTGGAAGCGACTATCTGGTAGCTGAGAATACCTTAAGAATTCTTTCTATAGGGGCATTTTTCTCATCACTGATTATCATATCTCAAAAACTGCTTGAGATGAGTGGCAGGTCAAAGACAATACTTGTAGATACTATGATGGTTGGAATTTTAAACATAATCTTAAACTACTTATTGGTGCCACAATACGGAATAAATGGGGCAGCAATAGCCACAACAATTTCTGTAGTAATACTTCATGGACTATTCTTGTTTCAAGTAAGTAAAAGTCTCTCAATCATCCCTTTAAGAAGAAAAATCTTCATAATTTTACTAATCTCTGCAATACCTATGAGTATTGTACTTTATGCTCGTTCAATTGTAGAAGTCAACCTCATTTCAATATCTGCAATCTCTATTTTATTTTTCCTTATCTATATCTTTCTAATTTTTATAACAAAAAGTTTTGATAAAAATGACGTTTATGTAATAAATCTTTTCCTAAAAAAATTAAAGTTTTCTCCTATCGGGGCTACCTAATATTCTTCCCGAAATATTTCCTTCTAAAAATTCCATCTAGTGTTCCAACATACCTGACACTCATAAAAATCAACATCCAAGGAAAAAATAATTTCCAATTATCAATCTCTCTAGATTTTTTAATTGCCAACAAGGGAATTGCAAGTATGGCAACCAAGATTAAAACAAAAGGAGTAAAATAACCTACAACCCCTTTAACCCCTCTTTTTTGCAAGGAAGCTCCAATCCACCTGCTTTGTTTATACACTTCTTTTAATGTCTCAGGGTTTTTGTGATAACAAAACGCTTTTTCCGCAATTTGAGATTCTAAGCCAAACTTAATAAAAAAAGTCATATCATCTGCATAACCATGCCTCGGATCAAACCCTCCCAATCTTTCAAATTCAGATTTCAATATTGCCCTAAATATCCTCCCTTTATTGCCCTCCTGATCCTTAGCATAAGCCCCCCAACACCTACTCCAAATATTTTCAGGATTAGAAGCAATTTGTTTTTTTTCTTCAGTACCAATAACTTTCCCCTCAAGTATGGGCCCAACTAAATATTTCAAATAATCTTTCTCCAAAACCATGTCAGCATCAACAAAAACTAAAATTTCTCCTCTAGCCTTTTTAACTCCCAGATTCCTCGAAAAACCCGGCCCTTTATGCTCTCCTTCTATAAGTTTTATTTTCTTGTTTTTTTTCGAATATTCTCCAACAATTTTCCGAGTGTTGTCTTTAGAACCATCGTCAACAACAATAATTTCTATTTTAGATTCCGAATAAGATTGTTTTAATAAGGAACTAAGACACTTTCCAATAACCTTTTCTTCATTATAAACAGGAATTACCACAGAAACTAATCCCTTAACCATAACCAACAAAATAAAGCTTCCTTTAAATAATTTTAAGATAATTATTTAAACCCCTCCATTTATCCAAAATTATGAAAATATGCTTAATAGAGTTAATGCCTTTTCCTTATGTAATCGGAGGAGGCACAACCCATTTAATGAATTTAGGAAAATCCCTTGCAGAGTTAGGGCATGAAGTACATATCTTATCCTCAAAACCCTCCAAAAACTACGAAAAGATTTCCCACTGTCCAAAAAACATAATTTTACATAATGTTGGAATTAAACATAAAAAATTTGAAGGAGGCATAATCCAATATTTTTATAGATTCTTATTTGAGCTAACCTTTGTTCTTGCATCACTAAGAAAATTAAAACAAATAAATCCAGAAATAATTGATTGCCAAAGCCCTATAACTACTGCACTCCCTGCAAGCTTATCTAAAAAAAATTTTACCATAACATGTCATGGAATTCACTCACAAGGTTTTGAAAAGTTATATCTCTCAAAAAAACAAAAGTTTGCTGCAGTCTCTTTAAATTCTTTGTATAAAATAATTGCAAAATACAACGTTAAAAAAGCAAAAAGATTAATTTCTCAAGGAGAGGAAACATTAAATTACTATCTTGCTCTTGCAGGAGATAAATCCAAGGGAGTTTTAGTGAATAATATGGTGGATACTGATTTTTGGCAAACTTCTCATAAAAAAGAAAAAAAATTAATCGTAACAGCTGCAAGATTTACAAAACAAAAATCTCTAGATAGACTAATAAGGGCATTAAATAAACTAAAAGACTATAGATTATTCTTGATAGGAAATGGGGAACTAGAAAAAGAATTGAAAAATTTGGCTAAAAAAAATACCTGTTTCCTCGGATATTTAAATCCACAACAAACCCTCAATTTTTATAAAAAAGCAAGATTTACAATACTCCCCTCAGAATTTGAAGGGCTTCCTTACTCCATTCTTGAGGCAATGAGTTGCAAAGTTATACCAATAACAACAAATGTTGGGGACTTGTCAACATTAATCAAGGATAAAAAAAACGGCTTTTTACTAAAAGACAATAAACCAGAAACAATAATAAATACCCTGGATAAAATCGAAAATATAAATTTAGAGAAAATCGGAGAAAATGCAAGGAAAACAATTTTAGAGAGATATTCCTCTAAGAAAGTAGCCAAAAAGTTTGTGAGAGTCTATTCATCAATTTCTTAATTTCACAATAATCTTTATTAACTCCTTCTCCCGAAACAAAAATATGGGTGGATTAGATTCATATGCAGGAAAGAAAGTATTAATAACTGGAGGGCTTGGTTTTATAGGAAGCAATCTTGCAAATAGGCTTGTTGACCTTGGGGCCAACGTTTCAGTAATGGATGCAAAATTGCCACGTTATGGGGCGAATGATTTTAACGTTTCAGTTATTCGCGATAAAATTAATGTTGATATATCTGATATAAGGGATAAAGAAGCAGTCTTAAGAAATATTAAAGGAAAGGATATTATTTTCAGTCTAGCTGCTCAAGTAGACCATAATTTCAGCATGCAAGAGCCAGGATTAGATTTAGATATAAATTGTCAGGGACATTTAAACATCCTAGATTCTTGCAAAAAAGAAAACCCCGAATCAAGAATTTTATTTCCAGGTTCAAGAATGCAATATGGAAGAGTCTTACCTAATGAACTTCCAGTTAAAGAAGAACACTCACTTAATCCCTTAAGTATTTATGCAGTTCACAAATCCACAGGTGAATTATACTATCGGGCTTATAACCAACACCATAAATTAGACACTATGGTTTTCAGAATAACAAATCCTTTTGGTCCAAAAGCTCAGGTTAAACATCCAGGGTATGGCATAGTGAATTGGTTTGTAAGACAAGCACTTGAAGGTAAACCTTTAACTATTTATGGGGATGGGAATCAATTGAGAGATTATATATTCATTGAAGACTTAGTTGAAGCATTAACAATAGGGGGAATTCACCCAAATCCAAAAGAAAGAGTTTATAATCTTGGTTCTGGAACCCCCATTTCTTTCAAAGAAATGGTAGAAAGTGTATCCGAGATTATAGGCTCAGGCAATGTAAAACATATTCCTTGGCCAGAAAATATTGAGAATGTTGAAACAGGAGATTTTTATTCAGACATTTCAAGAATTTCAAAAGAATTTGGATGGAAACCAACTAATTCTTTTACAGAGGGGTTAGAAAAAACAGCGAGATTTTATAGGCAACACATAGATAAATATAAGTAACCAAATCATTTTCAAATATTGCTTAAAATGAAAGGCGTTTACCAATCAAAAGAATACAAAAAGGCATTATTAGTTTCAGGAAAAAAACTTATAGAACTCAACAAGAATTTCTTTGTAATCGAAAAAGAAATTTCATTTTTAGGCATAAAGAAAAAAACTTTAGAAACCCGTGGAGTTCCAAACAAAGAGGATTTAACACTATTAAAACAAAGCTCAAAGGGCTATTATTATGGACTTCTTTCACCAACACTCATAAATAAAAATGAAGAAATCTTAAAAAATCAAGGCTTCATAAAAAACACCAATTATACAATCCTTATTAACCTCAAACAAACAGAAGAGGAATTATGGAAAAATTTAGAAAAAAAATCAATAAGATGGGGAGTAAAAACAGCCCAAAAAAACAAGCTGATTTTTGAAGAAGTTAATCTTGCCAAAATTAATCAGTTTCACCAAATATACAAAAACATTGCCAAAAATAACTTTAAGCCTGAGAAAATTGAATTCATACAAAAATTAGCGAATACTCCTATTTCAAAACTATTTATCGTAAAACAAGACTCAGAAATGCTCGCAGGAGGATTGCTCTTAATTGATAAAGAAAACAATTATTCGATTCTTGATTTAACTGCCTCCACAGAAAAAGGAACAAAACTCCAGGCAATGCCATTCTTATACTGGAACTTAATCCTTTTCTCAAAAAATCAAGGTTTAAACTATGTGGACTTAGGAGGATACGATAAAGAAGCAATTGAAGGAGACAAAACCTACAATATAAATAAATTTAAAGAGAGGTTTGGTGGAGAAATAGTTGAACAGCCAATCTATTCAACAAACAGAAAATATCCCCTAATAAGAGCATTAGCAAGAAAGATTAGGATTATAAAGCGTATTTACAGGAAGATATAATGGAATTTAGTTACTGGCATCAAAAACCAAAAAAATATGAAATAGAATATAACTTTAACCTCATAAGGTGGTTAGTGGAAAGAGGATTTATTCCAAAGGACAGAGAAATAAAAATATTGGATTTGGCCTCAGGAAGAGGGCATTTTTATTTCGCACTTAAAAAATTAGGATATAAGAATGTTTCAGCAGTTGATTTAGATCCAAAGTTCAGAGAGTGTATAAAAGGAGATATAACTAAGGGTTTGCCACTAAAGAATCAAGAGTTTGATTTAATAATCTCAAGAGATATAGCAGAACACATCTTAGATACATATAAATTTTTTAGTGAACATCATAGAATTTTGAAAAAAAAAGGGAGAGTAATTATTATGACTCCAAATGCCAAACATCTGTCTTTAGGCGAATTTTTTGACGATTACACTCATTGCACTCCTTACACAATGAATAGCCTTTGTCAAGCACTTCAGATGCACGGATTCGAAAAAATCTTTATCAAAAGGCTTAGGGCTATCCCATTATTGTGGAGATATAATTTAAAAGCATTTGATTTCCTATTTTCAAAAACAAAAAATAATCTATTGGGTGTGGCAATTAAAAAATGAAAACGCCGGACGTAATTGTAGCAGGGATGCCAAGATCCGGAACAACTTGGCTTTTTAATGTGTTGAAACAACATCCCCAAATATTCATTCCCAAGAACAAAGAAATAAATTATTTCAATAAAACTTATTATTATCTTTCGAATAAAAATCTCAAAAATCCAAATAGAAAAATGGGGTGGAAAGGTTATCTAAGCTATTTTAAAAATGCACCTAAGGACAAAAAAATAATAGATATGAGTATTTTGACAGCATTAGATACCTCTTCTGCTCAAGAAATAAAAGAAAAACTTCCGAATGTAAAAATAATCTTCTGCCTTAGAAATCCCGTAGAGCACGAATACTCTTTATATAGGTTAATGTACACAAATGGTGAAATAAAAGGTTCATTTCAGGAGTATGTAAGCCAAAGAAAAGATCTCTTACATCACAGCAGATATTTTGAATTGTTAAAGCCCTTTTTTGATAAATTTCCAAAAAAACAAATACATATCATTTTCATGAAGGACATAAAAGATTCACCAAAAAAAACTCTAGAGGATTTATTCAATTTTTTAAATATTGAAAAGATAAATTTGAAATTAAATGTAGATAAAAATACGACAGATGATTTAAAACTCCCTCAAATTAGAAGAACCACAAAAAAAGTTTCAATGTTCCTAAATAAGTTGGGGATAGTAAATTATTTCAGATTTTTAATAGACACAACAGGAATTAGAAAAATAATTAATTACATAGACTACAAGGCAAATGTCAAGTCAAAAGGCAAATTTAAAAAAATCCCGCCTAAAACAAAAGAATATCTAAAAAGATATTTTGAGCCAGAAATAAATTTGCTTGAAAAAGAATTAAAAGTCAAAGTCCCAAAACAATGGAAAAAATGAAAAAAGTTTTAATGGTCGGATTCACTTCCCCCCAAGAAGGAGGCAGCGAGAGACATATTTTTGAGATAAGTCAAAGGATAAACAGTACTGCCCTAACTCAAAAAGGCTCTTTATGCAAAAACAAGATAGAATTGCCTATAACTCATTACTCCACTTTCTTGAGAAATATCTTTTTCGCACTTTTTTCATCCATATATCTTCTTTATCTATTAATAAAACCAAGAAAAGAATATGCCCTAATTCATCTTCATGAAAATCTATTATATTATTTAACTCCGATTTTAAGACTTAGATTTAAAGTTGTTGTAACGATTCATGGAATAAATGGATTCAAATTTTATGACAATCAATTGTTGAGAATTATTTTTCTAAATCCCTTAAAATTTGCAAACCAAATAATTGCAGTAAATAAAGAAGATAAAAAAACACTTAAGAGCTATTTCAAAAAATTAGCTTATTTGCCAAACGGTGTAGATCTATCAATATATCAAAAAATAGACTCAAAGATGGAAAAGAAAATCACCTTTATAGGAAGAATTCATAGACAAAAAGGCATAATCTATTTACTAAAAGCTTTTTCTAATTTAAACAAAAAATATCCTCAATTTCGCTTAGAAATAATCGGAGAAATAAATGAATACGCCAAAGAACTTCAAAAAGAATTCATAAACAAAAACATAATTTGGAGAGGATATATTTCAGATAGAAAAGAAATTGTGAAAAGCCTTAAATCGTCTTATTGCATAGTTTTACCAAGCCTATGGGAAGGACTTCCTTTAACCCTTTTTGAATCTTTAGCATCAGGGCGTCCTTTAATAGTATCGGACATCCCTGCTTTCAAATCAGTAATCAAAGACGAAGCAATATTCTTCAAAAATCAAAATGCAAACGATTTAGAGGATAAATTAGAATACTCGATAAAAAACTCCCAGAAAATGAAAACAATCGGAATAAGAGGTAAAAAGTTATCAGAAATTTATGACTGGGATTCAATAGCCTCTAAATTAAAAAAAATTTACCAAGAACAATGAGCCCTAATAAAATCCTCTTTACAATAGATGTAGAACCAGATTTACATACAAACAAAAATCTTGGGATAAAAAAAGGTTTAAAAGAGTTTGAAAAACTTTGTGATAAACATAAGATAAAGCCTATACTCTTCATTGTATCTTCAACTATAAAAGAAAACAAAAACATTTACAAGCATTTCAGCAAAAAAGGTTGGGAATTAGCGCTCCATGGATACTCTCACAAAAGATTCGATGATTTCTCATATGAAGAAAAAGAACAAGAAATACAAAAATCAATCAAGGAATTCAAAAAATATTTAAAAATAACCCCTAAAGGTTTCAGAGCACCACAACACTCTATAGATAAAGAAACGATTCAACTTCTCCAAAAGTACGGTTTTGAATATGACTCTTCATTCACTCCACTAAACTTTCTCCAATTCATATTTTTTCCAAAAAGGCCAAAAAGTGCGTTCTATCTTTTTTTCTCAAAACCTTTCCCACATAAAATAAATAACCTACAGGAAATTCCAGTAGTTTCATTAATCTTACCTCCAGTTTCTTTAATTGTAAGAATCTTTCCAAAATGGCTTCTATATTTTTATTTCAAATCATTAAAACTCATTTCCAAAAAACCAGTCTTTTATGCACATTCCTGGGATTTCATAGGATTAAAAAACAGTAAAATTGATAAGTGGTTCCCACATACAAAATTTATAAAAAAGTTAGATTACATAATGAAAAATGAAACCAACAATTAAAAAAATAATCGATTTCAAAAAAAATAAAGATTATCCATTAATTAACAATATCCCCTCTTTTCTAAATTCAAACCCTCTAGAAGAAAATACTTCTAAAGAGTCTTTTAGAGAAAAGCTAAGTAAATCAACCAATTTTAAAAAAATTAAAGACATACATTATCTAATTGGTCCTCCAGGTTTTGAATATACTCCAAAAATTCCCTTAAAAAACAAATTAATCTCAGAAAGTAATCTTTCTCTAAACATCGGTGCTGGAAATATAAATTATCCAAATACTATAAATTTAGATGTTAGACTTATAAAAGGGGTTGATATTCTTGCAGATGCAAAAAACCTTCCTTTCAAAGACAACTCTTTTAATTTAGTTCTTTTAGAAAGCGTTTTAGAACACATTGATGAACCTGAAAAAGTAATCAATGAATCATACAGGGTTTTAAAAAAAAAGGGAAAAATATTTATTTCCATACCATTCGTATATATTTTCCATGGCTCCCCTAATGACTTTAACAGGATGACAATAAGAGGGATTGAATCAAGGTTAAGGCTAGCAGGTTTTAAAATCAAAAAACTTGAGATTTTATCAGGTCCAGGCTCAACTTTAAGTCAATCATTAAGATACTATTTGGCAATCTTATTTTCATTTAACAACAATTTTCTTTTCTCATTTTTTCTAAACTTTTTTGGCTGGCTAACTTTTCCAATTAAATACACAGATGTTTTACTAAATAAATACAAAAAAGCACATATCTTGGCAAATTCAATATATGCAATTGCAGAAAAATGAAAATACTAGAACTTACAAACTATTCAGCAGGAATTTGTGGAGTTTTCCAAAGAGTCAAACAAGAATCTCTAGAATTGTCAAAGAACGGACATGAAATTTTAATCCTCTCATCAAATGCCATCAAAGGTTCAGACAAAACAGCTCCTTCAGAAGAAACAATTAAGGACGTAAAAATAAAAAGATTTCCTTTCAAAAAACTTGGCGGAGAAAGTTTTATGTTCTGGGATTTTGAAAAGTCAGCTTTAGAATTTAGCCCTGACATAATAATTGCACACTCTTACCGCCACCCCCATACCACCAAAGCCCTAAAATTAGCAAAAAAACTAAATACAAAAGTTTTTCTTGTAACTCACGCTCCTTTCAACAGGCAGAGAGGTTTAATTAATAATTTAATAGTCAAAACTTACGATATTTTAATAGGAAAAAGAACACTTAGAAAATTCAACAAAATAATAACAATAACAAATTGGGAGGTCCCATATTTGCAAAAATTAGGAGTTAAAAAAGACAAAATAGTGTATATTCCTAACGGAATTCCAAGAGAATTTTTTACAACTAAGAAAATTCAAAAAGAAGAGAATAAGCTTTTATTCTTAGGAAGAATAAGCCCAATAAAGAACTTAAAAACGCCAATAAATGCCCTTAAGCAAATTCCAAAAATTGAATTTGAAATAGTTGGCCCAAAAGAGCAAGATTATTATCAAGAATTAATCAAACTAATAAAAAAATTAAATCTAGAAAAAAGAATTACCTTCTCAGAGCCAATTTACAAGATATCTGAAAAAATAAAAAAATTAGACTCTTGCAAGATTTTCATTCTTCCAAGTCTAAGTGAAGGCATGCCTCAATCTTTAATAGAAGCAATGGCAAGAGGAAAAATTGTAATTGCAAGTAACAATCAAGGCAACGCTGATTTAATCCAGGATGGAAAAAATGGACTTTTATTTGAAACACATAATACACAACAATTAATTTCTAAAGTAACTAAGGCCATAAATCAAAACAATGAATCAATAAAAATACAAGCCAAAAAATCAGTTGAAAAATTCAATTGGGACAAATTAATTAAGAAATTAGAGGATTTATTCTGATTTATATTCTGTCACATCTTCAACGTCTGCCCAATAAAATCCTGCTTGCCTTAATCTACATGACAAACAAGTTCCGCAATGTTTCTCATCCGGGCTCACATAACAACTAAAAGTTTCCTTAAAATTAATCCCGAGTTTATTCCCAAGATTTACAATGTCCTCTTTATCCATTTTAATCAAAGGTGCATTTATCTTAAATTTCCCTCCGCCAGCCACCTCTTGCATCTTATTCATAACTTCCACAAATTCAGGAGTCGTATCAGGATAAGCCTCTTTTCCTTCACTCTTAAAACCCACAAATAACTCGTAAATCTCTCCCCTTTTAACATAGAAAGACTCAGCATAAGCCAAAGCATAAGCCAAAAAAATCGTATTTCTAAAAGGAACATACCATTTACCCGATTCTTTTTTTGTATCTTTCAAATCATCCTTTATCTTTGTAGCTTTTTCAGAACTATTAAGCATTGAAGTAGAAATTTTTCCCAATTCCGATAAATCTATCTCTTTAAATTCAGCACTCAAATTTTTAGCACATTTTCGAGAACATTTTCTTTCAGCATTCAGATTTCTCTGCCCATAATTAAGAAACAAAATAATAATTTTATCAAAACCAAGTTTCTTTTTCACATAAAAAGCAGTAGTTACACTATCCAAGCCACCAGAACATAAAATTATCCCATTATTCATTTTTCAGCCAGCATAATTAAATTTATAAGTCTTTCACCCAAATAAATAATATGAAGAAAAGAGCAAAAGAACTTAAAAAAGGCGACAAAGTCTTACTTATGGGAAAAACCTGGACAATCAAAGAAATAGAAATTTCAAATATTGGAAAACAAGGTTCAAGCAAATGCCGTTTAGAACTAGAAAATCAAGGACAAACAATGGTAATAATCCGCCCTGCAGATTATCCTTTTGAATTAAAATGATTAATGTTATAATTACTTCTTACAACGAGCCAAACTCAACAATAAGGGCAGTTACAACTTTTTTAAATCAAGCAGAAAACAGCCAAATAAAAATAACAATAGTCGACCCATTTCCAGAAGTAGAAACACAAATTAAAAAATTAATAAAAGATAAAAGAGTAGAATTCTTTTTAGATCCTGGAGAAGGAAAAGCTTATGCAC
Organism: Candidatus Woesearchaeota archaeon; assembly: GCA_964534185.1. GTDB lineage: Archaea > Nanobdellota > Nanobdellia > Pacearchaeales > GW2011-AR1 > JACPLR01. The sequence goes on along the minus strand of CAZHOH010000007.1, from coordinate 41,529 downwards.
TCAATATCCTATTTCAAGAACTTTGGTCAGATAATAAAGAAGACTTTTTTATTTTATCAGATGGGGATGTTTTTGTTTCTCAAAATGCTTTGGAAGAAATTACAAAAAAATTCCAAAACCCAAAAATAGGTTGTGTTACAGGCAAACCAGTCTCAATAGATTCAGAAAATACAAAATATGGGTTTTGGGCAAAAGTCGCGTTTAAGGGTGTAGACAAAGTAAGAAAAAAATTATCAGAAGAAAACAAATTCTTCGAATGTTCCGGATACCTTTTTGCAATAAGAAACAGCATAATAACTGAGTTTCCAATTGAAACTTCAGAAGATAGTATTATTCCTTATTTATTCTGGAAAAAAGGATATAAAATCGCCTATGCAGATAAAGCAGAGGTTTATGTAAAAAACCCAGATAACTGGAAAGACTGGATAAATCAAAGAACTCGAAATATAAAAGCCCACGAAAATCTAACTAAAATAGCTCCAAACATGCCAAGAACAAAATCTTTATTTAATGAAATAAAATTCGGAACATTTTTTGCATTAACCCAATGGAAAAACCCAAGAGAATTATTATGGACTTTAGAATTATTTCCAGCAAGACTTTACATTTACTTAAAAGCATTTAAAGATTTAAGACAAAAAAAGGCTTATAAAGATGGTTGGAGAGAAACAGAAATTAACTCAACCAAAACTTTAGACTAATTTTTTCAACTCCTCTTCCAACTCCTCTAAAGAACCACAGATTTTCATAGAACCAATTAAAATTGCGCTTAAACTCTCTAATGCCTCCCCAATACTTTCATCAGTCTTTAAACCTATTCTTGGAATTCCTCTAGCATATGCATATCCTAACTCCCAAGCAGTCCCTGCCCCCACATGCAGTCCATCCAAAAGCGCGATAACCATATCAACTTCTTCAAAACCCTTTTTAATATCTCCTTCAAAAATCCTTTTAACATCTCCAATTCCTTTAGCAAAACCAACATCCCTATGGGGAAGAAAAGTTTTAAACCCCAAATCTTTACATAATTTGTCAATATATTCAAGCTGCTTTAACTCATACTTTGTGCCAATTTTACCAGCAATATACACTTTCATAATTTTTAAATAACCTTCAAGGTTTTAAATTTTATGAAAATCTGCATAATCAAACTAGGAGCTTTAGGAGATGTAGTCAGAACCACTCCAATTCTTCACGCAATAAAAGAAAAATTCCCAGAATCAGAAATAACTTGGATAACAAAGCCTGCAAGCAGGGAAATCTTAGAACAAAACCCCAAGATTGATAAAATAGCTTTCTCATCAGAAATTCCTCAAGAACAGTTCGATATCCTTTATAGTTTAGAAATAGATGAAAAAGGAACAAGTCTAGCCAACCAAGTAAATGCAAAAGAAAAATTGGGATACTATGATTTTGACGGCTTCCCGGCACCCTTCAATCCTGAAGCAGAATATTATCTAAACACTGTTTTTGATGATGAATTAAAGAGATCAAATACGAAAACATATCAGGAAATGATTTTTAAAATCTGTAATTTACCATATAAAAAACAGGAGCCAATAATCCAAATATCTGAACAACATAAAAAAGATATAGAAAATTTCTTAAAACAAAATAATTTAGAAAACAAAAAAATTTTAGGAGTGAATATTGGTTCTTCAAAAACATGGCCCTCAAAAGCCTGGCACAAAGAAAATATTAAAGAGTTCATTTCAAAATCTAAAGAAAAAGGTTATGAAATAATTCTGTTAGGCGGCCCAGAAGAAATTGAATCAATACAAACTTTAGAAAAAGAATTAAATCAGCAAGGAACACGAATTTATGCAAAAAATACAGCCAACTCTGTTAAAACTTTCTCAGCTTTAATTAATTCATGCGACAAAATAGTCTGCGCAGATACTCTTGCACTCCATATTGCTTTAGCTTTGAAAAAACCAACAATCGGACTCTTTTTTTGCACATCTCCAAATGAAATTGAATCTTATAATTTATTAAAAAAAATAACCTCTTCAAAATTACAGGAATTTTTCCCAGAAAAAATGGATCAATACAATGAAGAACTCACAAAATCAATATCTCCTGAAGAAGTGATAAATGCCTTATAAAATGATATCAATTGTCATTACATCTTTTAAAGAACCAAAAACTATTGGAAAAGCAATAAACTCCTTTCTAAATCAAAAACCAAAAAACTTTGAGATTATAGTTTCTGCACCAGATAAAGAAACATTAAATCAAGCAAAAAAATATAAAATAAAAACAATAAAAGATTCAGGAAAAGGAAAACCCTCTGCGTTAAATAATACAATACCTAAAACAAAAGGAGAAATTATTATTTTATCAGATGGAGATGTTTTCACCTCAGAAAATTCAATAAAAGAATTAACCAAACACTTCAAAAATAAAAAAATAGGTGCAGTCTCAGCAAAAGTAATTCCCACAAATTCAAAAAATAGCCTATTTGGATTTTGGGCATATATCCTTTCACAGGGTTTTCATAGTCTAAGATTAAACCAATCAAAAAATAACAAGAACATAATTTGCTCAGGATATTGTTATGCAATAAAAAAAGAGTTGTTCCAAAAAATTCCTGAAGAAATTTTAGCCGATGACGCTTTCATATCTTTAAAGATTATCTCACAAGGTTTTAAAACAATTTATGAACCAAATGCAGAAGTTTATGTTAAATATCCAACAAACCTCCCAGATTGGATACGACAAAAAAAGCGAACAGCTTCAAGACTTTATCAGTTAAACCAATATTTTAAAATATCCAAGCTCAATTCTTTTAAAGAAGAATTTTATGCAGCTTTAAAATCAACTTATGAATTAAAATCTTTCAGACACTTATTCTATTTTATCCTTCTTATAGTCCTCAAAATTTATATCTGGTTAAGGGTATTTTTAGATATAAGGTTATGGAAAAGAGAATTTAATAAAGTTTGGCAACGCGTCGAAAGCACAAAATAATAAAAACCCTAAATCCTTTTCAAAAAAATGGATGAACAAAAAGAATTAGAACAAAAAAAAGAGAAAATAAAAAACTGGCTTTCTAATAAATACAATCTCTCTTTTTTAGGAATATTTTTATTTGCAATTGCCATCAGGATATATTATTTCACAATCACAAAAACCCAACCACTTTGGTGGGATGAAGCAGACTACATGGCTTATGCAAAAAATCTCGCAGGACTGCCTGTGGATTGGATAATAACCCCCCAACACAACTCCATATTCCCATTTATTGTAAGCTGGTTTTTCAGATTAGGCATATCAGAACCAACAATAAAATTCGTTTTAGAAGTAATCCCTTCAATATTTCTAATTTTATTGACATATTATCTTTGCACCCAAATGTATAATGATAAAAGAATAGCCCTAATCTCTTCATTTATTATAGCAGTATTCTGGCCAATATTATTCAACACATTTAGATTTCACTTAGGAATTCCCGGACTTTTCCTCGGCTTTCTCGCCATTTTCATCTTCTGGCAAGGCTATGAAAACAAACAAAAAATATTCAATAAAATAAATCCTCAGTGGGCAGTTCCGATAGCTGCAGCACTCTCAATTCTAGCTTATGCAACTCGTCGTGGCTATTTCCTTTTCGGAGCAATCTTTTTAGTTTACATGTTAATATCAAAAGATTTCAAATCTTTAATTAAAGACAAATGCAACTGGATAGCTTTAGGAATTTCAGGGATTTTGCTTTTACTCTTCGAAACTTTCCTATTCACAAACCCTATAACTAGTGTTGCAGGAACTTACAGAAGAGCCGCAGAATTTACTTTCCTTCCATTCGATGTTTTTGAAGCATATTTCTTAACAGGAAATTACTTCTCAAGCCCCTTATTTATTTTATTTTACCTTGGGCTTTTAATAATGGCTGGGACGCTCATAATGTCCTTCGGACACATAAAGAAATCCCAGAAACTAAAAGCAGATTTATTTTCAGTAATCTCTATAATTTTAGTTCTTTCCTATTTCTTATTCTATCAAATGAGAATTGATAGCTTTGGAGAACCAAGATGGTATTTTCCCCTCCTATTTGGGGCATTTATCTGTATCTCAAAATCAACACTCTTTATTGCAGATTTTTTCAAAAAACATCACAAGACACTTCCAATAATTGCAATAGTTTTACTAATGGGCATAGGAGGGTACTACCAAGTCCAACATGCAGACACAATAATCAAATCAAAGGCACCCTCTTTTGAAGGCATAAGGCAAGCAGGACTTTATCTTAAAGAAAACTCAAATCCTAATGATATAATTATTTCAATACCTTTGCCACAACCTGCATATTATTCAGAAAGAAAAGTAATAAATTTAGCGATGTTAACAGGAGAAGAAGAGAGTGAAGATGTCTCATTTGAAGAATTCCTTTCAAAATTAGAACAAAATCCAGAAGCAAGGTTTATTTTAGTTTCATTTTCAGAACCCAACCATCCAGAATGGATGAAAAAAGTAGAGTATGCTCAAACAAGTTCAGGACAAATAACTTTCGCATCATGGGAAATACCTTTCACCAACTCCAAAGTCGATTTCACATCAGGACAACAAAATTTACCTCAGCAGATAAATTATGAAAATATTGGCTTCAAATTACACGGACTTTTCCAAGATGTTTTTGTTTATGAAATAATCAGGAATCCAGCCCAAGAACAAAATACAACTTTATCAAACAATAATCTATCGTAACAAAAAACAACATAAGCGGGTGAATAAGCCAGGATACTTCCCTCTTCTTAACAGCCATTTCAATACCCTCAAAAAATCCTGGAACAAACAATAAATTGAAAAAAACAGTCTTCAAAAATTTAAGATTCTGAGATAAATTATTCCTTGTTAAATCAAACCAATAAAACTCTCTGCCTTCATAATGTTTCAGATGCCTATAAACATATTTCCCCCTTTTCAAAATAAAATTTTTCAAAGTCGTAGCAGTCTTATGGTGCAATAATGCCTGCCTAGGAACTGCAATCTTATAACCTTCTTTTGCCATCCTGTAAAAGTTCTCTATATCTCTTGTATATCCTCCAGTATCAAAAAAATCTTTAGCTCTGATAAAAAACCCGTTATTTCCTGCATAAAGAAAATTATCAACTCTTGCAGTGTAAACAAAATAGTCTCCATCTTTAACATGTCTGAATCTTTTAGGACACATAATAACTTGCGAGTTCAAGGAATAAGGTACTGCAAAAGGATCTTCAATTCCAATAGCTCCCAAATACCTGTCAATAATACCTCCATTTTTTGGCACAAACATCCGAGACTGAACAGCAGAGATCTCTGAATTTTCAAACGGCTTAATCATTTTCTTTATCCAATCTTTTTGAACAAGAATATTATCTGCATCAATAAAGGCAATGGTCTCTCCATTAGCTTTTCTTGAAGTATTGTCCTTTCCACAACCTTCTCCTTCACTATATTTAGCAGGATTGTGAAGATAAAAAATTATTTTAGGATATTTTTTAGCATATTCTTTAACAATTTCAACAGTCTTATCACCAGAACCTCCATCTGCAACCAAAACCTCAATCTTATTCAAAGGATAATCTTGGACAAGTAGACTATCCAAACAATGCCTAATTCTAGGCTCTTCATTATAAACACATAACACAAAACTTATCTTGGGCAGTTTTTCCATAAAAATACCTTAGAAAAAACCATTATAAAGATTATTATACTATCTTTTAGTCCTCAAATTCCAAACTTCCTTAACAGACATTTTCTCTTTAAACTTTCCAGCAAGAATAGAATAGAACATAACAAAAAGATAAACATAGATTGCAAAAAAATCCTTAAAGCGTTTCATTTCAAAAGATTTTCCTATAAGGTAAAACAAAAAAGGAACATAAAACCCAAAAAAAGGAATCTTAAACTCATAAGCCCTTTTTATCTTACTTTTAGCAATAATCCCTCTTATCTTCTGCTTAATAAAATCCTTCATAGAAAGTTCATTATAATTCACAAGATAATGCGGCCAAGAAGGATTAAAAAACGCAACAACATCATATCCAGCATCTATAATCCTCAATGTTCTTTCAATATGGTCTCCAGCCCTAAGGTTTTCATCATGCTTTGTATTTTTCATAACCTCTCGCCTATAAACATCAAGAAAAGGGCAAAACTTCATCTTTTCTCTATCATAAACTTTAATCCCTTTTTTATCAATTGTAAACTGAGTTTTAACATAATCAATCAAGAAATAATTCCCCCAAGCAGAGGCAAGAAATCCTATAGACTTTATTTTATCAAAATCAGGGCGCATTTTTTCTGAACTAAAACTATCCGCAACACCTCCGATATTCGGTTTATCGAATAAACTAAGATAATCAAGCAAATCTTTTTTAGATTCATAAACAAAACTCCAGTCAGCATCATGAACAAGAATTATGTCTCCTTTCGCAGTAGGTTCTAATTTTTCCAAAACAGCTTGTTTGCCCTTGCGCTCGTTTAATTCAAAATATCTAATGAATTTATTTCTCTTAACAAATTTTTTAACAATTTCCAAAGTCCCATCAGTACAACCATCCAACCCAATCAAAACTTCCATATTTGGATAATCTTCATAAACCTTCAAAAGTCTATTCAAAGCAAAACCAATGATTTTCTCCTCATTATGTGCAGCCATTAAAAAGCTTAATTTATATTTTTTCTTCATTTTTTCTCCAATTCAAAAATTAATTCTTCAGCAGGAAACAAACTTCTTAAAAAAGTATTTTCATACATAATGGCCGCAGAATCGCCCATATTAACAAACCATTCAATAGGATAATTAAAAATCAAAGGCATTTTATTAAACCTTATTTTCCTATATTTTATCTTAAAATTATAAAATTTTATCTGGTCCAAACCTTTCATTGTTTTCTGTTCTTCAAAAGATTCAAAACTTCTATATCTAAAAAACCTTGTATGATTTTCAATAAAAGCAATAGCACTTGTAAAATGCGGAACTTTCACAATCAATCTCCCTCCCTCTTTTAAAATTCTATACAATTCAGAAATTATTTTAAACCAATCTCCATTCAGATGCTCTAAAACATGCGAAGCATAAATTTCATCAAATTCTCCAGACTTAAATGGATAAGGAGTCTCATTTAGATTACAAACAATATCAACTCCTTCAGATTTAATAAAATCCGCATTAACATATCCTTTTTTTATGTCTGTTCCACAACCTAAATTTAACTTCTTCATTTTATAACTTATTGTGCAATTTCAATCCTCCTGGCAGCTTATCATAAATCGTCACTAAAAATTTTAACGGAGAGTAAAACAATCTAAGCCTTGTTATAGATATAAACATTTTCAAAGGAGTTCTAAGAAGATTAACTTTTGAGCCTTCAACATTCTCCCAAACAGTGGGAATTTCTTTAATCTTCAATCCCTTTCTTTTACACAAATATAACAAATTTACATCAAAAGCCCACTGGCTTGCAGTCATCTTCGGCAGAATTTTTCCAACAGACTCTCTTGTAAAAAGCTTAGCCCCGCATTGTGTATCAGAATAAGGCATAAAAAACATACTTCTAACAACAAAATTAAATCCTCTGCTTGTAACATGTCTTATAGCCTTATCTTTAACTTGCGAATCTTTTAGCCACCTCCCTGCAATCACCCCATCCCACTCTTTTAAATTCAAAATTAAAGCATAAAATGATTCAGGACTTGTCGCCAAATCAGCATCAACAAATCCAATTAAATCAAAACCCTGTTCAAACGCCTGTTTAAATCCCCAGCTAACTGCCCGCCCCTTTCCCCTATCTTCAATAACATATCCTGAAATATTTGGATTACCTTTGGAAAATTCATTTACAATTTTAGGAGTATCATCTGTTGTACCATTAATTATTACTTTAATTTCATAATCCAAACCAGAGTTTTCAAAAAACCGCAAATATTCTCCGAGCATCCTTCCTATTCTTTTTTCTTCATTGTATGCTGGAACAATTATAGCCAATTTCATAAATGAATTCAATAAGCACCATTTAAATTCTTTTATGTTTAAAATTATCTCCTTTTAAGAACTACAAACAAACTACTCAAAAACAAAAAAATTCCAGAAAGCATCATCCCTGTAGCAAAACTATCAAGGCTCTCTGAAAGAACAAAAAGAATAATTGTCTGAACAATCAAAAAACCAACAACTTGCAAAATCTTAGGAGGCTTGTCAACAGAAATGCCATACAGTAGAGTGATATTTGTTAAAGAAATCATTGTAAAAGCAACACCCACTTTAAACACAATTTTAGTAACTTCTACATACTCAGGACCTGCCAAAATACTTATTATCAAGTCTGGAAATACAGCAAAAGCAACTAAGGCAACAGAACTAAGTCCTGCAACCATTCCAAGTGACCTATAAAGCATTTTTTTAGAGCTAACTCCTTTTTCAAACTCTGCAGAAGACAAAGGGAACATTGCCTTGCTTATAGCAGCAGTACCAAAAAATATAATTTTTCCTATTTGATTTGCAGCAGCATACTGTCCTGCGATATTCTCACTAAAAACCAGTCTCGAAATCAGGATATCCAAACTCTGGAACAGCATAACAGCAACTAAAGTCATAACAACAGGAGTCCCATATGAATAGATTTTACTAACTCCAGATTCATCTCTTTTACCTCCAAGAACATCATTTAACAAGTAAGAAGAAACAAAAAAAGCCCCCACCATACTTAAAACAATGCCAAAAACAGCTCCAAAAACCTGCATCCCAACAAGAACTAAAATTATAGAAAGCCCAACTTTTATCCCTCCTTCAGTAAGCATATTCACTCCAAGAGACTTAAATCTCCCCAACCCCTGTAAAGCTCCTTTATTCGGAGACAATAGAAAAATAGAAAACACACTCAACCCAATAATCAAAAACAAAACAAAATCAATCTCCATAAAATAAGCAAGCACAGCAAAAACAGGAATTAAAAAAATAAATAAATAAAAGCTCATCCGAACACCTTTCCTATATATCTTAACCAACAAATCCTTTAATTTTTCTTTACTATTTTCAACCTTAAACTTTGCAGAATATCGCGCCACAACTAACTGAATACTTTCAGAAGGTATTGCAACAAAATAAAGAAAAGTCATTAAAACAGCCAACACACTATAATCTGCAGGCCCAAGCAGTCTAATCATAGAAAACTGGAAAACAAAGTTCAAAAAATTAAAAATATTAAACATTATAAAAAGAATAAAACTTCCCTTCACAAACTCATTTTTCATCAGCTTCTTTATCATTTTAAAAGAAAATCAAAAAACCAATAATTATAAGCATAATTTGAAATAAGTAAATCAAGATAACAACCTCTTTTTCACGAGCCTTGCCTTTAATCTTTTCAAGAATCCTAACAGCCAAATGCTCTAATCCATAAATTTTTTCATACCTATTTCCAATTGAGCCATCATACCTAACATCTCCAAAAGATTCCTTTTTTAATCCTCCTCTTAACTTCAAAAACGTTTCAACAATATAAGGAATAAAGATAAATACTGCAAACCTTTCAAAATTCCCCAAGATTGCCATCCCAGCAATTAAAGCTCCAACACTATAAGTTAATGCATCACCTGGAAAAACTCTTGCAGGACTCCAATTATAATATAAAAACCCTCCCAGAGAAGCAACCATGCAAAAACCTATTAATCCTAACCAAGCATTTCCAGTAGCCCACGCAGCAATAGACAAAGCCCCAACAATCAATATCCCCTGACCTCCCTCTAATCCATTATACCCTGCTAAAAAATTATAGCTCGTAGAAGCTCCAACAATACCTAAAGGTATCAATAACAAAGGATAAAATATTCCCACATCAACAATCCCAAATAAAGGTATAGAAATCTCAGAAACTCCTGCATTAATAACCATCAAAGGAATAGCCGCAAACAAAACAAGAAGTAATCTAGCATTCCTTCCTAATCCCACTTTCCATCCAAGAACATCGTCAATTATTCCAACAAAAGAAACCAATATCACACTTAAAGATAAAGCCAATATCTCCACATTATAATTTATAGCATCAAAATAAAAAGTATTAATCGCAATATAAGCCAGCACCCCTAACATAAAACCAAATAACACAATTATTCCTCCAGATTCAGCCACCTCTCTAAAATCTCTTTTATGGATATCTTTTCCAACAAGCCCTGCTCTCTTTGCCCTTTTTATCCATTTAGGCATAAGAAAAAAAGTCGTAGCAAAAGCCAAAACAACTGTCAAAAGCAAAATTTTCTCCATCAAAAATATAAACAATTATGTTTTAAAAAACTGCCTATAAAAGTTCTTCAGGGTATTCTATTTCGAGGTATTCGGGCTTGTATTCTACATCTGAAGGATATTCTATCTCCCAAATCTTTATTGGCCCTAATAAACTGCCTTGATAATAAACAAAATCATCAATCTCCATGCCTTGCTGTCTTAAAACATCCACAATGTAGTGGGGCTCATTATGGACTAATTCAAAGTTTTCCTGCTCGCCAAACAAATACTTTCTAGTTACAAAAGAATCAGCAATTCTTGGACTAAGGTATAATAAAGCACCTTTATCTGCCTTGCCAACTCCTTGCTGATTATTTACAACAACATCAACTAAAAAGACGCCTGCATCAATTCCTTTGTCAAATTCATAAAATCTCCCATTATAATACGCTTTTTTTAAAGGCATCCTTGTTTGGGCATTATTTTGCACAACAATTATTTCTGCCTTCTGAATATCTCCTCCAGTGTCTTCTGTAATAACTACTGCCCCAATTCCTGAATTCTCTTTTACAAAAGTCCTTTCTTTTCCATCAACTTCCCAAACAATGTCTTCATCAAGCCCCACACCCCCACCATAAAAATATTCGACTCCATTTTTTATCTCTTTTGTATTTTCTTCATTTTTCCCAAATGTTGCAAAACTACTAATTCTATCATAATTTACATCAGAACCAATACTACTATATGCCCCATACTTCCCAATCTCAGTAGAATCTATAAGGAAATGAGTAGCGTTGTGAGTATAAAGAAAGTTTAATCCTTCTCTATCACTTTCTGCAGTCAAAACATGCCTTCCCATCAAATGATTCCAATAAGTAATAGCATTCCCCCCGTCAAGAACAGTCGCTCTGTGTCCGATACTTTGGACCCAATAACCATAATCCCACCAATGTCCAAAAACAGCATCTTTTGAAGTATTATCATCAACCCACTTCATAGCTTTTTGCCATTGCCACTGATAAACTTGGGGATAATAAACACTTGCTTGCTGAACACTACTTTGATAAAATACAAATCCACTATAAGCCCCTGCAATTATTACAATAATGCTCAAAATTCCAAAAATCATCTTTTTATTATCTGATTTTTGTTTACTAAATACAAAAATTAAAGAAACAACAAGATAAGATACAACAATGCTTGCAGGAGGCACCATCATCATAATTAGCCTTGCACCCCCACGCGCAGCAAGAACAGAAACCAAAAATAAAACAATTACAAATAACAATCCAGGATTAACTCTTAATAATCCTCTCTTGCCCTCCTTATTATACTTAAAGATATAATAAAAACTACTTGCTAAAAAAAGACAAATACCTCCAAAATATACAATCAAACTAGAAGCACTTGAACCATTCAAAACACTATCAGGAGAAAGTCTACTAAAGACAAGCCCAATAATCATAACAAAAAAGAGACTAGTTAAAATAAGCCTATCTCTCTTTTCCCATTTTCTTAAACATCTATACACAAGAGAACTCGCACCAAACATAAATAGCCAAAAAAACAAAGGAATATTTTTTACAACAGGCCCAAAATTATTTTTCCATTCATTGAAAAAAGGTTCTCGATTTTCAGCAACAGTTAAGGCAACCCTGCTTGTTCCAAAAGGATGTACAAGGGAATCTATAGTATTCTTAATCTCATTTGGGATAAATCCTGGCCCAAATAAAATAGAAACAGCCACAACACCCAAAATTCCAATAATAATCAAAGAAATAAACTCTTTTGGAATCTTGTAATGCTTATTAAGCGAATTGATAATTCCAAAGTTTTTTATTTTAGGATAAAGATAAATCTCAAATCCTGCCAAGAATACTGTTAAAAGAATGGGTATAGTCGAAGTAGATGCAAAAAAACCCAATATATGATATCTACTAGAAAAAGAAACAAGTATTGGCATAAAGGCAACAGCCCATATCACCACACCCATTAACCTTCTTTGATTAATTTGCCCTAATAAAAACATCAAAAAAACACTCAAACCAATTGTCATAAAAACAAAAGTAACACCCCCCCATAAAAGCCCAAGTGCTGCTGTAGAAACTCCTGCTAAAACAGAATGAATCGAAGTCCACTTATAATCACGAGATTTAACAGACTTAATAAAAAAGTAAAAAGAAAGAAAAATAAACAAAAATCCCGCAGATTCTTTTTCAGGAATCCCTGCAATTGTTCTTGGAAGTAATGCAGGAACAACACTCAAAAATAAACTGGCAATAATCCCCATAAGATTCGCCCATTTTTTATCCTTAAACACCTTATCAAAAACTTCCTGAACTAAAAAGAAAAAAGCAATTATAGTTAAGCCAAACATCAAAACAGGAAACAAAACAGCAGCATAAGTTACACTCGCTTCTTGAGGATTTCCAGGGAGTAAAGAAAGAAGGCCTTTAGGCAGAAACTCTAAAAAACGATAAAACCAAGCAATCATATACGAAAGCAGTTTCATTTCACCAGAAGTATCATAACCTATAGGAACATATCTCATTGAATCAATAATCATTAATCTTCCATGTTCAACAATGTGCTCTGCCCATCTCAAAAATAAAAAAGGATCAAGATCAGGCCCAAGTGTCCAACTATCTGTAGCAATATCCCATAGATTTTGTTTGCCCGTATTGCTGTTTATCCCAAAATTCCTAGTCCTGATAAAAAGCCCGACAAAAACAACTATTGCCAACAAAAGATAAAAAATAAATCTATTTGATTTCAAAAATTTATAGAGCTTCTGCTTCCTTTGTTCGATTATATCCTCGTTCTTTTCTTGACCCAAATTATTTTCCATAAATATCCACACTATCTACAAGTTCTTCAGCACTTTTCTCTTTTTCAATTTCATTCTCACCACAATTTGGACAAAACTTGCGGGAGAGGTTATCAACTCTAAAAGCAAAGTTGCATCTTTTGCATCTAAATTTCGTCGCCATCATGATTTAAAATAATTTCGGTGTAACAAAAACCTCAAGCAATGCCGCAATAACAAGCAAAACAATTGCCCCTATAATCAAGAGCAAAGAATCATGCAATATATTCCAAAATTTATCAGTTCTAAATTCTTTTCTAACTATTGACAAACCAATAATTCCTCCTGCAAGCGTACCAATAAAATAAGCACCTATCTCAGGCAAACCATGAATAATATAACGAGACAAAGCCAAAGGTAGATTCCCAATATCTGCTTTTGCAAAAATCACCATTGCTGCAGAAATAACACTCGCATTCCAAGCCAAAATAAAAATCCCTCCAGCCCCAAAAATAACAGAAAATATGACTGTAAAAATCAAAACATAAAGGTTATTAGTAAAAATCCCTCCAAGCATTCCAAAACCTGCGACATATCCTGTTGTCCCATTTCTAACACCATGTTCTGCAACACAAATCTGAAAATTATTCGGGCTATTTATTGCACAATAAGTTTCAATTTGAGCTTTAAATCCTTCAGGAGAACCAACAAGAATATTCATACATGCAAAAGCAACCACAAAACCCAGAAATAACCACATAAAAGCATGGATTGCCTTACCATGTTCCCTTAGAAGCCGCATTGAACCTGATAACTGTTCTTCTTTTGACTCTTCAAGTTTTATTGTATAATAAACATAAGGCATTGAGAACATTACAGTAAAAGTCACAATTAAAATTCCAGAATAAGAAGACAAAACAGGATCACTTGCAAAAATCCAGTGAACAATCAAAACAGACAAACCAGCATAAACTAACCCTACAAAAAACAATTCCCACGGCTTTCTTTCAGACCTTCGCGGATTTAAAATCATTTCTAACATCGTTTCATTAACCTCCCCGTATTTTTAAACATTATTGAATTGATAACAAGATTTTTATAGCTTTTGGAATTAAACTATTTATGAATAAAAAAGAGGCTGAGCTTAAAAAAATTTTTAAGGACATTAAAGATATAAAAATTCAAGGAGCTACAAATATTGCAAAAGCAGCTTTCAGAGCATACTCTCTTTCTCCAACAAAAAAAGTAAAGAAAAAACTCCTTTCATTAAGACCCACAGAACCGATGCTTATGAATGTTTTAGAAAGATTTGAATATACTTATGAAAAAAATCAAAAAAATCTTGTTCTTGCACATTTTGAACAAGCACAGGGAAAGATAAATGCTTATATTCTAAAATTAATAAATAAAAACAATATAATCATGACTCACTGCCATTCAACAAATGTCGTTAAATCCCTAATCAATGCAAAAAAACACGGAAAGAAATTTGAAGTTTATAACACAGAAACACGTCCTCTTTATCAAGGGAGAAAAACAGCAAGAGAATTATCAAAAGCAAAAATAAAAGTCACAACATTTATAGATTCAGCATTGGGCATAGCACTTTCAAATGAACAGGGAACAAAAAAAGCAGACAAAGTATTTTTAGGGGCAGACGCAATTCTGAAAAACGGAGATATAATAAACAAAGTTGGCAGTGAAGTTATTGCAATAATCGCAAAACAAAACAAAATCCCAGTTTATATAATTGCAGACTCTTGGAAATTCACAAAAAAGAACATTAAGTTAGAACAAAGAAGCTATAAAGAAGTCTGGCACGAAAACGTCCCTGAATCAATAAAACTTAGAAATCCTGCCTTTGAAAAAGTCCCTGCAAAATTAATTACAGCAATAGTTTCAGATTTAGGAGTTCTAAAACCCAAACAATTCGCAAAAAAAGCAAAAAAACATATTTAATCTTTTTATCCTCAAGACAATTTTGTTGTCTATTTTTAGGAAGGTGTGTGAGAGGAAATCTTATTTATTGTTATAACCTGCATAAGAAAGTATCTCTGGGAGATTGATAGTCAAGGAAACTAAGCCAATTACTTCTCATTCAAATGTTCTGAATTAATCAACTCATTAACTTTTTTATTTATCTCTTCAATATTCTTCCCGATATTATCTTTGACTTCCTCAAATTTCTTTTTCTGCACATCAATTGTTTCTGAAATATCCTCAAAACTTTTAGGCACGAAAACTTTATCCCCAACATCTACCAATAAATCCTCCTTGTCAAGTTTTGCCTTAACAAAAATCCCTTTTCCAAAATCAGTATAAACTTCTTTCTCTGCCGAATTTTTCAATCCATTTAAGTCTTCTTTTAGTTTATCAAGCTCATTAATTTGCTGCTCAACAGCTTGAAACTGCTCGCCCAACTGATTAGCCTGCTGTTCAAAAGACTGCAATTTTATCAAATACTCTTGCTTTTTATCAATATTTACCATACTCCAACTCCCTAATACACTTTAAATATTTTTCTTAAAATTATACTAAAAACTATAGAAACAAGAATATAAAATACAATCCAAGGCATAAGTCCTAAGAACTTATAATCTGGAAATTGGGCAAAATAATCTCCAAACCACCTAAAAAATATAATCAAAGGAATACCTGTGAATATTATAGGTCTTAAAGTAAGCCGAAATGTTTTAGGAATAAATTCTAATTGCTTTTTCTGAAGTTCCATCATCTTCTCTGGGTGTTCTTTATATTTCTGGATTTCTTTTTGAAGTTCTTTCTGGTCTTCTTTTATCTGCTTCAATTCTTTCTGATCAGTAGCATACTTTTGAACAAGCGTCATAAAAATAGTTATTATTAAAACAATTATCACCATCCCCCATAGTTTATCCAAATTCAAAAGAACCCCTGCACTTGGATCTAAGATAGCATGAACAAACTCTTTAATATAAGGCAAACTATCCCAGAAATATGCAATAATTAAAGAAACAGCCATAACAATAAAAACCGGCTTCAAATTTCCATGTTTATCCATTTTATCTTAAGCAAAACCTCTTTTATAAAATTACTTATTTAATCATCTTCTTCAAAGCAGGGAACATATCCATCGAATGTTGTTGTGCAATATTCTGATAAAACTGATACATCACCATAATTACCAATAAAATCGCAGTTCCCCCAACAAGAGTTCCAACCAAATTTGAAAAAGATGCAACCAAACCAATCGCAGCACCACCCATTATTGTCAATGGAAATATATATCTTGATAAAACACTCTCTAAAATTCTCTGGTCTTTTCTAAATCCAGGAATTGTCAAACCCGATTTCATAATATTCTTTGCTTGACTTTCAGCGTCCATCCCACTAGTCTTAACCCAAAAAACAGCAAATAAAGTGCTAAAGAATACATAAAATAACGTATGCCCCAAACTTTGCCAAATCATAAAATTAGTAAAACTATTTGTCAAGATGGCATCCAATAAATTAGTTCCGTTTATCCACGATGCAAGCCCTGAAATCGGAACACCTTGCGAAAACCCCCCAAGTATTGTCGGGTGTCCAAGCCAATTTTCTAATAAACTTGCACCTAACTGAATATTTGCAGCAAGAGCAGAAACTAAAATAACAGGTATAACAGAAGTATAAAAAAACGCCAAAGGCCATTTCATCCCATAACCCCGAATCCTATCATAAGATAATGGAATTTCAACTTTCAAAGATTGCATCCAAACAATGCCCGAAAATATAAGTGCAGTAACCAAGATTGCAGCTGCTGCAAGAAGTGCAGTATCTGTATTTCCTAAAACTAATGCCCGAATTAAAACCAAAACCCTTCCAGCACACTCAGTTCCAGAGCTTGAAAAAAATCCAACTAAACAATTGCCTCCTTCAGCACTTGTAAACTGAAATAATGTCGTAAACAATCTCCAGCTAATACCTGCTGCAATAAACAACGAAACACCAGAGCCAAAACCCCATTTATGAGAAATTTCATCCATAAATAAAATAGCTAAACCTCCAAGACAAAGTTGAAAAATAACAATCCAAGTATATCCTGGTGTAGCCTCTAACCCTCTCATTAAAACATAAACCATTGCCTCGAAAACTATAAAAAACAATACCAACAATTTCTGCAAGCCCTGAAAATATTTTTTACCTTCAGGTGTTGAAGTATCAATATTCAAAATCTGACTTCCAACTAACAACTGTAAAATAATCGAAGCCATAACAATTGGCCCGATTCCTAAAGAGATAATACTCCCAAAGTCTGTTCCAAGCAAAACAGCCAAATTCTCAAATCTTTGAAGAGCATTATTTGACAACCCATATAAAGGAATATTTGCTAACACAAAAAAAGAAATCAAAATTATAAGAGTCCATTTAAGCTTAACTTTAAAGTCAAGTTTTTTTTCATCAGGACTTCTTACTTCTGGTAAGTGTTTAAGCAGATCCTTCAGAGCCATTCTTTGATTTTTCCTTTTTAACCTTCATCTCTGGAAGCAAAACCTTGCCACCAGCATTTTCAATTTTTTCAATTGCACTTTTTGAAGCCATTGAAGCATTAACATTAATTGCACTCTTTATATCCCCTTTTCCAAGGATTTTATATCTTTTCAAATCAAGTTCTTTTTTTCCTTTTGCAACATATTCAAGATTACCAACATTAATCACTTTATAATTTTTAGGTTTTGCTTTTA
This sequence comes from Candidatus Woesearchaeota archaeon, assembly GCA_964534185.1. Classification (GTDB taxonomy): domain Archaea; phylum Nanobdellota; class Nanobdellia; order Pacearchaeales; family GW2011-AR1; genus JACPLR01. The sequence goes on along the minus strand of CAZHOH010000007.1, from coordinate 23,822 downwards.
GTGAAGGCTTTCCAAAATATTTTGTCTCCATATTAAGAATCTTGGTTTTTTTCTGATCTCCTCTTTTACCCGTTCCAGAATTTCCAAAACCTCCCCGATGCCCACTACCTCGAGCTTTTTTCATAAAACCAGTACCGTGAGTATGACTGCCTCGCATCCTTGAAAATTTCCTTCTTTTCTTTTTCATAACATCCTCCTTATCAAATCCTTTATTTTTTCTTTGTGATCCCCTAAAACTCCTCTAGGAAAATGCTGTTTTGAATTAATTCCTTTTAACGGTGGATGTAGTCTGAAAAATGGCTTTATCCCACTCTCTTTCATACTTTTATTTTCTAAAATATTCTTAACAACTTTGTCAATATCAATTTTAGTGCCGTCCTCAGATTTACCCCTCTTTTGAATCAACTCTTTCAATATTTTTTCATCAACATCTCCATAAGCAACAAAATTCCTTACACTTTTTATCATCCCCATATTTTCCGGAGTTTCATTTATCAAAACACAAGAATATTTCCTCCTCAATCTCATTCGAGAAAGAGTTTCATTTACTTTCGCATTATTGTCTACTTGTCCTGTTATTCTTACTACAATTTTCATTTTAATTTTTTAAGAGCATCCATAATTGCTTTGGAATAATTTAATGTCGTTTTAGTCTGCCCAAATGAATTACTATATATATCTTCAATTCCTGCCAATCTTAATATTTTCTTTCCTTCATCTCCAATAACTAATCCTGTTCCTTGAGGTGCAGGATGCAAGATAATTCTCGAACTACCACACTTTCCAGAAACTCTCAATGGAAGACTATGGGGCTCTGTTGAACTTCCCTCAAAACTTCCAGAACCTCTTTTAACTTTCATCATATTCAATTTTGCTTTTCTTAATGCCTTTTCACGAGCAGGTAGGGTTTCTTTTGCCTTCCCAATTCCAATCCCAACATGTCCGTTTTTATCACCAACAACAGCCAAAGCTGAAAATGTAATAATATTTCCCTCCTTAGTCTTTTTCTGTGCCTGCCTCCAAGCCCTTCTTTTACCCCCACCAAACTTCCCTTTTGATTGTCCAACAAACAACAAGTCCTCTTCAAGTTTCATAAGACTATCAACTATCTCAGGCTCAAGTATTTTCATATTTTTGTCCAATATCTCATCAATGTTTTTTATCTTGCCATCTTTAACAAGCTTACCAAGTTTTGTTTTCGGAACCCAAGATGAAAGATGTTCCACCCTTAACTCTTCTGGTGTCTTTCTTTTAGGCCTTCTGTCAGTTTGTGGAGCTTCTTTTCCTACTGAACTCTCTTTTCCAAAACTGTCCTTTTGGACACCCTGTTCTTGTTCAACTTTTTGTTTTTCTTCTTCCATTTTATTTTTCTATATTTTGTTTAACTTTACTGAAAATCTCATGAAGTTTTTCATTTAAGTGTTTTCCCGTAATTCTCTCTTCGTCAGGAAATATCTTTTTATCATACACAATATCAATGCCTGCATCAACAAGCCCCTTAAGTGCAGAATATATTCTTCCGCCAGAAATATTCTTATGCAAACCAATATCCAAAACAGCTTTTGCCTTTTTTTCCTTACTTAATATCATTTTACCAGCCAAATATCCCGTCAAATAAGCTGCAGGTAATGATTTCAAAGAGCCTGTTGAATCCCCCGGCCAGCCATACTTAAGAAGCTCTTTTGATGTTGTTCCATAAACAACACTATCTTTTGCTTCTTGGCTTTTAACATACTGAATAACAATATAACTGTTAGTTTTCCTTACTACAACTCTTGGAAGTCCAGACTTCAGCAATCCAATTCTTTGCCTATAATCTGTCTTTCCTTCTCTTTTCCTTCTTCTTAATGTTTTCATCTTAACCTAAATTCTCCTTTAATTGTGATTGGCTTCTAAATTTCCTATTTCTTATTTGCTTTCTCAAATCCTTATAATCCTCACTCGAAATTCTTTCTTTATCTTTCAGATTCTTAACAAATTTTCTTAGTTTTCGTGTAATCTTAACATACTCTTGTTTTGCATTTTTAACCTTTTTCTTTATTTTTCCAACTCTTCTTCTTGTTTTCCTTTTAACATTTTTTCTTCTTCCCATAGGCTCTTTAACAAGGATGGCCTTGTTTGCAACCAAATCCCGAATATCTTGCTTTGTAATTGCTTCCTTTATTTCTTCAAGTCTCTGACTATCAAAGATGATTCTTTCTTTTCCAACATTCAGAGTCTTTGCTGCAAGATTTTTCTTAAGATTTAGTTTCATTTTTTTCTTCCTTTAAAAATTTTTTAAAATCAAAATTAGTCATTTCAACTTTTTCTTTCTCAATTTCCTTTGCAATCTCCATTTTCTTTTTCTTCCCAACTTTTGCAAGAATTCCAATTTGCCCTTTCCCAACTTTTTTCAAATCAGAAACACTCTCTACTCTAACAATTTCTTTCCCATTTAATTTATTTCTTTCACTTGCTGGTTGTTTATATCCAACAGAAACAACACTCGGCCTCCCGCGTTCTTTAAGTCTCATTTTATTATCAATCCCTTTAGGCTTCCTCCATTTCTGAAGTTTTTTTCTGCCCCTGCCTAACCGAGAATAATCTCCTGTATTTCTTCTTAGGAATTTTTTCTTCAATTTTTTAATCATATTGCCCTCCCATTCTTTTCAACAATATAAATTCCATCCTGAAATTTTCGTCTGTCTTTTGACCTAACCCATGTTGCCTTTTCAATATTCGCAGCAGTCTGTCCTGCATTTTCTTTGTCATAAGATTCAACAATAAGATTATTTCCTTCAACTTTAACATCAACATTTGAGAGTATTGCTGCCTCACGAACTTTTTTCTCTCCAAGAAAATTCTTTATTGTCAGAACCTTCTGTTCATTATTAACTTCCACAGTTATTGGAAAGTGTGCATAAACAATCTCAAGTTTGTAGTTAAATCCTTCAGAAACTCCTTTGAGCATATTATTAATATGTGCTCTTGAAGTATACAACATTTTACTCTCTCTTTTTGTAGCATTCTTAGCTTCAAGCACAACCGAATTATCCTCTTTCTTTATCTCCACACCTTTGAAATTTAACTTCCTGGAAAGTTCTTCATCTCCATTTTTAACTTGAATAGTCTTACCACTAATACTCACTTCTACTCCTTCTGGAATTTCAATCTTTTCTATAATATCTGATTTCATTAGTAAAAATATGCTATCAAACATCCTCCAATTTGTTTTTCATTTAGTTCTGAATACGTCATTAATCCTTGATCTGTTGAGACTATCATAATCCCCACATTTCTCGCAGGCAAATATCTCCTTCGATACTTTTCAACACTTTCTTTAGTTACATAAAATCTTGGTTTAATCGCCTTACAATCAATTAACTCTCCTAACACTATCTCCAGTTTCAAGCCATCAATTTTAAAATCTTTAACATAACTTTCTTTCTTAGCAATCTCAAGTATCTTGATTAGCAATTTAGAATGCCTATCTACAACTACTTTTTCCTTTCCTGCTTTCTTAGCATTCAACATTTCATTCAAAGTATCTGCAATTAAATCTTGTGACATTTTTTCTCCTAACTATATTTTTTAAACCCAATTTCCTCTGCAATCTCTCTAAAACACTGCCTGCAAAAATTAAGCCCGTACTGACTCACTCTTGCACCAAATCTTCCGCATCTCTCACATTTGTATTTGGCAATTCCAGTCTTTCTGTCTTTTGGTTTATTGTGCTTAAGAAATTTCTTAGCAACTTCTGGTTTGCTTCTCAATTGCCTATACAACTTTCTCCAATCACTTGCAGTCATTCTATCTCTGTTTGGAAATTGTCTTCCATAAATTTAATTATTTCCTCTCGAGGAATCTTCTGTTTTTCAGGAAGCTTGCCTTTCTTAATGTTTTTTCTTTGCACTCTCTTCCCGTGTCTTGAAAATACAACTGTAATTTTAAACCCAATAATTCCAATCTCTCTGTCATACTCTTCTCCCGGGATTTCAATATATTCTTTAATCCCAAATGAAAAATGATTATCTGCAATTTGCTTTTTACTTAGTTGATTATCAATCGCACTCAACAATCTTCCAAGCAGTTCTCCAGCTTCTTTACCTCTTAAAGTAACCATGCAACCTACCTCTAATCCCGGCCTTACACTAAATCCTGGAATCCTCTTTCTGGAAATTTTTTTAGTCGGCTGTTTTTTACTGATTTTCTTAAGCAATTTAAACTCCTTTTCAAGTTCTTCCTTTACTCCACCACAAGAAAGTACGACTTTTTCTATCTTAATATTCCGAGACTTATTCATTTGTTGAGTTTCCATTTTATCCAATCACAATTAACTCCTCCTCTTTAATCTTTAAATCTCTTTCATCAACTTTAACAATAACTTCATTTTCCTCATCTCTCATCTCCAAAACATTCCCTGCTTTGCCTCTATGCTTCCCTTTAATAATCATAATCTCAGAACCCTTCTTAATAGGGAGAGTCTCAACAATCTTTTTATTAGCAAAATCAATTTTAACAGAATCTCCAACCTTCACTTTCTCATTAGAAAATAAATTCCTCCCATCCATAAAATTTATCTGCGTTTTGCCTCCACGAAGAATCTTTTTTCCAATAACTTTTGAAATTTTACTCCCAAATTCCTTATTTTTAATTTCCTTAGCATTTAACTTCCCACTCTTAGAAAAGGTAATTCTATAACCTGTATCAGAATCTTTGAAACTCAACACATCAAAAAGTGCAAGAGTTTGTTTCTCATCTTTAACCAACACTCCATCAACATAAATTCTTTTCTCATTAATTATCCTCTTTAACTCCTTTCTTGTCTTAACAAACTCAAGCAAATCTCTCATAACAATCAAAAGAGGCGCTCCCAATTCTTTTTCATGACTAGCTACAACTACATATTTAGTTCCTTTCCTAGGTATTGGCCAAGTTTTACTTATTGTTTGCCTTATTGTGTACATTTTTAACCTTTGTTGATTTAGGTTTTTCTTCTTTCTTTTTTACAGCCTCTTTCTTTACCTCTTTTTCAGTCTTGTTTCCAAGCCTTTTAACTCTTTTCTTGTCATCTAATTTCAAAGTCTGAATTTGAAGATTAGAACCATCAAACCATACATTTATTTTAGTCCCATCTTTTTTCTTTCTCTGAATATTCTCTACAGCAACCCTTCCTCTTTTAGTATCAACTACACTAATTTTACCCTCCTTTCCTTTAAATGACCCTTTCATAATTTTTACCTCATCTCCTTTAACAATTGGAAAACTTCGTTTTCCATATTTCTTATTTAGTTCTTTATTCAAATGTCCTGAAATCATTTTCCGTTTTACATGAAGAGGAGCATTAGCTCGATACTTTCTTTGCTTCCGAACTTGTGAACTTCCTACCCATGATTTTGAAAATTCCTGTTTCATACTGATATCCTCGAAATTTTAGCAACTTGAGCCCATCTTTCCATAACTTCTCTTGCAATAGGACCCTTTATCTGCGTCCCCTTTGGATTCCCTTTTTCATCTTTAAGAAGAGCAACAGCATTATCTGCAAATGCAATTCTTTCTCCTGTCTTTCTTTTATAGGGTTTTTTTATTCTAACAACCACTGCGTCAAAAACCTCCCCTTTCATCTCCGGCTTCCCCTTTCTTACACTGACTTTAACCCAGTCAGCAATTTTGGCATAACCCTGTCTTTTCTTTGAAGTTTTACCTTTTTTAATTGACACAATTTTCACAACTCTCGCTCCACTATTATCTGCAGCTTCAACTAAACTTCCTAAATTCAATCCTCGAGTTCCTCTTGCGCTTATTGCTTTCATTCTGATTCGCCCCCGCCCCTCCTTATTTTCTTTTCTACAATAAAATTTACTATCTTACTAATAGGGCGGCACTCTGCAACCTGGATATAATCACCAATATCTATTTGTTCTTTCATACTTTCAGGAAGATAGGCATGTATCTTTGTCTTAGTCTTAGTATATCTTTCATATTTCTTGATAAATTTCATTCTTACGAATTCAATTGTAACTCTCTTGTTAAACTTTCGAATAACATAACCTTCAAACCTTCTTCCTCTAAGGGAAATAGGCCTGCCTCTAACTATAACTTTCCCAGTTTCTTCTGCATTTTTCATTTCTTGTTTTTCCATTTTTTTCTCCGTTATTCGCCCACTATGGACTCTTCATTAAACCCCCGAGCCACAAGAAGACTTTTTATCTTCTTCCTGTGATCCCCTTGAAGTTCAATGGTCCCATTTTTCACTGTTCCACCGCAACCAAGCTCTGCTTTTAACTCTTTTGCTATTTTCTTGATATCTATGCCTTTATCAAAGCCCGATATCAGAGTCGAGAGCTTACCAAATTTTCTTTTGGATGTGGTCACATGGATACGTTGTTCACTCTTAGCAAGGTCTTCCCAAGCCATAGCTTCAACCGGCAACCCTGTTATTGGATCTATTTCCATATTATGAATTTTTGAGCATCAATAATCTTGATATATTTTTTTTAATCTCTCTAATCTTAACTTTCCCACCTTTGCTTACTGTAACTTTAGCCTTCACAAGATCTCTCCTCAAATCTTTAAGCCTTTTATCAACATCTGATTTTGATAACTTGGATAGTTCTTTAAACTTTGTCATTTCCATCCTCCTTAACTTCAGTTCTTTTAATTACAATATTATCATGTATTCTTGCATCTGGATGAAGTATATCGACTGCAATCCCCACGGTCCCTGATTTTGTTTGAGCAACAGCAGTCGCCTTATCAACAACTTTTGCACTGTCCCCCACCTTTTTAAGATATCCTTTCTGAAATCTCCATGTCCTTGCCCTAGCACTTGGTAGTTTCCCAGATAATTTTATTTCAACACCTAAGGCACCTGAATTAACAATCTGCTTTAACATTCTATATGCAACCAACTTAAATTTTAAAGAGCCCCTGTTTTCAATATTAACTGCAATATCATCAGCAACAGACTGGGCATCTAAAACCCTGTTTTCAATTTCTTTAATCTCAATATGGGGGTTTTCAAACTTAAATCTTTTTTTCAAAACACTTGTCAAATTATCAATTCTTTCACCGCCTCTCCCAATTATTAAACCTGGTTTACTTGTCGAAACAATTATTTTTTCTCCAACAGGAGTATACTCAATAGTTACTTTGCTAGCCCTTCCTTTTCCAAGATATTCTTTTACAAATTCTTTTATCTTAAATTCTTCTTTCTTCAACATCACAAATTTTCTTTCTTCCATTATTTCTCCTTTGAAATTATTGAAACATGTGTTCTTTTAAATTTAGTTCTACCAAATCTATGTCTTTGTTCAGGTGCCTTATTTGGAATAACCTCAAAGATTATTGCTTTATCCAAATCCAATCCATTAAAAGTAGCATTTGCAGATAAGCTCTTCAACAATTTAATAAATTCCTTAGAAGCATTAACAGGATATTTTCCACCCATCATCCTCTTGCCCTTCTTGTGAGCTATCTCTCCCTCAAAGGGAATAACTTTTTTCTTTTTAAGAACAAGCTCTAAATCTTCAATAGCACTTTCGACTTTCTTTCCTCTAATAAACTTGCCAATAGCGATAGAATATTTCAGCGAAATAGGAAGCGCCCTACCATAAACCTTTGCATGGTCTTTTTTCACAACAGGCTTTTTCACCTTATGAGTTTGTTTTAAACTCTCTTTTTCCTGAGATTTCTTCTCACTCTCTTTCTCAACATCCGCTTTAACCTCTCCCTCTTTTTTTATGCTCTCTTTCTTAGAACTCTCATTATTTTTTTCAACTTCTTTCTTAACAGGCTCAGCTATTTCTTTAACTTCAGCTTTCTGACTTTCTTCTTGTTTCAAATTCTTTTCTTTTTCATCAACCATTTATTTTACACTCCTTGAAGCAGAACTTCTTGTAGCTCCAATACCTGCTGTCCCATGTTTAACTTGTCTTCTTGTAAGTGCAAACTCTCCAAGCCTATGTCCCAACATCTCAGAAACAACAGAGACTCTCTCAAATACCTGCCCATTATAAACCTGAAGTTCAAGTCCAACCATTTGAGGGACAATAATTATATTTCTGTCATGAGTTTTAATCGGTTTATTCTTGTCAGATTTCTTCCTACATTTTAACAAAAAGTTTTCAATCTTTTCAGTATTCCTAAGCAAAGTCCTTCTTTCTCTAGAAGGAATAAATTTAGCAAATTCTCTTACATCAAGTTTTTTCAATTCTTCAAGAGATTTTCCTCTATAAAGAAATTCTTTTCTTCTTTCAATCCTAACTTTTTCTCCTTCTGCCATTTTACTTCTTACCTTTTTTCCTTCCTGTTTTCTTTGCTCTCACAGAACCTACCTTAGCTCCTGGAGGCGCATTCCTCCTTGGAATTTTACCAAGTCTTCCATGAGAAAGATTCTTTCCTCTACCAGAACCAAATGGATGGTCAATAGCATTCATCTTCAATGCTGAAGTTCTGGGCCATAATTTGCTTTTCGCCTTCATAATATAATACTTTTTTCCTGCCTTTACAATAGGCTTATCTCCACGCCCCCCGCCAGCAATAACTCCAATACTTGCTCTGCATCTGTCATTAAATGTTTTTTCCTTTTTTGAAGGCATTAAAACAACAACCTTTCCCGGCTCTTTTCTAATAACTGTTGCAGAAGAGCCTGCTCCTCTAATAAACTTTCCGCCATCATTAGGTCTTGATTCAATATTATAAATTTGAGTCTTGATTGGAACATCCTTCAAGCTCATAATACTTCCAACATTTGAATCTCTTCCAAGTTTAATTGTCTGCCCAACATACATATTTTCAGGAGCAAGATTATAAAAAATCCTATCATCAACATTTATTTTTGCCAAAGGCGCACTATGTCCTGCAGAACTTAACAGTTTCACAACTGTTCCATTGCCTTCAATAAGGGGATAACCTATCTTATGTCTAAATGCTCTTTTTCTAACTCTATAAGTAGAACTTCCATGCCCACGCGCCTGTGAAATAATTCTTTTTCCCATTATATCATTCCCAACTTAGTTGCAATATCAATTGCAGGGTTCTTTTTATTTAATTTAATGTAAACAATTTTTTTATTCCCTCGAGTTAAAACATTCACTTTCTCAACTTTTATTTTGAACATATCTTCAAGTTCCTTTTTTATTTCTTCTTTTTTATCTTTTTTATCTACTTCAAAAACCAAGGTATTATCTATTTCAATTATTCTAATTGCTTTTTCTGTTGATTTAGGTTTTCTTATCATTTTAATGTCTCCAAGTCTTTAATTGCTCCTTCAGTATAAATCACAAGCCTTCCTGCAGGATACAAGTCGCTTATTGTCAATTCCCTAGCTTTTTTATTTTCAATAGACTTAATCTTCATCTCTTCTTCCTTTCCTATCACCACAAGAATACCTCGAGAATACTTATACTTCCTATTCCTCGATTTTCCTTTGCCTGCTCTTACCTTTTTATTTATAACTGCAATGTCTTTAGCTTCTCCCAAAGATCTTTCAACAAAATCTGTAAATTCTTTTGATTTTAATTCTGTAATTTTTGATTCAGCAATTATTGGAAGATTAATCTCTTTAACCTCTTTTAATTTAGGATATCTTTCTTTAACATAATTTATTTTTGTAGTAGAAGCAATTGCAGATTTAAGAGCTTTCAAAAACTCTTTTTTATTCAACCTTTTTATTTTTAAAGTTCCTACAACTTTTGGTGGATGAGCTCTTCTTCCACCTCTTGTGCTTGAAACTTCAGCTCCAATCCAATAAAACTGGCTTCCTCTCCTCCACATAATTTTACGAGGAATTCTTGATCTCCCTTGTCCATATCCTGATTTCCAGACATGCCTCAAATGACGAATAATTCCCGAAGCCGAATGCCTTCTGCCTGCTTTAGGATTTGAACCATAGGGTTGCCAGATTTTTTCTGTTTCAAATGCTCTCTTAAGGATATCATCTCTAATTTTTTCAGAAAAAATACTCGGCAATTCTACTTCTTTCAATTTTTCTCCTTTAACAGATAATACTTGCGCTTTCATCTTAAATCGATTAACTCAAAATTTTTCTTCTCTTGATATTTTCTAATCCTTAATGGTTGTGTTATAACAACTTGCCTTTTAACAGGTCCCTGCAAACTGCCCCTAACAACCAAGTAATCAGTATTGATTTTCCCAAAATTATTAAATCCTCCTTTTTTATTAATATCTTTTTCTTTTATATTGCCGACATCAACTAATTTGCTATTATAAGAAACTCTTGTAAACATCCCTAACTGTCCCGCCATCGGAGCTCTGAAAGTTACTCGTGCAGGATGCCAAGGCCCAAGACTTCCAGCCCCTCTCACTCCCTTTTCTGATTTATGCGATTTCAACCCAAGTCCAAATCTTTTAACAGGCCCCTGCAAACCCTTGCCTTTTGTAACTCCTCTAATATCAACTAACTGCATCTTTTCAAAAAAATCACCCACTCTCAACTCTTTATCAAGATTCTCTTTAACAAAAGCAAGTTTTTCTTCAACCCTCCCTCCAAGCCCAATTTCAGCAACATCAGGAGTCTTTTTAATATTTGTTTTTTGAACATCAGAATAAACAATAATCTTTATATCATCATAATCTTTAACACCTCCAATATTTTTAGAAACATTTTTTGGTAACCTTGTTTTCTTCTTGAGCACTTTATCAAGATTTTGCGATAAAACCTCAGAAACAACCAAATTATTTTTGTAAAAACGAATAGAAAGAATTTTCACTGGAGGACACTCAACAATTGTCACAGGAATAGTAACCCTTTTACTTTTTGTCATAGAATCAGGTGTCTCATCTTTAACATAAGCACTTGCCATACCAACTTTGTAGCCAATAAATCCCATTAATTTTTTATCAGAATTATACTTTAAAATGCCTTTCCAGTTCACACTAGGCAAAATCTTGTTGGCTCTCTTTCTTGGCCAATACTGCAAACTTCCTCTTCGAGGTCTTGATGTTTTTCCCATGGTGAAAACGCGATTTTAATTACCATGTTTAATGATATTTTATTCAGAAAATGTTCATTTATAAAGTTATGCTTCAAAATATTTTTCACTCACTTTATCCTCTCCATCCGCCTTAATCTTCCTTACAATCCTTCCCTTCCTAACTGTATTCTCTCTCATCTTAACAGGATCTGTTTCGTCTTTTGGAATCTCTAATTCTTCAATAAAAAATTCATGATTTATATTAACTTTTTTAAATTCTCCAATATCAAATAAAAACGCTTTCACAATTTCCAAATCCTTTGTCTTAATCTTACAAAAATCCCCCTTAATTTCTTTATCACCTGAAGTCGCAGGTTTACCAGATTTAGGAGCTTTCGGCTTTATTTTTAACTCAGTATCTCCTACAGAAAAAGACAAAGCAATAAATGCTTTTGGAAACCGCTCACACAACCCAATTATTTTCTCTTTTGCCATCTCACTATTAATCAAATATCTTTTAACACCCTGAAACTGCTTTTTATCCTCAAACTTAATCTCCCCATCTAAATCCATTGTACAAACTATTGCTCCAGTAACTTTAACACTCTCTCCATCTTTCAATTTTTTAGCAACCTCTATTACAAGATCATTGCCATATTCATGAGAAGTCCCAATATTATATCCTTTAGATGTTTTACTCGCACTCACTACTGCCCTATTCTTAAAAACTCCCTTACTGAATTTTTGAAACTGCATATGCACTCTTTCATCAACCCTCCCTTCAAAAATTTTCCTAACAAATGTATCCATTTTAATTAATCAAATAAAAAACTTATAAACATTATGGTTCTGTTCATTACAAAATTTTATATACTCGAAAGCATATTTTTTATTATGTTCAATGAAACCACTCTCAAACAGCTAATAGCCTCTATCTTTATTTTAATAATCCTTGTCTTTTCATACTTTTTAATAAAACCTATTTTCCTTTCTCTGATATTTGGATTAATACTTGCATATTCTTTTTATCCCGTAAATAATCTCTTACAAAAAAAGATAAAAAATCCAACACTAACATCTGGAATCACTTGTTCAGCAGTTCTTGTAATTTTGCTTGGAGCAATTTGGTTCTTCTTGCCTATGCTGACAAGCCAGATTTTTAATATATATATCACCTTACAGTCGTGGGATTTTGGATCATTCTTAGAAGAAAATCTTTCTTTCTTATTAACAACCCCTCAAAGCAAAGCAAATTATGTAGCAGCATATAATACTTTTGTCTCAACACTGACAAACACAACCTTACAATCTTTCTCAAACCTAATATCTAATTTTGGAGCCTTGGTTCTTAAATCAATCGTTGTAATAATCGCTATGTTCTATGGATTAAGAGATGGTGAAAAGATAATTGAAATTATGAAAAGTTCTTTACCATTCAGCAGAAATATCACAACTAGGTTTGTCGAAAAATCAAAACAAGTAACCTACTCTGTAGTTTTTGGAAGGATAATAATTGGTATTTTAACAGGACTTCTTGCAGGAATTGGTTTTTTCATAGCAGGTGTCCCTAACGCATTACTTCTTACTTTTATCGCTATTATCGTAAGCATAATCCCAATAATCGGCCCTTGGGCAGTGTGGATTCCAGTTGTAGGGGGCTTGCTCATAACCGGAAACACAATTGCCGGATTTTTCTTACTGGTTTATTGCGGAATTTTTGTAACTCTATTTGAAAATTTATCTCATCCAATTTTTGTCTCTAAAAAATCAAAGATCCCAACCTCCCTAACCCTTTTCGGAATAATCGGGGGAATGTTGGCATTCGGAATTTTCGGATTAATCCTTGGACCACTTATAGTAGCTTATCTTTTAGTTCTATTTGAAATTTACATAGAATACAATACTAAAAAGACAGCATCTTAAAATGAGGTTAAAGGTAAGGAAGAAAAAATTTTCAGCAGGACGCCCTATTGCAATAATAAATGAATCTGATTCAAAGCAAATAGGGGCAGGAGTAAATGAGAGAATAATAATAAAATACAAATCTAAATCAATTGTAACTCCTCTAGATTTATCAGAAAAGATTTCTCCAAAAGGCACAGTAGTTTTATCTCAGGAAGTCATAGACTACTTGGGACTAAAAGGAGGAGAAAATATCGGAGTAGAAATAGCAAGAAATCCAAGAGTAATAAAAATAATCAACAAAAAATTAAGTTGCAAAAAACTCTCACAAAAAGAAATAACTCAAGTAATTTCTGCCATTGTTAAAAATGCTTTAACTGAAACTGAAATTGCCTTCTTTATATCGGCAATTTACAAATGCGGCATGTCTATAAAAGAGACAGAGTATTTGACAAGAGCAATTTTTGAGACAGGTGAAAAACTAAATTTAAAATATAAAAAAATTGCAGACAAACACTCTATAGGAGGGATAGCAGGAAATCGCACAACACCTCTTGTTGTTTCAATATGCTCTTCTGCAGGATTAATAATGCCAAAAAACTCTTCACGTGCAATTACTTCTGCAGCAGGAACTGCTGATGTCATGGAAGCAGTCTGTAAAGTTGAATTCAACAAAACAGAAATGAAGAAAATAGTGAGAGAAACAGGAGCATGTTTAGTTTGGGGCGGTTCACTAGGATTTGCACCAGCAGATGATAAAATAATAAGGGTAGAAAGGCTAATTCAAATAGACCCTAAACCAAATTTAATAGCCTCAATACTTGCAAAAAAACTCTCTGTTGGCAGCACAGACATCCTCATAGATATCCCTTATGGAAAAGGCGCAAAAGTAAACAAACAAAAAGCAAAAGAACTAAAAACCAAGTTTGAAAAAATTTCTAAAACTTTTAAGATGAATTTGCAATGTATTTTAACTCCTGCAAAAAGTCCAATTGGAAATGGCATTGGTCCAATCCTTGAAATACGAGATATAATAAATGTCCTTGAAGGAGGTGGCCCAAAAGACCTAAAAGAAAAATCAATACTTCTTTCAGCAAAAATCCTCGAATTAACAAAAAAAGCAAAACCTGGCAAAGGAGAAGCACTTGCAGAAGAGTTGATTTCTTCAGGAAAAGCTCTTGAACAATTCAAAAAAATAGTAAAAGCACAAAAAGGAAACCTAAAAAACCTCTCTCTTGCAAAATTCTCAAAAGACATAAAAGCAAAAAATTACAAACAAATAAAGCAAATAAATAATAAAAATCTAAATCTTTTGGCAAGAATTGCAGGTTCACCAGACGACAAAAAAGCAGGAGTTTATTTCTGGAAAAAATCAAATGAAAAAATCAAAAAAGGAGAGAAAATTATTACTATCTACTCAAGCTCAAAAAAAAGACTAGAAGACGCTTTTGATTTTTACAAAGAAAATAAAGTAATTAATTTTAAATAACCAACTTTTTAAATGTTGAAATATTAAGAAAATAGAGGTGTAAATGGTAGACGTTTTTGTTCAAATTAGTCTTTTAATAATTTTAGCAGTTGCAATTGCATTTCTAGCAAGATTGTTCAAACAACCTCTTATCATTGCATACATTGCCGCAGGAATCCTGGCAGGTCCAATATTCTTGAATTTAATCTCAGACAATAAGGTAATTGATATTTTCTCACAATTCGGAATAGCGTTTCTTTTGTTCGTTGTCGGTTTGTCTTTAAGTCCCAAAGTAATAAAAGAAGTTGGTAAAGCCTCTTTAGTAACAGGGCTTGGACAGATTGCCTTCACACTAACATTTGGATACTTAATTGCCTCCTTCTTTGGATTCCCTCCAATAACTGCTCTATACATCGCAGTTGCTTTGTGTTTCAGTAGTACAATTATTATTATGAAACTTCTCTCAGACAAAGAAGACTTGGAAAGATTATATGGAAAAATTTCAATTGGATTCCTTCTTGTTCAGGACCTTGTAGTAATTCTAATTCTTATGGCAATCTCTGCTTCATCAACTGCAGAAAACCTGACTACCTTGCTAACAAAAACCTTACTTTATGGAGGTTTGATAATTTTAGCACTAGTCTTAACAAGCATCTATATCCTACCAAAGTTAAGTCATTTCTTTGCTAAATCTCAGGAACTACTTTTCATTTTCTCAATTGGGTGGGGACTCGGACTTGCATCATTATTCCATTATATCGGATTCTCAATCGAAGTAGGAGCATTAATCGCAGGTGTTACTCTTGCAATGTTTCCTTACAATCACGAGATAAGTTCCAAGATGCGCCCACTAAGAGACTTTTTTATGGTTGCATTTTTCTTAGCTTTAGGTTCTCAGATTGTTCTATCTGATTTAACAACTTTCCTTGTCCCAGCAATACTCATGTCTTCATTTGTATTAATCGGAAATCCCCTTATAGTGATGGTTTTGATGGGCAGATTAGGATACAGCAAAAAAACAGGCTTCATGGCAGGACTCACTGTTGCACAAATCAGTGAATTCTCACTAATCTTCGTAGCTCTTGGAATAAAAGTAGGACACATCGGTTCTGAAATTCTTTCATTAATAACTCTAGTGGGATTAATAACAATTACCGGCTCAACATACATGATTATGTATTCGCATAAAATCTATCCTCTCTTTGAAAAAAGACTCTCCTTTTTAGAAAGAAAGTCACTAAAAGAAAAAGACATAAAATCAAAACAATATGACTACATTCTTTTGGGATACAATAGAATTGGATTTTCAATACTAAAAACTCTGGCAAAAAAGAAGAAAAAAGTTTTGGTGATAGATTTTAATCCAGACATAATTCAGATGTTAAATGAAAGAGGAGTAGATTGTACTTATGGAGATGTGGATGACTCAGACCTGCTGGAAGAATTAAAAATAGAAAAGTCAAAAGCGATTATCTCAACAATTCCAGGACTTGATACAAATCTTCTTTTAATAGAAAAAATAAGAATGAAAAATGAAAAAGTAACCTTAATCCTTACTGCAAGGCAGATTTCAGAAGCAATGAAACTTTACGAAGCAGGAGCAGATTATGTAATTCTGCCTCACTTCCTTGGAGGAGATTACACCGCGCAATTAATCAACAAATATGGGGAAAAAAGAAGCACTTACAAGCTCGAAAGACAAAAACATCTCAAAGAGCTTAAAGAAAGACTAAAAGAAGGACACGAACATCCTAATTCTGATAAGAACTAATCTAAATTCTTCCTCATCAAAAAATGAGGTATTTCAAATAGTGCATGGGCTTCTTCGATGATTTGATATCCATGTTTCTGATAAAAAGGTACAGCCTTTTCCCTCGAATTTAAAACAATATACCTTCCACCGCCATATTTAACCCTTGTTTCAAGAGCTTTAAGAATTTCTCCCCCAATACCTTTACCTTGATTTCCTGGTTCAACAGCCATGTATCTAATCTGGGCCTCCTCTGGAGAATTGAAATGAGCTCTTCCAACACCAATTGGAATTCCATCTTCCTCACAAACCATCATATGTATTGCACTTTCTTCATATTCATCTCTTTCACTTCCACGCGCCTGTCCCCAAGGTTCCCGTAATATTCTCCAACGTAAATCATAATATTTTGTAAACTCTTCTTCTGTCTTTGGGTCTCTTACTATCATTAAATCCCAGACAAATCTTACTTTTTAAACCTTTTCAAAAAACGCCGACGCCCGGAATCGAACCGGGGAGCCCATAAGGGCCCTGGTCTCAAGCCAGGTGCAATACCACTATGCGACGTCGGCTTTATGCCATTGCCGTTACATTCATGAAGCGCTCCTTTAGGAGATGTTGATAAGAAGAACCTAGGTTCTTTTTATTATGCAACGTCGGCATACCTTTACAAAAATACTTTTCTTTTTAAATATATCTTCACCAGAAATTTAGAGTTAGAACTAAATTGGGCTTGCCATCAAAAACAAAATAAAAAATTATCCAAATAAGGATGACAAACCTTCTGCTGCAGCTTCGCTTTTCTCTTCTTCTTTCTCTTCTTCTTTCTTCTCTTCTGCTGCACCTTCAGATGCTCCTGCTGCTGGCGCTGCTGCAAATGCAACTGCGTTTTCAAGTTCTTTGTCTATATCGACATCTTTCAAACTTGCAACAAGAAGCTTGATTTTTCCTTCGTCAACTTCAGCACCTGTAGCTGAAACAACTTTTTTCAAGCCTTCTTCGTCAACAGGCTTACCAAGCTTGTGCAATAAAAGAGCTGCATAAACGTATTCCATTATGAAGTCTCCTCTGATTTAGATTTTTCCTGAACATTTTCATCTCCTGAATTTTCTTCAAAATTTGCATCTTTAACTTCTTCTTTCTCTTTACCAGAATCACTGCCAACCAAATTTTCAATTGCCTTTTCATGACTAACAGCCTTGCCTAACAAAATTCCAATTGTCTCCTTTGTATAGAATCCAATACTTGCTGCAAATGCCCGAGCCTTAGCAAACATCTCTCTCATATCTCCAATTGTCTTTTCAACATTAATTTCCAGCTCTGTGAACACCAAATCAGATTCAGAATCATATGAAACAGAAGGAATAAAACCAACAAAAAAAGGCATAATATCGAGCTTGCCCATAACAGACGCAGCAGCATCACTAATCTCTTCGCCCTTTTTAACAATAATCTTTGGCTTAGCTATCTCAATTTTGCCCTCCTTAACCTGGACTTGCAGTCCTAATCGCCCAAGCTCACTAACCGCTGGCCCTGCAGGAAGCTCAGTCGGCCCAGCCTCAATCTCAACATCACTATCTGCAATCTGTCCTGCCTTTGCTTTAACTGGAGTTTGACTTTCTCCAAGCTTCATGGCCAAATCAAAAGAATTAAGATTAGAAATAAGAACAGCCATATCTTCTTTAACATAATCCTCTAATTTTTTAATACCCTCTTTCTTAGAACCTTCAATCGCTTTTTTCAAGAGCCTTTTCTTAACAACCTTAACTTCTGCTTCACCCTCGAGACCCTTTTTTATCTTCTGAAATTGTGCAGCAGGCAAACCTTTTATTGAAGCAAACATGAGTGTGTTATTTTCATCAAAAGTTTTTGAAAGTCCCTTAACTAACTCTTTTTTATATTCAGGAACTTCATTTTTTTGTACTTGCGCCATTATAACTTGACCCTCGCAGGTTTCCCCATTGTAGTTTTAATCATTACAGATTTAATATTGTCCTTTCCAGTCGGAAGCTCATGAAGAATCGTACTATAAACAGTTTTAATATTTTCAACTATCTCTTCATCTTTCATACTCACTTTTCCAACAACCACTTTAACAGCAGGCTCTTTTGCCCTTAACTTTACAATCTTGTTAATCTTATCAACAGTCTCCTTAATCTGATTCGAATCACTAATTATCCCAATTTTAGGAGAAGGCATCTTTCCTGCAGGCCCCAAAACTTTCCCAAATGTTGTTGCAACAGCCGGCATGTTTGGCGCAGACGCAATAAAAAAGTCATATTGGTCAACAAGTTTTTTCAGTTTCTTTTTATCTTTATACTTATCAAAACTTCCTTTAGGAATAGTATCAATCAACTCACTTTTAGAATCAATAAAACCACATATCTTCTTATCCTTAATTTTATGAGGCAATGTAGCAAAAGTATTCACAGAATCTTTCCTAATATCTATCTTTTTTAAATTTACAATTAAATCAATACTCTCATCAAACTTTCTTTCCTTATTTTTTCGAATACTTTCTAATGCTTGTTTTAATTCAAGTTCTTCCATTTTCCCTCCTACCTATGCATCCCAAGTTCAGAAATATGAACTGAAATGATGTAGTGCGGTAGAATTATATAAAATACTTCATTTATAAAACTATTGTTTCTCCGGACAACGCCGTTTCTCCAATTCCTGCAAATATTCTTTTATCCTAGAAACACTTGGATTAATAATAAACTGCTCAATCTTTTCTTCAAAAATACTATACAGAGACTCAAACTCAGACAAATAGTACGAATTACTTTGTTTATCAATTATCATTAAATCTCTCAATCTTTTCAGTTGCCTTCTAATGTTTGAATCAGCAACACCTTTCAATTCAAGATTATTTTTTTTCCTAACCTCTTCAACCCTCTTCCTAATTTCAACAGAATCCAGTTTTTCTTTGTTTTTTCCAGAATCTGTCAAAACCACCAATATATCAACAATCACATCCCTACTATCCCCTGGCTGAAGCAAACCTAAAGATAAACAAATTTTTTTAACAAGCTGTCTTGAATCAAGATTATAGGGACGTTCATATTTGCGCAAAACAATTTCATTCAAAGGAGTTTCTTTAACCATTTTAATATATCTAACATATGAAATAAAAACTTATAAATCTGCTGTTTCTAAAAATAAAATGGAATTCATAGGATTATTAAGTTCTGGAAATGGAACATGGGCGCAGATTTCAGGACTGGTAAAACATGGAGAATGGGAAAAAATAATTATTGTTGGAGATGATTCTGCAAAAGACTTCAAATCAAATAAAGAGTTTGAATTCATTAAAGTAAACTTAAATCAAAGGCTTGTGGATTTGAAAAAAGAAATTTTAGAAAAACTAAAAGGAAAAATATCTGGAACAGAAGTCGCCCTTTCAATAGCATCAGGAATTGGAAAAGAACATATGGCCTTAATCTCTGCATTACTCTCTATGCCCACAGGGATTAGATTTACAGCATTAACAAAACAAGGCATTATTTATCTTTGAAAAATAAAAAAAGAAATAGATTATTAATTTAAAACAAAAATTAAATTTTTAGAAAAGAATTATCTTCTTTTCTTTTTTGTTGCCTTCTTTGCTGATTTCTTTTTTGTTGTCTTCTTCTTTGCTTTTTTAGCCATAGTCTTTTTCTCCTTTTCGAGTTTTGTTATCTCTTTCTTAAGCTTCTTGATTTTTGAACCAATTTGCTTTGAAGTTTTTTTCATCTTTCACCTCTTTTTAGATTAAATTAAAGAGTCAAATATCTTTTAAATATCTTTCTATGAAAAATTATTTTTCAAAAAAATAAAATCTTACTTTAGAAGTTTTGTCGTCGGAAAATTAAAAGATAGCAAACACCCAAACAAAAAGCAATAACGCAAGAGAGATTAATAAGATATAAGTTATTAATTTAAAAGAATACATGGCAACCTTTTTTGATTTAGTTAAAGACAAAATTGTCAAATAAAAGAACCTTCCACCGTCGAGAATTCCAAGTGGAAGCATATTAAAAAATGCAACCAAGATATTTATCAAAACAATCCAGAACAAAAGATTATAAATAAAAATTACAAAATCCCCCTCCCAAGTTGTTTCATAATATGTCGAAGGATTTTGCGGACTAAATATAGAGGCAATATTTTGTCGGTTATCAATAAATCCAACACCAAGATATGCCATAGAATCATCTGCAGGATGTTCTCCAAGAACAAGACTTGTTTCTTTCAATTCCCCGTCGATTAAAGTCTTAACATTAATTTCATCACCTGGATTAAAGCCTATTAAAGCGTTTTTCAAATCCTTTTCATTTTTAATTTCCATATTATCCACTCCGACAATAACTCCCTTCAACCTAGAATCAAATGCAGGAGAATCATCAAGAACAAGGTAATTTGAAACATTCATTTCTAACTGTCTTTTCAAATTATTGTCCAAATAAAAAGTGTTGTTATTAGAATAAATTTCTGTATATTCTAAAGATAAATTTCCAATACCTGTAACAGAAGCCACTGCTATTGAAGAAACCCCGTAGGTATTAAACAAATATCCTGAAGGAGTAAAAGAAACATAGAAAAATCCAAGCAACAAAATCAAAAACACAAGCCCAGTAAGAATATTAGCAAAAGTTCCAGCCGCAAGAATTGTCATCTGCTGAGAATTTTTTTTCTTTTGCATCTGTTTATCATCCTGTTCAACAAAAGCTCCAAGTATCGGCCCTAAAAATGCAAATCCCGTGGATTTAATTCGAACACCATAAATCTTTGCATAAATTCCATGCGCAAACTCGTGAACAACTGCAACAATTATCAAGGCAACAATAAAATACGTAAAATAAAACGGCGGGAAAAAATTCTTCATACCAAACAATTCAGGAAAATAAGGGATTAAAGGAGCAACAGGTGGGGCCTTTGTTATTTCAACAATTTCATTAGAAAATCTCAAATAAAGATAAACCGACTTTCCAATTAGGTAAAGAATACCTGCCATTAAAATATATCCGCTAAGAATCACCAAGTACTGAATTCCTCTAAGCAAAACCCCAAACTTTTTGCTAAACTTATCAATAAATTTTATTCCAAGTTGAGTCTTATATAAATACAAAATCCCTTCTCTATGAACATTATGCTTTCGAGTATAAAGAAACCAAGCTACAAATATTGTAAATATTATTAAGAAACCTATATCGTATATAAAAAAGCCCATCTTATTTTGCCTTTTTCATTGCACGAAAAGCCTTGCCTCCGCATTTTCTGCAACGAACCTTACCATCAAGTATTTTTTTTGACTCTACTTTGATTTTAGAACCACATTTTTTACATAAAAATAAATTCTTAAACATTCGATTTTGAGCTGCTGCAAGTTTTGCCATTATAATTTCCTCTTAACAACTTTAGTTCCTTCAATATCCCAGTATTCTACCTGATCTTCTGCTTTTAATTCATCTTCCATATCTTTCGCCATTTCAATATCAAAGGTTTCAAAACTTTCTAAATCCATTACATTCACCTTACCCTCATTTGTAGATAATACTTGAGCTTTCTTTTTATTTATCAGAGGAACTTCAAATCTTTCATGTCCTGGTCTTGCAAGAACTCTTTTCTTCCCATCAGTAATGCCAACAGCTTCAATTCTAACTTTAGCATGCCCATGTTTCCCAGTTTTACTAACATCAAAACTTTTAACAACACAAGGCTCACCTTCAATCATAATTACGGTACCATTTCTTACCTCTGTCCCATTAATTAATTTGTAAGCCATAGATAAAAATGAGAAAATACATTTATAAAGGTTGTCTTTTACATCTCATAATGATAAACAAGAATGATTTCATAGAATTCCGATTTACAGGAAAGGTAAAAGATGGAGAAATATTTGACACAAACATAAAAGAAGATTCAGAAAAAGCAGGGTTAAATATAGACAACAACCCTTTTGTTATCTGTGTTGGAAAAGGAATGGTTATTAATGGGCTTGACAAAGAGCTTGAAGGAAAAGAATTAAAAAAACAATACCAGATAGAACTGCCCCCTGAAAAAGCATTCAAAAAAAGAAAAAGAGATTTAGTAAAATTGATTCCTTTAAGAGTCTTTAGAGAAAAAAATGTCAATCCTCAGCCAGGACAAACTCTTGCTTTAGATGACCTGTTAGTTAGAATCATTAGTGTATCTGGAGGCAGAATTTTAGCAGATTTTAACAATCCTCTTGCCGGCAAAACAGTCATTTACAATTTCCAAATAGAAAAAAAAGTCGAAGCCATAGAAAAAAAAGTCGAAGCCTTAATGAACTACTTTCTAAAAGAAAAACCAGACTTTGAAATAAAGCAAAATAAAATTATAATCAAAAACCCAAATCTCAAAAATTTTGTCCAGATGATTAATGAAAAGTTCAAAGACGCTCTTGGAAAAGAGATGATAGTTGGAGAAAACAAAAAACCAGAGAATTCTCAAAAACAATAAAATAACACTCTCCATTACAACAAACCTTATAAATTTGCCAATTATGACTTATCTATGAACGAATATCAAAAAGAGGAAAATTATCAGAATTCTGGACAGGGCAGGCAAGTAAGTGAAGAAATAATGTCAATAGACAAAGAACTGGAAGAACTTCTAAAACAGCAAAACGCAAAAATCAAAGTAATAGGTGTAGGAGGGGGAGGTAACAATACTTTAAGCAGAATGCACGACATTGGAATCAAAGGCGGCGAAACTATCGCAGTAAACACAGATGCTCAGGATTTATTATATGCAAACGCAGACAAAAAAATTCTAATTGGCAGAGAATTAACAAGAGGATTAGGAGCAGGGAGCAACCCTCAAATCGGACAAGAAGCAGCAAAAGAATCAGAATCAGAAATTAAAAAGAAACTAGAAGGTGCAGACATGGTTTTCATAACTTGTGGTTTAGGTGGAGGAACAGGAACAGGAGCAGCGCCAGTGATAGCAGAAATAGCAAAAAAAATCGGGGCTTTAGTAATAGGCATAGTAACTTTCCCTTTCACAATTGAAGGAGAAAAAAGATTAGAAAATGCAACAAACGGGCTAGAAAGAATGGAAAACATCGCAGATACCTTAATTGTAATCCCTAATGACAAACTAATCGAAATTGTTCCAGATTTGCCATTGCAAACAGCTTTCAAAGTCGCAGATGAAATTTTAACAAACGCAGTAAAAGGAACTGCAGAATTAATAACAAGAGCAGGACTAGTAAACTTAGATTTTGCAGATGTTAAAACAATAATGTCAAATGGAGGAGTTTCCTTAATCGGTGTCGGAGAATCAGATTCAGAAAATCGCGCAGCAGAGGCAGTAGAAAAAGCAATTAACAACCCTCTTTTAGATGTCGATGTTTCAAATGCTCAAGGGGCTTTAGTAAATATCATCGGCGGTTCTGATTTAAGTCTTGATGAGTCAAAAGTTGTAATAGAAGAAATAGGAAAACATCTCGGCGACAATGCGAAAATGATATGGGGAGCACAAATTTCCCCAGACATGGAAAAAACAATCCGTGTTATGCTCATCATTACTGGTGTAAAGTCATCACAGATTTCAGGATTCTCTAAAACAGTTCCAAAAGAAGAACAACAAAGAGGAGAACTCTCAAGTGAATTAGGAATTGAATTTTTAAAATAGATGTTACTATTAATAAATTAAAAAACAAGAGAAAACTTTAAATAATCTAAATTTCTGAGAAATTTATGATAAAATTAATTCCAAGGGAGATAAGAGAAGCAAATTGGCCTGTAGCAAGAATTTTAAATCAAGAAGAACAAGAAAG
>CAZHOH010000006.1:59943-74089 GCA_964534185.1 Candidatus Woesearchaeota archaeon | reverse complement strand
TTATCCCCGAATACAAAAACCCCAACCCCCCGATAACCCAAACCCCAATAACCCAAATCCCAAAAACCTCTAAAAACCCCTCGCCGCCAAAGCCACCCTTAAGCCCCCAACCCCCCCAAAGAAAACGCCGCCAGCAAAGACAAAGCAACACTTGCAATCAAAGTAATCACAACATACAGCAACATTCCACGCCTAAGATTTTTCCCAATTGCATTCGTCCTTTCCAATTTATCCTCACCAGAATCAACTGTAACAAGAACATTTGAAATAATAAAAATAATCTCAACAAGATATATCCCAATTGCAACCTGCAGATAATAAGGCGAAATCATTTCAAGAATATTAAAAATAGAAATAATACTCCCAACATCGCCAAAACCCCCCAACTCTCCGCCAGTTCCAATTTCATTAAATATCGCACCAAGCTTATTCAAAATAAAAGTTATCATCCCTGCCAAACCAATAACAATCCCTGAAAGCAAAGGCGCCAAAAAAGTCATATTACTCTTCATATCAGAAATAACCTCAGCAAGCAAATCCCGTAACCTTTCTTCAACTTTATGAATATTTTTAATATACTCTGAAATACTCATCAAACTTTCAGCAGCAATCTTCAAACCTTTCTTAACACTCTCTAACAAAATCTTCATACTCGAGGCAACCAACTTTGAAGGAAAATAAATAATAGCCCCACGACGAGGATCAAAAATAGCCCTATCCAAAGACATCCCTGCCTGATGCAAATTCAAATTAACTTTTCTGAAAAAATCTTCAGTCCTCTGTCCTTTTGTAGATTCAGCAACTTTTGCAAAAGCAATCTCTGCAGGCGCCCCATCCCCCAGCCGATTACCCAACTGAAAAAGCGAATTAGCAAACTCTCTCTCCAAAATTTTCGTATCATTACGAGATTTAATCAAATCTTTAGTCTTTAAATGAAAAGCAATTGAAAAAAACAATCCAATAGACAAAGGCACAAACAAACTCAAAATCAAAGCTCCAATCCCAAAGGGTCCGACAACATCTGCACTCTTCAAAGCAGAAACACTATCAATAGTAGCTCCAGAAACCCTATCTTTAAAATCAAAAAACATTATACCCTTAAAAATATCTCCATAACTCTCAAGAGAATAATCAGGACTTAAATTAAAAGTCTCAAGAAAAAAGGGAATCTGAAACAAAAAAGGACTCAAACCAATAATCAAAAGAGGAACACAAATTAACCCCGCAATATAATACGGTTTCTTGCTTTTATATTTCGGATAATCTGGATTCAACTCCAAAATCTCACTCTCCCCATATCCTCCAGGACGTTTCAGCATAATCTTCGTCGTCAAATAAAAAACAAAAAAAGGAATAATCAAATTAAACAAAACAAAAACATGATACGCCTTAATCATCCCTCCAAGCAATGCAGAAGCCAAAGGCAATAAAGCCAAACCCAAAGTAGGCAAAACAACCCCAAGCATATATAAATTAGTCAAAGGACTCCTAATCTCTCTTGAAAAAGTCAAAGTCTTTTCATAAACCCCGTCAAGAATAACTTTCAAAGATTTTTCCAAAGTCTGAATCCTCTGTCCATCAGAAGCCTCAAACAAACTGCTTTCAATCAAATGAAAAGCCTCAACAAACTCAGGTACATCTTTCTGCCACAATTTCAAATAATCATCTAAACTCTCTTTAATAGTGCTGAACTTCCCAGTCTCAACATTCCAAAAAATCTTTTTCAAATCCAAACCCAAAGGATAATCAAGATTCTGCGACGCAAATCTAATCGCCCTCTCTAAATTAGAAGTATGCTTCATATAAACCACAACATACAAAATACACGGAACCATCTGCGAACTCGCTTTCAGTCTCCACTCATTCGCCAATCGCGAGGGCGAACTATAAACATAATAAAAAACAAAAGCAGCAGCAATAAAAAATAAAAATAAAAACAAAGCATTCGCCCCGCCAATCTCCCCACTATAAAAATAAACTCCTAAATAAATCAAAACCCCTACCATAAAAACAATCAGCGCAGAAAAAAACGAAAAGCTCGCAACCTGCGAAGGTGTCAAATCCAAATGCGCAACATCTAAATTTTTCTGAACCTTCTCCTCGTCTTTAGAACCCAATTTCAAAGAAACAAAAGAAAAACTCTTAGCAAGCTTCTCAAAACGCGACAACTGAGGCATCATCTCTTTCTTAAAACTCTGATACTCCTTACTCACATTAACACTATCAATCGACTTCTCATCAATTCTCCTCGACAATTTCCCACTATACTTTTTAAGAATATCATCAACACTTACCATTCTCACCTCTATAAATCATCACATCAAAAAAGAATTAGCAATTAATAAATCTAACTAATTGTCGTCATTAAAACCTTCATCGCCCAACTTTCTCAAAACATCTTTAATTTCATTAATAACTTTCTGCTGACTTTTCTTATCAGACATCCGAATAAATCTAATAACAAGTTCATTCAATTCACTTTCTTTCAAAAACTTCAATTTAAAACCATCTGTAATAAAATAAAATCTATAATTTTTATATCTCAATTCTTTAATAACAATCCCAGCAACTTCTCCCAGAACTTTCCCTTTCTTTGGACTTTCTTTCAAAGAATAAATCAATTTAAAAATTTTAACAGATTCCTTTTTGAATTTCTTGTTTATCTCAGACTCAAGCTCTTTTGTAATAATTACTCTTGCCATCTTTTCTTTGCTTCTGCAAAAGCTTCTTCAATAGTCACTGTACCTTCCTCATTCATTAGCAAATCATGAAGCTGTCTCTGCCTTGCACTCTCAACCAACCTCTCAAGAATTTCATTATAACTTTCCCCTTTCATTCCAAATTCCATTATCTTTTTCTTCAATTCAGTCTTTATTGCAATAGTTGTAGTTTCCATTTTATAACACTTATAACTATTATAACGATTATATAAAACTTTCGCTAACTAATAAAAGCTTCTTTCAAAGCATAATAACTCTCCTTCTTTTCATAGTCGTCATCAAAAATCAAAGCATTTCCATAACCTTCAAATTTATGTGGAATCCAAGAATACTTATCACTAAATCCCCACATAACAAAGGCACTACAATTATCAACTTCCAAACACGCCTCCATAACACTTTGATAAATCTCTGCCTGTTTTTCCAGCTCTTCATCACTCACACCATCATCACTCTTAATTCGAACATCCAGCTCAGTAATCTGAACCTCCAACCCTCTCTCATCCAACTCATTAAATCTCTGAATCAAAACACTCTTAGAAAAATCATCCTCAACAGAAATATGCATCTGAAAACCAACTCCGTCAATCGGCGCACCTCTATCTAAAAGCTCTCCTAAAAATTCAAGCATTGCATGAAACTTCTTCCTACTGCCCTCATTATCCAAAGAAATCCCATACTCATTATAAAATAATTTTGCCTCAGGATTTGCAGAATTCGCAAAAACAAAACTCTTGTAAACATAATCATCAACTCTGCTCCAAATACTCTTCTTTTCATCACAGCTATTCATACTCCTCAAAACATACCCTCCCCCTTCCTGACAATCAGAAAGCGCTTCATTAACAACATCCCAATAAATAACATCCTCAGGAAAACGTTCATAATAATGTCCCACAACCTCTCTAATATGCTCTTCTAACTCACTCTCAAGCTCTTCATCACTCAAACCACCAAGATAACTAGGAACAAGATTATGAAAAACCAAAATATGCCCCCTAACCTTCAAACCCCTCTCACGCGCAAAATCAACAATCTTATCTCCTGCTCCAAACTCATACCTCTCATCAGCAGGATGATTATACAAATACTTCATCTCATTAGTAGGAGTAGTAATACTAAACTCTTCAGAAACAATCTCTCTATAATCCCTCTCATCAAGCTCACCACTAAAAGAACTAACAGCTCCTCCAACATAAATCCCTTTCATCTCTCCCAACTCTTTCAAACTCATCCCCTGAACATCACTCTCATTTAATTCAATAATTTCATCTCCAACATTTCCAGAATCCAAACCCTCTTCACCAAAATTTCCTCCACCAACCTCACCCTCATTAACAAAATCCTCAACATCATGAACAAAAGAACTTACTAAAAGAAACAAAAGAACCCCCAAAACAATAACAAACACAATGCCAACAAAAACCTGCAAAATAAAACCAACCCTTTTCAAATCACCAGCTTCCATAAAAATAAATTAGAAATCAAACTTTAAGAACATGCCGCTCTTCCCCAGTTCCAAGGAAACACACACCACCAAGGTCTTACAGTAACTGCAGGATTAGGTCCAATACAAACCCCATCAGAACACCCATTAGGGCAATTGTAAATCACTGCCAGAGCATAATCTTTCTCACCATTAATAGTCTGGCTGGCACAAGTAGTTTCAAAAAGATATTTTCCAGAAGTTTTATTCTCTATTATAGCTTCATTCTCAAACACAGTCTTAACAAATTCTTTATAAGTTATACCACTTTCAAGTTCAATTGATGAATCAAAGCAATATTCATCCCCAGAAATTGTAGCAGTTGGAGTATCTGATGATTTAACAAGTAAACTTCCACTAGTATAATAATCAACACCCCCATCACTACCAGTACATACAGTCCCATCTCCCGCAACTTCAGAAACCTCGCAATCTCCAGACCCATACAAATCAGCCCCGCCAGCCAACCTTACATCGGAAAAACAAAAATTTCAAAAAAAGAAATCTTTTAAAACAAAAGAAATCTAATAAATAAAATAAAAAATGACAAAACCCTTTAACAATCTAAAAAATCAAAAAGTTTTTTCCATTATCTTAATTCTCGCTGGACTCCTTTTAATTTTTATTACTTCTCCTTTCATAATATTGCAAACAAATATCCTCAATATAACAAGCATCATCATTGGAATAACTTTATTTTTCATAGGATTATTTTACTTCTTAGATGCATTCTTAAATTAAAATGCAAATAAAGAAAAACATCTATGATTTAGAATACCAAACACATCTAAATAATTTAAACATTTCTTTAATTATCCTCGTCACAATTTTTATAACCTTTCTTTTCAGCCCTTTGCCAATAAAAAACATAAACACAATCTATATACTAAAATCTTTCAGTTTCTTTATTGCCATTGTTTTCGCAGTCATCATAATAATTATTTTTAATAATAAGCTATACCAAACAAAACAATCAATTAAAAAATTACAAACAAGTTAATTTTTCTCAACCTCTTTCAAAAACTTTGACTTCCACAAAGGAAAAACTTTCAAAGAATCAGGCCAACCATCCTGTCTTGTAATCCCTTCAGAAATATTATGGAAAATCGTATTCGCAGCCATTGTCCATTTCGCCTCTAACAACTCCGGCCTTTTCAACCTCTTTGCAATATCAACTTGTTCTTGTTTAACCTTACCACGAAGTAAAATATTATCATAAACAGCATCCCAATTCCCAGCCCACCCCCTAACATTCGCCGCCACATTTTTAATAATCTCAGAATTACCATTTATCAATTCATCACTCGCCTCTAACTCATCTTTCTCAACATTATAATTCAGCAAATCAACAAACCCCTTTTCTTCCAAAGGATCTTTAACCCAATGCTTTCTAACCTCAGACAACTGCACCATTCTTTTATTCGAATGCAAACCATCAGCGCTCTTAACAGGATTAGCAACAACAACCAAATCAGTCGCCTTAAACGAAGTAACAGGCACCCCCAAATCATTCACAATCCTATCAAAAACACTATACGGCGAACTTCCGTGAACAGTCCCTGCAACAACATTTGCCAAAGCCCCAACCCTCATCGCCTCATACAATGCCTTAGCCTCATTACTTCTAATCTCACCAACAATCAAAGAACTATCTCCCAATCTCAAAGAAGTCCTTATACCCTCCTCAGCAGTTATCTCATTACTCGTCTCACTCAAAGAACTCCTAACCTTCATACTCAAAATATCATATCCCAATTTCCTAAAATAATCAACAGGAATTTCCAAGGTATCCTCAACAACAATAGTCCTATATTTCTGCTTAATCTCCAACATCAAAGCTCCAAGCAAAGAAGTCTTACCACTACTCCTTGTCCCTGCAACCAACATCGTCCTCGAACCATCAATCAAAAAACTCATAAGCCCTGCAGCAAAAGAATTAATCATCTTATTCTCAATAAACAAAGGCAAAGTCCAAGGAAAATCTCTGTGCCTCCTAATCGCATAAGACAGGCCTTTCGGCGACAAAGGTCTCTGAACAATAGAAATTCTCGCCCTCACATTTTCCAAAGACAAATCAGTATCTAAAACAGGATTCGCCTCATCCAAAGGCCTCCCAGAAATCATCCTAAACTTAGCGGCCCATGAATCAGCATCTTCCTGACTCAACAAAATATTACTAAAACACTCATCATACTTAGAATGCCTCAAAAAAATCGGGTTCAGACTAATAGGTGCATTCAACACAACATCTTGCAAGTTCTCATCCTGCAACAAAACCTCCAGCAACCCAAACCCGATTGTATGCCTCACTAAAATCTTCCCAAGATTATTCAATTGTTCATAAGAAATACTAATCCCTTTACTCTGCGCCAGCTCCCGAATCAAATCCCTCGCAATATTAAAAAAAACCTGCCTAGTCCTTTCAGGGTCAATAAACTCATCTGCCTTTGGCTGATGCTCAATCAAAACATTACGAGCCAGATTCAACAGCATCTGATACTCTTCTTTCAAAAAATACTCAGGTGGCATCAAATGATAAAAATATTTCAAATCATCCTCCTTTTTCAAAATAGTCACAGTACTTTCATTCGCCCCCTCGCCAATCTTATACTGCGAAACAATCTTTGCATTTTCAGGCAAACGAGAAACCAAACGCGCAAAAGCATAATTAGGAATTATATCAGGAGAAAAAATACTTTCATAAATACTCCTATCGCCAACAGCATATCCATCCAACTCGTCCTTAATCTCACTAATCAGCTCAGTCTTATCTAACAAACGATAAATTTTCTCCAGCAACCTAAAATAAACAACATCTCCTTCCCTATTCCTGTCAACCTCTCCTTTCAACTGAAAATACGCAGCAACAGGATCTTGTTTTAAAAACTGCAAAAAATAATTCATAAAAGCAAACCTCTTCTGAACTTCAACCTGTTCATCTCCCAACTTCTGCGGCGACAAAACATTTTCCTGCTTCAAAAGAAAATTATAAAGATTAGCAATCTCAGACAGCATCCCAACTTCTTTAGAATCATAATTATAATTTCTCTGCTGAACTAAAACAACTCGCGAAACATCCGGAGACTCAATAAGCAAATCAACAATCCGTGACATAATCTCACCACTAAGCGCAACACTCGGAACATAAGGCGCCCCAAGATAATTCACATACGCCACATTCTCACCAGCCTCACGCTCAACCTGATACGCATAAAGCTTCTCGCCTTTCTTAAACATCATAATAAAAAAACCAAAATCAAATTAAAATAGTTTTCTATAATATAATCACAACAAATTTAAACCCCTCCACCCTTAAAATAAAAAGATGGTGCAGGAAAATCAACCCGACATTTCTTACGAACTTGCGTTAAAGCTTCGCGACTTAGAAGAAAGTCACAAACTAATGAAAGAAAGAGTCTTACTAATAGGACAAAATCTAATTAACTCACAAGAAAAAGACAACGAAGAAATAATAGAACTAAAAAAACAAGTCCAAAATTTAAACACAGAAATAAAAAAACTCAAATCATCAATAGAATCAATTTCACAAGAAGTAGCAAAATCAGCACGAAAAGAAGAACTCGCAATTCTTTCAAGACAATACAAAATGTTCGAGCCAGCAAAATCACTAACAAAACAAGAAGTAGAAGATTTAATAGATGAAAAACTAAATAAACAACAATCCCCTGATAATGGAGAGAGACACAACTTTTGGAGAGGTAGAACATAATGGCTTTAATAGATTCAATAAAACAAATGAGACAAGGAGGAATGTCAGACACACAAATAGTTCAAGAACTAAAAGAACAAAACTTCTCACCAAGAGAAATCAACGACGCCCTCTCACGCTCAAATATAAAAGACGCAGTAGGAAACGGGAATAAAAACAACCCCTCCTCTTTTCAACAAAACCAAGATAACCCTTATTCTCAAACACGTGAAGTTGGACAAGGACAAATGCAAGCCTCAGTAATGGATCAACCAAACGAACAACAATCATTTCAACCACCCTCACCAGAAGAAGCAGAACAACCCCAACAACAAAACCAAGGCTACCAATACCCTTCAACATACCCTCAAGTCCCGCAACAACCACAACAACCTCAACAAAAACCCTCTTATCCACAACCAACTCAAGAATACTCAGACCCATATCAACAGCAACAATACTACGAACCCTATCAAAATTACGGACAATCCTATGCAGGCTACGGCGCAAACACAGAAACAATAAACGAAATCGCAACACAAGTTGTATCAGAAAACATATCAAAAATAAATTCAACACTTTCATCATTAAAAGAATTCAAAACCCTCATGGATTCAAGAGTAGAAAAAATAGACCAAAGACTTCAAAAAATAGAATCAGTAATCGACACACTTCAGGCATCTTTAATTAGAAAATCAATGAATCAGGAAGAAAACATTCACGACATAAAATCAGAAATGAAAATGATGCAACAAGGCTTCAGCAAAGCACTCCCAAGAATGCTCCAGCACAAAACAGAAAAAAAGAAAACTACCAAAAGAAAATCCACAAAGAAAAAATAATTATTTCTTAACCAATATCCAAGAAACAATCGCACCAACTATAACTAATATCGCCCCCCCAACCACCGCCTCTGAATAAAAAAAATCTTTCAACCCTACAAAATAAGGATCTCCTCCAGCCCCCGACGTCCCAGGCAGATAAGGCTGCAGAACAGGATTAAAAACAACCAAAGCAGAAATTAAAAACACAATTGCAAGGGCAGCAACTACAACCCACCCCAGCCACCCCTTTGTAAAACTCCCAACATCTTTCTCAGAAAAACCTAACAAAATAAAAACAAATAACAAACACAAAACCAATACAACAACCCACGGAATAATAGTCTGAATAAAATCAACAGCAGGTGAGAAGGTTATAAAAATCGTCGCAAAAATAAATCCAACAAACAAATTAACAAAAGGATTATCTCCTAAAATCTCAGTCTTTTTCAAAATACTAACCACAACTATAAAAACAAAAAAGAAACCGATTATCGGCATAAAATACCCAAGCCACGAAATATCTGCAACCATTTTAAAACTTACTTAAATTGTCCATCCTCACCAACCTGTCTCAAAACCCATGGGGTCTCTTTCGAATCGCTTCCACTAGAAGTAATCACTCCAACAAAAATTATCAAAATAGCAATAGCAATAATAGCGGGCATATTCTGCTGCCACCAACTCCCTTCCCACCATGAATAATCATTTATCGAAGTCAAAACAACCCATACAAAAATTGCAGCACCTAATCCAAAAAACATAACAGAAGCCGCACCCCTTTTCTCAGTAGAAAAATCCAAAAACAAACCACCAAGAATCATAGCCGCAAGCAAAATAGAAAGCCCAACACCTACTTTAGGAAATATAACCTGAAAAAATACAGAAACAAAATCAAACTGCAAAGACATCAAAGCAATTGCAGCAGCAATAATTGCATAAGGTCCTTTAAACTTATTAGCATCATCACCACCCCTCTTACCCATAATGTTTACCTTATACAAAATAGCATAAACAAGAGCAAATATTAAAAGAAAAGGTAGAGCATAAAAAAATATATCCAAATCAGCCCACTGCTGTAATATTTCTCCAATAGGTTGCGCCATACTCAATAAACATAAATATTATTTAAATAACTTTCCATTAATCATCGTCATCATCTTTACCTTTTCCACCATTACCTCCATTCCCAGAACTCCACACAACAGCAATCGCACCAATAATAATTGCAATCAACAAAACATTAGTAAACAAACCTGTCGGCTCACCATTTTCAAAAAGCGAACTCCAAACCAAATCCCATTGTCCTGTCACAACAATAGTAATAATCAAAACAAAAATAATCGCAACAACTGCAACACCAACTTTTGTACTATTATTTAACTTCGGAGTCTCGCCAGTAACAAAACCAAACAAAACCATAAACACTAAAACAACAACAACTGCAACAGCAAGAAAAGGCATCAGCTCAGTTATAATATCAGTCGCCCATGAAAAAGCAACAACAATCAAACCAATAACCAAGGCAACAATCGCATCAATCTGTTTTTTCCCATCACCTAAAATCTTAGATTTCTGAAGTATTGCAAAAACAAGAGTAAAAACCAGCAAAAACGGATAAATTACTTTTACTGCTAGCTCATTTGCCAAAATAGTTTCTACAGCCATTATACCTCTTTTTATTCGCCTTCTTCAAGTTCTGGCAGCTCTTCTTGCTGCGAAGGCATAGCCATTTGGTTCACGATAAAAACATCCCCAACAGCTTTGATAAAATTATGCGGAATAATCACTCCTCTAGCACCATTAAACAACTGACTTGCATTTCCCCCAACCCGAATCCTCCAACTGTCAACCTTATTATGCATTAAATTAACTTCTTCAACCTCTCCAAAAAGCTCACCTTCATCAGTATAAACTTTCTTGTTCAAAACATCACTAATCTTTTTTATCCTTAACATACCCTGAAAAACAAGAATTCATTTATATACTTTTCTATGCCTAAAAATCTCTTTTACACTCTCTATAACAAGGTTTATAAAAATCATTCCAGATAAATAATAAATGATGAACTTAAAGGAATTAGCCCACATAACAATAGCAATCATAATTCTTATTTTTGTAGTAAACTTCCGCTCAGTTATTCAGGCACTTCCTGCTGGAAAAATCTTCTACCTCCCAATAGCCTATTCTTTCATCGCAATAACTCTTGTCGTATTCACAAATATATTAGCAAAAAAAATTATAGCATACTATTATGAAACAACAACAGAACAAAAAATCTGGCAGTTTCAAAGATTCGGTTACAAACCAAACCGAAAATTCAAAAAACCAATCCCAGGAGGAATAATATTCCCCTTCATTCTCACACTTATCTCCGCAGGAATTATCTGGCTAATGACTGTTTTAGAATTCGACACACAAGGAACAAGTGCAAGAGCATCGAAAAGACACGGAATCTATAGATTCACAGAAATGACAGAATTTCATATAGCTCTAATCGCTGCTTCAGGAGTAATAGCAAATCTAATACTTGCAATAATCGCATACCTCATAAATTTCCCAATAATGGCAAGAATCTCAATCTACTACGCAGCCTTCTCATTAATCCCATTCAGCAACCTCGATGGAGCAAAAATATTCTTCGGCAGTCGAAAACTCTCAGCAACACTCGCAGCAATAACTGCAATCGCACTCGCATACGCCTTCTTCCTTATATAGCAATAAAATTATATACCTCTCCATTTAAATATTTACATGGAAAAATTTCTTCTCAACATAAAACCACGCGAATATCAAAAAGAGATATTTGAAAAAACAAAAGACAAAAACTCCCTCATAATCCTTCCAACAGGAATAGGAAAAACACTCATCGGATTAATGCTCTCAATCCACAGAATGCAAAAACATCCCACAGAAAAAATATTATTCCTCGCACCAACCCGCCCCCTCGCCGAACAGCACTTTGCCTATTTTCAAAAACACCTCCCAGAACTCTTCGCCCAAATAGATTTATTCACAGGGAAAATAAACGCAGAAAACAGAAAAAAAATCTGGCAGCGTTCAGACATAATTTTCTCAACACCACAATGCATTGCAAACGACTTAAAAAAATACCTTTACAAACTAACAGACGTCTCATTATTAATAGAAGACGAAGCACACAGATGTGTAAAAAATTACAGCTACACATTCGTCGCAAAAAAATACAAAGAACAAGCATTAAACCCGCAAATAATTGGACTAACAGCCTCACCAGGAACAGATAAAAAAACAATAAAAACAATCTGCGACAACCTCTCAATCGAAAATGTAGAAATAAGAACACGCGAAAGTGAAGACGTAAAACAATACCTCCAAGACATAGAAATAAACACAATAAAAGTCGAATTCCCAAAAAAATTCCAGGAAATAAAAAATCACTTGCAAAAAATTTACGAATCAAACATCAAAGAACTAAAAGACAGAAACCTCATGCACGCTCCTGCAAACAAAATAACACTTTTAGAAGCTCAGAAAAAAATGATGTCAGCTCTATCAAAAGGAGATAAAGACTACAACCTATATGGTGGAGTTTCAATCTGCGCCCAAGCCATAAAAACCCAACATGCATTAGAACTTCTAGAAACCCAAACATTACACTCTTTCACAAATTACATGAACTCAATAAAAAAACAGGCAGAACAAGGAAAAAGCAAAGCAGTAAAAAACCTGACTTCAAACCCGGCCTTCAGCGCAGCATACCAAAAAACTCAGGCATTAAACCAAGAAAATATAGAACACCCAAAACTCCTAGAACTAAAAGACATAATCCAAAACAAAATAAATCAAAACCCAAGCTCAAAAATAATCGTCTTTTCTCAATTCCGCGACAGCGTAACAAAAATCTGCAAAGAACTAAACTCAATAAAAAACACAAAAGCAAAAGTATTCGTTGGACAAACAAAAAAAGCAGACTCAGGATTATCACAAAAAGAACAAAAACAAATAATAAATGATTTTTCAAATAGTAAATTCAACATCCTATGCGCAACCTCAATAGGCGAAGAAGGTTTAGATATTCCTGAAGTAAATGCAGTAATTTTTTACGAACCAGTCCCAAGTGCAATAAGAAAAATTCAAAGAGCAGGAAGAACTGCAAGACTAATGCCAGGAGAACTAATAATGCTAGTAACAAAAAACACAAGAGACGAAGCATATTACTGGTCAGCCCACCACAAAGAAAAACGCATGCACAAAGCAATAGACTCAATAAAACAAGATTTTGAAAACAAAAAATATTCAAACGATAAACAAAAAACACTAATTTAAATCAACATAAATCATTCTATGGTCAGAAAAACCATCCAAAGAATTCCTGTCAAAAAAAGTAAAACCCTTAACAAAAATATGGTCCAAATCCAAATTTACAAATTTTCCAATTAAACGAGTATTACTGCAGGTTTTCATCTCTCCACTAGACAAATTAAAATCAACAAAGACCTTTTGAAATTTTCTATAAGACAAATTAAAATCCCCCATTAAAATAACTTTTCCATTTAACTTAGAAAGATAACTTTTAACAAATCTAATTTGTCTTTGAAAAACTCTCTTATAACTTGAAGCTAAATGTAAACTAACAAAATCAAAATCCTTAAACTTACAGTGAATAAACCCTCCCCCTCCCCCCATTTCATCCTCCAAAGGAAAACCTGAA
The DNA here is from genome assembly GCA_964534185.1 of Candidatus Woesearchaeota archaeon. Classification (GTDB taxonomy): domain Archaea; phylum Nanobdellota; class Nanobdellia; order Pacearchaeales; family GW2011-AR1; genus JACPLR01. Next base: position 60,660 of record CAZHOH010000006.1, on the reverse strand, counting down.
ACTAAAGCTTGCTTACATTCAAATTTAGAAGCTATTGCAATTTTGACAAACAACTTAGAAAATTTAGTCTTATGTCCCTCAGCAAAAAAGACATATTTATAACCCAAACTATGTAATCTATTTTTAATTTTTTCTTCTTGTCCTTCCAAAATTTCAGCAATCCCCAAAATATCCGAATTAGATTTTGCAACTAATTCAAATGTCTTATCAAGATTAACTCTTTTCCATACCTTCTCTTTATTGCCTTGAAAATGCACAGCCCAATGTCCTACCAAATTTTGTAAAAAAGATTTCCCATTCAAACCAAACATTTGATTATAAAATCCAACCCTCATACCAAATTTTAAATATTTAGATATATAAAAATTAATATCCTAAAATGCCCTTCCTTGACATATTCTCATCAAAAAAAGAAAAACCAAAAGAAAAACCAAAAGTAACAATAGACATCCACGAAAAAAATTCCTTAGTTCCAACAGAACTTCACAATCTCGGATGCGAAATAGGATTCAAACCGTTAAAAGTCGGAGACTACATAATAAATCAAACAATCATAGAAAGAAAAACAACACAAGACTTCATATCTTCAATGATTAACCAACGCCTTTACAACCAAATAAAAAATCTCCAACAATCAAGATCAAAATTAATAATCATCGAAGGAGAGTTAGAATCTTTATTTTACAACGACACAAATATCCATGAAAACTCAGTGAG
>CAZHOH010000006.1:0-59843 GCA_964534185.1 Candidatus Woesearchaeota archaeon | reverse complement strand
TAGAAAACTTAATAGGAAAAAAATCAGACGCTTTCAAAATTCTTGATAAGCAACAGGATTAACCATTTTACTATCAAGAATATCTCCAAGGTGAATAGAATACATTCCTTTATCACTCATTTCTTTTGGGTCTTCCCAAACCCCAGGCAATGCAAGAACAACATCATCCAACCCTCTACTTTTTAAAACTCTTTCAAAAGCTTGCTTAAACTTTTCAGCAATAATCGCTTGCTCTTTATCAAATCCAAATAGAACAATCCCTCCATCATATTTAAAATCGTCAGGCTTATGACTCAAAGCTCTTTCAAAGGGAGAATTAAAATCCTGAAGTTCTCCAATAGAATAAGAAGCAAATTGATCCAAAGTTTCATAACAAAACCTTTTTCCTTCCTCTTTTCTAACAACAACCATTAAAATAAATAAAACCTTCAGTCATTTAAAAAATTAATCATAAAACAAAACATCCTTTCAAAAACAAAATTCTTATAAACTTAGTTTAACTTTATTAATTATATTTCTAAACAACCAAAGGAACTTCTTTCAAATCAGAATAAACTGCCCCTCTATTGGTTAATTTTGATTCTTTCAACACAACCTTATCAACACCAAAATTGACTTTTTCAAAATCAATCTTCTCTAACTCTTTCAGAAAAACTTCTTTATCCTCGACAAATTTGGGACGAGCAATCGTAATATGTGCCATAAAATTATGCTCTTTTGGAAAAATATCCTCAAGCAATTCATCAATTATTTTCTGTAGTGCAAACAACCCTTCACCTTCCAACCCAATCCAAACAATTCTCACAAACTCTTCAGAAAAAACTCCAACTTTATCAAAATGAACATCAAAATTATCAAACTTCAAATTCTCAAGTTTATCTTTAACACTACGCAATTCACTTTCACTTATCTCTCCCAAAAATTTCAAAGTCAAATGTAAATTCTCAGGAAAAACAAACTTCCCCTTAACCAATCCCAAACGATCAATCTCTTTCTGAATTTTAACAACCTCCTGCTTAACACGCTCAGGAAGCTCAATCGCAATAAAAATCCGCATAATAATTATACATCCCACTTACTAATAAAACTTTGCATTTCGCAAAATTAAATAATAGTAAATAATTTAAGTCAAAAAATAATATAAAAATATGAATAAGATTATTTCAATATTCAAAAATAAAGAAGATATAAACAAAATAATAAATATAATAAAAAATTATTCTTTTGAGAATTTAACTAAACATCCACACTTTGAATTTTCAGTTATGGAAAAAGCAACTAATGAAAATCTTTTAAGAAAGACATTTTCAAGATTTGATTTAATAAAAACAATTGAACTAAGAGAAAATAATAAAAAACAAAGGCATTATAGTTTAAATTATGAGATTGAAGATAATACTTTCATAACAATCTCTCTCGCATTGAATCAAACTCCCCACTATTAATTAATGGAATACATAAAAAGACAAATTATAAAAAATTCGAAAAAAGTTTGAGAAAAAATTATAGAAAAAAATTCAATTAATAAATTAAGCAAGATTCATTAAAGGAATTGAAATTTTAGCTTTTTTATCCTCAAAACATAAAATTAAACCAATAACTAAGCATCCCTCTTTTTTAACAATCAGCAATTGAACATTTTCCAGCTGATTTAAACCAGAATTAATATTATAATCCAACAATACTTCAGATGCATTTAATACTTGAATTCCAACAATCTTTCCTCTTCCAGTCAGACTAAATACAAAATTTCCCAAACCGAATCTTTCTCAAACATTTTCATTTTCCTCCTTGCAGGAAATTATCAAACTATCATCTAAATCGCTATAAGAAAATCTACATTCTTTAGTTAATTCAACTTTTTGTTCCATATATACAAACATAAAAAAGAGTATTTATGCATTTCGCAAAAACTCAACTACATTTCCCATCAAAACAACTCTCCCCATCAGAACACCTTTTAACAAAACTACGAAGTTTATCATTAACACATTGATACTCTCGAACACTCAAACCTTCCTCTTCGCAAACATCTTCATAAACCTCTCCTTTAAACTCAACAACACCTTTAACCTCTAACTCATTCAAAGGTGAATCATCAACACACTCTCTATAAACCTTCTCATTCTCATCCTGCCCAACACACGCCCCTTCAACACAACTAAACTCACAATCCAAAACTTTACTCTCAACTTCCCGAGAAAACTTCCACAAATTAAACTTACAATAATACTCCTCAACTTGCCCCTCACCAACACAACTATCTTCAAATCTCTCACCATCATACTCCGTATAACCTGCAACCCCACTATCCAACCCATCAGATGAAAAACATTTATCCTCGACAATAGGAATTTCATCTCCCCCCTCAACAAAATCACAATCATAACATCCTGTATGCTGTGTATCCACATAATTTAAATCAAATCTTAATTTTTTAGGATCATCATCAAAATCAGTATCATAAATACCTAGATAATAACTCATATCTCTAGAAAGCTCAAATGTCCCTAATTGAATTAGTCTTAATTGAACCAAAGCAATTTCAACTTTTCCATCACCGTCAATATCACGAACTAAAGGCCTAGTTGTCGTTAAAGAACCCATAGCATCAAAGTCTTGTGGAGGGATATACTTTTCAAAATAAATAGTTCCATCAATATCTATTGCTTTAATAACATCTGCATAAGACACTTCCTCTTCAGGATTAGCCCAAAATTTCCTATCCAAATAAATTATCTCATCTTTACCATCACCATTGAGATCATATGTGGAGGGATAAGAACTAGCATAAAATAAAGTCGTTGGAATAGTTCTAATAACTTCTCCTTTATAGTTAAAAACCAAAATCCTTGAAAAAAGTTCTTTTTTTGAATAATCATAAGAATATTGGGAATAAATAATCTCAAAATTTCCATCACCAGTCACATCTCCAAAAGCTAAAGGAGAATAATACCAAATATGGGCATTATAAATATCTATCGACCAAAGATAATTTCCATTATTATCTAAAACAGCCAAAGTATCCGTACCTCCAATAAAACTTGATACAGAAAAACTAATTATTTCAAGATTACTATCATTGTTTAAATCCGCTAACCAAATATGTCCACCATTTATGCCTGGTTTTTTAAAATCACTATGGAAAATTAAATTCTTTTTATAATCATATGCAAAAATATCTCCTGTCTCTGTATTTTTCACTACAACATCTAAACTGCCATCATTATTAATGTCTCCAATGGCCTGTTTTCCAAAGAAAAATTCTCCATCAAAATAAAGAGGCCAATTATCTATAGAAACATCTTCTTCATTAAAAATATCTAAACTTCTATCCCTAAAATCGCTAATAATAATTTCGTTTCCTTGGATGGTTTTATCCATATCAGCATGAGAAACACTCCAAAGATACGAAAATTTTGATTTAATTTTCTCACCTTTTAAATTAAAAAAATTAACCTGACCCAGTGTATCAGAAAATGTAATAAATTTATCTCCATTAAAAAAAGAACTAACTAATGGATGACCTCCATATAATTCTCCATCTCCCACATAAGGCCAACCAGGCAAATTTCCCTCAACATCAAACACATTTACTTGAGCCATATAAGGAATAACAAAGTCCAATTTACCATCCTCATTTAAATCTCCAATAGAAGGATGAGGTATAAGATAAAAAGCAGCGCCCCTATAAGGTCCTCTAAAAATATTATGTATTTGAATAACTTTATTTAATGAAGGTTCAACAATAAAATCAGAAAAAACAATGATCTCTTCATTTCCATTAACTTTTAAAAATAATGTATAAACTCCTCGTTCTAATTTTGAAGTATCTAGATAACCTAAAATACCTGCTACTTCTTTTTTTCCTTCATCAATCAAATTAATTCCTGCATCACTTATTTCTCCTGTTTCTTCATTACGATAATAAATGCTATATTCTTGAAAATCCTTGAAAAATGCCTTTCCAGTTATAGGAATAACTTGATTACCCTCAAAAATACTATCCTGATTCGGATTATTTAAAATTACATTCTGAGGCATTAAATAAATAATATCTTCATCACTATTCCCAAGATTATCATAAACTATTAATTTAATAGAATATACTGCATGATTAGTCATATCTCTTGCATCAATCTCACCAAAACTTTTTATACCTGATTCAATCTTTTCTGTTTTAATTAAATTCCATGAAGGATTATGTGTCTGCCAATCCCCAGGACCCTCATAAGTATAAGGATCAAAATAACTCACCCCATTTTTAGTCCCAAGACCTTCATTCAAATAAATTTCATAATAATCCAAGTTCTCTCCATCTACAGAACCAGTAATATCTAAAGTACCAAAAGGACGGGAAATAGAATCTAATTTAACAAAAACAGATAAACTTTCTAATTTAATAGCCTCTGTAACATTGACTCTTCCAAAACCTTGCCCCACCGAATTTACACTAAAGCCTATCTTTGTAGCAGTTTTTTTTAACACCTTTTTAACTTCTTCAGGACTCCAATCAGGATGTTTTTCCAATATCAAGGCAACAACTCCAGAAATATGTGGCGCAGCCATTGAAGTTCCAGAAATAGCAACATGTTCATCATCCAAACATTTGCTACTCTCCCAAGCATTCCCCCATTGCGCAGCACAAATATTAACTCCAGGCGCAGCAACATCTGGTTTCAAAATTATATTCACATTAAAATTTTCATCTTCCCAAATAACTGGTCCTTCTGAACTAAATGGAACAATTAATTCAATATTTCTTTCTTCATCTTTTATTTTGTTACTTGCCGCAATAGTTATAGCGTTTCTAGCAGTTCCAGGACTTCCAATTTTAGGTATATAAGCATCATACATACCATAATTACTGCCACTGTTCCCTGCAGAAATAACAGCAACAACTCCTGTATCAACAACATTATCAATTGCTTGACTCATAGGATCATCAGGAGTTCCAACTCCTCCCAAACTCAAACTAATAACATCTAAATGATCAGAAGTATCCCCGTCTTGATTAGGATCAACACTTCTTTCAATTGCAGAAATAATTACAGAACCATAAGAATTAGGAAAAACTTTGTAAGCATAAATATCAGCCCCAGGAGCAACCCCTTTCAAAACCCCGTCACCAGCAGCAGTCGCAGCAACATGTGTCCCATGCCCCATATAATCCATCGGATCATTATCAGAAATAATATTAAAAAGATAAAAAACTTGAAAATTCCCAGAAAAATCATAACCCCCCACCACCTTCCCACAATTTCTACCTAAAAATTCTTCTGTCGTACATCCCCCCAAATCCCCATGAGTATAATCAACCCCTGTATCAATAATCCCGATACTAACACCCTCCCCAGTCAAACACTTTTTCCCCGTCGACAAACAATCCTCCCCATTTTCATCCAGCTGCCCAGCACCAATCCCTCCTTGTATCAAAGGAACACTTTCATCCAACAAAATTTCAACTTTATTATTTTTCCAAACTTTCTTAACTCCCTTAACCTCTTCAATCTCAGCAGCTTTTTCACTAGAAACATCCAAAGCAATTCCATTAAAAGTATTTTTATACTCGCCCAAAACAACATCTTCACCAGGAGAAGTTCTTACATCTCCTAAATCAAAAATCCTATTAACAACTTTTTCATGCTCCCTATCAACTTTCTCTTTATGTTTCTCTAACTTATTTTCAAAATTCGAAGGAGTAGCAGGAGCAAAACTCCGAATAACAGGCACATTTGAAATCCCACTCCTTTCAAAAAAACCACCAGAATTCTCCTCAACTTTTTTCTCTAACTCAGCTTTCTTCTTCAAAATCGGTTCTTCTTCAAATTCAACAATATAACCCAAACTTTCAACAACCATATCATCACTACTAACACTCTCACGAATCAAACCCTCACCATCGCCGCGAACAACCCCCTCTCCAAAACTATCAACAACTCTAAAATCAAATCTTTCACTTTGAGAAATTTCAGAATCACCAACACTTAAATTATTATCAACAACCGCCCCAACAAAAGAAAAAACTAATCCAATCATTACAAAAAACAAAGATACCTTCTTATAATTCATCATCACCTCATTCAATTAAACACTGCTGATAACCTTCTTCTGTTCCACCAAAAGCAGGAAGATTAGTAAGCGTACACCAAATCCTTTTCAATAATCCTCCTTGAGCAACAACTTCTGTATAAGTATCAACACAAAATCCTGCACGACACTCATTACTAAAACATTCATAATCATTATTACACTCACCATCATTTCCTTTTTGAGGCAAAGTCCTTCCACTCAAGTCACAATAAAAATTATTTTCTTGATTAGAACTATAATCAAATTTACTTGTCCTAAATCCATAAGGAACACAAGAATCCCCTCCTTCAACAGAACACCCAAAACAAACTCCAGGAGTACAACTTATTTCTCTCTGATAATCATCAACACAACCATTTCTATCAAAACATTTTTCCACTTGAGTTCCATGCGACGGACAAACCAAAGGAGTCAAACTGCATTCAATAGACGGAATACAAGAAATTTCCTCACCTGTCAAAGAAGAACTATGTTTCAATAAATAATCTTTAATCAAACTCAAATAAAGCTCATCAAAATCATCAACACTAATTTCTTTGCCTTGAGAATTTCCTTTGCCAATAAGCGCTTTAACAAAATCTTCATTAGACAAACCTTTATCATTAGTTTTAGCTTTTTCTATTCTTTCATTATCTACTTCCAAAACAGCTATAACTTTATTTTCAGATCTCCAAATAGAAATAAAACCCTCATTATAAAAATCAGAAATAATAAATTTAGTACCTTCAACTTCAGCATAATCATAAACTTTTAAACTTATTTCACTCATTAATTTATCAAAACCTTTTCTCGCAGATTCTGCATCTTCAAAATTAAATATTACTCCAATAAATCCTCCAACTCCTTCACGATGATTCTCTCTAGAATAACCAACATTCATTGCAAAAGTACTTCCAAATTCCCCATTTCCCTCCCCAGAATAATATCCATATGTCTTTACATCCCCATATTTCTCATCTAAAACTAAATTCTCTTCATAAAAACCATCTCTAACAACTAAAATATCTCTAGAATCTATTGAAGGAAATACTGATTTTAGCTCTCCCAATTCAATTTCAGGAGTCCAGATAACTTCTTGATTTGCTGTAAATTTCCCGTAATAAGACCCATAACAAATATCTCCCCCTGTCTGTTTATAACAATTATTTCCAAGGCTTCCTTTATTAATCAACATAGGAGTAGTAGTCTTACCTTGAGCATTTACTAAATTAACTTGAAAACTTTCAGGAAATTTATCCTCAAAACCCTTTGTATAATCAAAACCCAAATATACTTCAAACTCATCACCTACTTCTACAACCGACGGTGAAGCTGAAAGATAAGCCCATTCAACTTTAAAATCTTCTTTCTCAGAAACTAACTCAAATTGCTCTCCGTTCTTAGCAGCATAAACATCTCCATTAGCTCCCCACAAAAAACTATTCTCTTCTTTAGGATTATAATAACCAGAAATAGGAACAAAATCATTTGAAAACCCAAGTTCTTGATTACTTATTTTATTAAAAGTACTCTTACCATTATCTTTCAAATAAACATTTCCGTTTTTATCCCACAAAGCAACATTTCCCTGGAAAGAATTTCCAAAAACCGGCTTAAAATCCGAAGGTAAACCAATACTTACTTTAACACTTGAATTAATCTCTTTTACAGTATTATCTTTGTAAACAAAATACCCATTTCCATTAACATCCCATATAGTAATCTCCTCTCTTGAAGAATCAAAATATCCAACAATAGGTTTAAAATCTTCTTTAATCCCTATACTTTTCAACCCGCCGGCATTAATAACATTAAATTTTCCTTGATTGGCATTGTAAACATAAGCTTTCCCACTTGCTTCCCATAAAACAATTCCACCAGCCCCAAAATTATGATAATATCCTGTTACAATTTTCAAATCATTAGGCAATCCCATTTTAGAACTTTTTTGATTAGCAGGAATATGGTCATGAACTTTTCCATCAACAATATCATAAACATTTCCGTTTTTATCCCATAAAGTAACATGTCCCCCAAAAAAATCATGATAATAAGCAACACTCGGAATAAAATCTCCCAACTCATCCAAATAATTTTCATCAGGACTTAACAAAACTTCTTTGTCGCCAAAACCAAAAAAATCAGAAAAAATATTTGCAGAAACAAGAGAAATAAAACCAATTGACAAAAGCAAAAATAAAAATGCAACTCCAACCACTCTCTTTTTCATTCCTATCAAAAAATAAACATCTTTATAAATATTTCCTAAAAAACAAATTTTACACAAAAAATTCTTTAATTTACAAAAATTCTTTAACAATCTTAGCCCCAAGCTTAACACTAATATTCCCTCGAGCTTTATCACTTTCAGAATCAATCTCAACAACATCAATTCCTTTCAACCCTTTCAATTTAGAAATCCTTCGTGCAAAATACAAAATCTCTCTACTATTAAATCCTCCTGGCTCAGGATAACCTGTCGAAGGCGCAAAAGCAGGATCTACAACATCAATATCAAAAGAAACATAAACTTTTTTATCAATTCCATTCACAAACTCCATAACAAAATCACAAAGAACTTCCAAATCCTCCACCCTCTCCATTTCATAATACTTAATACCCCTAGAATCCAAAAATCTCCTCTCCTCTAATTCAATTCTCCTCAAACCAACCAAAACAATATTAGAAGGATTAAAACCTTTTTCAATAACACCCCGAAGCCACTCCTCATGCGTCGGCTCTTTCATAACCGGCATACAATCCGCATGTGCATCAAAAACAATTAAATAACTATCCTCAGAACCAAAAACATCATTAAAAGCATTTACAATAGAATAACTAATAGAATGATCTCCTCCTAAAAAAATAACTCTTTCATGATTTTCAAAACTCTCTTTAGAATTTTCATAAATCAACTTCTCCTGAGAAACAACATCTCCATGATCAACATGAATCTCCTCAATCTCAAAACCCAAATCAATTTCACGTCGCAGCTCAGCTAAAATAGCATTCCCTGCATCACGACACCCGCCATTATTCCCAAGATTATTCAATCCCGGCACTTTCACAATCTGCATAAAAACAAAACATTCCAAACTTTTATAAATCTATACTTCCTAAATAAAACATGCAAAGTAAAACAGGCTCAACACTTGCATTAATTTCTGCAATAATAAATTACATCGGCGCAGGAATATTTTTATTAATATCAACCATAACTCCTTTAATGATTTTAGTAGCAGAAGAACAGCCGCAAAACGGCATTTCAAATAGCACAGCTGCAATAATCTTTTTCATAATTTTCTTTATAATCGCTGCAGTATTTTTAACAATTGGATTATTATTCCATAAGGCATCTAAAAAAATGAAAAACCCAAAAACAACAAAGAATGGTGCAATCTGGGCTTTAATCCTCGGAATACTAACTTTCGGAAACATAGCAGGAATCTTAGGAATAGTTGCAGGAGCAATCGGACTTTCAGACGCAAACAAATAAAATGGCAAATCAAAAAAAATCAACCAAGATTTTATTAATAATTTTCACAATCCTAGCACTAATAATTTTAACACTAATGTGGGCAGGATTCGGCACAATAACACAAAACAATCAACCAACACAAAATAGCTTGATTGCAAAAGGTATATTAACCATAGGAATATTAACTATAATAACTCTTGGATGGATTCAATTCAAACACCAGAAAAATAGAGATATAAAAAATGGGCGCACAAAATAACCAAGAAAGTTTTGGAAATAAAGCACTATCAACTAGCTACAAAATTAGTGGGTGGTACTTGAGAATAAGAATGATAGGAGCATCAATTGTAGCTTTAATTGGTTTAATCATAACAATTTTTGGAATCTATACCTTGTTTACTAGTTCAGAATTTTTTAATGGAGGAAGTATAATAATCTTAGGATTAATCCTTCTAATTCTAGGACTTGGAGTCACTTGGTTTTACTGGTGGCGTTCAAAATCACTAGTTCAGAGAAGATTTTATTAATCACTCAGGAACCAAAGCAAAAAAACTATAATCTTTCAATTTAGCCAATTCCTTAACATCCTCTAACTTAACATTCCTAATATTCTCCACAAACTTTTCTTCATCTTCAGCATCACCTTTAATCTCCTCAAAAAGCAAATTACGAAGAACATTAACAGAATCTTCTTGCTCAATCAAATAATTCCCAATAATCTGCTCTTTAACCTGTCCCAACTCTTCCTCCCCCAAATCATTCGCAACCTTTTCAAACTCCTCAACAATTAATTTCTTAACCTCCTCAACTTTATCAGCAGTCGTCCCAACATAAACCCAAGTATAAGAATAATCTTTCTCACTATCAATATCAGATTTAACAGCGTAGGCCAGATTCCTATTCTCTCGAATCTCATTAAACAATCGAGAAGACATTCCCCTGCCCATTAAAGTACTCAAAACTTCAGCAGCATAATACTTTTCATCATTAGGCAGAGGACTATGATAGCCAAAAACCAAATTCGCCTGGTCAATCCCTCTTCTTTTCTCAACAATTTGCTCATTATTCAAAATCACCTCAGTCTTATCAATCCTCCCAGAACCCTTAACAAAATTCTTCTCAGCAAAATCACAAATCTTTTCAAAATCAGCATCACCAACAACACACAACATCATATTTTCAGGAACATAAATCCTTTCAAACCACTCTTTCATTTTTTCAACACTATTCCCCTCCATAGATTCTTTAGTTCCAATCAGGGGCACAGCAAAATCCCCTTTATACAATAAATTCTTAATCTTATCAAAAACATACAACTGCGGAGTATCATGGTACATCTTAATCTCTTCAAAAATAACCTGTCTTTCCATATCAGCATCTTTAAAAATTGGGTTCTTAACCATATCACCCAAAACCCCCAACCCCACATCAACATGCCTACTCGGCATCTTACACCAAAAAGCAGTCATCTGCTCAGAAGTAAAACCATTCAACTGCCCCCCATTCCTCTCAATCTCTTCAGTTATCTGCTTCCTACTCCGATTAATCGTCCCTTTAAACAACATATGCTCAATAAAATGCGAAATACCTTTATCCTCTGCCACCTCATTAATCCCCCCATGCCTAACAGCAAAAGCCATACTCACAACCCCATTCTTCCGCGACTTAAACACAACAACCATCCCATTACTAAGAATTTTTCTTTGAATCATAATCAATCCTAAAAAACAGCATTTATATTACTTTCTAATCATTTAACAAACTCTACACTTTCCAAATCCTTAAACTCTTTATCCCCAGTCAAAAATTTCAAATTATTTTCCAAAGCATAAATATATCCAATACAGTCGGCATAAGATAAATCTCTTTTCTTATTCTGCTTGCGAAACTTAACTGCTCCTTTAATAACAGAATCAGAAATCTTTACAACAGCAGACTTAAAATCATTATAAATTTTATCGGCAGTTTCTTCCCCATACTGATTTAGTGCAACCCAATAAACTTCAACAAGATTAAAAACACTCATCACCACATTATAAGAAATATACTGAGAATAATTCACATTCCCATTTATTAATTCCACAATTGCATAACTATCCCAAAAATATTTCACCCCTTTTTCTTTTTCCATTTTCTATCTTTTTCTTTATCAGAAAACCCTTCCCATCCTTTTCGCAATTCATCTTTAATTTCTTGTCCTGTCTTTTTTAATTTACGTGGAAATTTCCCAAAAAAATTTTCCGCCACCAAACCATCTTTAACTTCAATAACAATCTCATCATTATCTTTAATTCCTTTTTCTTCTACAATAATCTTTGGCAAAATAAACCCAATAGAACTTCCCCACCTTTTTGCTTTTACTTTAATTTCCATAAAAGAGTTATATTTTAGTTATATTTAAATTTTTCTAAAAACAATATATCTCTCACCACTAATTTCAAAATCGTCAATAATCTTAAAATTCTCGTGAATAAAATCCACAAGCCAATTCCTCTTAACAAAAAACTTCCTCCGACTATACCAACTTCGAGTCGCAAAACTAACAACAATCCTTTCAAACTCAGCTTTTTTCAACTCCTGCAAAAACCTCAAAGTAAAATCTCTTTCCAGCTTTTCAAGAGAATCAACAACCTTAAACATAAAAATAACTTTAGGACTATCAACCTTTTTAATCAACCCAATAACCTTATCAATTTCAAAAATACTCAAATGAAATGCCTTAGCATCAAATTTTTCCTTTGTAAAAAATTTGTTCATAAGTTCAACCAACTGCCCAACCCCCTCCACCCCCAAATACTTAACCTTAAACCCCAATTTCCCAAAAATCCCATAGCTAAACCCATTAACCCCTGCCCCCAAATCAATAATACTAATTTCTTTCTTAAGCCCTTTTAACAAACGAAGATAAATATCTTCATAATGTTCATACCTCTCACGCGTCGACAAATGCTTTTTCAAAATCTCTTCAGCACTTTTATCTTTGTAAACAAGCAACTTCCTGCCACCAAAACCTGAATAAATTCTCCGCAACAAATCACGCGCCCGCTTAACCCGCACCTCATCCTCCAGCTTTGCAAACCTATTCAACGCTCGCTCAATGTCCTCAACAGGAATTTCAGAAAATTCCTTCTTCTTTCTAACTTCATCAATCAATTTTTCCATTTCCTCTAACACACTTATTCCCTTTAATAAAATGCCTATGCCTTTCATCTAAATCCTCAGAAACCCCTACCCGAAAACCCCTCCCCACTTCAAAATCCAAATCAGAATCTTCAACCCAAAACTCCTTTAAAGAAAAAACATTTTTCCCATTAAAACTTTTATCAATTCCTAAAACAAGACTAAGCAGTCCAGGCCCAGAGCATTTTGCCTCAAAACCCAAAGGTTCTAAAGCCCGAATCAAAACAGCACTCGCCTCACCTTCAACCCCTGTAACAAAATTCAGCATCAAATAACTATGAACATTCTTAACTAAAATATCCCCTGGCTTTCCCCACATACCCAAATTATCTTTTCTCTTCCCAAACCTTGCCCACGAAGCAGGATCATCCTCACCAAAATAAGCCTCAGTCTCAACAACCCTAAACCTCTTAATCCCTCCATCAACTCTTCTAACCAAAACCTTACCTAACAAATCACGAGCCACAACATTAGCATCACGCGAAAAAAATTCAAAACCTAATTTCTTTGCCATACTTCAAAATACCTCAACTTTTTAAAATCCTTTCTCTTAATAAAAATATGGCATCTACAAACCAATCCCCAGAATATCAAAAAGCAGAACAAAACTACCTAAACACACAAACAGATGACGACAGAATTTACTGGCTCGAAGAAATGATTAAAGAATGCCCCAAACACAAATCTGCAGAAAAAATGCTCGCCCAACTAAAAACCCGTTTAAAAAAACTAAAAGAAAAAATAAACAAATCAAAAAAGTCAGGAAAATCAAAAAAAGGCATAAAAAAAGAAGAAATGCAAGCAGTTTTCGTCGGATTCACCAACACTGGAAAATCCTCCCTCTTAGCAAAACTAACAAACGCAACACCAAAAACTTCTCAAAACGAATTCACAACCCAGGAACCAGAAATAGGAATGCTCGAATACAAAGGAACAAAAATGCAGTTAATAGACCAGCCAAGTCTCGGAAACGAAAACTTTGACATTGGAATAACAAACACAGCAGATACTCTCCTCCTAACAATCAAATCAATACAAGAAATACCTGAAATAGAAAAACACCTAAAAAAAGCAAGGGGCAAAAGAATAATTATCTTAACAAAATCAGACACATTAAATGAGACTCAAAAAAGAAAACTTTCAGAAACATTAAAATCAAAAAAATACAATTTTCTCCTAACCTCAATCTACACAGACGAAGGAATAGAAGAATTAAAAGAAAAACTTTTCCAAAGCTTCGGCATGATAAGAGTATACCTCAAAGAACCAGGAAAACCTGCAAGCGACAAACCAATGACAATAGAACCAAACTCAACAGTCTTAGACATAGCAAAAAAAATATCAAACAGTTTTGCAAAAACAATCAAACAAACAAAAATAACTGGCCCTTCAGCAAAATTTCCAAACCAAAAAGTATCTCTAAACCATAAAGTAAAAGATTTAGACACAATTGAGTTCAAAACCTATTGAAACCTACAAACAATTTAAAAACTTTAACATCTTCAAACTAACATGCCAAAAAATTCTAAAAAAAATAAAAGAAAAGAACTTGAAGAAACAATCATCCAAATAGGACTAAAAGTTGCAAAAAGAGGAGAAGGTGCTTTATTCGTAATAGGCAATGAAGTAGAATACAAGCCTTTAGTAGAACAAGAAGTTCCTCCTTTCAACGCAGTAAAAAATCCAAAATTATTAGAATCCTTAGCTTTAATGGATGGTGCAATAATCATCAACGAAGAAGGAATTGTAAAGGCATATGGCGCAATGATAAAATCCCGAAGAACAATGAAAAACTTCGGAACAAGACACAGCGCAGGATTAAGCGCCTCAAAAAAAGGCAACACAGTAATAATTGTCTCAGAAGAAGACAAAAAAGTAAAAGTCTTAAAAGAAGGAAAAGCAATCATGCAAATTGATGCCTTACAAAAAAATATTGAAAAGTCAGTCCCAGAAGCAATCAACATTTTAGAATCAGTAGGAGCAGGAACAATAGGCACAGTAGGTGCAGGACTCTTAGCACCAGGTTTAGGAATCGCACTTTTCCCAGGAATAGTCGTATTCGGTTCAGCATACTACTTAGCAAAAATGTTAAGAAAAAAATTCTAATAAGCTTCCTTATGTAATTTATGAAGTTTCTTATTCTTCCTAAAATTACCTAATAAAATATTAATCTCTTTAGAAACTGCATTCTTCAAATCAAGAGGATGAAGTTTACCAGAAATAAAATCTTTCTCAACTTCTAAATAATTCGAATAAACTAAATTCCCTCCAAATTTTTCTGCTCGCTCTACAACAAACTTTTCTCCTTTATCACTCTTCAAAACAAAAATCAAATATTTAAGCAAAGCCATTATCCCATTATCAGGATTCCCAGAAACACATTCTGCCCCTTTAATTTTCTTATTAACCACTTCTTCATCAGATAAAGTATCAATCTTTGTCCTCTCATCACTTGAACTCATTTTATCTCCAACCAAACCCCTAATCATAGGAGTCATCAATTCAACCCTCGGCTTATACCCTAATTTAGGCAAATTCTCTCTTGCAAAAACCATTATTTTTCTTTGATCAACACCTGCAAATTGAATATCAGCTTCCAAATACTCTTCATCCAAAGCTTGCATCAAAGGATAAATATATCCTGAAAGTTTTGCTTGCTCACCAACAGCACTTTTAACTCCTTCAGAAGCAGATTTCTTAGAATCTCTAATACTTGTCAAAACACTTAGTTTAAGCAAATCATGAAAATATTTTTTGTCCAACTGAAAATCACTTCCCTTAACAAATTCTAATTTTTTCACATCAACATCAAGAGTTTTCAAAAGAGTCAAAATAGCTTCCATATAATAATTATATCTTTTATCTACATCCACCCAAGGAACACTATCTAAAACAGCATGCAAATCCGCAATAAGAATCTTAACTTTAAACCCTGCTTTCAAAAAATCAGCAATCTTCATCATAGGAAAAAAATAAGCAATACTAATACTCCCAGTAGGCATAGTCCCCCAATAAACAGTAATCTCTTTTTTCTTCTTCATTAACTCTGCTAACTCTTCTTCAGAAATTACTTCCTGCAAATTCCTCTTCACCAGCTCAAACTTTTCTTTAAAATCCATCTATACAAAAAAGAAAAATCATTATTAAATTTATCTATTGGATTTTTTACCTTTTTTAGAATTCAAAAGAACAACCACTACCACAACAATAATTATAATCACTAAAATTCCCACTATCCACCCCACCATACCTCCCACTTCACTTCCAACACCCTCATCAGAAGTTCCTTCTTCTTCAATTGCTCCTTCAGAAACCTGCCCTTCCTGCTCCCCTTCTAATTTTTCCTCTTCAATCTTTGTAACAGTCACATCAGCAATACTTCCAGAAACACTATTTAATTTCACAGATAAATCATAAGTTCCATCATCATCTATATCTACTTTTTTTGTCTCACCACTTTTTAACTCAACACTAATCGGGTCAGAACTAATCACAACAGTAACTCTATCACTCTGAACATCAGAAACACTTAATTCATGATCTTCAACACTACTTGAAGATGAAGTTTGAATCTTCAGAGTCATCTGTGTAGTTTTTGTAATTCTCGCTCCAAAACCAGAACTTAACTGACTTTCAGACAAAGTTACTTGTCCAGTATATAATGGACTAGATATAGAACCTCCCCCACCTCCACCAGAACCCCCACTACTTATTCCACTAACAGTATATTCATAAGAGCCTGTAACAGTGTGGTTAGCATAATCTGTAACACTACAAGTAGTAGTATAAGGTCCGCTATTGGCTGTCGAAGGATTAGCAGTATTTGAAGAGCTTTTAACACCCGAGGTAGCATCAGAAGTACTACAACTACAAGTAATAGTACTACCTTGATCAACAGGGTCCGGAGTACATGTCAGGGACGCAGTAGGATTTGTATTATCAAAAGTAACACTATAAACAAAAGCTGAATTATTCACATTAATACTATCATTAGCCCACACAGTTATATTATATATTCCATCAGGAAAATGAGAAGTATTCAGATTAACAGTCCAAGTACTCCCAGAAGCTGTAGCATCTAATGTAGCATTTTGTGTTTTAGTAGCATTAGTCACATTAAAAAACACAGAATCTACAAACAAAGTAGCATCAGCAATACTAACACTTAAAGAAAGCAACCCATGCCCTTTATTTGAATAATTTCCTCCAGTCAAAGGAAAAGTAATATTTCCAGCAACAACTTGAGGAGGAGTATTATCAATACCAATAATAACTGCCTCAGCCCACTCTAATGTTGTAGAATTAGAAACAGCAAAAGTAATATTATAACTAGCCCCGTCTGAAAGCGAAGAAATATCAAGAGTAGTATTAAAAAACTCAGGTCCAGACATACTCTCATTTGTAGTAAAAATAGTCAAATCACTTCCACCAGTAGCATTATAATAAAGACTAATATTATAAGATACAGAAACATCTGTTGTAACATTCACACTTAATAAAGAAGAATAATTTGTTCCAGCAGCCGGAGAGTTAATTGTTGTAGTAGCACTCACCAACCCAACACTAAACAAAATTACCAATATTGAAAAAGTTATCATAAAAAACTTAAAATTTTTTTCCACAAATTTCTTTTTATTCATTTTCACACTCTTTTTTATTAACAAATTAAATAAACTACTGTTTATAAACCTTCTGAAAATAAAAAATGAAAAAGATTTCATTAGCAATCGCAACAATAGGAATTTTCACAATTTTACTAACGATAAATTTCATAGAATTAAAACCAACACCAATAGAAAAAATTGACAAATCATATTTAGATAAAAAAATAAAAGTCATTGCAACAACAGATAAAATAACTGTCACAAACTCAAATTTCACAATAATAAATCTCCAAAACACAACTTTAACTATAATCTGTAACTGTCCGCAAACACCAAAAAACAAAACATTAGAAATAACAGGAAGAGTCACAACTTATAACAACAAACTGCAAATCCAAGCAGATAAAATAAAGTTATTTAAATCACCCTGACTTAAAAAAAACATGAACAAAAAAATCCTTGCAATAATAACTTTACCAATCCTTGCAATAATCCTCTCTCTTTCAATTATAATAATCAACAACACACTACTAAGCCCTTCTCAACAAGAATTAGAACAATGTAACACTCTAACATACAACGGCGAAGGCAAAATAAATCTAGTCTTCTTCGCAGACAAAGAACAAACAGAAAAATACACAAACCACTTTTTCCAAACCTCTCCTTTCAACACTAACAAAAACCAATTTAACATTTACTACATCAACTCCTACCAACCAGAATGCGAAATCTACAAAGGCATTGCAATATTATGCCACTCAAGAGAACTAATAAAAAAATCAGCATCATGTCCAAATGATATTATAATAACACTAAAGGAACAGCCACAAAAAATCAGAAGTTCAGCTTATACCAATGTAATAAGTCTAAACACAAACCATCCTTTATCTGTACTAACTCATGAATTTGGACATGCATTTGCAAATCTTGCAGAAGAATACACTCCTGCAAAAATTCCTTTCGGCTCAGAAAACTGCCAAAAATCTTGCGATAATTTCAACAATTTAAACCAAGACTGCAGCCAGGGATGTTCAACCCAAAACCACTTCCGTTCAATAAATCAAGGAGTAATGAGAACCCTTTCATCAAACGAATATGGTGAATTCAACGAAAAACTAATCCAAGATAAAATAAACAAAAACTCAAATTCAAACCCAATAACAGCAAATGCAGTTGCAACCTCTCAAGAATGCACAAATCAGCAATACTATCTAATTGAAGGACAATTACAAAACAACCAAATAACAATTCTTTCAACATCAATTGAAAAAGGTTGTCCAGGAAGTTCAGGAGCAGGCGATTTCAAAATAAATCTCATAGACAATCAAGAACAATTAATCTCCTCAAACGAATTCAATCCAGAACTAATCTTCACAGACACAGAAGGACAAAACCAAATTGATGGAGAAACTTATGAATCAGACAAAACTTTCATTCTAAAAACACAAATTATCCCTCAAGCTCAAGCCCTCCAAATCACAAAACAAAAACAAACACTAGCAGAAATAAACCTAAACAAAATAAGTTCAGAACCATGTCTAATATAACAAACAAAAAAGCAGTTTCAAGCATAATCTCTTCAGTCTTGCTAATCTTAATTGCAATATTTTCAGTAACAATAATCTCTATTTCAATAAACCAATTAATTCAAAATCCCCAACTTTCGCCAGAGACCTCTTGCCCCAATCTTCAAACAAATAGAATAATACAAATCCAGCAAGCCTGCTATAATCAAGAAAACAAAGAAGCACAAATAACACTTTCAAGAATCTCAAACCAAAAATATCAATTCAATCAATTAAAATTTTCATTAGATTCTGAAAACCCACAAACATTCGAATGCAGCAACCAATGTGGCACTTGTCAAATTCTTCAACCAGGAATCCAAAAAACATACTATCTAAATTCAAACCAAAAACCAGAATCAATTTCAATCTACGCAGACAACTGTATTTTAGAAACACAACAAATAGATGAATGTTAATCCAAATCTTCCTAGCTCTCACAATAGGAATTTTAGCAGGCACTATAACAGGCCTTCTTCCAGGAATTCATATAAACCTCATAGGAGCAATGCTAATCTCTCTATCCCCTTTCCTACTTCAAACAACATCTCCCATAACCTTAGTAATCTTCATCGTCGCAATGTCAATCACCCACACATTTATAGACTTCATCCCAAGCATTTTCCTAGGAGCACCAGAAGAAGGAACAGCCCTATCAGTCTTACCAGGACATGAATTACTAAAACAAGGCAAGGGCTACGAAGCAATAACCCTCACAGCTTACGGAAGCCTATCAGCAATTTTCATCATTCTTTTAATCTCTCCCTTCTTTATAATCATCCTCCCAAAAATAGAAACAACAATAAGACTCCTAATACCTTTCCTCTTAATTGCTGCTTCAACCTTCTTAATACTCAAAGAAAACAAAAAACTACAAGCACTAATAACTTTCACCCTGGCAGGATTTTTAGGAATCGCTGTCCTAAATTCAAATATCAACCAACCTTTCCTTCCCCTCCTCTCAGGACTTTTCGGAACATCCTCTTTAATCATCAGTATAAAAAACAGAACAAAAATACCTGAACAAAAAATATCAAAAATAAAACCCAAATTAAAATCATTAATTAAACCAGTTTTAGCCTCGACATTTTCAGCCCCTCTTTGTAGTTTTCTTCCTGGAATTGGTAGCGGACAAGCAGCAGTAATAGGCACTTCTTTCATAAAATCAACAAAAAGAAATTTCCTCATCCTATTAGGTGCAACAAACACCCTTGTCATAGGATTAAGTTTCATAGTTTTTTACAGCATCCAAAGAAAACGCACAGGAGTAATTGTAACCCTCGAAAACATTCTAAATCAAATAACATTCAACCATCTAATAATCATAATCTTAACAATAACCCTAACAGGAATAATTGCTTTCTATCTAACAATCCAAATAGCAAAACTCTCAGCTAAATCTATCGACAAAATAAACTACACCCTCTTATCAACAACAATTCTCATCATTATAATGACAATAACCCTAATATTCTCAGGATTCCAAGGCATTTACATTTTAATAATCTCAACAGCAACAGGAATTTATGGAGTCTTAAGTGGAATAAAAAGAGTTCATCTAATGGGAGCATTAGTCCTCCCAGTCACACTTTTCTACCTAATCTAATCACTTCTCAAACTTCTTAGAAGCTTTAAACATCATAACAATCTGAACAACATAAGCAGCTATCCCTATCAAAAACCCTACAAAAATAACATAGGTAGCTCCTGCAATAATCTACAAAATTCCACCAGCTTTAGCAAGCTCAACTTTATCCCCAATCTTCATCAAACCAATCCCAAACAAAATAGAATAAATTGTAAGTAGAATAATTGTAAATATCCAAATCAAAAATAAAAATCCAAGAACTGGAACAAACATACCATTATCTAAATTCTCCGCAGAAAAACCAGTTCCATTTAAACTCGTAATATTTGTAGAATTTAAAGGGCTATAACTCATCTCAGGAATAAACAATCCCAAAATACTTGAAGCGATAACCACCAAAACAAAAAAACCCAAAGTAACAATCCCTATCCAAGACATAACAACCAACAATTTACTCTTAAACTTCTCACCCAAAATAACAAATCCATACAAAAACAATCCTACCAAAGCAAGACTTCCTAAACTAAAAAGTGTATTGAATAAATTAATAGAAATCATAGGCACACCAACAACCTCTAAAATTCCTCCAAAAATCCCAGAAATAATTGATAAAATAAATATCCCAATACCACTCCACGCTGCAACTTTCAACGGCCTCTCCATAATAAAAATAAACTTCTAAACTTTATAAAACCTACTCTAAAACCACTCCCTCAAATCTGCCTGCTTTGTCTCCTCTCTCCCAAAAATACTTTCAATAAATCTTTTTGTCAATTCAATATTCTGCCGAACATAAACAGGAATATCATAATTCGTCGCTAAATCCCACGCCGGCTCAAGATATTTCACAATCCCCCCTTCAGAAATCGTAAAAATAATTTTCCCATTACATTTAGAACAAACTCCTTTCAAAGGCGGACGCCGAAATTTAGAATTACATTTAACACACCTAAAACCTTGCATAGAAAACTTCCTCAAATTTCCTCTTATATCTCTAATAAAATGTCTCTCAATAATCAACCGTGCAACATCTCCAGTATCAACAGCCCGAATTTTTTCAACAAGCTCCATCTCAATATCAACTTTCTCTTTCATAGTCGGCAACTTCTTATAAGCACTACATAAAACACCCTCATTAAAATCCCCAGTATCATGAGTATAACCAATATGAACAAAAGGATCTTTACCTTCTTTCAACCTATCCTTCACAGTCTCAACTTTAACTTCAGAAGAATGTAATTTTTTCTCAGACTTTTCATAAAGCTCCAAAGGATAAACTTCATCCATAACCAAATCCAAAATCTGATCATCAACCTCCCCTGCCAAAATCCTCCCATTCAAAACCAAAGGAGCATCTTGAGTCCCTCCACGATGAGAAGGCAAATAAGACTTTGAAAAATTTATCAAAACATCTAACAACAACATCGCAGCAGCCTCATCACCATCACAATCCCTTCTCATAGCTGCATGAACATAAGGACTTGCAAGCAAACCTTGCGTCTTAGAAAAACCAATAATCCTTCCAATAACTCCAGCACAATTATGAGGGGCCATAGTTACAATCAATTTCCCAACCAAATCCTCTTTTTCCTTAATATTATAAAATTTCTCAATACCATAAACTCTCTCCAAAAGTTCATCAATAAAATTGGCAATATTCATAAAAACATCATCAGCTCTTTCATCACCAGAATCATGGCAGGCAGGAAGAATGACATCATGAGGCATCATCTCTAAAATCTGTTCATCATTTTCCAAAGACTTTCCATAAACATCCCGAGTATAACCTATCTCTCTAAGCTTCTCAACACTAACAAAAACCTCCTTAGGCTTAAAATGAGTAACAGGCATTTCAGTCATATCATACCTGATAGTCCCATCCTTGTTAACATTCAATCCATACTTTGCTCTCAAAAAACCCTTAGATAAATTCTCAATAGTATGCTCCTTAGAAGAAATCCCCCTAATACCCTTTATCAGCTCAGGAACCTCCAACTTTTTCAAACCCAAAAACTTAACAGTATCATCAAAACACTTTTTTATATCAAACTTCCGTCGATAATAAGGAACACCTTTATCTCCTTTGGCATTCTCACTTTCAAAAGATTTCTCACCAGAATAAGGAAAATAAAACTTCTTCTTTGTACTCTTGCCACAATCCTCACAAGTTTTAAAAATACTTTCATGCTCACAGTTTTCACAATAAAAAAACGGAAACTCTGCATTAACATAACCCACATTACAAGCTTCATTAACGCTCCTAAACCTTCCCCCCTCATCACCAACAGGAAACAAAGTATGAGGACTACCTGTTAATTTTCGAAGCTTTGCCTTTTCAGGACGTCCCATCCTGCTACCAATAAACTCCCCAGCCTTATCTTTAATAACAAACTCAGAAAGAAAATTAACAATCTTCAAAACATCCTTATCTCCAAAATTCATCACTTTATCAGCAACACTATTTATTTCTGACTCAATAAAAAAATTCTCTTTCTCAAAAAAACCCAAACCAAGCCCCAAATTAGCAAATAAAGCCTTACTATTCTTCTCAGAGATAATCACATTCTCAACACTCACCTTATGAGGCACACCCAAAATTTCCAAAGCTCTTTTAGCACCTTTAAATTTCTCTTTCTCTAAATGAGTATAAGGCAAAATAATCTTACCATTTAAACGAGCATAAGAAAACCACCTCAACAACTCTAAAAAACTATCATAATCAATCTGAGTCCAAAAATAAATATAACTTGGATGTAAAGGTATTCTAAAATCTTTAGAAAATTTAACAGCATCCTCAAAACTAACTCTAAAACAATCTTCAACTTTTTGCCCAACTTTCTCCAACTCCAAATTCCACCACTCTTCAACATATCCTGCTTTAATCAAATCACTATTCCTATTAGCAACATCTCCAAAAGGAAACAAAATATCTCCAAAATAAATTATCTCTTTAACATCTTTATACAAATTCCTCGCATCATCATAAGTATTAACCTTTAAAACACTCCCATCATTCAACTTAACAATAGGCCCATCCATTGAATCACAAAGAGAGATAACACACCCTTTTGTAGGTTTTTCAATTTTTAATTGAGTACCAATTGCTAAAAAATCATTTGAAATACCCATAGTTGCAGGATGAATTGAAACAGCAGAAAAGCCTGCAACTCTCGAACGTCCATACCTAAACCTAAAAGCTCCTGACTCAGAAGGGTGCCCAAAAATAGGTCTCCCTGCAACTAAATCTTTAATATAAGTAGCACTTGAATCTTTAGAACCTGACTGGCTCTTCTCATGTATTTCACAATACTTCTCTAAAAAATCCCAATCACTTAATTTAAAACCATTCTCTCTAACCTTCTTCAACAACCTTAGAGCTTTAGGAGCCTTCTGTGCCAAACCCTCAGCCAAAATCAAACAAAAACCACTTCTTAAAAAATTAGTATCAACCCTCGGCAAATCTTTATAATTAGAAGCCTCAAATTTTTCAGAAGCCTCGCCAGCTACCTGTATAGGTAAATGTCTTGCCAAAAACTCTATCTCTTCTTCTGTCGGGAGATATTGTAAATTAGTAACTCTTTCATGAAAATCATAAATCTCAGTAACTACTCTTTTAATCTCATTCTCAGTAGGGTCATATTTTGCATAACCAAAAACCTCTCTAATGTAATCAATAATAAATAATGCAATGCAACTAGCAGTAGTACCAGCACTCCTAATTGGCCCAGAAAAATAAGGGGTAAAATAGTCATTGCCATCTTCAGTCTTTCCCAGTTTCAAAAAAGTAAAACCTTCAATAGGTGAAGAAACAACACCTAAAGTAGTATATGCAAAAGCAACCCTAATTCCTGCTTCAATTGCTTGTAACTGTGAATCAAATTTACAATATTTTTCTTTAGCAATATCTTCAGCAATCTGCAAACAAACACTAACCTCCAAACTACCATACTTCTTTTCTAACTCTAAAATCCTATTAACAATCCGTTTATCATTTATCTGAGGATACAAAGCAGAAATCAAACCTACAACTTTTTCAGCAAGATTATGTGCCAAAGGAACCTCAACACTATTAACAGGATCCATCCCCTTTCCACGAGCATCCCCTGCAACTTTATAATTCTCATCTATTTGTTTGTTCATCCAATGGAAATACTTTTCAGTCTGCATTCTCACCCCCAACCCAATTTCCTTGACTATCCAAACCCTCACTAAAATCCATAATTTTAACATCACGCGTGTTTAAATTCAAAACAGGAACCTTACAAGGGTCAGGATGATTTCCAACTTTTTCTTCAAAAGGAGTCTTAGACTGCCAGCAGCTACTCGCAACCAACAGAACACCATTATAATTAGCAATTTCAGGACGATGTAAATCACCAGTAGAAATAATATCTGGAATTTCTTTAATTAACAAAGCATCTTCACCATCAAAAGGAGTATAAGTAACTAAAGAGTGAGTAGGTGCCAAATGCCTTTTTTTCAACATATACTTAACAACATCTGTGGGTGAATCATGTCCTTTCCCTAATCTCAAATCTTCAATATTATTAATAATCCCATGCATACTCGCACCATGATACATCAAAACTTTAAACTTAACATCTTTCCCAATCTCAACAACACCAGGATTAGTAATCAAATACAAATTTTTTACCAACCTCATACAAGAACCAAAATACTCTCCAATAATTGGCTGGGGTTCAGCAACTCTAACAGCATCATGCTGCCCAGGGCACAGTATAATCTTAACATCATCCCTAATTTTCAACAAAATCTCAGATAATTTTTTATATTGTTCATTAACATCCTTAATAATCAATTGAGATTCCTGCCCAGGATAAATTCCCACCCCATCAATAGAATCCCCAGTAACAAACAAATATTTAATTTTCAAAGCTTCTTTTTTCTGTTCATCATCTCCAACTTCTCCATTCAACCAAGAAATAAATTTCAAAAAATTTCTCTCCAAAAACTTATCACTACCAACATGAATATCTGAAATAAATGCAGCACACTCATCAAATTTTGATTTTTTAGGTTCAGAAATTTTCATATCTGGAAAAATTACATCATTAACAAAAACCATTTCATTATTTCCAGAACACTTCAAACCAACAACATCATCTAACAAAACTTCTTTTGTTTTTTCATAAACCTCTCCTCTAGCTTTAGTAACTAAAGCTTTTACAAAACCTGTTGTATCCTCAACCTCTAAAATAACATTTCCATTTTTTGTAACTCTTTTATCAAAAACCAAACCAATTATAGAAAAACTACTATTATTTCCAGAAAGTCGATTAATTGAAATTAAATTATCTAGCTCAGGCCTCTGTTGCAAAACTCCCTTCAAAGTATTAAACCTATATCTAAAATTATTAACAAAATCCAAAACCTCCAATTTCTTAGGATTATTCTGATAAACTCTATAAATGCTAACACTCTCATCTTCAGAAGAATGTTTTTTCTCACTCTCAACATTTTTAACAGAATCCAAATCAAAATTTTTTAAATCTAAACCAAGTTTTTCAAAAAAATATTCCAACCTCTTCTTATTCTCTCCTTTATAATTTGAAAGAAGTTCAACAACAATCTCAGAATTATTTTTAAAAAAAGAAGAGGTTATTATCTTTGGCTTATATTGGTACTCAATTCTTTCAACAAAATTTTTTGCAATACTCTCATCTTCAATCTCTTCTAAAGAATTTAAAACATTTTTATCTAATAAAATTCCTTTCTGCATACAAAAATCTAACATTTCTTTCCCCATTTTAAAAACTACAAATTTAATGACTCAAATAAAATATTTTTCACTCTCGGCATCAATTGTTTTGGAATTTGCAACTTTATTTTTCTAGTTCTACCTTGCCTTCCTTTTGAAATAACACTTGAATTAATCAAACCCATCATATCAAACTCTGATAAAATTTCAGAAATCCTTCTCTGAGTCAAAATATCAGTATTACTTCTTTCACATAATTCTTGATAAGTATTGTAAACATCTCCTGTATAAATTTCATCTAACTTTCTACCTTCTACAAGCCGGATAATACTCAAAAGAACAAGCTTAAATTGTTTAGGCTCTGTTAAAACAACATCTAAAATTTTATCTTTATCAATTTTATCATTAGCTGAATCAATCTCTTTCAAAGTCACTTTTGACGTGCTACTCCTTTCAGCTAATTCTCCTGCAACCCTAAGTAAATCTAAAGCCCTTCTTGCATCACCATGTTCTCTGGCAGCATAAGCTGCACATTTTGCAATAACTCCATCCTCCAAAGAACCCTCTCTAAAAGCCTGGGACGCCCTTTCATTAAGAATATCTTGTAACTGTAACGCATTATAAGGTGGAAAAACAACCTCCTCCTCTCCAAGAGAACTCCTAACCCTAGGGTCTAAATCATCTAAAAAAGTCAAATTATTACTAATCCCTACAATACTTATTTGAGAATATTTCAATTCAGAATTAAGTCTAGTAAGATTATAAAGAAAATTATCTGAAATTTTAACAACTGCTTGATCAATCTCATCAAATATCAAAACAATCGTCTTTTTCTCACTATCAATCAAATCAATAAATTTATTATAAACTTGATCAGTAGGCAAACCAGTAGCAGGCACATTCCCTCCAAGTTTCCTAATAAGTTCTGCCAAAATCCTATACTCTGTATCAGAAACTTTCTTAAGCTTACAATTAATATATTCAATAACTAATTTATTACTATCAACATTATTCCTTTTCAAAAGCTCATTCCTAACACACTGGACAGATAATGTCTTACCAGTACCAGTTTTACCATAGACAAAAAGATTACTAGTCCTCTCACCTCTAAGAACTGGAGCTAAAATAGCTGCAAGCTGAGAAATCTGGTCATCTCTATGAGGAATAGTCTCAGGTGTATAACTTGCCTGGAGAACAAACTTATCTTTAAACAAACTATTTTTCATAAAAGAATCAAATATCTTATCAATCTTAGCACCTGTTTTTTCCATACTCACCTCAAACTAAAACAAAAGATTACTCTAAGTTTTATAAAGATTTGTATAAACTCAAACATAGAAAATACACTCCCTTTACTTCAACTGGAAAAATACCAATCTCCGAGAAAAAATATTAAAAAAATTAACAAATAGACAACTAACACCCACACCCTTATTTCCTATGGAAAAAATAAAATATAAAACCAACAAAAAACTAACTATATACTATAATATATATAATATATAATATATAAATTTAAAAAAGAAAAAAGAAAAAAGAAAAAAGAAAAAAGAAAAATCCTTTTTAAATCTTTCCAAGAGAAACAAGGGGGTCAGGGTCTTATCAAAATATTTTATATTAATTTTACACTAAATCAAGAAAAATCAAATAGATTATTCAAGAAAACCACTAATCTCTAACAAACCACTAATCTCTAACAAATCAATAAATTAACATAATATAGATGTATTGTAGAACATATATCTCAAAAGACATTTAAACAACACAGAAAAGTTTAAATAGAATCTTAAAGTAAATCAAATATGTCAGATAAAAGGCCTTTAAAGGAAATTCTTGGAAAGATGGTGGTTACAAAAGAAGGAAAAAGACTTGGAGCTGTTAATGACATCACTTTTGAAACACGCTCAGGAGAACTTATCCAATTAGTAGTAAAAAATCCTACATCTTATACACAAAATCTTAACCTTGAGAGATCAAGCCAAGGAGAATTATTAGTTCCTCACAATTCTATACTTGCAATTGGCGATTTCGTAGTAGTTTCAGAAGAAGATTTAAGGTAATTCTTTAAAATGATAAAATTAGTTGGTTTCAATTATAAGAAAATATCTGCAGAAAAAAAATCAGAGTTTAAAAAAGACTCACAAGTTAATTTAAATATAGAAATAAAAGACATAAAAAAACAAGGTATCGACGTATTCAAAGATCAAAATACATTCAATATTTCCTATGAATTTCACATAAATTATACCCCTAATATTGCAAATATCTCATTTTCAGGAACACTTGTTTTACTAATTGAAGATAAAGATCTCTCGAAAGATGTAGAATCATCCTGGAAAAATAAAAAAATACCAAAAGACTTCAATCTTACATTAAAAAATATAATTTTAAATAGGTTAAACACAAAAGCATTGCAACTTGAAGAAGACTTAAACTTACCTCTTCACAATCCTGCACCAAAAATTGCTTTTAATAATCAAGAAAAACAATAATAATTAAATTATTAAACCTTATATCCAATATACTTCTATGCCTAGATTATCAAAAGAAAAATTACAAAAAATTTCAGAACAAATATTAGCTATTTTGTACGAACATTATCCAAAATCATTATTTACTTCACATATTGCAAAAGAAATAGCTAGAGATGAAGAATTTACAAAATACCTTTTGAAAGATCTAAATAATAAAAATCTTATAACTCAAATAAACAAAAACTCTAAAGGCATTAATTATCTAAAAAGACTCCAATGGAGACTTTCAAACCAAACACATAAAGCTTACAGAGATAATTTAAATTAAGGTTTATTTTATTTTCAAATCACCTTAATCTTTATATATTTCTCAAATTTCAAAAAACCAATTAAAATGGACTCCATAAAAACTTCTTTTGATAAAGTAAAACAAGATGTCAATACTTTAAAGGCTGAAATAGGTCAAATAAGGCAAGAATTAACAAAAATACAAAATTCTATATTAAATTTAAATACTTTTGTAAAATCAGACAGACAATCAGACAATCAGACACAAATTCCAACACAAAATCAGACAGACAACTACCAAAATCAGACAATCAGACACGAAAATTCGACAAACCAACACATATTTCGACAAACCAACACAGAAAATTACCCTTTTCAGGCTCTGAAAAACCCAAATATTAATATTTCCACAGGAAATAAGGGGGTTTCGACAGACAGACAGACAAACCAACAGACAGACAGACAAACACAATATAGTCAAAAAAACACTCAAAATACCTTACAACAAGTTTCAACCAACCCCTCAATAATCCTCTCTCAACTAGACAACATCAAGCAAGATCTTAGGCAAAAAATCAAATCCTTAACAAAACAAGAGATGCTGGTTTTCTCATCAATCTACCAGTTCCAAGACCAAGGATATATAGTAGATTATCCTCTTTTAGCTCAAAATCTCAACCTTTCAGAAAGTTCAATAAGAGATTATATACACAGAATCTCACAAAAACAACTCCCAATAATCAAGGAAAAAGTCAATAATAAACGTATAATTCTCTATATTTCCAAAGATTTCAGAAAATTAACATCATTAAATACTCTTCTTAAACTTAGAGAGTTCTAAAATCGGTTAAACGAATAACTACACTTTCTAGTAAAAACTAGAAATTGTTCTCTTTTTTCACAATTATAAACTACTTTTACTCTTAATTTTAATATTTTCCAATATTATAAACTACACACTTTTTATTTAAAATTTCTTTTTCATCCATTCTTCCTCACTTTAACCTTTTTAATGATTTATTTTTAACTCTCACTTTTAACATTTTTAATCTTATTCCCACTTTTTTTCCTTATTTTTCCCTGTTTTAACTCTCACTTTTGACTTTTTGAGTATTTTTTCTTTAATTTCTTCAGGAATATACACTCTTTTTTTCCCATTTTGCTCCATATACTCTTTTACCAAACCCTCACTTTTCTGTTTTATACTATTTATTTGTCCTCTTATTGTAGACTTTGTCTTTCCAAGCATAGCTGCTAAGTCTTCATAACTCAATTTCATATTATTATTCACCAATACCCATATTATTGCTTTTTCTGTAACTGACAAGTTTGATAAACCATAAAAATTACCTGTTTGAACAGGAGTTTCAACACTTGTTTGAACATCATCAACACCTATCTGTTTGTTAAACACCCCCTTGTTTGTCTTAAACGGTTGTTTAGACATACCCTCTCCAAACATTGAAATTACTTCTTTAAACTGCTCAATTTCATCTTTTAACGACGAGACTTCTTCTTCCACCATGTTTAAACGGCTGTTTAAAGAAACATCACTATTGTTTAAATGGGTGATCCACTGTCCAGTCTTATCAATATCATCTTTTACATGCTCAAAAGAGTTTTTTACCTCTTCTTTTATCTCTTCAATCTCTCTTTTTTTACTAAAAAATCCAAACATATCTTATTTACAGAGGAGAATTACTATTTAAACCTTTCCAAATTTTAACAAAAATCAAATAAAAATTCAACCAAAAACTTCAAAATAAACACAAAAACATCCATAAACACCTCCCAACACCCAACAAACACCCATTCAAACACCCTTAAACACCTAATTCTTAAAACACCTACAAATTATCACAACA
This sequence comes from Candidatus Woesearchaeota archaeon, assembly GCA_964534185.1. GTDB lineage: Archaea > Nanobdellota > Nanobdellia > Pacearchaeales > GW2011-AR1 > JACPLR01. The sequence continues at coordinate 29,010 of CAZHOH010000006.1, read as the reverse complement.
TTTATCCCCTCTAAAAATAAAAAACTATATGGAAGAATCTTCCTCTTATAGAAATTGCATTGATTACAGCCCTCAACCTCTCCATAGGAAGAAGCTTTTTGCTATGGGGTTGGGCGCCGCGATAGATAAACAATCTTCCCAGCTTATACAACTCCAAACCTCGAGTGCCCTTTTTGAGATCCAAGAGAATCAATTTCAGAAGAGCAAGCAAAACAAAGGTGGGAACAAAATCAAAGAGACTGAATATTTTAATCAACTGTTTAAGACACACATCAAAGATAGTAAACTCTTAGCCTGATTGAAAAAAGAACAATTTCAGATTCAATAAAAACTACAAAACAACAGACTATTGAAAAGATAATCAAGACTAAAACTTTTAATCAAAACCTAAAACTTCCAAAACCTAACATAAGTTCGTACAAACAAATAAAATTAACCCCAATTCTTAAAAATCAATAATTATCTATAAACAATCATTTTAAATATTTCACAACCCTATAATATTATGGAAGATTATAATCTTCAAATAACTTTTAATCCAAACTTAGAAAGCCAATTTACTTTAGAAAAATCCAATATTCCTCAAGGCGAACTAGAACATTTTCTTTCTGACACAATAGACTTTCAAAGCAACAAACCCTTAGACTTTGTCAAACCAACTGAAAGAGAAACATATCATGTAAAAATAGTTTATGACAGGCAAATAGGAAAACGTCAAATCAATTCAGATACAGACAACACCCAATACACCACATCTATTATCTTAAGATTACTGCTCCAATTAACCCATAAACCCTCTCAAATCCCCCATAAACCAATTAACACATAAAAACTTCGTACAATATACATTGTGCGAACCATAATCTCACCTAAAAATGACTAAAACTTTCAATCAAAACTTAAAACTTTCAACATCCTTAAAGTAGCAACCAAAAACAGGACAAACAACTTTGTAGTTAATAAAATTATTGAGATTCTTCAGAATTATTATTCCCACTTTCTTCTTTCTTTTCTGTTTCACTTCCTTCTTCAATATCAACAATTTTTATATCAAAAAATAATTTCTTACCCGCCAAAGGATGATTCAAATCAATAATTATCTTATCCTCTTCAACTTTTTCAATTTTAGCTGGAAATTGTCTTCCATCAGGAGCACTCAACATCAACATCATACCTTCTTTAGGCTCCTGTTCTTTAGGCAATGCATCCTTTGGAATATCTTTTTTTAACTCTTCCCTATACTCTCCATACCCTTCATCAGGATTAATCTCAAATTTCTTTTCCTCCCCTTTTTCCATACCAACAACAGCCTCATCAAAACCTTTAATTACTTGTCCCTGTCCAACTTCAAATTCAATAGGGTGTGCATGATCTCCATGCTTAGAACTATCAAATACTTCTCCATTTTCAAACTTTCCTTCATAATCTACTTTGATTTTATCGCCTTTCTTAATACTCATTTTAACACCAAAACCAAAACAACGCCTTTTTTAAGTCTTTCCCTATCAAATCAAAACATATAAAAGTTATTTTTTCTTCTCAATAAAATGCCCAAAAAATCCCACAGAGTTTTCCACACTAGAAGTTCATTCAAAAAAGAATTTAAAAGACAACTAAAATTTGCCCTAATTGCCGCAATAGGTTTCACAATAGCCTTGGCATGGAGAGACTCAATCCGTAAAATTTCTTCTTCAGTAATAGAAACTTTTCTCAATATTACTGGCTCTGCCCTTTCAGAAATCTACATAGCCCTTTTCATCACAATAATCGGAGTAATTATAATCTTAATAACTTCAAAAACTCTCAAATAAATTTATAAGTAAGTTCGCACAATATTCTTTATGGAAAAAGAGGTTAAAGCAGTAATTTTTGATGTTGCAGGTGTTTTAGCACTAACACAAAATTCAAAAGGAGTCCACGAGTTCATAGCAGATAAACTAAAAATTTCAATAGATACCTATTTTGACTCAATAGACACCTACTATGCAAAATCCATTGAAGGAAAAATTTCTGAAAAACAAACAGTAAAAAATATTGCCAAAAATCTAAGAATTTCTGAAAGAAAATTAAGAAGACTCTACAAAAGAGCATACAAGAAAAACTTCAAAATAAACAAACAACTCTATAAACAGGCATTTAAACTCAAAAAAAGAGGATATAAAATAGCAATTCTTTCAGACCAATGGCACTTGTCCAAACAACCCCTAATTCCAGACAAATACGAAAGAAAATTCAACCAATCTATAATTTCCTATAAAGTAAAACTTAGAAAGCCAAATCCAAAAATTTACAAATTAACTCTCAAAAAATTAAATCTCTCTCCAAGACAAGCATTGTTTATAGACAACCGTGACTGGAATACAAAACCTGCTAAAAAAATAGGAATCCAAACAATCCTGTTTAAGAGCAACAAACAGCTGTTCAAACATCCAAAATGGAGAAAACTATTCAATGAGACAAGAAGAATTCCTAAAAAAACTTGAAGTTGAATTAAAAATTTCAAAAAATTCTGAATACACCATACGAAACTATCTAAGAGCAAACAAAGAATTCCTAGATTTCACAAACAAACAACCAGAACAAATTACAGAAGAAGACGTAAAACTCTTCATGTCAGAAAAACTTTCAGATAAATCCATAATCTCAACTCTATTGTTTCTCTCAGCTTTAAGATATGCCTATTCAAATCTACTAAAAAATGACATAACCTTAGGAATAAAACGTCCAAAAAAAGAAAAAAGGTTTCCAACAGTTTTAACAAAACAAGAAATTAAAATCCTTTTTGACAACTGCCCAAATAAAAAAAGCAAACTAATGTTAAGCCTGATATATGCTACAGGATTAAGAGTTTCTGAATTAACAGAACTTAAAACAGGAGATATTTATTTTGAAGAAAATATTGGTTTTGTAAGACAAGCAAAAGGAAGAAAAGATAGGATATTCAACATACCAAAATTTTTAGAAAAGTCTTTAAGAAAACAAATAGAAAAACAAAAAACTTCAAACCAAGAATACTTGTTCAGCGGTCCAAAACCAAAATTAACTCCGAGAAATATCCAAAAAATTCTAAAAAATACAACAAAAAAAGCTAACATTAAAAAAGACATCCACCCTCACACTCTAAGACACAGTTTTGCAACACACTTACTAGAATCTGGCGTAGATATAAGAAAAATTCAGGAATTATTAGGACATTCAGACTTGTCAACAACTCAGATATACACCCACATTTCAAGAGAAGAACTCAAAAAAATAAAATCGCCAATAGATTCTTTATGAAAAGACCAACAAATCACCAATAAATATATTTTTCTTTTTAACAATGCCTGATTGAACCTCTAAAACATATTTTGAATCATAGGGCGAAGAATAAATCTCACAAAACCCTTCACAAACAGGAACCCCCTGTTCAATATAAACAACTTCAAAATTTTCATTTATCCAAATAATGTCTAATGGGAACTTCATATCTTTCATCCAAAAACTATAATTCCCAGATTCTTCAAAGACAAACAACATCCCCTCGTCCCCTCCAAGACTCTCTCTAAAACTCAATCCCTGAATGCGAGTTTCAGGAGTTTGAACAATCTCAACACTAAAACAACCCCTGTTTAAACAAATAGTTGCCCTATCTGAATCATCAATCAAGATGTAAACACTTAAAACTCCCAAAAACACAAAAACCAATATAAAAACAACCTTCTTCAACTCCATTTACATCCAATACCCCCCTTTATCGCTTTTTCTTCAGCTAAAATAATTTCCTCTTTATATTCAATTTCTTCTTCAAATCTTGCAGAACAATAACCCTTAGCAACTAATTCTTCATTCAAGTTTTCACCATCAATAAAAATATATCTCAACTTCCTCCCATAAATATCCTCGTCCTCAACACTCCTTTCTAATTTAACCTCCTTTTCATAAATTTTCCCCTCAACATAATCTTTTGCAGCACCATAACATTTTTTTCCTCTTTCATCACAATCAATTCCTAAAAGCCTGACACTCTCACCTCCTTGAACAATAACTGTATCTCCATCAATGACTTTGGTTACAATCCTCACTTCTTCAATACCCTCACCAAAACTACTAACGAAATAAATCAATAGAAATAATATTAAAAGTCCCAAAACTACTAAGGATTTATTAAAAACCCTCATTTTACCTCTTTAATTTTCCTTTTGAATCTAAAACAATAACCTGGTGGTCTTTCTTTGACATCAATTTCCCATTTTTTTTATTCAATTTAATTCTTGCTTCATTTCTTGTCAGCATATTCACAAAACCTTCAAAAACATCTTTTTTATCAGGGTGCCATTCAACCTTTTGGTCAATTGAAAGTTTTGAGATATCAAAAGACTCACCCTTTTTTAACTTGATAATTTTTTCATATCCTTTTTTATGAAGCTCCATAGCCATGTATTTCCCAAGAACACTTAAAATATATAAACCAATAGCAATCCCACTCAATGAAAAGAAAATCGTAAAGATCTTTCCAGATATAGTTAGAGGCACCAAGTCACCATAACCTAAAGTAGTAATAGTAACAACTGCAAAATATACAGCATCCAGATAACTCCAACCTTCTAAAATAGAATAAGCCCCAGCTCCTCCAAAAACAACAATCAAAAGCAGAACAAATATCCCTCTCAACTCTTTCAATTTCATTTTACTAAAATAATTAAGTAACCTTTATATATTTATTCCAATTAAGAATAACATGAAAAATAATTTCCACAACCCTCTTTTTGATTTTACAAGAATAAACGAAAATATCTTGGACCCAAAAGTCTTCAATAAAGTTTTAGGGGCTAAGAAAAAACTAACTTTCGGACAAAGAGCTGCAGATTTTTTAACAAGATGGGCTGGAAGTTGGGTATTCATTTTTTCTTTCATGGTGTTTCTCATTTTGTGGATGTTTACAAACGTATATTTTCTTACACAATTTGGAAAAGAAAACTTTGATCCATATCCTTTCATCCTTCTTAACTTGGTTCTTTCCTGTTTAGCAGCACTACAAGCACCAATAATTTTGATGAGCCAGAACAGAGAAAGTGAAAGAGATAGGATGAGATCAGAATATGATTATGCTGTAAACAGAAAAGCTGAAAGAGAAATAGGACAAATTCAAAAACAACTTAATTCAATGAAAAGAATTCTTTTAGAAAAAAATAAAAAATAATTATCTCTTACTGCTTTGTCTTTTTGCCCTAGCTTTTGAATCATCAGGCTTATAGGCTTCTTTTCTTCTAACATCTGCAACTAATAAATGTTTATCATAATCAGAAAAGGCCTTTCTTAATTTCTCAGACTTTGTTTTTTTAATAATGGCCCGTGCAAGAGCAAGTCTAGCTGCCTGAATTTGGCCCTCCCTTCCACCCCCTTTTGTTTTAACATAAATATCAAAATCAACTTTTCCTATAACCTCTTCCACAATTTTCATCGGCTCTTCAATCGCTAATTTATGAAACATCTCTAAATTTTCATAAGGCACATTATTAATAAAAACCTCTCCTTTCCCAGATACAACTCGAGCCTTTGCAATGCTTGTTTTTCTTTTTCCACTAACCATCATCAATTCACTCTTTACCATCTTACTTTATCCTTTGACATAACTCTTTCAAATTTATTAGCTCTCCACCCTTCAATTTCCCTATTTTTAAAAATTCTTTTCCTTCATACTCTTTCGGAATTTGGTTATAACATTTAACATTTTTAAAAGCATTACCTCCCCTTCCTCTCTTATGGTCTAACATGCCTCTAATTGTCCTTTTCAGAATTCTTTCAGGAGTCCTGATTATTTTTGGCCCTTTCTGACTACTCCCAACTCTTCGCGTTCTTTCAAAATACTCTTTCAAAATACTCCTTTTATTTCCACTCAAAAGAACCTTCTCTACATTAACAACCACGACCTCTTTACCTTTCAAACTTTCCTTAGCAGCATAACTTGCAACTCTTCCAAGTATTGATTCGCTACCATCAATCAAAATTTTTTCTTTTTCCATTTTACTCTGTTACAATTTTAACATCTTTTCCTTCAGGATTTCTTTTAACTTCTTCATAAATTACAGACATTTCAATTTTTGCCTTTTTTAGTTTTTCTTCTGCAGTTTTTGAAAAAGATAGTGCAATAAGTCTCACTTTTTTGTCAAGTTCTCCAACCCCCAAAACCTTTCCAGGGATAACTACTACATCTCCCTCTTCACAATTTTCTGATATCTGATCCAAATTAATGGAAACTTGTTTTCTTTTTGGAGTTGATATAAGATGAGCCACCCTAATCCAATTCTTATTTTTTTTTGAACTAATTATAGTTTCAACTAAATCTTTGTTTGTTTTTCTCCTAAGTTTCTTTTCAATCTGTGTTTTTTTCATCTTATTATTATGCGGGGACAAGGATTCGAACCTTGGTAGGCACTAAGCCAACACGGCCTTAACGTGTTCCGTTTGACCGCTCCGGCATCCCCGCTTATTTTTTCAGTGCCTTTTGAAGTTGTTTAATGTTTTCATCTAAGGCACTAACAGCTTCTTGAATTATCTCTTTTGGAGTCAACTGCCCCCAAGATTCAACAATTAATACAACCTCCTTTCCTGGCCGAACTTCAACCTCATTGTTTTCAATTAAACTCTCAATATAATCTTCATCTTTTGATGACTTTAAAATATCTCCATTTTTCAAATTTGATTTGGGTTTCTCAATCAAACTCTCTTTAATCTTCTCAATCAAACTCTCTGCCCTTTCAATATTTTTTATTTCAACTTCAGAAACATTCCTATAATAAACTAACCCTGGTGAAAACTTTGCATGCTTTATACCTTTTCCAAGTCTCGCATATCCAACAAGCTCTAATTCTTGATCTTTTTCCAAAATTGCAATCGGCATTTTTCCATAAATAATCTTTGCATCTCCATTAAGCTCTCCAGAATAAACAGTTGTAGGCCCTTTGATTTTTAAAGCAAGTTTCGCTTCATTTTTTATAGAAGGTTTCTTCCCTTCTTCAAAAATTTCCATCTTCCTATTGGCCTTAAGAGGAATAAGCCCCAATCTATGGGAAATAACCTCGTCATAAAGCGCAGAATCATTTTTGTAAATTTCAACTTCATCTATTGCCAGAACTGGAATTTCATTTACACTTCTTCTTATAGCATTTGCCAAACTTTCTCCGAATTCTATTACAATCCTCAATTTATTCTCTTTGTTTTCTATTGCATCCATTTTATTAATTTTTATTGAGATTATTTAAACCCTTCTCCCTCTTCTCCCTCCTTTCATTTTTGGCCCCCCACGAGGAACTCTTGTAGCCTCTGTAATGCTAATAATCTTAAAACCATCTTTTGAGAGTGTTCTAATTACTGCATTAGCCCCAGGACCTGTTCCAGTTGAACCTGTTTTGCCTCTTGTTCTAACATAAAGCCCTGTAATTCCTAAATCCCTCATTTCTTCTCCAATCTTTTTTGCAATGAACATCGCTGTTGTAGGATTTGCCTTTAATCTATCCTGCTTTGTAACAGAACCTCCAGAATGCCTAATTAATGTATGTCCAGATAAATCTGTAACATGGACAATTGTATTATTAAATGAAGCAAAAATATATGCAATTCCAACATGCTCTTTTTGTTTAGATACCATTATGCAGTTACCTCCACTTCAACTTGCTTTGATTCTTCTCCTGCTTTTTCTTCAACACCCTCTCCAATAGCCTTTCTCTTTTGTTTTAAGACAACATCAATTCCATCTTCCTCATCAGTTTTAACCATATAAGAAGGTATATTCACAATTTTTCCACTAATTGTAATGTGTTTATGAGTAATCAACTGTCTAGCACCTTTAATCGTAGTGGCAATTCCTTTTTTATGGACAATCGTTTGAAGTCTTCTATCTAAAATCTCTTTTTCAGTAAGGGCAAGAACATCAGTTATTTTTTCAACCTTAAGGCCCATTTTGGCTAATTTATCTAAAAATTTCTTTTGATTTTCTTCAGTATCATCAAAAAACTTTTTTGCCATATTTCTTATTGAATTCAGTTTTGCCTGCGCTTTCCAAATCTCTCGCCTATTCTTCAAACCATACTGTGCAACAATACTATTCTCTTGTTCAATCCTCACAGTATCAAAAGATTTTCTTGGCTTCCTGAATAATTTATGTTTTCTCAACATTTTACTTTTTCTTTTTCACTCCTACAACTTTATTCCTTCCTTTTTTCCTAAAATGGCTTTTAGTTCTCTGCCCCCTAACAGGCAATCCTGACACTAGCCTCAAACCCCTGTAAGATTTTATTTTCCTTAATCTTTTTATATCAAACTCTTTAGTCAAATCCAATTCAGCAGTAGTTAAATGTCTATCTTCTCCATTCTCTAAATTAAATCTTCTATTAACTAAAAATTTTGGAAAATTGGCTTCCTTTACAATATCTCCAATTTTCTTTATTTCTTCCTGAGTTAAATCTCCAACCTTTTTGTATTTATCAAGTCCTATTATTTTACATACAGCATTAGAAATTGAAAAAGAAATGCCCTTTATTTTGGTCAAACCAGAACAAACATTTTTATCTCCTTTTATATCAGTTGACAAAATTCTAACTAGTGAAACTGTTTCTGGTTTCCCTTTATTTTCTTGTTGTATTTGTTCAGCCATTTTAAATGCAAATTTTAACCATTCAAAAACCTTTTGATTATACTGAAAAAAGCCTATGTCTTTCTTTTCCAGTCAATTCTTGGATAATCCTTTTTTGAACAGAGATTTTTGGATCAGGAAGGCTCGGGATTCTTTTTTTCAAATCTTCAAAAGACTCAAATTCTTTTTTCTCTCTTTCTTCAATAATCTCTTTTGTGTGTTTCTTTCCATATCCTGGTAGCAATTCGATCTGATGCACTCTTGTATTTATTGCAGTGCTTTCATTAAAAAATTTAATAAACTCTTTCTCATTATCTTCAATGTTCTTATTTATAACCTCTTCCAATTGCATTTTCGCATTTTCAGTAAGTTTTTCAGCAGGCAATCTCCCAAGAATATAGTATATTTTGTCTCGCTTCCCCTCACCAATATAAACCTCTTCTCCAGATTGTAAAGAAACTCCTTTTCTAGGAATTAATTGTAATAAAGTCAGATTCTCCTTTCCTACAGCTTGAGCTATGGGCATCATTTTTCCTTCCAACGGATATCCATACGGAAGGTAGTCTAGGACAATTGCGTTTTCTTCTTTTGCTCTCATTTTTACTTATATTTTTTAACAATTTCTGTAACTTGTTTAATTTCATCCTCTTCTAAACTAATGTCTGTAAAGATTTTATTTATGTCTGAACTATCTTCAGGCAGAAAATCAATTATTTTAACAATATGTGAGGATTTTATCTTATGATTATCAAGCCCCTCGAGTTCCTTCCTCATTTCTTTTACATCTTTTAGTTTAATTTTTGAAAATTTTTTAATGTAATTAATAGCCTCTTCTTTACCCTCATTAGCTTCAGCTATTTCTTTTGCTTCTTCTAATGTTAGGGGTTTCATTTCTTTTATCATTTTATTCTTTTCAAATGAACCGGTTGAATTATAAATGTCTTTTCTTTAGCAAATTCTTTTAATTTTACCAAATAACTCCCGCCTCTTACCCCAATAACTTGTCCTGTCCTCCCCTGAATTCTTTTTGGAAAATTAGCACTTTCTCTTTTTTCTCTTTTAACAGCAACTCTGTCCCCCTCTTTCAATGTCTTAAAGTATTCACTAATTTTAAATTTTCCTCTCTCACGAACAGGTTTTCTTTTTGCCATTTTCACTATATGAAATATCTAAAAATAAAGGCTTTTTAAAGTCTTTGGAATAGAAAAAATACTACTTTATATCTCCTTTTTCTTTCGCGCTTTCCATATTATTGACAATTGCTTTGAACATCTTTGGACCCCATACTCCGTGCCCACATTGTTCACAAAAATCAATTACGCTTTCTTCAGGGATTTCTGAAGAACAATAAATACATTTTTTTGCCATCTCTTTTGAATCAAGAATATTTGTTAATCTTCTTTTTAAATTTTTGTATATTACTCATGCCTTAAAGCTTCAGCAGTATTTATTTTACTCGCTTGTAAAGCAGGCAAGGTTCCTGAAACAGCTCCTGTGATAAATGCGAAAACTAAACAACCTATAACCAAATACCAAGGTGATGCTGCTCTAAATAAATCCGTTCCAAGAGACTGGATAGCAGTAAACTCCACAATTTTACTAAAACCGAAACCAACCAAAACCCCAACAATCCCTCCCACCAACCCCAACAACCCCGACTCAATCAAAAATATTATCATGATATCCTGATTCTTCGCCCCAATCGCCTTCATCACTCCAATCTCTCGAGTCCTTTCTAAAACACTTGTATACATTGTATTTGTAATCCCTATTGCTCCAACAATTAAAGAAATCCCCGCAACCCCGACTAAAAAACCTACAATAATATTCAAAATCGCCTGGAAACTTTCAAGCAGTTCTTCAGGAGTACTAATTGTAAAATCAATTGTTTTATCAGTAACTCCTCTTGACTTTTTCAAATCTTTTTCAAGCCTTTTTGAAACTTCTCTTACATCCTCTCCAGGTGCAACCTCAACAAGAATAGCGTCAACCCTATCACTAGAATTAAATAAATCTTGAAAGTCTTCATAGCTCATCAAAACATTCTGGTCATCACCTGGATTGCCAATTGGTTCAATTATCCCTTTTACTTTAAATTCTCTTTCATTCACTAAAAGTTTGTCTCCTACTCTAACCGGATCTTTAAATAAATTCTTGTATTTATAATAACTTCCAATCATCAATTCCTCCCTATCTCCCTCCTCTAAAAGTTTTCCTTCATCCGCTTCAAAAGCCCCTGTTTCAATATAAAGATCTACACTATCTAAGGGAATTCCAGAAACAAAAAAGTATCTTGTCTGCCCCCCATATTCCAATTTTGCACTTCCAGCAGCGTAGTAAGAATAATCTCCAACACCTCTGACTTTTTTTACAACATCAACATCTTCAAGAGTAAGTTTTGCACCAGCTTCTGTTCCAGGCCCTCCAAATTGCCCACGCGGTTGAATAAATATTTTGTCACTCCCAAGGATTTCAAATTGTTCTTTAATAGCTCCCTGCAACCCGAGAGATAAACTCACAAGAATAAAAATCGTTGCAATAGAGATTATAATCCCAAGCATTGTCAACCAACTCCTTAATCTCCTTTTTTTAAGGTTTCTAAAAGCAAGATTAAAATAATCTGAAATCATTTTCTTAATGCTTCCACAGGATTTAATCTACTCGCCTGTAAAGCAGGCAAGGTTCCTGAAATAATTCCCAAAATAAATGAGAAGGAAATAGCTCCAAACAATAAAGGATATGAGATTCTAACCCCGAAAGAAATTCCGCCTAATAAAGATCCAACAGCATTGCTTATTGCCATCGCCATAGCTAAACCAATAACTGCTCCAACAATCCCTCCCACCAATCCCAACAACCCCGACTCAATCAAAAATATTATCATGATATCCTGATTCTTCGCCCCAATCGCCTTCATCACCCCTATTTCTTTAGTCCTCTCAATAACCGAAGTAAACATTGTATTAGTAATACCAATCCCCCCAACAAGAAGAGAGATCAAAGCAATCCCAACAACTATCAACTGAATTATATTCAAGATGAGGTTAACACCCTCTAAAGACTCAATCGGCGTCTGAACACTAAAATCCTCATCTCCTTCATCTAACTTTCTGTCTCTTCTCATAAGCTCCTCAACCTCTTCAGCAACCTCTTCAATTTTGTCCTTGTCTTGAACCTGGACAACAATAAGATCATACTCTCCATCAACGCCATATAATTCCTCCGTATCCCTCTCTATCATTAAAATGGCAGAGTTGATTTCAAAACTACTTGACTTTTCAAGAATGCCTTCAACTTCAAAATCTTTATCTGCAATCTTAATCTCATTTCCAACCCTAATGTCTTTATCAAAATAATCGTTCTTAACAAAATCATTTCCTAAAACAACTTTGCCAAAATCCTCATTATAAATTAATCTTCCCTCTTTTACATCAATGCCAAAACTATCATAGACAATATTTGCATGAACTCTTTCATCTGGAATGCTTGCAACAAAAGAAAATATAGCTGCCTTGTTATATTCTACTTTTGCAGGTCTTAATATCCTTCCAAAAATCTCATCAATTCCTTCTGCCTGCTCAATAACTTCCACATCCTCCAAGTTTAGTTTTTCAATTACAGTACTTCCAGGAGGTCCAAAACCAGTATTGGCATTTTGAATAGTAAGCTTGTCAACAGACAAACTAGAAAACTGCCCCAGCACTGCTTGTTGCAACCCTACACCTAATGAAATAAGAGAAACAACTGCTGCAATACCAATAAAAATTCCCAGCATCGTAAGCCAACTTCTCATACCTCTTCTTCTAAGGTTATTAAATGCAAGGGAAAAATAATCCCACCTCATGATTAAACCCCCACTTTCTTTTTCTTTCTTTTTTTCCTTATTGCCTTATATACAAAAAAACCAACAACTACAACAAGCAAAATAACTACATAAACCCAAGTATAATTTTTTTGAATAAGTCCAAGGTTTAATGCTTCATCTCTAGAATAAACATTCAAAGGAATTCTTACATTTTCAGTTTGATCCCTATTATTAAAATCTTTATATTCAATAACTGCTACAAGGTTTGCATTAGGCTCGTTAAAAGCAACATCAAATGTTGCAGTTTCAAAATCATCAGAACTAATTGTGCCCACATATTCCAAATTGCTTTCTAAAAGAGCAAATCCTTCAGGGGAAATCCTAATACTTACAAATTTAACATCTCCAAAACCTCGATTAATAATCCTTAATGTAACTTGCCCAGTTTCTCCGACAATATTATTTTCCAAGTCAGTAGAAAATTCAATTTCAGTCCTAGCTCCAACAGTTACACCCACATATCCTGTTTTAACTTGAGAACTATTTCCATTCTTAATATCATATGTCAAAGTATAGGGGATATTATAATCTCCAGGCCCGATATCTTGAGAGGGCTTTAATTCAAACCTAAGGCTTTCTATGTCTCCATCTCTTATTTCATCAACATTATCTTCACTTCCACTTACAGAAATAAAAGGAACCTCTGACAATTCAAGATTTAAAGAAACATCTTCAATATCCTCCTCCAATGTATTCTTAATATCCACACTTACAAAACCTCTTTCTCCAGGAAACAAATCATCTTGAGAAATATCATTCACAACAACTGCTGAAACAAAGTTCAAACTAAAAATTAAAAGTGGAATTATTACAAAAATGTTTTTTATTTCCATATCTTTACTATTGTTCTTTTACTTTTTAAATCTTTTCCTTTGTTACTATCAAAGAGTTAATACATTATTTTAAAGTCTTCCATTTCCCTTTAACTTTTTCAGTAACTTTCTCAATTTTACCATCCTTTAACCAATAAATTTTGCGAGAATGTTCTAAGGCAACTTCAGGATCATGTGTAACCATAACAATTGTGGTTCCTTTTTCCTTGTTAAGTTTCTCTAAAAAATCCATTACTCTTTCACCAGTTTGGGTATCTAAGTTTCCAGTGGGTTCATCGGCAAGTATTACTTCAGGATCATTCGCAAGAGCGCGCGCAATTGCCACTCTTTGTTGCTGTCCTCCAGAAAGTTGATTAGGATAGTGTTCAAGTCTGTCCACTAAATTCACAAGCTTCAATAATTTCACAGCTCTTTCATTTCTTTCTTCTTTTTCTACTCCTTGAAAAAGCATAGGCAACATTACATTACCCAGGGCAGTAAGATTTGGAATTAAATTAAAGCTTTGAAAAATAAACCCTATCTTCTTACCCCTAATTTGTGCAAGCTCCGACTCTTCCATTTCTTCAATATTATCACCTCCAAGAAAAATATCTCCCTTTGTCGCCAAATCTAGGCTTCCAGTCAAATTCATTCCAGTACTTTTACCACTGCCACTAGGGCCCATAATTGCAACAAAATCCCCTTTTTTTATAGAAATATCAACACCATCTAAAGCTTTTACTATGTCTTCTCCCATTCTATAGTATTTTGCTACATTTTTTAATTCAATTATATTCTCCATAACTTCAAGATACTCAAACAACTTTTAAACCTTTGCAAAACTTTAAAAACTAATTATCTCTGAAAAATATATGATAATTCCAATTAGGTGCTTTAGTTGCGGAAAACCAATTGCCCACTTGTGGGAAGAATTCAAAATAAGAGTCTCTGAAGGTGAAGAAGCTGGAAAAGTTTTAGATGAATTAGGACTCGAAAGATACTGTTGCAGAGCAGCTTTTTTAGGACAATCTGATTTGCTTCAGTTAACAACTAAATTCAAAAAAGCATAATATTTTCTAAAATGAATTGGATGACTAATATTCCGCGTGATACTGGCATGCCCTCTATTAATGAAGACACTACATATTGGAGATTTTATTGAATTAATATATGAAGATAACTCAGAAAAACCCTTTGGAGGTTCTGTAACCTATTTGGGTTCTGATTCTCCTGCCTCAGCTAAAGGAACCCAAAAAAGATATATTGTAGGAATAAATACTTCTTACCCAGATTTTAATCAAACAGAAGAAACAACTCTTTGGGCTTCAAGAATAAAACGCTTTAGAATTATACACAAAGGATTTAGTAAGTGACAGCTTCTTGGTTTGACTTCTTTCGAAACTAACACCAAGAACATAATCAGCTTAACTTCTGTGTTCGGAAAGGGAACAGGTGTGCCTGATTATTATGGCTGTCTAAAATTCTAATCTCACCATCTTTTTTAAATCTTTTGATATGAAAGTTTTAAATACATAAAATCCTCCCCAATCTTATGCGGGAGTGCAACGTTCAGCGGAACGCGCTGAACACGTTTTGTCGTCGAAATCAGTTGGTTTGATTTGCCTCTGACTTTTTTCTTCTCGCGACTATATAAGATGCGCTAGTATATAAGGTTTTCTATACTGCAGCGCATACTTCGAGAAGGCTAATCAGGCGAGGATTCTTATGCTGTCGTCGCGTTTGTCCTTGATGAAATCAGACAAAGCAATGAAATGCGCGACTTGTCGTCGTGGAATGAAACAAGGCGACGAAGCGTGGAAAGTCGAAGAAGGTATTGTCGGGATGAGTGACTTTGTAGGACTTGCCGACGCTGAGGTGTTCTGCAGTTTGGAATGTCTCGGTCGGTATTTGAGTCCGGCGGGCGGGTATGAGAAGGTGGGGCGGCGGGTACCCTGACGTAAGGGGATGGGACGAAGTATTTGGAACGTCTCGAAAAAGCTGCCTGACCCAGGACCCTACGTCCACACGGCGAATCTATGTAACGTGTCAGGGTAGCGTTACGTAATTCTTTGGAAGGCATGTCGTATATTTACGTATTACTTGCTTCACTAAGATGCTGTTGCGCTTTTTCAGGTGTGATACAAACCTTTGCCAGCAATTGAAGAAAAGTCTTCTCCTGTAATCTGCTATCAGCTAGTTGTTGACCTTTGAAAGCCTCACCCATAAGTTCTTTTGTGCGTCCTGTTTCCTCCTTCCCTACAAATGCGTATCGCAAGGCTCGCAACGCTATCTCAGGACCACAACCACTCCCTTTCGTAGCGAACGATTCTGCAGCTTTGTTAACTGAATCAGCAATTGCACTGTCGATCATTCCTTTGAATATTCGCGGGACAATCAATATCATCTGCGCCGATAAGCGAACATCGCTATCACGGAATGGTATACTCTGAGTCTCCAGAAAAGTGATTCCTGTGTAGGCTCCCACGGCAAGTATCCATGGAATATCAATCTTCAGGGCAAAAACGAAATACAGGAAAACACAGAATAAAGAATGCAGCAGTATTGCTACATAAACTGAAAAAGCGCGGATTAGATGACGCCAGTATATACCACTTCTCACGAATTCTAAAATAAGAAGCACAACATAAAACGTAGCAGCCAATATCAAATACTCGGTCACTTATCTTACCTTCAATACCTATGAGAATGCAAAATAAAGTATCCGTCTAATCCATGAGTTTCCCTTATACCAGTGATGATTCATAAACTCGTATGTTGATATTTGGCCTCTTCCCTCAAGCTCATTAGTATATTTTTCGACAAGTACTGGAGCGATGTTAGTGTCAAGAGCAATCATTTCGATTGTTGCTGGGCCTTTCTTGTAAACATGCCGCTGAACAACTGACTTTAGACGCCGTTCATCAAAAACACCTTGTTCTACGGCTCTAGGAAATGCTTCCCAATACCTCTCCAATTCAGCACGAATTTGTGTGCGTCTTTCCCATCCTTTTAACAAACTGTGAGCAATTCCAGAATGCTCGTCCCTGCCGTCCGTGTTCATATATGTATCGTCTCTCATGAATCCCCTCGGTAACATGTCACCACTGTATGCAACATGTTTATCAATGTCCAAGTCATTGGGTCTCCGTACCTCCTCATGGCTCATTGTCGCACACGAATTATCGGGATATGAAAGGAGATTGTCCCTTACTTCATCCCGGGAATCAGCGAGTTCACTGGACTCATCACAGAAATTGTCAGGATATTTAAATCTTTTCATCTTCATCGCAGCTTCGAGTTCTAACTTACGGCAGTAAGAGGAAGCTTTATCCTCAGTACATCCCTCTTCCACGGGTCCTTGGTCTGCTGACAGAAATGACAAAAATGACTGTATGACTGAAGAACGAGCTTCTTCTGAATTCCTATCGGCATAAGGGGAAGTAAAAAAATTAAAGGCTTGAAGTTTCCTCGATACGTGAGCATTACTCATGTATGAATCCTCCAGTCTCACACAAGGGTAAGTCAACCTTGTGTGTATTCAATCGGCACAAAATTTGGTGACTAGTTCTGACAATTTCTCATGCAATGCTTTCAGCTTAGTCTGGTCATTCTCGTCAATTGTTGCTAGATCTTCACTTAGTCTTTCAACAAGTATGGTTTTGGCACGAATCAAGGATCCTATCGACCCCGCAAACTCTACTACCTGTCCATCGTTGCGTTCAACCCTAACAGTGATGAGCGATTCTTTCTTTTCTTGATTGTTACCTACATGAACACGGAGCCTACTCCAATCTCGTGGAGATTGCCAGGCACGGTCAGCGCGATAAATGGTATCTCCAAATCGAATAAAGAGGGTTTTCAGCAAGTCATGTACAGTCTCATCGATTTTAATATCAAGGTGCTCTTCCAAGGAATTAGCTACTTTTGCGTCTCCCATGCTAAGGCAGGTGACCAAAAAGCGAGCCGGGCCTTCGGCACCCAGGAGTTCACCAAGCTGATCGCGCAGAGTAGCCCGGGAAAATTTGCCCATGTCACTATATAGCAGGTAGGAAGATAGGCACTCCACAATACTTGAAGTCATTTGGCCAGGCTCTGTAGCGATAACCCTTGACAGTTCTGCACAATCTGAGATGATGGCTTTACGGTTATCGTCACTTGGCGACACCTGTGCGCTAGACGGTGAATCGCTTCTTTGCTCTGACATATCTGTGGAAACTCCTCACATCACCTAACCGCATATCGTTTAGCATGTCTCTGCGGTTGCCAATATTGCACAGTGTTTTGCGCGCTGCCAGTTGGTGGCTTATGCGCTACGCTGAACTAGTGCATACTCGCAAGATCTTGTCGTACAATCACTTAGCACGCTCTGTCTGTTCCGTGTCTGCGAACAGCGTCAGGCAACATATTCTACAATATATACGGCCTTAACACAAGGGTCCAGCTTACTCCCAACTTCTCAACCAGACAACCTCGTCTGTTGGGTCGACGATTCTCCGGTTTCAGATTTCCGACTATTTTCTATCCTGCATGTAGTGAAAGTGCCACTACATTGACGACCTTGTCAAGAGAATATCTTCTCCACCCGTCGCCTATGCGAATAATGCTAAAGGACGCCAGCAAGGATTTCAATTCGGCACAAAGCCTGTTCTACGCACTTTACCGACGCGTCTTGTCCTTCCGTCGTTTGTACGCCTCAGGAATCGCCTCGTCCAGCTGCCCAGCAGCCCGCAGAGCCTGGTAGAGACTCTGGTCGACGCGGAATAACTCCTTGCGCCGCAGGCCCTGGTAAACGTGCCGATGTCGACGCCAGTACTTCAACGGGTTGCGTGTCATCGACGGGCGCCGTCCGAATCGAATGCGGAGCGGATGAAACCGAATATCGAGAATCGGCTGCGGCGGGAACACAATCCGCCCGTCGACGCGATACTTGCCCGCTACTTCGTCCAGACGGGTTTGAATCTCGTCGAGGTTCTCAGACACGTAGCCCTCGCGGAGATAGCCGTTCTTGCGGCTTCTCCCCAAGAGATATTCGAGAAATTCGCAGTACGCTGGTTCGAGCTGATTCTTGAGCATTTTCAACGTGCGGAGTTCTTCAGCAGCGCGGGCGTTATCTGGTTCTTCGTCTGGCTCGTCGGTATACGCCGGCTGGGGAGGCGCCCGCTGGTCCGGCAGATAGTCGTAGCACGTTCCTGAATCCGCTTCTACGCCGTCGCCGACGACAAACTGGTCGTTCTCGCGCGCGATAGACACGTATTCCTGGAAAGAACGCTGGTTGTCGTCATACGCTGGCGCATCCAGGCTCACCTCGCGCCGCTCCCACTGCCGCCGCGTGAACTTGTCCACGAGGTTGTCGATAAAGCGGTACTGGTCGTCAAAGCGGGTGAGCGTGAGTTCGTCAAAGCGGTCGGCGGCAATCCAAGTCAGCCGCTTTTCAAGTCGTTCAGGCAGTTCATACGTCGACAGAATCCACTGCACAGTCCCAACATCGGCCATACCCCGTCGACGAAGGGGCTACTTAAAGCGTTTGGACTGATTTGGTGGGTTAGAGGGGTCAGGCTGGCACCGACGCTGGGGGCTGCGGCAAGTGCCGTGAGTCCTTGGGAGAACTGAGGGGGTCACTTGACTTCGTCCACTCGGGAGGAAACGTCGGACGAAAGGCAAGTCATGACGAGTTCGCGTCGCCCCAAGGCCTTGCGTGAACCAATGGGTCGCGCTTCAGGGGTTTAGTTCGCCAACGACATCAATGTTGATTGTCGCCCGACACAATGAGGGGATCCACCTGATGGCTTGGTTCCAGGTAGGACTACTCGCGCTATGGAACGACTCGTGCGTATGCGCCTTATTCACCCCCGTGTCTTGTGACAACGCTATGCAGAAAACGATGCATTTCACGGGCAAATCCTTCGCCCCCTTCAGCAATTTCCTTTTTGTTTAGCTGGTCACTGATATCATCTCGCTTTCGTGCCAACTCCGCAATCACGCCCCTTTCTTCCATCCGTTTTCGATGGAACGCGCCCACAGCTGCGAAGAGAACTGCCAAGAGGCCGATGAGAAGCCATGACCAGAGCGGCACGTTGGCCTGTTTCCCTTCGATGCGGTCTACGACAAATGCTATAACCGTCACGATTACCCCGATCGAAGCTGGCTGAACCAGATACAGGCCAAAATAACCGATCGAGCCTCCCACGCCTTCCCAAAGCCCTTTTCCCAAATTCTTATCCATCGCGACAGTATACCACTGGCAGCGCGTTCGGCACACGGGTTATGGCTACCCGTTTCTGCCAAATTCCCCGCCCGCGGCACATCGGGTGAAACCCTTTTATCTGCGGATTCGTTGTCCTGCCGTGATAGACGCAAGAATTCCGCGCGCCATCGACGGAGAACGCACCCGAAGGCCATTTTCCCAACGACTCGAGGAACGCGCCCGAGAAGTCGCTGCTGGCGTCAACCGAGCAGACTGGGACGCTTCTGTAGTCAGTGCTCTGGACAGAGAAATTGCCTTGACACTGGACCAGCTTGACAGGCTCCGGGCACTCCATGTTCGCCTGGCGCGAGACTTGCTGAGGACAGAATGCTCAATCGGGACGCAAATCATGCAGTTGTCGCCCTGGGCGCCGCACTACCGCGAGTACCTGATTGACCCCCGTGAAAAGATGCAGAACAAAATGCGTCACGACCACCTCCGCGACAAAATGCGTGCAGTGGATGAGGAACGGCGTCGCCTGGCGGTTTCTCGGGAAGAACGCATCCAGAGTCTGGAGAATCGGCTGTTGACGTTGCTGGAGCGGCACACGCAGTTGGCGTATGTTCCACGTGGGAATGCATCGTGACCTCCCTCTGGAGGGTTGTCCCTAGTTCTCAACTATGCTCGAGTTACTTGACTCCTTAGGCATCATTTGCCACTATTATAGGCGGTGGGTTGAGCTCGCGGGTCAGCGAGGCCATTGAGGCGAATTGAAGCGCCGACGCCTTTGGACATTGCAGGCAACCGGCAAACAGGAGTGTCCCGAGGACTTGCAGTGTGCATTGGTGTCTTGGCTGCCAAAATTGGAGAAGAGGAGGACAGAAAATGCCACGCTATTACGTGAATACGAATGCTCAGGCGAACGGAGACCATGAGGTCCATAAAGACGGGTGCCCGACCCCTCCTGAGCCGGAGAACCGGCAACACCTTGGAGAGTTCAGCAGTTGCTACGAGGCGGTTCTCGCAGCGAAGAAATACTACGCTCAATGTAACGGGTGTAAGAACTGTTCGCCTGAATGCCACACGGGATAATCTGTCTCTAATGGCGTTGCGCACGCCTCCGTACCCAGATTGTCACCCGCGAGCAACTCGCCAACTTTTCCGGGCTGATCTGTAGACGCGCACGTTTGTCGTTCGGGCCGTCGATTTGCGTCTCGTCCTTCCGTGCTTGCGGACATCTTGCGCGAACGTTTCAGTGAGCACTACTTCCCAACTCGTAGCAGGTCCCGCACCGACTTGATGGGCTTGACACGACCGGCGCGAATGTCATCTTCGCTCGCGGCAATCTGTCCCAGTACATCCGGGTCGCCCAGCACGGCCTGAGCCTCGGCCAGGTTGCGAAGTTCGTTTTTGGTGACCATGACTTTCTTGATTTGTTCGATTTCTTTCCGAAGTGCTGACAGGTTCTGCTCTCTTTTCATCGTAAAAGCAGGTGTCTCAGGTATTTAATTTTTTCCGTGCGGTAGTTGACGGTCCCAGCGGGGCCGTCTACAATGCATTCCCATCAGCGTGCGGAAGGCACGCTCCGACGACGAAGAGATGTGTCGAGCCAGGGGAGAGTCCTGTGACTAAACGCGATTTGGTCGTGGAGGTGGCGCGACGTCTGGGATTCACGCAGAAAGAAGTGGCTGAAGTCGTCGACGCCGCGTTGCGCGCCATCACAGAATCGCTCGCACGCAACGAGCGCATCGAGATCCGCAATTTCGGCGTGTTCGAAGTCCAATGCCGTGGCGCCCGGACAGGACGCAATCTTCGCACAGGCGAGCACGTGCCCATCGACGAAAAACATGTCGCGACGTTCAAACCAGGGAAAGCGCTGAAGGAACTTGTCCAGAGAGGTGGCCAGGATTGACACTGCCAGCCAGTCCAGGCGTCAGAAGCCACCCAGAGGACGCAATTTGGCCAAGTGAACGCTCCGGAGCATTCGTATCTCGACTCACATCTGTTTGAGGTTCGGCGCTTGCGGCTTGTGGACAATGGGACTACACTAAAGATGGCTTAGCGTTGCAGCGGCGCTGATCGGTTCGCGCCTGCGTCGCGCAACTCTACCGTGTGGGGCGTGGGGCAGCGCCCTGTTGAAACGTGCTGAGAGACTGGTATCACGCCGTGTGCGAGTTGGGATCATCCGGTGCGCTCGCGCGACTCCGCGTTCACTCGCGACTCGGCAGCGGAGCGTTATATGAGCGACGATACCCCTGCCCCAATCGCCAGACGCGGCCGCGTGTTGTTGGTCGACGACGACTTCCAGCTGCTGGACCTCCTCGAAAAGGTGATTGCCAATCTCGGCTATGCCGTGGGCGCCCGTGCAGACCCCGAAGACGCGCTCAAAGCCTTCCAGACCGCCCCTGCACAGTGGGACATCCTCCTCGCGGACCAGACCATGCCCCAAATGTCAGGCCTCGACCTTATCGCCCAAGTCAAGCGCGTGCGGCCAGACTTGCCCGTCATCCTCATGAGCGGATTCAGCGACCTGCTCACCGAGCAACAGCGTCTCAACGCCGGCATCGCCGCCGTGCTGTCCAAACCTGTACTCGCCCGCGAACTCGCCCAGGCCCTCAATGAGGCCATGGCGCCGCAGGACCCAGAGACTTCGTCATGACCCAGTCCATGCGTTCCCAATCCCTGCCAGGATGCATGCGCGCGAGAAGCAGGCGCCTACCGGTAGTTGGCGCGAAACCACCCCACGATGGCCGCGAGTCCTAGGACGCGCTTCAACTTAACGCTCTCGAAGCCAAACGACTCCAGCTTCTGCTTTGCCAAGACGATGTCCCGGGCTACAATAATGCCCTCGTCCACCGAGTCTTCGCGTCGGGGGTCGGTCGCAGAGTACGAGAAAACAGCCATGCTTGGACTGTGCCGTCTCAGTTGGAATCGGAGTGAATTGCCGTTAAGTTAGTGAGTAACTGACGGAGGATTCACGATGACGCAGCGACGCAAGCATTACAGTGGCGAGGAGAAGGTATCGATACTCCGGCGGCACCTGTTGGACCATGTGGCGGTCTCTGATTTGTGCGACGAGTTGGGCCTGGCGCCGACGGTCTTCTACCGATGGCAGAAGGAGTTCTTCGAGAACGGGGCGGCCGCCTTCGAGCGCAAGCCGGGGCGGCAGAAGAAGCAGGAAAGCCATCAGGCCCGCAAGGTGGAGGCCTTGGAGGCGAAGTTGGCGACGAAGAATGAGGTGCTCTCGGAGTTGATGGAAGAGCACGTCAAGCTAAAAAAAGAACTTGGGGAGCTCTGAAGGGCCGATGGGTTCCCCATGATGTGCGTGACGAGGTCATCGATTTCGTCAACGATTGGGCGGCGCGGAGTGAACTGCCCCTGGCCCGATTCATCGTGTGGCTTGGGCTTTCCCCGGGCAAGTTCTACGCGTGGAACCAGCGCTACGGCAAGGTGAATGAACACAACGGTTGGATCCCCCGGGATTTCTGGCTTTTGGCGTGGGAGAAGCAAGCCATCATCGATTTCTACGACGCCCATCCCAAGGAGGGATGCCGTCGCTTGGCCTTCATGATGCTGGACGCGGATGTCGTGGCCGTAAGCCCCTCGAGCGTATGGCGTGTGCTTCGGGGCGCAGGTCTCCTGCGGCCCTGGAACGGGAAGGAATCGAAGAAAGGCATGGGCTTTCACCAGCCCTTAAAGCCCCATGAACATTGGCATATCGACGTGTCTTACGTGAACATTTGCGGCGCCTTCTACTACCTGTGCGGTGTTTTGGACGGCTTCAGCCGCGCCATCGTGCACTGGGAGATCCGCGAGTCAATGACCGAGTCCGAAATCGAAGTCATCCTGCAACGGGCCAAGGAGAAGCATCCCGAAGCCACCCCGCGCATCATCAGCGACAACGGCCCTCAGTTCATCGCCAAGGACTTCAAGGAATTCATCCGCATCAGCGGCATGACCCATGTGAAGACCTCGCCGTATTATCCCCAGTCGAACGGCAAGATCGAGCGTTGGCACAAGTCCCTCAAGGCCGAATGCATCCGGCCCAAGACACCCTTGAGCCTGGAGGACGCACGGCGCGTGGTGGATGAATTCGTGACGCATTACAACACCGTGCGTTTGCACGCCGCCATCGGCTACGTGACGCCCAAGGACATGCTCGAAGGCCGCCAGGCCCAGATACACGCCGAACGCGACCGCAAGCTCGAAGCGGCACGCGAACAGCGCCGGCAACGAAGACAGTTGAAAACGGAAACGGCCGTCGCGTAGCGTGACGGTTGCCGGGTGAAACGGAGGCAGTGCTTGCTGGAGAGCGGCCTGCCAAGGGATAGCCCGGTCAGGCTCATCAGACGAAGAGAGGGCGTGGCGTACAATTGGCGTCACGCCCACCCAATCCTCATCGGATGATAGACCTGTTATGCCTTCTTAAACTCCCGCCCGAAGGGCGGAATAGGGCAGTGGGTGCAACTGACCGCACTCACTTAGAAAACCGGGCAATGCTCCGGTTACGGCTGAGACAACACAGGACCTCCTTCAAGGTCCGCGTCTCCCAATAGCCAATTCCCAACCAGGATTGTAGAGTTCAGCGTAATGGGAGTCAATCAGCGGTAGGAATTGGCGAAAGGCCGGAAATGAAGATACTCGAAAGCGGCATGCCAGAAGAGACGTATTGGGAGTCCTTGCTCGACGTGGAACGAATTCTGCGCCGACTTGGCGTTGACG
The DNA here is from genome assembly GCA_964534185.1 of Candidatus Woesearchaeota archaeon. Lineage (GTDB taxonomy): Archaea > Nanobdellota > Nanobdellia > Pacearchaeales > GW2011-AR1 > JACPLR01. Next base: position 4,813 of record CAZHOH010000006.1, on the reverse strand, counting down.
ACGCGCTGAAAAACGTCGTCGAAGTCGGATGCGGCTACGGGACATTTACGATTCCAGTGGCTCAGCGCGTTCACGGACGGCTAACTGCCATAGACATCGACCCGAATATGGTGGCGCGAACCCAGTCGCGCGTCAAGGACGCGGGGCTGAAGAACGTGGTGTGCCGGCAGGCTGACGTGCTCAAGGATGGATTCGGAGTTCGACCTGCGTCTCAGGACGGGTGCCTTTTGTTCAATATTCTTCACGGCGAGCATGCAGCCCGGCTTCTCGCTGTGAGCGCGAACATTGTCCGCGCAGGCGGGATGCTGTTTGTCATTCATTGGCGCTACGATCCAGCGACGCCCCGTGGACCGAACATGGCGATTCGCCCGCGGCCCGCGGACATTGTCGCGTGGGCCGAGGATGTCGGAGCCTTGCACTGGTGCGGCGCTGTCATTGACTTGCCGCCCTGGCATTACGGGCTACGATTCGTACGACGGGGCGGGAAGTGCCTATAGAAAAACCAGCGTTGGGGTGCCGAATCGCCCTTGGCAGTCAGTGATCGTGCTCGTGACTGTGCATCATCATCACCGCCATACCGGCAGAGTTCACAGGGAAACGGCTCGACTGCGGACCCTCGTACCGGATGAACTCGACATGCCCGTCCATGTACACAGCGTTGCAGCCGCCAAGCGCGTGATTGAAGTGGGGCGGTCGGTCATACGTGTCCCGGGCGATCGTACTCCAGCATGACCGCGTCGACGGATTCCCAAGGACGCACGGCGCCGCACGACTGCCAATTCAGTTCAATGCCATTGGGATCCGGCCAGCTATCTGGCGATCAGGCAGCCCTTGCCACTCGTCGGCATTGCTGCTAGATTAGTAGTGCCGGGTTTACTTGTTGAAGTTCCGTAAGCTTAGGAGTACAGATATGTTCCAGGAAAGCGAACTCGTCTGTCTGGCACTGGCTATCCCTCTCTGTGTTCCGGTCTTTCTCCTTGCGAGGTCCACCAAGGCCCCGTTGCGCTTCTTGCTTGCGTCTGCGGCCTTTGCGCTTGGAGCTGCCGTGTTCACCGTGGCTGAACACGTGGTCCTGGGTGAGGTTTTCAACCTTCTCGAGCACCTCGGCTATGCACTGGCTGGACTTCTCGCAGCTGCTGGATGCTGGCGACTGGCCCGGTGGTCACGGAAAGCCGAAGGAGACAGCCCGTGAGTTGGCCTGCTGTTCTGGACATCCTCGGCGCCATTGGAGTGGGAATTGCGCTCTTGGCTGTTCTGTTTGTAAAGACGCGTCAGGTTGGGGGCGCTGCCAAGTCATTTCTCGGAGCAGCCCTTGCAGCGTACCTGTTCGTTACTCTGGGAAACGCTGCGGAACACCTCGAAATCATTGAGGTACTTGACCCGTTTGAAGACTATGCAGAGATCCTATTCTTCCCCTTTGTCCTCTTCGCGATCTACGGGATGCGGGTCAGCGAGGAAACAAATCGGCGGGAACAGGCACAGCAACGCATCAAGCATTTGAACGCCGTCCTTAAGGGAATACGGAACGTAAACCAGCTCATCACCCGGGAGAAAGACCGCGACCGGCTTATCCGGCGCGCCTGCAAGGCGCTTGTTGAGGCGAGGGGATTTCACTCGAGCGTCATTGGCCTGCTCGACCCGGCCAGCGGCAAGGTAACGGCCTATGCCGGCGAGGGCCAGGAGCTGGAAGCCATCCGGGACCTGCTTGAACGCGGCGAACCGCCGGATTGCGCCAAGCGTGCTGTCGCAACACGGGATGTCGTGGTGATAAGTCCGGAAAGCAACTGCATCGGGTGCACCGCAGCGAATCGCAGATCAGATGACCTGGATACGGTCGTCATGGCGCTTGAACAGGACGACAACATCTATGGATTTTTAATGGTGTCCGTCGCCATGGGCATGGGATTCGATCCCGAGGAACAAGGGCTGCTCCGCGAGGCGGCCGGCGACATCGCTTTCGCTCTACGGAGCATAGAGCTCCAAGCCGAGCGCGACGAGTCCCAGACCGCGCTCGCCGATACGGAAGAGCAGCTCCGGCAGATACAAAAGCTTGACGCCATTGGACAACTTGCGGGCGGCGTGGCTCATGACTTCAACAACATTCTCATGGCCCAGCTCGGCTATTGCGACCTGATGGAGGAGGCGCTGCGAGAAGATGATCCCCTCGCCAGCGACCTTGCCGAAATACGACAGTGCGCCGAACGGGCGGCGTCGCTCACGCGTCAGCTCTTGGCCTTTAGCCGCAGACAGCCGTTGCAGCCCGAAGTCCTGGATGTGAATGAACTCATCGCGAACACCGAGAAAATGCTGCAGCGGCTCATCGGCGAGCACATTGAACTTTCCACCACGTTCGCCAGCGATCTTGGCAAAATCGAAGCGGACCCGGGCCAGATCGAACAAGTGATCGTGAACCTTGCGGTCAACGCGCGGGACGCCATGCCGGACGGCGGCCGACTCTCCATCGAGACCGCGAATGTCCATCTTGACGAAGACTATGTCGGCGATCACGTGGGCGCCGCGGCCGGACCGCACGTCATGCTGGCGGTATCCGACACGGGGTGCGGGATGGACGCGAATACCAGGACCAGGCTCTTCGAGCCGTTCTTCACGACTAAGCAACACGGCAAAGGCACCGGGCTGGGACTTGCCACGGTCTATGGCATCGTCAAGCAGTCCGGAGGCAACATTTGGGTTTACAGCGAGTTGGGCAAGGGCGCCACGTTCAAAGTGTACCTGCCGCAGGTCGAGGCGGAGCCCGCAGAACACGCGCAGCGCAGAACAGGCGCAGACCGCGGAAAGGGCGAATTCGTGCTTGTCGTGGAGGACGAGCACGCCGTGCGCGTTCTTCTCGGAAGGATGATCGACAATCTGGGGTATCGGGTGCATGTGGCCGCGAACGGAGGCGAAGCTTTGCTCGCCGTCGAAGAACAGGGGTTGCGGCCTGATTTGCTCATCACCGACGTCGTCATGCCCGGCATGGCGGGACCGGATTTGGCGACACGACTGGCGCGAACCCATCCCACTCTCAAGACGCTATTTATGTCCGGCTACACAGACAACGCCGTGGTGCATCACGGCATCCTCGATCGCGAAACGCCTTTCATTCAAAAACCCTTCAATATCATGACCCTGGCTGCAAAGATCCGCGAAGTCCTGGATTCGGAATAGGCGATGGCGGCCTGGAGCATTGGGCTGCCGGACACGCGGCTCAGCCGCTGAGGCTTGCCAGAATCGGCGCCGCGCCCATTGTGCGTTGCCATCTAGGTGCTCCTTCCGCGTATCGGCAACAAGCGTTTTCCGGTAGGTCGACCGGCGCGTGCTGACCGGCGCCCTCGCGCAATGTAGTTACTCTTCGCCTTCGGCCCGGTTGTCCTCGCCGAAGAAACCGGGCGACTTGGCGCCTGCTTGCGGTTTCGCGTCGACCGTCGATATGCCTTCCGCATACACGAGCTTGCCCGAATAGGCGTCGTGAAACCTCACAACCACTTGCGGCGCATCGTAGGCCACCCAGTATAGCTGCCCGGGCTCGGGTCCCGAGCTCTTGAGCAGGTTGTTGACCTGGATGACACCGTAGAAGTTGCTGCGCATATTCATGTAGCTTAGCTCGTCCGGGAATCCAGCAATCCATTTAATCTTGACACCACGTCCTTCCGAATCAAACCAGCCCCCATAGGGTGGATGGCCCGCCGTCGCCCGGGGTTGATTTCCGGAATTAATCGGCCCGATCATGAACTCCCAGATATTGTCGGTGACCTGGACGGCCAACGCATTGTGAAGGTCGCCAGTGAGAATGATGATCGGCTTATTGATCTCATCGAAAAAGTTCAGCAGTTCCTCGCGCTCGACCATGGCGCCGGTGAACCCGTCCTCCTTCAGGGCTCTTCCCGTCTTTGGTGACGTGGGGATCGTTTCGCCCTCTCCGAACATGTGAAAGTTTGTGTGGTAAATCATCCACGACACGCTCGATACGATGAACACAAAGTCCGCGTCCGTGCGGGCAACACCCCTCTTGAGCCATTCGGCCTGCTGTTTGCCGAGAATGTGCCGGTCGGGGTTGTTAACCTCGTCCGGCAGGTATTCTGTGTTTTCACTACGAGTATCGATGCAGAAGTAGTGGCAATTGCTTACCTTGAAATCGTAGTAGTGGTGCGTGCCCACGCTGTAGGACGCCTCTTCTTCCGTGGTTCGGAACTCGGGCGTAACCCGCAGCGTATTACTGTCGACGACCTCCTTGAGGCCGTAAACACCGGCATTTTCAGCGTCCTCATGCAAATGAATGGTCGTCACGGACTCCGGGTCGAGGTCGCTGAAATCGGCGTTTGAATCGTGAAGCAAGTCGTTTCCCGCTTCGGCGCTCGCCTTGCCGTACAGCGTCTCGCCGTGGTCCGGACCGGTGAAGTTGCCCCAGCCCGCGTACTCGTACCACGCCTTCATGCCGATATCGCGGCCGAGATACCGGCCCTGGCCGAGTCCGACTTCGCCCATGCCCTTCTCGTCCGAGAGCTCATGGTCGTCGAAGATCCAAAAACTCGGAACATACCGCATGAATTCCGACATGTGGACGGCTGTGTCCATGTAATACTTATAGTCGTCGCGGTAAAGCTCAAGCGGGTGTGGCCGGGCTTCGCGCGTGCGGTAGTGTTCGTAGATGTAGTCCCCGTTCATGATATGGAACATGAGGTCCTCTCCGCTGCCGTCGAGCAACGACTCATATCCCGGGATCGTCGGCGTCTTCCGTCCGCCGATATTATTGCCGAAACTGCTTTTCCACGTCGTGAACATCAATATACTCTTCTTCCATTTTCTTCAACCA
>CAZHOH010000005.1:0-83336 GCA_964534185.1 Candidatus Woesearchaeota archaeon | reverse complement strand
CACGATGAATTTTTAGAACACTATCATAAAAGGTCTAACTCTGAAACAATCTTTCATATGATTAAAACAAAGTTCAGAGGAGATATTAAGAGTAAGAAACAAACAGCACAATTTAACGAACTTTTGATTAAAGTTTTATGTCATAATGTTTGTGTTGTAATCCAAGAAATAAACGAGTTGGGGGTAAAAGCAGAATTTAATCTTGAACAGACAAGAGAAATTTCTGTTTAAAAAGTATGGGCTAAAAAGGACTTATTAAACAAAGCCTTTAGCTGCTGTAAATCTTTATTCTGTTTGGAGAAATAGGTAATGGCAGACATAACAACAATTGTAATATTTGGAATCGGGCTGTTAGCTGTGTTTGTTGCGTTTTGGGTTGGGGCGAAGGTTGGGGCTTATTGGAAAAATACTGAATGGATTTCTGAACTTCCTAGTTATCGCAAAGAAGCTGTGATGAAATCGCGGGCGGTGTTGGGTGGGCATTTTACAGAGAATTTAGCACCTTATCTTCCTGATTTTCCGTATCTTCCTACTGAATGCAGGTTTGTGGGAAAGCCGACAGATTTTATTGTTTTCAAAGGTATGGATGATAAAAAAATAAGTGAAGTTATTTTTGTCGAGGTTAAAAGTGGGAATGCTAAATTGTCACCTCAAGAAAAGAATTTGAAAGAGGCAATTGATAAAGGAAGAGTCAAGTTTGAAGAGTATCGGATTCATAAAGAGCTGACTGATAAAGGAGATGTTGAGGATAGGTTGAAAGGATTGGAGGATTTGAAAGAGTGATTACCAAAAAATTTATAAAAGGCTTTGAGGTATAGTAATTATTAGATTCTAAAAGAGTTTATTTAAAATGGACGAAGATTTAAAAAAATCAATTCTAAAATCAGGAACAAGTATTGTTGGAATTAAATGCAGTGACGGGATTGTCATGGCTGGAGATAGGCGGGCAACTGCGGGCAACTTAATTATGAGCAAGAATGAACCGAAAGTTGAAAAGGTTAATGATTATGTTGTTGTTGCAGGAACAGGTACTGCGTCAGATATTTTGCTGAATAAAAGAATTTTTGCAGCTGAATTGAAATTGAAAGAGCTGAAGACAAGACATCGCCCGAGTGTTCGAGAAGCTGCGGCTCTTGTTGGTATGATGATTTATCGTAATATAAGAACTCCTTCTATGATTCCAAATATAGTCGGACTTTTAGTTGCAGGAATTAATGAAGATGGGAACACAGAGCTTTATACTGTTGAACCTGCAGGAGGAGTTTACAAAGTTAAGGACTATGATGCTAATTTTTCATCTGGTATGCCTTTTATTTTAGGGCTTTTGGAAAGACAATATCATCCAGATATTAGTGTGAAAGAGGGTGTTGAACTTGCGCAGGAATGCATCAAATCTTCTATGCAAAGAGATTCTGGTTCTGGAAATGGAATAGATGTTTATACAATCACAAAAGAAGGAATAAAACACGTAATAGCGCAAGACATTGATCCTAATTATATTAAAAGAGTTTAATTTTTATCTAAAATGAATATACTGAAAGAAATAACTAATGAGTTGCCGAATGTAATAAGCGACTCTTGTTTTGAGGGGGCAAATATTGTTCTTTATACTGATAGTGCTGATTTTTTTAAGTCTGGTGAGGGGCAGATTAAAGAATTGGTTAATAAATTCAAGAAAAGGATTGAGTTGAGAGCTGATGGGAAAATTTTAGAATCGCAGGACAGGACTGAAAAGGCTATTCGAGAGGTTGTTCCTGAGGAGGCAGAGATTACAAGTGTGATTTTTGATGTTCAAAGGAGTGTTGTTGTGGTTGAGGCAAAAAAGCCCGGATTAGTTATTGGGAAGCAAGGAGGGATTTTGCAGGAGATAAAAGAGAAAACTTTGTGGAGTCCGCAGGTTCAAAGAAGTGCGTCGATTCAGAGCCAGATTACTGATAATATTCGAAGTGTTTTGTATGCTAATAATAATTATCGGAGGAAATTTTTGAATGATATTGGAAAGAAGATTTACAAAGACTGGAGTTCTGACAGGAAAGAGGAATGGGTTAGACTGACAATGCTTGGCGGTGGCAGGCAGGTTGGAAGGAGTTGTCTTTTATTGCAGACGCCTGAGTCTAAGATTCTTTTAGATTGTGGAGTTGATGTTGGGGGACAAGGAAGTGATAAGTTTCCTTATTTTGATATTCCTGAATTTGATATTTCTTCTATTGATGCGATTATTTTGAGTCATGCGCACTTGGATCATTGTGCTTTGATTCCTTATTTGTATAAAATGGGTTATAGTGGGCCGGTTTATATGACTCCGCCTTCAAGAGATGTTGCTTCTTTGTTAGCTTTGGATTTCATCGGGGTTGCTTACAAACAGGCGACTGCTCCGATTTTTAGTTCAAAAGATGTTAAAGAGATGGTTAAGCATAGTATTTGTTTGAATTATGGGGAGGTTTCTGATGTGACGCCAGATATTCGGATTACTTTTTATAATGCAGGACATGCTTTGGGTAGTGGGATGGTTCATATTAATATTGGGAATGGGGCGCATAATCTTGTTTATGGTGCTGATATTAAGTATATGAAGACTCGGCTTTTGGATCAGGCAAATAATAGTTTTCCGCGTGTTGAGACTTTGATTTTAGAATCGACATATGGTGCGCGAGGAGATATTATGCCTACACGTAATGAGGCTGAAGAAGTTTTATTAGGACATATTAAAAAAACAATTGAACGTGGAGGGAAAGTTTTAATTCCTGAATTGGGTTTGGGAAGGGCGCAGGAAACTATGTTGATTATTGATGATGCGATTCGTTCTGGCAAACTTCCAAAAATTCCTATTTATATTGATGGGATGATTTGGGATATTAATGCGATTCATACTGCTTATCCTGATTTTTTAAGCCAGAATGTTAAATCGCAGGTTTTTCAAGACAGGAATCCTTTTGTGTCAGATGTTTTCAAAAGGGTTGGTTCTTCGCTTGAAAGAAAAGAGGTTATAGAGGGTGAGCCGTGTGTTGTTCTTGCGACTTCTGGGATGTTGGTGGGAGGGGCGTCTGTTGAGTATTTTAGAAACTTTGCAGATAATCCAAAAAACTCAATTATCTTTGTGTGTTATCAAGGAGCAGGGAGTCTTGGAAGGCAGGTGCAGGAAGGGTTGAAAGAATATCATAGTGAGCATGGAGATGTTGTTCCTGTTAATCTTGAGGTTTATAGGATTGATGGATTTAGTGCACATGCAGGTAGGAATGAGTTGATTAATTTTGTGAAGAATATGAGGCCGAAGCCGAAGAGGGTTATTATTAATCACGGCGAGGTTTCAAAAAGTTTGGATTTGGCGAGTTCATTGTATAAGATTGAGAGGATTGAGACGAATGTTCCTCGGAATTTAGAGACTGTGAGGTTGAAGTGATTAACAAAACTTTAAAAAGTGAATTCTCCTGAGTGATTGAGAGGTGAAAGGTGAAACATAATTGGGCTATTACTTTGATTTTAATTGGTATGTTTGTAGTTACGCAGCTGATTGGACTTGCAGTTGTTAATGCTTATACTCCGCAGGTTGAGCAGGTTGTTGTTAATGGGACGGTTGTGAATCAGACTGTTAATCCGCTTCCTTATGGAATGGATCCTCCTGCAGAGCCGAGTGAGTTTTCTCTTTTGTCGATAGTAATTGCGTTTGTAATTGCTGTTAGTTTTATTTTTCTTTTGACTAAGTTGAAGGCTGCGATTTTTATTAAGATGTGGTTTTTTGTTGTTGTGATTATTGTGCTTGGGATTACTATGAATGCTTTATTTATGAATATTGATGTGCCTTATGCTAGCTGGATTGCTGTTGCTGTTGCTTTGCCTCTTGCTATTTACAAGGTTTTTAAGAGGAATATTATTGTTCATAATTTGACTGAACTTATGATTTATCCAGGTATTGCTGTTGTGTTTATTCCTTTGTTGAATATATGGACTGCGATTATTCTTTTGATTTTGATTTCTATTTATGATATGTGGGCGGTTTGGCATTCAGGTTTTATGCAGAAGATGGCGCATTTTCAGATTAATGAGCTGAAAGTTTTTGGGGGATTTTTTGTTCCGTATCTGAATAAAAAGCAGAGGGTGGAGTTAAAGGCGGCTAAGGCGGCGGCTAAGAAGAGCAAGAGTAAAAAAGGCAAAGAAATGAAAGTTAATCTTGCTATTCTTGGAGGGGGGGATGTTGTATTTCCAATAATTACTGCAGGTGTTGTTCTTAGAAGTATTGGGCTTTGGCCTGCTTTGATTGTAAGTACGTGTGCGACTCTTGCTTTGTTGGGGTTGTTTTTTATGGCCCAGAAAGGAAAGTTTTATCCTGCAATGCCTTTTATTACAGGGGGACTTTTGGTGGGAATTGGTATTGCTTATTTAATTTAATTATCTTGCTTCTTGTTCCTGATAATCTCTTGCTTTAATTAAATCTGCTCTGTGCTGTTGGAGTTTGAACATGAAATCTCTGAAAGGGATTCTAAAATTAAGTTCTGATTTTCTTTTGGAAGTTCTTGGTAAAGCTTTATTTTTGTTAAAATGCATTTTGCAGTTGTTTCTATTTTTTGATAGTGGGCGACTTGCTGTTCTATTGGTAGGAGATGTGTTGAAACAAAATATGCCTGTTCATATACTTCTAAGTCTCTTCTGCATCCGATTGCGCTTAATGGCTGCCAGTTTCTTTGTTTGAATGCTTGAAATTCTGGGTCTTCGTATGGGCGGAACATTTTATTTCTTTAGAAAGAGAGTTTAAAGGGTTTTGGGTTATGTGGAGACTTGTTTTAAAGGATATTCAGTTATGGAGGTAGCCTTGAAAAATCCGTTACTTCTCTCACTTAAAACCTTTTGGACTTTTTCTGCTATTCTTATGTGTTTTGTATCAAATCTTGCATCTGCACCCTCTAAATCGCAGTCTTCTTTTGTTAATAACCTTGATGAAATGAGATTTCCGCTTGAGTCATAAAGTTCTGGGTGTTCCTGAAGTAAAGAATGCATTTCGTCTTCTGCACGAGGGTGTTTATAGATAAGATGAATGCTATAAAATATCCCCATTTAATGTTCTATATTTTGACATATTAAAATATTTGGATTGTTTGGAATACTTGTTTTTGTTCTTACTTGGTAAAAGTAACAGACAGAAAAGTTTATAAAGAGTTGTAACTGCTATTAAGTTATGACACTTGAAAGAATTACAAAAGATGAAGGGAATTTGATAGCTATGGCTGAAACATTGGTAAGTATTGGGGACGATTATTTTCAGTTTGATTTGGAAAATATTTATGGGCGAATAAGTGAAGCTGAAGAATATATCCATCCTGATAGATTGGAGGTAGCAACATGATAATGAAAGCAGAACTTGTGAAGAGAATTAAAGATTATTTTGGTTTGAATATTTATGAAACTAAAGTCTGGCTTGCGCTTTTGAGCAAAGGTGTTGCTTCTGCAGGCGAGATTTCGGATATTTCAGGTGTTCCTAGAAGTCGAACTTATGATGTTCTTGAGTCTTTGGAAAAGCAAGGTTTTGCTATGGAAAAAATTGGTAAGCCTGTGAAGTATCTTGCTGTTAAACCTAATGTTGTGATTGATAAATTGAAGAAAGGGGCTATGGGCGAGATGGAAGAGAAGATGTCTAAGCTTGCAGGTATTAAAGATACAATAGAGTATAAGGAGTTAGAGGGATTACATTCTTCTAAAGAGCAAATGATTAAGAAAGAAGATATTTCAAGTACTGTTCGAGGAAGATTGAATATTAACAGTCAAATTACTGATGTTTTGAATTTAGCACAAGAAGAAGTTATTATCTGCACTACTGTTGAAGAGATGAAAAGAAGGATTAAATTGTTAGAGCCAGTGATTAAAAGACTTAATGATTCTAAAATTAAATTGGTTTTGGCTTTGAAAGGAGAAGATTCTGAGATAAAGATTTTGGGAGAGAAATTGGGAGTTAAGCCTAAGAAAATTAATGTTAATAGTTCATTTTATATTGCTGATAGGAGAGAAATTTTGTTTATGCTGAATGAAACTGATGACAATGACAGCCAGTTGGCTGTATGGTTTTCATCTCCTTTTTTTGTTCAGTCATTTACAACACTTTTTGATATGGCTTTGAAGCAGGTTAAATAATTTTAATCTTTGCAATATCCATTTCTTTAATAGTTTTCCTGTTTGTTTTTTTGAAGTTTTTTAGAAAGTCTTTAATTTTAATGTCTGTGGGTTTTGCGCTTTTTATTTTTCCGTCTTCGATATACCAGATTGGATGTTTTTGTTTGAAGTTGTGGACTGCTTTGGGCATGTGGATTGAAGGCCCGACACGGATTCTTTCTTTTTTTCTTTTTAAGATATAATATATTTTTGCTCTTTTGTGGTTGTCGTATTCGAATTCGTGTTTTATTATTTCGTATACTTTTTCTATTTCGTTTGAAAGGAGTTTTGAGAATTTTAGGAGTTTTGTTCCTGCGATGTCGCCGGGCTGTTTGTTTGTTTTTATTTCAAAAACTGCGAAAATTCCTTGATATTCTCTGGCTATTTGTTTTAGGTAAGAAGTGTTAACTTTTTTGTATTCGAAGAATTCGCATGAGGGCTTTTTTAGGAATTCTTTTGCTGATTTCTGGAAGTGATGGAATGTTTGAGGAGAAAGTGCTGATGCTGCGTTTCGTTCTTTGTAAGTCGGGTCGATAAGGATTATTGGAGAATGAAGTTTTGCAGGAGATAACTCTTGTGTGATTTTTGTTTTTGGTTTGTAGTGTTTTGCAATGTCGATTATTTCTTTGTCTTTTACTTTTGATAGTTGTGTTAGGAATTTTCTGAAAGTTTTATAGTGAAGGATTAAGAGTTCTAATGCGTATCCTGAGAAACCTTTGACGTAGGATTCTGCACCGTAGCATTTTTGGGCATAACAGAAGGCTTTTGCTAAGAGTATTTCATCCAAGACTTTTTTTGTTTTTTTCTTGTTAAAATATTGGACGTGGAAGTATGATAAGTCTGTTATGTTTCGCGCTTGTTCTGGTTTTTGGATTTTTATTGTTGGGATTATTTCAAAAGTTATTCTTTTGAACGGGCGGAGGATTAGTTTGTAATAGTCTCTGGAGCCGTGGATTTTTGAGGTTTTTGTTCTAATTTTTGGTATTCTGAAAAATCTGAAAACAGATTTCATGTATTTTTTTATTTGTTCTTCTGAGTATTTTTTGTTGAATCTTATGAAAATGTCGATGTCGTATGAAGGTTTTTTCATTATTGTATCTTTTGCAAGACTACCTCCGAGAAATACTGATGCGTCAATTTTTTTCTTTTTTATTTTATGTTCTAAAGTGGCTATTACGAGATTTGTTAGTTTATTTAAAGAAGATTTTTCATGTTCGGATAGTTTGATTATTGAAAGCTGATTATCTAATGTTTTTTTAATGCTCATTTTTTAATTAGTTTAATTGTATTTTTAAGTTTTGTTTAAATTGACTTTGAAAGTTGAGGCTAAGTCGATTATATACTTTCCTTCTTCGAGTTTATAGATTAAAGGACGTTTTTTACTGAATAGATTTACTATGTCGATTTCAAATTTTCCTGGAGAGACTACTCTTACTGATTCCAAGTCTAAGATTATTGGGGCGTCATCTTTTTCAACACCCATCATATCACGTATGTCTTTTTCTATTGTTGTTTTTTCTTCTGATGTAAGGTTGATAGGAGGTTCATCTTCTAGTTTTTTTGCCTGTTCTTCGCGGATGTAAAAGAAAAATTTGCTACCGCAAGAGCATCCTTCTAAAAGTTCTTTAGATGCATCTGGATAGATTTTTGAGCAGTGTACGCATTGATGACTCATAAACTATTCAAGGTTGGATTGTTTAAATAATTTCTTGTGTTATTTTTTCAGAAGAAGTTCTATTTTTTTTGGATTTTGCTTGATCTCTTTTACTATGCTTGCAGGACCAACAATTGTCATTGCTGTTGTGTCGCCCACTAAAGCTCGTGCAATACCTTGCTTGAATTTTGAGAATAAGGGATTTTGGGCTTTATCTGAGCTGATTACTGCCAGTTCTATGCCTTTGAAATTTTTGACATGTCCCACCATTGCCATTGTGTCTTCTATTAACCTTGATTCTTCATCTGGCTTTAGTCTTCCTTGAAGGATTACTATCCTATTTCCAAGTATTGTTGAAAGCATTTTTTTAACTCTCTGCCCACTGTCTAAATCACGGATTTCTGAGTAGGGCATGAATTCAAGAGTTAGTCCTTTTATTTTTTTCACCATCTTATTTTACGAGTTTGAATACGGATTCATAAAATTCTTCTATATTTTTTCCTGTTTTTGCGCTTATTCCTACAACGTCATATTCTGGGAATGCTGCTTCTATTTTTTTAAGGTTTGCTTTCTTTAAATCTATTTTGTTTGCTACTATTAAGATTGGAACTTTTCTGGCTGCAAGATTTCCTATGATTGTGATGTTGACCTGAGAGTAGGGGTTTTGTGTTGCATCTAATACAACAATAACTGCTTCCATGTCTTCTATCCATTTTATTGAGTCGATTATTCCCTGTGTTGCTTGTTTTGCTCTTTTTTGGGCTTCTTTCTTTTTTAGTCCGAATTTGATAAAGTCTTCGTAGTCGATTTTTGTTGCTATTCCTGGTGTGTCTACAAGTTTGAAAACCATTTTTTTGCCTTTGTATTCTACTTCGACTTTTTCTTTGAACTGAACTTCTCGTGTTTCATGAGGTATGTTGCTGACGCTTCCTAAGTCTTCACCTATCCAGTCATTGCAGATGCGGTTTGCTAATGAGGTTTTTCCTGCGTTTGGAGGGCCGTAAAAACCTAAGCTTACATCTTTTTTTGATTTGAATATTGAACCGAATATCTTCTTTACAAAATTCTTAAAAATTTTCACCTTCATGCTTCTTTGAAAGAGGGTTTGTATTTAAATTTTTCTTTGTTTATTTGCGATATAATAATCCTGCTGATTTTGGTTTTTCAGGTTTTTTGTCTTTTTTATTGAAAAAATTAAATTTTGGGAGCCAAAGTCCTGTATTTTTTCCTTTTATTTTTTTGAAAGCGTAATTTATTTGTTCTGATTTCCAACCAGCTTTTTTTAGTTTTTCTTCTATTTGTTTTTGTGTGAGGTTTTTGTTTTGTGCATTTTGGATATAAGTTGATAGGTTATGTAGTTGTGCTGGGTTTTTGAAAATATGTTTTTCGTATTTGGTGTTATAGTATTTGGCAAGGAAGTAGTATGCTACGGTTGTTGCGATTAGAAGGATTAGGAAAAGGATTATTGCTGTTCCTGTTCTTGGGCTTTCTGGTTCTGGAATTGTTCCTCCGAAACTTAATTCTGAAAGAGGGGATGAGAAATAAGCAGGCAGTTCAAATGCACCTGTTTTTCCTCTTATTACAAATTCAATTGTTTTTGGACCTGACAAGTCTAATTCTATTCCTGTTGTGTCTCCTGCTGTTTCTATTTTTCTGTCTTGTGAAAAGATTATGTCGAATTCATCTTTTCCTATTACCATGTAGGCTTTAGATATTGTTTTTTTAGGGCTTACTTCGAAGGTGAATTTTGACATTATGTCAGTTGTTGATTCTGGGTATTGTAGTGAGATTGTTTCGTGTTTTAACATTACATCAAGGTTTTCAACATACCATTCGAAAATTGCGTTCTGGCATTCTGATTCTGTGCATGCTGAGTACTCTGCGAACAAAGTGTCTAAATTGTCTACGTCGATGTTGTTTAAGTCAAAAAGGAATTTTGTGTTTGTTTGTGTTGAGGATTTTATGTCTAATGGAACCTGGAGTTTTGAGAGTTCGCTCATTAGATTTATGTAGTCTTGCTCGATTGTTAGTGATGATTGGAGAAGTTGTTTGTATTCTGTTTCAATACTTGTCAAGTCTGAATCAAGTTGTTGTAAGTCTAATCCTGTTTCGTCTACTAATTCTTTGTATCTTGGGTTTAAAGAGGAAATATCTGATTGGACATTGTTTAAGTTATTTTTGTAATCTGTGATTGTTGAGTTGATTGCGTTTTTTGGTGATTCGACTGTGATTTGGAATTGTGTTGTTGAAATTTTTTCTGTTCCTTTGTAGATGTCAATTTCTAAATTGTAGTTTCCTATTTCAGCATAAGTGTGAGTTATTTTGTTTGTGAAAGTTGTTTGTTCTGGTGCCTGGTCTCCGAATCTCCAGACAAGTTTTGTGATGTTTTCTTTTGGATAAAAAGCTATGAATTGTGTTGGTTTTGCTGCTGCGATTATCTGTGGATGAAGAAAGTTAACTTTTAAGTCTGGTGTTGGCTGGACATCTATTTGCTGGCTTGCTATTTCCTGAGCTCCTAAAAGTATTGTGTAATTTTTTTGTCCTGTTGTTTTTGCTGTAAAGTTCAACCTTGATAAGTCTAAAGTTAAATTTTCTGACGATATTTCTGCTGAGGTTTTTGAAAGTTCTGTGAAAGTTGTTTTTGAGCTTCCACTACTTCCTGCTTCGTTGTATCTTATTTCAAAATCTGATAAGGTTAACTCATTATTTCCTGTTATTGATATTGGGATTATACATCCTTGTTCTGGACAGTTTCTGCTGTATTGTGATTCTAAATAGTCGTTGATGTATGCGATTAAAGAATTTTGGTTTTGTTTTTGAAAGTCTGTCTGGTTTATTTCAAATTGTCCTATTGAAGAGTATTGTTTTGCGTGGGCTTTTATATTATATTCCTTTACAAAGTTTGAAGATTGTGCGGGGTTGTCGTGGATTCCACAGAAAGGTTTTTCTGAACTGGCTTGTAGCTGATAACCTGATGAGCCGTCCTGATTTAGATTTCCTTCTTTGATAGATACACAAATGTAATATGTTCCTGATTCTTTTACGTTGTAGGGGATTGTACATTGAACCTGACTTCCTGATGCAGAAGGTGATGGGAGTTCGCAGGATTCTAAGAAAGTATTTTCATTGTATAAAGACGCTTCTAAAATTCCTGATTGCGCTGATGCTGATTTTTTTGCGAAAGCTTTTATGTCAAATGCAGGGGCTTGGGTAAGGTTTACTTTTTCACAGTAAGGCACTTGGACAACTTCTACCCATTCGTTGAAACTTGAGGGATAGCAATTTGAGGTTATTTCCTGTCCGCATGTTGAAGACTGATATTTTGAATTTTCCCAGTTTGGCTCGTCGTTGTCTAGGAGATCTATGGATAACTGGGAAGAACAAGAAGGCGGGGCGTTACTGTTTGCTTTTATTTTGAAATTTGTTACTTCTATGTTATTTCCCGGAATTACTGCGCCGATTAATTTTTCGTTTGTTAGTGTTAATGTTTTTGAAGATGATCCTTGTCCTATTTGTTGGTAGTCTTTTCCGCAGTTTTCAGGAGAGCAGGTGAAGTCGAGGTTGTTGTGGTTGTCTAAGAAGTCTATTATATTTATTTGGTTTTGAAAAGAGTCTGTGATTTTTGTATCTAATGGCTGGTTTTGGAGTGCTATTTGTAAAGTTCCTGATATTTTGTCTCCTACAATATAATTGGGTTGTATATTTGCTGAATTAATTGTGGCTGATGCAGATGCTAGTGCTATTAGTGTGATTGTTATTGCTAAGAAAATATATCGCCTCATTTTATGTTTATAGTTGTGAGGAGAAATTTATAAAGTTGTTGTTTAACCTTTTATCACAATTATTGGTTTGAGTTTTGCGACAAGCTTTCCGATTCCTAAAGTGTCTGCGACTTTTACTACTTCATCTACATTTTTGTAAGCCTGTGGAGCTTCTTCTATAAATGATTTTGGGCTGCCGACGCTGACGGATATTTTTGATTCTTTTAATTGTTCTTGAATTTTATTTGTGTCTAAAGTTTTAATTGCTTGATGCCTTGACATTGTTCGTCCTGCTCCGTGGGGGGTTGAAGCAAAACTTAACTCTTCTGCTTTTTTTGTTCCGACTAAGACGTATGAAGAGGTTCCCATGCTTCCTGGAATTAGAATTGGCTGTCCTGTTTTTTGGTAGGGGGCGGGGAGTTCTTTTTTACCCGGGCCGAAGGAACGGGTTGCGCCTTTTCTATGAACGCAGACTATTTTGTTTTTGTTGTTAATTTTGTGTTCTTCAAATTTTGCCATATTGTGTGAGACATCATATAGAACTTCTGATTCTAAATTTGGAAAAAATGTTTTTAGGGTTTCGCGAGTGAAATGCGTTAGCACTTGTTTGTTGCAGAATGCAAAGTTTGCTGCTGAGCACATTGCTTTGTAATATTGTTTTCCTAGTTTTGAATTTATTGGTGCTGAGATTAACTGCCTGTCTGGAAGGTGTTCGTGTCCGTATTCCTGCTCCATTAGTTTTATATAATCTGATGCAACTTGGTGTCCGAGTCCTCGTGAACCGCAGTGAATCATAAAACATATTTGTCCTTTTTTTATTCCGAAGATTTCTGCTGTTTTTTTGTCGAAGATTTCGTCTACATATTGAAGTTCTAAAAAATGGTTGCCTGCGCCGATGCTTCCTAATTGATTTATTCCTCGTGAAATTGCTTTTTGTGAAACTGCTTTGGAATCTGCGTCTGACATTTTTCCTGTTTCTTCTGTAAATTCTAAATCTGAGTTTTTTCCATAGCCGTTTTCAACTGCCCAGTGTGCACCTTTTTTCAGGATATCTTGCATTTCTTTTTCTGAGATTTTTACTTTGCCTCCTTTTCCGACGCCTGTTGGGATTTTATTGAAAAGTGTTCTTGAAATTTGGTTTTGATTTTTTTCTAATTCGAATTTTTCTATGTTTGTTTTTACAAGGCGAACTGAACAGTTTATGTCGTAACCGACTCCGCCAGGACTTATTATTCCTGTTTCTTTGTTAAATGCTGCGACTCCACCGATGCAGAATCCGTATCCTAAGTGTGCGTCTGGGAGGACAATTGTGTTTTTTTCAACTCCTTGGAGGCAGGCTACATTCTGCATTTGTCTTATGCAGTCGTCTTCTTGAATTTTTTTCATTAGTTCTGGTGAAGCATAAACTATAACTGGGACTTTCATGCAGTCCTGCTTTTCAACTTTGTAAGTGTACTTTGCGATTTCTTTTGGGGTTGGCATGGTTTTGTTAAGTTTTGGGAATTTAAAATTGTTTGGTTGGGAAGTTTTATATACTAAATAAAGTAGGGAGATTTATGGGATATTTAGAAGATTGTGAGAGATTATACCAAAAATCTACAGGAGCGCAAAGTCAAGCTTTGAAATATGCAAATAGAATGTCTGCAATTAAAGACGAACATGATAAGGCTGAAAGTTTAGGGGATGTTCAAAGAGTTAGACAAGCTCTTGACGAAATGTATGAATGTGCTTTTAATTATCATAATTTAATGCAAGCCCAAATAAAGATAAAACAAGAATATATTGGATTACTAAAGAAATTGCAAGAGGAAATTCCTGATGCGCAAGAAGATATTGAAAAAGCAATATTAGAAACAGAAAAATCTATAGCTAATACAGTCATTCCTAAAGGCATGTTTGGCACTGAGATAAGCAATCTTCTTAAAATAATATTTAGAGATAAGTAGATTGATAAAAACATTTAATTAGTAAAAAGACTTTTTGAATTTATGAAGAATTTGAAGCCGAGCATGCGGGAGAATAAAAGGTATTTGCTTTTGAAAGGGCAGTTTTCTAAAAAAGATGTTGAAGACGCTATTCTTCGGTATATTGGGATTTTGGGTTATAGTAAGGCGAATCCTGTTTGGGTTGATTCTCGAATTTTAGCTGTTAATCGAAGAGAACTTGATAAAGTTCGGGCGAGTTTTGCTATTTCAAAAAACATTTCTGTGGAAAGGGCGAGCGGGACTTTGAAGGGGTTGAAGAAATAACTTGAACTCTTAGGTTATTTATCAATCTAGATAATTTTGTAATCTGATATTTTGATAACTAACCTCTGAACCCTTAACTGTAAGTATTCCAGTATTTCCCATATCTAAATGTCCTGAGTTCCAGAATAGTTCTCTAACAGGTTTGCCCTCTTCAACATGATTGCCGTAACTATCATTTGCCCTGTGACTAGATTCGTGGAAATGTCCACTAACTGCTTTGTTAATTCCTAATTCATCATACAATGTTTTCATATCCTCATTTCCTCGATTTTCTTTTCTTATTTTAACAGGGTATCCTGCTGTAGCAATTTTTTGAGCTGTTTGTAAGGGAAATACAGAATCTTTTTTTATTTCATTTCCTTGTAAATTAAAGTCTTCTGTTGCTTCTCCAAATTCAGCCATATCAACACAAGTCTCAAGTCCACTAAACTTTCTGGGTACGTGACACACAATAATTGTATTCTCTGGATTTTTCACAAGTTTTCTTAAATCCTGCATATTGCTATAATAGAAAGCTGATTGTCCTCCTTGTTGCATAGCTAACTGATATTCCTCCCAATCACTAAAAGGAAGTAATTTTCTATCAATTTTCACATAACTTCCTGAGGGAATGTCTGCATTATTTCCTATCTGGTATTC
Organism: Candidatus Woesearchaeota archaeon; assembly: GCA_964534185.1. Taxonomy (GTDB): domain Archaea; phylum Nanobdellota; class Nanobdellia; order Pacearchaeales; family GW2011-AR1; genus JACPLR01. Next base: position 68,895 of record CAZHOH010000005.1, on the reverse strand, counting down.
TCCACCACAAGTAAAATCAGAGCCTGGAACAAAAACTAAAGAATGTCCATCTTGTTCTACTTGTCTTTCATTAACTGTATTATGAAGGTGAGGGAATTTATCTGCAAAATGATCTGCGACAGGACCATATACAGCTAAAGGTTCGTGACTTCCGGGTTGAACAAATGTTTCTTTGTCGGCTTTTGCTATTTCATTAATTATGAAAGCTGTGTAATTTTGACTTTTTTCTAAGTCTCCTTGCCACCCACCAATATCTCCATTAACAAGAAATTTTTCTGCTCCTTGTTTTAATAAAATCTGCATAGCAGGTACTATGATTCTTGGATCTCCATGAATATCTGAGATTACTCCATATTTTGTTTCTTTTTCCATAAGAAACTTTAAAATTATCGTTATTTAAGTGTTGTGTATATTATCAGAATTGCTGCCAAAATCTTTAATTCTGTAAAATCTTAAATGAGACATAAGAAAGTATGAGTAATAAACCTCCTGTGATGTAAGAAATCCAAAGAGGGACTGAATAAGTTCCAATAATCATTGGCCATTCCATAACAGCCCGAGTCAAATGCAAAACTCCGACAATAATAAAAAGCACTGCGATGATTTTATGGAAATCTCTTTTACCCTCTTTTTTCATTATAGTATTTGGATAAAAGGGTTTTTATATTTTTCTGGATAATCTAAAAGGTTTGAAGTAATCGGAACTTTTTTAAGTGGTGGGATTTTGAGGTTTGTATGGTTAAGTCAAAAAAGGTTGATTCAAAACAGCAGAAACAGATTATAGTAGGAATTGTTGTGTTGTTGGTTTTGGGTGCTGGGGGTTATTTTTTATTTGGACAAGGTTTTGGAGATAATGTTGTTGCAAGTGTTAATGGAGAGGAAATTACTGCCAGCGAAGTTGCTGCAATGCAGGATTTGTCTGTTCAGCAAGGGCAGCAGGTTTCTGAAGAAAATGCTCTTGAGCAGATTATAGCTAGGGAAATACTGGTTCAGGAGGCTGGGAGCAGTGGTTATGACTTAAGTGATGTAGAAGCTGAAGAAATGTTAGAGTCTCAGCTTTTGCAAAGGAATTCTAGTTTAGAAGAATATAAACAGAATCTTGAAACTCAGGGTGTTGTTTATGAAGAACAATTAGGAGAGCTTAAAGAGCAATTGGTTATTCAAGAGTATCTTGCTGAAGAGGTTGGAGAGGATAAGTATAGTGTGACAAAAGAAGAGGCAAAGGATTTTTATGAACAGTATAAGGCGCAGTATCCTGAAGAAGAAATTCCGTCTTATTCAGAATCTGAGACACAGATAATTATGATACTTCAGCAGCAGAAACAACAGCAGGCTGTCGGGGCTTTAATTGAAGAACTGAAGATGGATGCGGATATTGAATATTATTAATTCTTTGTTAGTTATAATTGTTTAACAAAAAGCTTATAAATGGTTGGCGCTTCTAAAAATCGGAGAAAATGAGAGAAGAATTCATATTATACTAACTTCTCGTATTAATAAAATGGAAATGCCGAGTGAAATTCAGCATCAAGCAATGGGTTATGACAGAGCCGCGACTATGTTTTCGCCAGATGGGCATCTGCTTCAGGTTGAATATGCAGAAAAGACTGTCCGTTTAGGAAGTTCAAGCATCGGGATTGTGTGTAAAGATGGAGTTGTTTTGGTTTCTGACAGAAGAGTTAATGATAAATTAGTAAAACCAAGTTCTGCAAATAAAATTTATGAGGTTGATTCTCATGTAATTGGAAGTGCTGCTGGAATTTTGAGTGATGCAAGAGTTTTGGTTGATAGGGTTAGGATACTTGCACAGCAAAATCGTGTTACTTATGATTCTGAAGTTAATGTTGAAGAAGTTATAAGAGAGATTGCAAATGCAAAGCAATTATATACTCAGTACGGCGGTGCTAGGCCGTATGGTGTTTCGATTATGATTGCAGGTGTTGATAATTCAGGAGGCAAATTATTTTCTTCAGATATTACTGGAAATTATTTTGAATACAATGCAATGGCTATTGGAGAAAACGACGAGAAAATTAAGGAAATCTTGAGGACAAAATATGATGAGAAATTAAATGTAGAAGGAGGACTTAAATTAGCTTTGGGCATCTTTAAGGAAATCCTTGGTAAAAATTTTGAGTTGAGCAGATTTGATGCTGCTTATGTTAAGAAAGATACTAAGAATATGGTTCGGCTTGATGAATCTTCCTTGAAAAAATATGTATAAGATGGGAAATGTTATTGCGAGAATGAAGATTGATGGGAAAAATTTTGAGATTCTAGTTGATGTTGATAAGGCTTTGGAATTTAGGAAGACAAAGCAAGGAAGTATTTCTGAGGTTCTTGCGATAGATACTATTTTTACAGACTCAAAAAAGGGTATGCATGCTTCTGAGGCAGATATTCAGGGAGCTTTTGGAACAGATGAGGTTAATAAGGTTGCAGAAAGAATTATTGTTAATGGAGATGTTCAGGTTCCTGTTGAGTATAAGGAGAAGGAAAGAGAGGGTAAGGTTAAGCAGGTTATTGATTTTCTTGTGAGGAATGCTGTTGACCCGCAGACAGACAGACCCTATACTGGTGAAAGAGTTGAGAGGGCGCTAAAAGAAGCAGGAGTTAATATTACGAATAAACCTATTGAATCCCAGATTAATGATATTTTGGATAAACTTCGCCCTATTCTTCCTATTAAGATTGAAACTAAAAGACTTGCTATGACAGTTCCTGCACAATATACAGGACAGGCTTATGGTGTTTTGAATACTTACAAAGAGTCTGAAGAATGGATGAATAATGGAGACTTAAAAGTTATTGTTAATGTTCCAATTGGTTTGCAGTCGGAGTTTTATGAAAAAATAAATGGAGTAACACATGGAAGTGTGTTGAGTGAGGAAATTAAAGAATAGAAATCTTTTTAAGAGATTGATTGTGAGGTTTATAATGACAGATGAAAATATTGTTGAGGAAGTGAAGAAAAGAGAGATAGTTGTGCCTGGAGAGACAATTGATTCAGGAGACGACTTTCTGCCAGGTGAAGGAACTATTAGAGATGGGAATGATATAGTTGCACAGAGATATGGTTTAGTTGAAAGGAGTAATAAGTTATTGAAAGTTATTCCTTTGTCGGGAATTTTTGTTCCGCGTCGTGGAAATGTTATAATCGGGCAGGTTAATGATATTAGCTTTAATGGATGGATGACAGACATTAATTCTCCTTATTCTTCATTTTTGCCTGTTTCAGAAGTGCCAAAATATCTTGACAAAAATAGTCTTGCTGAGTTTTTGGATATTGGTGATTTTTTTAGTGCTAAAATAAAATCTGTTAAGGCAAAAGGAATTGATTTGACAATGGATGGCAGAGGGCTTGGAAGGCTTGACGGGGGAATTATTGTTCAGATAAATCCAAATAAAGTTCCAAGAGTTATTGGTAGAGCAGGAAGTATGATAAAATTAATAAATGATGAAACAAATTGTAAGGCTACTGTTGGACAGAATGGCTTTATCTGGATAAGAGGAGATAGAATTGAAGATGAGTTGTTGGCTAAAAAAGCGATAATGTTTATTGCTGAGAGATCTTATATTAATGGTTTAACAGATAAAGTTAAAGAATTTATTGATAAGGAGAGAGAATAATGGCGTATACAAAAAGAACAGATGGAAGGAAGTTTGATGAAACTCGAGAGATAAAGGCGAAAGTCGGAGTTGTGCCGAATGCAGACGGAAGTGCGATGTTTTCATTTGGAGAGACTGTTGCTATTGCTGCTGTTTATGGACCGAAACAACTACATCCACAACATATGCAGGACCCTGAGACAGGGATTTTAAGAGTTAATTATAATATGATGAGTTTTTCTGTTAGTGATAGGATAAGACCTGGGCCGAGTAAAAGAAGTACTGAGATTAGTAAGGTTAGTGAATGGGCTTTGAGTCCTGCTTTGATGATTGAAGAATTTCCTAATACAGTTATTGATGTTCATATTTCAATTCCGCAGGCAGATGCGTCGACAAGATGTGCTGGAATAAATGCTGCGTCGCTTGCACTTGCTCATGCAGGAGTTCCTATGAAAGAGCTTATTACGAGTGTTTCAATTGGGAAACTTGATAAGCAGTTGGTTGTTGATGTTAATAAGGAAGAAGAAGATTATGAAGAAGGTGAGGGGGCAACTGATGTTGCAATGTCTTTTCTTTCAAGAAGCGGGAAACTGACACATATTCAAATGGATGGTAAAATAAATGTTAAAGAGCTTAAGGAAGCTGTAAATCTTGGACAGAAGGCTTCTGATAAAATTAAAGAAATTCAAATGAAAGCTTTGAAAGATTCTGTTAAGGAGGAAAAATGATAGAGACATCGAATTTAACAAAAAAAAGAATAAGAGATTATTTAGCTGAGGGTAAAAGGTTTGACGGAAGGAAATTTGACGAGTATAGAGATATTGAAATTGAATTTGGAATTTCTAAAAAAGCAGAAGGAAGTGCTAAGGTTAAAATTGGTAAGACTGAAGTTTGGGTTGGAGTGAAAATGGATGCAATGGAGCCGTTCCCTGATTCGCCTGATGAAGGAACTTTGATTGTTACATCTGAATTATTGCCAATGAGCCATGCTAAGTATGAATATGGGCCTCCGAAATTTCCTGCTATTGAACTGGGGAGACTTGTAGATAGAGGAATAAGAGAATCTGGATATATTGATTTGAAAACATTGTGTATTAAGGAGGGTGAAAAGGTTTGGGGAGTGTTTATTGATATTTATTCTATAAATGACGATGGGAATTTACTTGATGCTGCGTTTATTGGAGCTCTTGCTGCTTTGAAAGGAGCTAAGATTCCTGTTTATGATGAGAAAGCAGGGAAGATTGATTATGATAAACCTGGCAAGCAGAAACTTGCAGTTGCAAAGGACTTGTCTTTGACATATAGTGTTTACAAGGCAGGAGAGACTTTATTTTTAGATCCAAATATGGAAGAAGAGGCAGCTAGTGAAGGAAGAATTGTCATAGGTATTTTGAATAATAATCCTATCCAAGTTTGTAGTATGCAGAAAAGCGATGATGCTGACTTTTCAGTTGAAAAATTTTCAGAAGCTTTGGAGATGGTTGAGAAAAAACACAAGAGTTTTTTGGAGGAGATTACTAAGAAGATTGATGAAGCTATTGCAAAAAATGAATCCAAAAAGTAGTTAAATAATGAAATTGAGATTTAGATATGGAAAAAGTGCAATTTACAAATTATGAAAAAGCAAGGATTTTGGGAGCTCGAAGTCTGCAAATTGCTATGAATGCTCCTCTTTTAATGAAGATTGAAGATGAAAAATTAGAAGATATTAATTTTAATCCTATTAAGATTTCTACTATTGAGTTTGAAAGTGAGGTTCTGCCGATTACTGTAAATCAGCCTTTGCCTAAAAAGAGAAGTGTTGCTATTAAGAAAAGTGTTAGTGATGATAAAAAAGATGAAGAGAAAGTGAAGGAAGAAGCTGAGGAAGAAAAAGAGATTGAAGAAAGAGGAGAGATTATGGAACTTGCCAATCCTGAAGATGAAGAAGAGCCTGCAGAAGAAGATGATTCTGATAGTGATGAGATTGAATAGAGTTAATTTTATTAATAGTGTTTCTTTAATTTGTTAATGAAAAAAGTTTTGGTTTTGATTTGGGTGATTTTATTTTTTGGAGTTGTGAGTGGGTTGAGTATTGATACTGAAAAGGATGTTTTTTCAAAGGGTGAGACTTTTATGGCGACTCTTGAAGGAAATATTCTTGAGCCGATTTCAAAGAGCGATGTGAGTTTTAATAGAGGGCATGTTCAGATTCCTTTAGAGTATGATATTGTAAAGTTAGAAGATAAGCATTATATTTATGCGATTTTGCAGTATAATGCTGAGGATTTGAATCTGGAAATTGAGGATGTTTATTTTAAGGAGAATAATGAGATTAAGACTGAGAATTTAATAAAGAATTTTAGTGTTGGGAATACAACTGCTGATTTTTATGTTCGTCCGGGTTTTGTTTCTGTGAGTGATGATTTTGAGATTGAGTTTTATAATAACTTGAATTCTGAAATTGATATTGAATATAGTCTTGCTAATGTTTCAAAAAGTGTGAGTGTGCGGGCGCAGGAGGGGGAGGATGTTGGAATTGATACTTCGGGTATTTTTTCTACTGGAGTTTATTTTATGGAAGTGAGTTCTGGTGATACTAGTTATAGTGTTCCTGTTTATTTTGTTGCGAGCGAGACTGAGCAGGAGTTTCCTGATGAGCCTGTGACTGATGATGCAAGGATAAGATTTGATTTGGATGAGATTCAGGCAGAACTGAAAAAAGATGAGAGAAATATTTTCGCTGTTAATTTGAAAAATACTGGCGGTGAAATTGCTGAAGAAATTGTTGTTTATGTTGAAGGTATTGAAGGTGTTGAGTTGAATGTTAATGATATTGGAAGTCTTGGTGTTGGGGAGGAGGTTGAGATTGAGATAAGTATTGAGCAAGGAGATGTTGGGGAATTTTCGGGGATTGTTGTTGCTGAAGGTTTGAATACAAGCGATGAGATTTTATTGAATATTAAAGTTGGGGGAGAAAATGTTGTTCCTTCTAGTTCTGTTAAAGGTGAGAAAAGTTGTTCTGAGTTGGGAGGGCAAAAATGCACTACTTGTTATGGATACAATGTTCCGTCTTCTGAGGGTTTGTGTTGTATTGGTAGTTGTGAACCTGAGGCTGAAAATGAGGGGATTAACTGGTGGGCTATTGGAATTGTTAGTTTAATTTTAGTTGGGATATTTTTATTTTTGTGGCTTAGAATGAGAAAGACAAAAGGAGCATCTAGTGGAGATATTCTGAAAAAGAAGGCAGGACTTAATCCTCCTCGTTAAGATAGTCGATAATTTCCCAAGTTATGTCTAATTCATTAACTATTTCTTGGTCAGACAAATTTTCAAAACCTTGAGGGACTTTTTTGAATAAAGGTTTGTTGTCTTTTAATTCTGGCATGTCTGTTATAAAATCAAACCCGTGTTCTTGTGCATAGTTGTTGATTGCTTTTTGAACTTTGTTTGTAGCTTTGTCCAAAAGAATCCAGTATTTTCCTGTTCCTTCTTCGATTTTTTCTTTTTTTATTTCTTTATATTCAGGTGTTGATTTTATTAAATCAGTTCTTGATATGAAACCAACATTTTCATTTGAGTTTGGATGTCCAAAATAGTATTTTGTTGTTGGTATTTCTTGAGCGAATTGGAAATAGTTTGCTGTTTCGTATGGAGATTCTCTGTTTGCCATTCTTGGCAAGATTGGTGCAGAATAATTTTCAGGAGTTAATTTTGCCACCAGGTTTTCTTGTTTCGGCTGAGGATTATAATCTTGTGCTGAAGATGTTTGTGGAACTAGAAAAAGCGCTGTTGATAGAGCTAGTGCTGTAAGCGTTTTGTATGTGTTCCGTATGTGTTTCATCTTCCATTTTGTTTTTAATTTTAGTTAATTTTAGTTTTCGTTAGAATGATTAGCAGGAGGTTTATAAACCTTTGTGTGGGTTCAAAAGAATTTGAAGGAAATTTATTGGGAATTTTTGTTTTGTTTTTCTCTTAATCTTTGAATCTCTTCATTAAATTTCTCGACGATAATTTTGTTTTCATAAGAAAGTTTTTTTGTTAATTCGTCGTATTTATGAAGCCTTAGTATTATTGCTGAAAGGAGTCCGCTAAAATCTGTGTTTTTCATTACAAAATTTTCAGGGGCGCTAATTTCAATGTTTGAGGGCATGTATTTGAAAGCAATTGTTAGAAGAGCTTCCATGTTTTCAAAGTCTGCTTCAATGTCTGCAAAAGAGGTAAAGAGTTCGTTTTCTATTTTTATTTCTTGCTTGTTTTTTTCCGGTGGTTGTTTTTCTTCTTCAGCTTCTTCATCCTCTTCTTTTTTTATTTCGTATTTTTTAGGTTCGTAAAGTTTTTTATTGATTATTGTTATTCCTTTTTCTTTTTCTAATTCGTCTGTTAACTTTTCAAGAGTGTCTGACACGTGTTCTTTAGGTCTTCCAAGTATTTCTATGATGAAAGATGCTGTGATTGTTTTCTCTGTTTTTTCTGCCATTTTAATCTCTGTTCAAGAACAAAAAAATTGCGAGCAGTATGCAAAAAATTATGAAACCAAAAATTGCATAAGACTTTATTTTTTCATTACTTGATTCGTATATAACCTCGGTTTGGGTGTTTTTTATATTTTGTGGCGTTAGATAAATAACTTCAGGAGTTGTGTTTTTTGATTCTTTGTTTGAGGTTTTAATTGTTTTGTTTTGAGTTATCGCGTTGTTTATTTGTTCAGTTTTTTCCTCTTGTTCTTCTTTATCTTGTTTTTTGTTTTCTGGTTGTTCTTGTTCGCATTGATTTTCTTTTTGTCTTGATGATTCTTTTAATTGCCAGTTGTCGTTGCAAAGTGTCCAAGTCTTATCATTGTTTTCTGAGTCTTCAAGTATTTTGGTTTCCTGAATTAATTCGTTGTTTTTGTAAATGAATATTTTTTCGTCTGTGTTGTCGAGCCATTGTGTTGTAAAAGTATAGACAAAGAATCCTTCAAAGGTTTTGTTTATTTTTAGTTCCTGTCCGTCGTTGTTTTTTATTGTGTAGTTGTTGAGATTTGTTTCTTCATTACTTTGGAATTCAATCCACTCGTTTCCTGAATCGCTTCCTGGAGGGTTGAGTTCGACTTCTGTCAGAGTTAGAGCTGATACAAAAGGTGTTAACAAAAAGACGATCAGGATTATTGCCAGATGCCTGCGATTTGCTTTCCGCATGAGCATTTGCCGTCTTGTAATAAATTTTCGACTGAGTCTTGTGTTCTAATTATCACGGGTTTTTTGCAGTTTGGACAGTAAGTGTTTTGTCCTTCTGGGAAGCTTGTTCCGTGTGTGTAAACAAAATTTAATCCTGCTTGCATTGCGATTTTTCTTGCCTTGATTAAAACTTCGGGAGAGGTTTGGGGGTAATTATTGGTTGATTCTTTTGGCTTGAAAGTTATAAAATGCAATGGAGTGTTGTAGTCCATGTTATGAAGAATCCAAGAAATTAATTTTCTTATTTCATAAAAGTCTTCGTTCATTTTTGGAGGTATTGTAAGTTTTACTTCACACCAAATATTTTTGTCAAAAAGAGTTTTTGCTGTTTTGAGCGAGTGTTCAAGAGTTGTGTTATGTTGTTCGTAGAAAGAATCCTGCATTGAGAGAATGTTTATTGAAGCTGCGTTTAGTTTATCTGTAACTTCCATTAAAGGCTTTTGTTCTATAAAGCCGTTTGTTTCTAAGATGTTTAATTTTGATTTTTGTGAGGTGTCTTTTACAAATTCGTAGAAAAGAGTTGGTTCATCTGAGTATGTTATTGAGTTTATTTTGAGTTTGTCTGAATGTTTTATTAACTGGGAGGGTTTTTGGTTTAGGGAGGGGATTTGTTCTGGTTCTTTGTCTGGGAATTCTCTTGGGTGGAATTTGGAAAATAAGGAGTTTCCTGGGGATTTGACTATAAGGGTTTTGGATGAAGGGTGAAAGTGATATAAAGGAATTTGTTCTAAATTTGCTTCTTTTATTGTGTGAAGTTTTCCGTAGTTTAATGATTTGAGTTTGCCAGTTATGTTCATGCGGACCTTGCATTTGCCGACTTCGCCGTTTTCGATTATGCAGTTGTGAGGGCAGAGTTGGCACTGGACTTGTTTGTCTTTTAATTTTTTGTAGTGTGCTGCTTCTTTGAACATTTTAAATTTTATTGAATTTTTGGCTGAAATCTATGTGCTCAATTTCGCCTCTTTTTTTGCCTTTTTTGGCTATGAATATTTTTGAGAATATCTTGTTGTTTAAATACCATTTGCATTTTTCTTTTTCTTCTTTTGAGAGAGTGCCGTTCATTTTTACTTCTATTCCTATAACGTCGTATGTGTTTTGATTTATTGATTTGAAGGCGATGAAATCTGGGAAGCCTGTTCCGATTGTCATTACTCTTTTGAAAGGGTTGTATTTTCTTTTTGCTGGAAGTATTTGGTTGTTTTCTAAGTCAATGTTGTTACTCCATTTGTCTACAGTGTATTTGTTGTCTTCCCAGTATTTTCTGATTTTTAGTTCGAATCTTGAGCCTGCGCCTTTTGCTAATTTACCTTTTTTTATTTTTGATTTTTCTTTGAAGGTGTGCTGTCCTTTTTCGTTGAAGTGTGAGGAGTATTTTGTTTCTAAATCTCCTGATTCGGTTTTTATTGTTTCATATCTCTTTTTGTTTTGTTTAGAATTCTTGTCCATTAATTTGTTATGGATTTGGGGATTAAATTATTTTCTGTATTTGGTTCTGTTGATGTGAATCACTAAGATGGCAAATAATGAGCCCAAGGTATTAAACACTAAATCTAGAACATTATTGTAATATCCTCCTACGCCTGTTCGTTCTAAGAAGATAACAGTCATAAATTCAATAACCTCATTTAGCGCTCCTGCACCCATACCGATTAAAACTAGTAATGAATAAATGAGTTTTTTGTTTGCTTTTTTGTTTAAATGGGGTTTTAATAAATGGTTTGCTACAAAAGTTGTAACAGCGAAACCAAAAAAATGGACTACTTGGTCGAACTTGAGAATATATGTATCTCCAACGTCAAATAAATGGGCTACTTTTAATGCATAAAGAACATTATTGTTAATTATCACACCTCCTCCAGCCATATGAAGCAGTCCCCAAATAGAAAGTCCCCATAAAATGTAAAGAGAAAACTTTGTTTTGTGGAATGTTGCTGCAATCAAAATGAAAAACATCATAAGTACTGAAGCATATAATAAAAACTCATAGTCTCCTTTTAATAAATAGAAAATGGTAAATCCCAGAATATATGTAAGGCTGAATAGAATCACAAACCACTCTCCTTTTTTTAATTTCATGTTTTTTTATTGGTTTTTGGGATTTATAAATTTATAAGTCGCGTGCGTAAAGTGTTCTTCGATTGTTTGCTTTTGCGCGGTTGATTGCGTCTTGTAAAAGCTGTTCGACTTTTTTTTGGAATTCGAGTGTGAAGTCTCCTGCGATGTTTCCTACTTGATTTTCTTTGTCAAGTTCTTTTATTGCTTTTTTAATATTGTTTTTTATTACTAAATTTGCCATTTTGTTTTTTATTTATTCTGGTTTCATGAAAGAGAATAATAAGACGTCGCGGATTGAAGGTTGATTTGTTAATAACATAACGAGTCTGTCTATTCCGATACCAATTCCGCCAGCAGGAGGCATACCATGTTTCATTGCGTTAATAAAATCTTCATCTAACTTATTAACTTCCAAATGTGGTTGAAACTTATTAGATTTTGTTCTTTGTTTTACTTGTTCTTTAAGCCGATTTTCTTGTTCAATAGGATTATTTAATTCTGAGTAGGCATTAGCAAGTTCCATTCCATTTACAAATAATTCAAATCTTTCTACTTTTTTATCATCGTCTCTATGTTCTTTTGTAAGAGGGCAAATAGATTTAGGATAATCTATTATAAAAGTCGGCTGAATTAATTTATCTTCGACAAGAGCATCAAAGAGGAATTGTATAGCTTCATCCCTACTATCTTTATCAAACCCATGTTTTTTTGCCTCTTGTATAATCTTTTTTTCATCACATGGATCAATGCCTACATATTTCTTGATAGCTTCTTCTATTTTCAGAACTTTATAAGGACCTTTAAAATCAATTTCTTTGTCTTTATATTTTATTTTAGTTTTTCCATTTATTTTTTTTGTAAGCATTTCCAACATTTTTTCTGTCATTTTCATAACATCATTATAATCCCAGTAAGGAGCATATATTTCCATCATAGTAAATTCAGGATTATGTGTAGCATCTATTCCTTCATTTCTAAAATTTTTGCAGAGGGTATAAACTCTTCCTAATCCTCCGACTAATAACTTTTTTAGGTAAATTTCCGGAGAAATAGATAAATATAAATTCATATCAAGGGCGTTAAGTTTTGTAATAAATGGAGCTGCTTCAGCACCCCCATATAATACTTGTAATGTAGGAGTTTCTACTTCTAAAAAATTTTTCTCAGCAAGAAATTCCCTTATTGAAGATATTAAGATTGCTCTTTTTCTAAAGACTTCTTTTACTTCAGGGTTCATTATTAAGTCGAGGTATCTTTTTCTGTACCTTTCTTCTTTGTCCTGAAGTCCGTGCCATTTTTCTGGGAGGGGTTTTATTGACTTGCTTAGGATTGTGATTTTTTTTGCAAGAACTGAAAGTTCGCCGCGGTTTGTTTTTATTATTGTTCCTTCTACTCCAATGAAGTCTCCTGCGTCTATGTATTTTTTGAAGAGGTTTCTTTGGGCGTCAGGAGTTTCGCCTTCCTGAGAAATAACCTGGATTTTTTCTGTTGAATCTTGTAGTGTTGCGAATGAGATTTTTCCCATATCTCTTTTTGTCATTAGTCGTCCTGCTATTTTTACTTTGTCTTTTGTTTCAGAATCTTTTTTGAGTTTTGAGTATTTTTGTTGTAGTTCTTGTGCTTTTTGTTTTGGCTCGAATTTGTGAGGGTAGGGTTCTATGCCTTGTTCTTTTAGTTCTTTTATTTTTCTTATCCTATTTTCAGTTATTTGTTTTTCTCTGCTCATTTTTATTTTAATTTGGTTTAGTTTAAATATTTTTTAGATGTGGAGGATTTTGAAATCTTTATAATCCTGGAAAGGTTTTTCTTCTATTTTTACGTCTTTTACGTTTGCATGTTTTGGGCCTTTTTTGCAAAATTCCTCCATTTCGTCTACTTTTTCTATGTCTCCTTCGACAAAAACTTCTACTTTTCCTGACTCGAGGTTTCTTACAAAACCCTTTAATCCTAATTTGTCAGCTGTGTCTTTAATATATTTTCTGAAAAAAACGCCCTGAACTGTTCCTTTTATAGTGAGCTTTGCTGCCTTTTTCATATGTCAAAAGAAGATTAAAGCATTTATTAAATCTATGCTTATGCTGCTGCTGTTGCCAGCAAGAAGAATAAAACTAGCAGTATAAAGAATGCGATTATTGGGAGGATTATTGCGAAAAATGATTTTAGCTTTGAAAGTTGATGGAATTTTGATATTCCCATAATTAAGAATACCAAAGAATGGATGATGCCTGTGATATTTATGATTATGGCGAGTATTACTCCTGGCTGTGAAAGGAATTGAGTGAAAAGTTGCTGGACAGTATCAGGATTTGCTGTTGTCTGCATCTGCTGGATTAATGAAGTGTCAAAAGGAATCATGTAAGAAAATATTAAAATCAGATATGAATAAACTGTTGCGATTATTAGTGAGTATCCTGCTACTTTATATGTTTCAATGAACTTTTTATTTTGTCTGAAAATTAAAACACCCATATGGATTAAAGCAGAAAGAGCGAAGATTATTATAACAGTGTAAATCAACTGCATAATGAATTCAAATAGTCCTTGATAAAGGGTTATCTGGCTTAATGCAATAGAGATTATCAGACTTATTAAAACATAAGACATATAGAAAAGAACATAATCTCTTAACACAACTTGGTATGATTTTTCTTTTTCAAGTTTAGTAAGAAATTTTGAGGGCTTGAAAAATAAGGGTTTTAATTTTTTGAAGAAATCTACACTGTATGTTTCTTTTTCCTCTTTATTTGATTTTTTTGTTTTTTTATTTGGCATTGGTGGTGAAATGTTGTTCATGTATTTAAATTTTTGGGAATTATTTGAATATAAAAACTTATTAATTAGAAAAGATTTTTGTTTTTATGAAAGAGACGCGGATTTCTGCAGGAAGTTATGATTTGAATAAGTGGCTTTTTGGAGGTTATGAAAAGGACATTATAACGACGATATATGGGCCGGCTGGGAGTGGGAAGACTAATTTTTGTGTTGCTCTTGCCGCGTCGCAGGCGAAAAAAGGAAATAAAATTATTTTTATAGATACAGAAGGAGGATTTTCTGTTGACAGATTTAAACAAATTGTTGGTAAAGAATATGAAGATTATCTTGGGAATGTTTTGCTTATGAAACCGACGAGTTTTGAAGAACAGAAAAAAGTTTTTGATTCTTTGCTGAAACAGATAAGGGAAAATAATAAAATAGGAGGGATTATTGTCGATGGAATGACTATGCTTTATCGTCTTGAGATTAGTGATGCACGGAAAATTCAGAATATTGAGAAATTTAGAGAGGCGAATAAAGAACTGGCTAAACAATTAAGAACTCTTGCAGAGATTGCGCGGAAAAAAAATATGCCCATTATTGTAACTAATCAAGTTTATTATGCCTTTCTTACAGAAGATGAATTCAAACAAGGCAAAGAAAAAACTGCAAACATGGTGGGAGGGGATTTATTGAAATACTGGAGCAAGTGTTTAATTGAATTAGAGGGTAGTGGTAATCGACGGAAAGCGATACTTCGAAAACATCGGAGCCTTCCTGAAAAAGAATTAAGTTTTAATATTGTTAATTCTGGAATTCGGCGGCGTGGAATATTTTAAATTGGCGAAATATTTATAAAGAGAAAGATTCTAAAGTAATTATGAAAAAGGGTGTGAAGAAGAAAAGTAATTCTGTTAAGAAATCAGACTCTAATAATAAAACTTTGATTTGGGGTATTGTTATTTTGATTGTTTTGATTGGTGCTCTTTTTTATGTTTATAATTCTAAACCTTTGTTTGCACCTGCTGCTCCAGAATTTCCTGAAGGGTTTAAACCAACAATGGGATACTGGATGCCTTGGTATGGTAATGGTAGATTGATGTTGTGGGATGCTCAAGGAGATGTTATTGGATGTACTAATCCTGAAGAAGAGGGAGGTTGTGATGTTTTTGATTCTGCGTATAAAATAAATGAATGGGGAATTCCTGGAGACTTTAAAGCTGTTGCAGGACTTTATCATCCTGTTGAAGGAGGATATATGAGAATTTGGAATTCAAGCGGACATTCTTATTCATGGAATGGACAGCAAGGCGAGAAATATGTTTTATTGACAGATGAAAGTAAAGTTGGTTCTGGTTTGCCTGTTGATTACAAGCCTATTGTAGCTTATTATCATGACTTGGCTGATCAGAATTGTCCTGAAGGGAATGTGTGTGGTTATGTTCATTTATGGGATGCTAATGGTGTTCAGTATAGTATAAATTATAATCCTAATGCTGGAGAATTTTATAAAAAGTATGTAAAAGTTGAAGAGTCTTCTAAAATTGGTTCAGGATTGCCTGCAAACTTTAAGCCGATAGTTGGATATACTCATCCTTGGGGCAATAATGGGGGAAGATATGCATTATTTGATGCTCAAGGAAGAGCATATGTTTGGAATCCTGGACAATCAAGATATGTTGAATTCACTGAACAAGATAAACAGGCATGGGGACTTCCTCCGAATTTCAAGCCTGTTGCAGGATATTATCATCCGTTTGGAATTGCTCCTAATAATGGCAGGATAATGTTATGGGACAATCTAGGAAATGGATATGGATTGACTGGACCTAATGACCAAACATTTGATTTACTGATTGAAGCTAGTGGGGATGAAACAGGACCGATTTGCAGTGATTCTGATGATGGAAACATATTTACAGAGTCTGGAAATATTAATGTGACTGACAATGGAATCCAACAGTTAAATGTTGCAGATGTATGTTTGAGAGACTTAAATTCGACTGAGATTGATGAACTTGTTGATATGAATATCCTTAATTCAAGTGAGGCAAGTATGAATAATACTGACTTTAACAAAACTTTAATTGAAGCAATATGTCCTTCAAACTTTGATGCTACAAATGAAACAATGTTTAAAGAAGCGCATGTTTGTGAAAACGAGTGTTCAGATGCAGCTTGTGTTGTTGAAGATGATGGTGGTGAAGAATGTAGTGTGAATGCTGATTGTCCTTTAGGATATAGTTGCGATAGTGACGGAGATTGTGTAAGAGACCCTGTTTGTGAAGCTGGTGAAGAGGATTGTAATGGAAGATACCTTCAGAGATGTGTAAATGGACAATGGAGTAATGTAGGACTTGTTCCAGGAGAGTGTAATTATCAGGTTGATGATACCGGGGGCAGTGATACTGATGGAACTAGTGATGATAGTACACTAGATAATGCTTGGATTTATGTGATAATAATTATTGTTGTTTTAATTATAATTGTTGTTGCAATAATTATCTTTGTTGTTATCAAAAGGAAAAATGAAGAAGAAAATATAAGTTCTTCAAGTTCAACACAAAAAAGACCTTCTGGAAATAATAATCTTCCTAGTTTTAGATAGCATTCTTTCAAATGAAAAAGAAATTGGGCAGTAAGGATAAAAGAATTATTTGGGTTTTGAGTTTAACTATTTTTTGTCTTATTGTTTTGGGTGTTTCTTTATATTTGATTGATAAAGGGGTTTTTTTGAGTCCTGGTGATGGTTCTGAAGGCGGAGAAGGCAGTATTATTGACGGGCTTATACTTGTCATCTCTATTGTTGTTATTCTACTTGGAATTATTATCTTTGTTGTTGTAAAGAGACATAATGAAGAAGAAAATAATCCTGACAAACGACCCATAGAAGTAGAGTGATTATTTTTTTGAGGGGCAATCTGGATTAAAGCAGAAAAACCAGGGACGTTTTCCTTTTCTTATTGACATCAGTATTGAAAACTTGCAGAATTCACATTGTTTATCTGTTCTTTTAATTAAAGAATTTGGAGGTAAAGTGTATGTTGTTTTGCATTCAGGATAGTTATCGCATGCTACGAAAAAGCGATTATATTTTTTTGTGTATTTAATTGTTAAACTGCCTCTTTTGCAGACAGGGCATTGCATTAGCTGGTTGTCCTTTTTTTGCTCTTCCCATAGTTTTTCTGTTGCTTTTATTAGATCCTTGCCGATGTTTAATTTATTTTTTTGAAATTGTTCCCAGATAGTGGACATTACCTTTTCTGTATCTTTTAGAATTTCCTTTTCTTTTTCAAGAGGGGACTTTGAGCTTCTTATGTTTTCTAGTCTTTTTTCTATATCTCTTGTTAATTGTTCTTCTATGATTGTCGGGCAGTTTTTTTCAAGTGTTGAAATCATTGATATTCCTAATGTTGTCGCTTCTATGCTTCTTTCTTTTATGTATCCTCTGTCGTAGAGTGTTTCTATAATTGATGAACGTGTTGCTTTTGTTCCTAGGTTCTTTTTTTCTAGTTCTGAGACAATTGATGCAGGAGTGTAACGTTTTGGGGGTTGGGTTAGTTTTTCTTCTATTTTTACGTTTTTTACTTCTATGTTTTCTTCAATATCTCCTAATTCTGATTCTTTAAGATTTGAAGGATAAACTGCCATCCAACCTTTTTTGGTAATTGTAACTCCCTTTGCTGCGAATTTTAAAGTTTCTATTTCTGCTGTTATTTTTTTATCATCTAAGACTGCGTCGTCGGTAAAACAGCTTATGAATCTTTTTGCGATTAAATTGAAAATTTTTTCGTCGTCTCCTGAGAGTTTTTGAAATTCTCCTGTAGGGTAAATAGAGGGGTGTGCTGGGTCTGACTTTTTTCCTTCGATGGGCTTTTTTCGTGTTACTGAGGATTCTAAGTTAAAGATTTTTGCTATTTTTTTGATTATTTTATTGTAGCCAATTTCTGGCGGAAGTTTTTGTGAACTTGTTCTTGGATAGGAGATTAATCCTGCAAGATAAAGGTTTTGTGCAGCTCTTAGAGTGTTTGAAGGGGTTATTCTGTGGTGGCGATAAGCTTCTGTTTGTAAGGAGGTTAAATCAAAGGGGGCTGGAGGGATTACTTTGTGTTGCGACTTTTCTGTTTTTGCCTTTCCTTTTTTTCCTTTTAGTTCTTTGAATTTTTCTAAATCTTTTTGTTTTTTCAAATCTTTAATATGCTTGACTTCTAGTGTATTTTTGCCGTCGGTGATTTCTAAAAATACCTGCCAGTATTTTTCGGGGTTGAAGGCTTTGATTTCAAGTTCTTTTTTTACTAGCAGATTTAATGTGGGACCTTGGACTCTCCCTATTGAGATTAATCTGAATCTTCCTGCAGATTTTACTGCATCCATGAGTGCTCTTGAGATGTTTATTCCGTAGATCCAATCAATGTAGTGGCGGGTTTCTCCTGCAATTCCTTGGTGCCAATTTAAAGTGTTTGAGCGGTTTGTGTAGGATTGTTTTAATTCGTTTTGTGTTAGGGTTGAGAATTTCATTCTTTGGGCGTCTTTTTGGTTGCAGATGTATTTTACAATGTTCATGCCTATTACTTCTCCTTCTATATCATAGTCTGTTGCTACAATTATTTCAGATGCTTTTTTGCAAAGCTTTGCTAGAGTGTCGTAGTATTTTTTTGTAAAATCTCCTTTTCTTATTAAAAAGTTTGGGGCCCATTTTATATTGAAAGATGGGGCGTTGTAAGTTTTTGATACTTCTGCTAAGGTAAATAAGTGTCCTACTGCACATGCAACTATTATTTTTTTATTGTCTTTTTCAATTTCATAATAGTAAACTCCTGAAGCTCCTTTTTTGACGACGGCAGAATCTGTTAAAGCGTTGGCTATTTTTATTGAGGCTTGAGGTTTTTCTGTGATAATTAAAATATATCCTTTTGGGGGAAGTTTTTCTGGGCCGGGGATTTTAAATTTTTCTATCCAATTCTTTTTGGATGTTGATTTTCTTTTTGCTTGTTTTTTTGGTTTTTTTTGAGAGGACTTTTCTATAAACTCGAGTTTTATTTCTTTAACAGGTATGTCTACTGCGTGAGCTATATCTTCTTCGTCGATTGGAACAAAGTTTTCTTTTACCTGTCTTTCATTGTATATTTTTATTAGGTCTTTTGCCATGTTTTTTTAAAGTGAAACCTGAATATATATGTTTTTGTAAGAATGTTTTTAAAGGTTATTGGACAATAGATTGGATGATTAAAGTACAAGGAAGATATCACCACGTGGTAATTGATGGGGGTTTTAATTTATTTGATGCTCATGAGTTAAGTAACATTGTTGAAGAAGAGTATGAAGTTTGTGTTTCGAGAGAATATGATGGGATGATTGTCGATTTTAGCAAAAACAATAATGGAGGAGAAAGAAATTCTTTTGATACTGCCTTTGCAGTTTGTCTTTTACAAGAGTTAAATAAATTGAGCCATCGAAGTTCTGTTGGTATTGAAGTCTATTTGAATAAAAAACAACCAAAAATTTATAGGTTAATTGCAGGGACAAAAGCATTTAGACAAGAATTTGATTCTACGGGATTTGAGAAAATTAAATCCCAATAAGAATAATTAACTTAAATTCTGAAAATTAACTTGTCCAAAGTAGTAAAACTTGGGGAATTTTGGGCTTTTTAAACCACGAAAAATTTAAAAAGCTCTGCTGGAGCATATTATAATCAGATATATAGGTTTGATTATATATCTCCAACAAAATGAAAGATAATTTTGATATATTCTTCAGAAGGAAACCGGCACTCATGATGATTGCTTTGAGAAAGCTGTCAAGAGTTCGATATGGGAGTATTCTTGCAAAAGAGGTTGACTGTACTTATAGTCATGCTGTAAAAATTCTTCAGATGCTTGAGGATTTAGGATTGGTGACTTTTGAAAAAAAGGGTAGGATAAAATTAATTAAGTTGACTAAGAAAGGAATTTCTGTTGCTGATAATATCTCTGATATAAAACAGATGATAGGGTGATGGGATACATAGTTTATTTTGGAGATAATGTAATTGATTTGCGGGCAACTGTTACTAATATGCTTTATGGTAGAATAAAAGATGTTCTTGGGCATGAGAGATTTATATTAGAAAGTGATGAAAGAATTTCTTTAAAGTATAGAGCTTATGTGGATAAGGAAGATACTTCTCCAGATTTGTATAAGGTTTATTCTGGCTTAGAAGTTAGGTGTAATCAAGAGGATTCTACAGGGAATAGAAAAAGTCCTGTGATGAAACGTCCTTGATTATTCTTCAGGATTTTGAATAAAATATTTTTCAACTCCTTGTCTTATTTCATCCATTAGACTAAGTTCACCTTTTGAAATTTCATCTATTGTATATCCCGGAGTTAGAAAAAATAAAAGACTGCTAAATTTATCATAACCTGCTTTTCCAATGTCCCTATTTCCTGTAAAACTAGTCATACTACCTCCAAATGGAGATTTGGAGATTAATCCTTCGATTCTAGAAATATGTTCTTCTTCTCTTGTTTCTTCTCTCGAAGGATTTGTGTAGTCAAAGACCAAATTATATTCAGTTCCTCCCTGAATTCTGTATCCATATTTATAAGCAATAAATTTTAACATCTGTTTGAATTCTTCTCCAGTTAGAGTTCTGGGAAATTCTATTTTTGATCTTGCTAAGGTTTCTTCTAATTTATCCATTGTTCTTAACAACTTTTTTTGCTTATAAGTTTTATTATATTCAAGAATGTTAATTAAATTTATAAGGGAATGTTTCTAATAACATTTGAGGATTTGTAGCTGAAGGTTTACTTTCTTTAGAAAAGAAAGTTTCCCTGGAAATCAAAGAAACTACATGTGCTGAATTTATTCAGCCGTAAAGTTTCGCTACAGCCTTAAGGATCTGTAGCTCAGCCTGGTTAGAGCACTAGACTCTTAAGTTTGAAGGAAATCAAACGAATGTTTTCATTCGTCCGCCGCCCAAGCGTGGTCGAACGAAACCTAAGGTTTCCTCTCACACACCTTCCTAAAGGTGTTTGCTGACGCAAGTCATGAAAGGTAAGAATTAGAGATATCTAGGTGTCGGGGGTTCAAATCCCTCCAGGTCCATCCCTTCTTATTTTCGCCCCAATTTTCTGAATGAAAATGACTCCGCCCAAGCGTGGTCGTCGAATGACTCCGCCCAAGCGTGGTCGTCGAATGACTCCGCCCAAGCGTGGTCGTCGTGGGGATCAAATCCCTCTAGGTCCATTTATTTTGAGAATTTATCCATTTCTTTGATTAATTGTGTTTCTGTGTCTTTTTCATAAGCGCTGTGTCCTGCGAAAGTAAAATAGATTTTTGATTTTTTTAGAGCTTTGTGGAGTCGGTAGGCAGCTAGAGGGCGGCAAACGCAGTCATACCTTCCATGAACTATTGCTGTGGGAAGGTGTGAAATTTTATGTGTATTTTTTAAAATGTAATTTTCTGAAAGGAAACATTTGTGCGTTAAATAGTGGAGCTCGATTCTTGAGAATGCAGCAGGCTTTGCTTCTTTCATTGCCTTGAGTATTTTTTTCTTGTCTGGCTGTAATCTTGATAATGAAAATTCAAATTCTGCCCAAGCATCTGCGTATTTTTGGGATTTTGCTTTGTTTTTTGAGTTAATCATTTTGTAAAAGTATTTTTCTATTTGTTTTTTTCTTATGTATTTTTTAGGGACCATTTTTGCGACTTTTGTCCAGGATTCTGGATGAGTGTTTTTTGATTCGTATGTGAAATATTCGTTTTCCTGTTTTGAGCCAAGGAAGATTCCTCTAAGAACCATTGCTTTTACTCTTTTTGGATTGTTTATTGCATAGACTAATGCAAGTGTTGAGCCCCAGCTTCCGCCGAAGAGCATTGTTTTTTCTATTTGCAAGAAATCAAGGAGCTTGTTTATGTCCTCTACTAGATGTTTTGTTGTATTATTTTTTATAGATGCGAAAGGCGTACTTTTGCCTGCGCCTCTTTGAGCGAAATGGATTATGTTGAATTTTTTTGGATTAAAGAATTTTTTATCTTTTTGCGTGAAGCCTGCGCCTGGACCTCCATGAATGAATAAAACAGGTTTTCCTTTTGGATTGCCACTTAGTTCGTAGTATATTTTATGGTTTTGTCCGACATCTAAAAAACCACTTTTGTAAGTTTTGGTGTTTTTGTAAACCATAAATATTCTTAGAATTTAGAGATTATAAATTATTTGTATTCTCTCCAAGTGTGCTTGCATTTGGTACAACGGAAAAAACGAGTTTCTGCTTCGTCGCCTGAACGAGTTTGGGATGTCCAGAAATATGCTTCTTTGTGTTCGCATTGAGGACAGTTTGCCAGAACTACCGGGAAAACGTCTGTGTCTTTTTCTTTTACGACTCCAACTTCCGAAGCTTCGGGAATTTTTTCACTATAAACTGTCTTAGAAGACTTTTTCTTTGACTTATTTTTTCCTGGCAAAATTATTCTGCCATCTTTATCAAATTCCATTTTAACACAATAGTAAATAGCATTTAGTAGCTAACTTTTTGAGTAATAAATTGAAGTTTTTAAGGGTTTCTATTGGCAAAAGCCTCTCTCGCTTTCTGGCCTTAATGGCTCGTAAAAGATTAATTTTGCCCAGCCGATAAAAGGTATTTTCAAAGGAACTGCTTTCCCTATAATTTGCTCTTGTTTTATGTTTGTTTCATCTATTTCAAAAGGATTGTTGTATCTGCTGAACTGTTCTTTATTGTTGTCACCTTTTGTTTGTATGGGGGCTGTGCCTATTACTCTGTGGATTATAGGGCGTTGAGATTGGCCACTTACAAAGATGATTGTATCTCCTTGTTCGATTTTTTCTTCTTCTGCTCCTAAAACAAAAAAGATATCTCCTTTATTAAATCCATTTTTAAGTGAAAATTGGTTGAAGGTTGATTTGTTTATTCCATTTTCTTCATACCAGTCTGAATTATTTTCCCACCAAGTGTTAAAGGATGAGCTGTGATACATGCTACATGATTCTACTATTACAATTGGTAGTGATGTCCCTGTTATGAATGAAAGTGTTGGAAAGAAAATGAATTTTATGATAATGAATACAACTACTATGAAAGTTATCCAGCTCAAAATGCTGTCATCATGCCAGAGAAAGTTCCAAGTTTTTTTTAGATTTTTTGAAAAAGAATTTTCTTTCATTAATGAATATTGATTGAAAGGTATTTAAAATTAGTGATGTTTAAAGAATTCTATTTGCCTGAATCTTTTCATGGCTTTTATGTAAGATGTCGGTTTGTATTGAAGAACCATTATTTCTGACGGGCTTTTTGTGCTTTTTTTATGTTCTTCCTGGCTACGCTTTTTTGTTTTTTTGATGTCATTTAATCTCTTTTTATTACATTAATAGTATGGCAAATTTTATAAATTTTTTTAGATTCATTTATTTTTAGAGATAATTTATTACCAAAAGATTTAAATAATATACCTTTATGTATATATTAATTGTATATACCATGCAATTATTTCAACCCCTCTGGCTGTGTTCGCAAGAACACAGCTTTTATGTTAAAAATGACAGATATGTTTGATAATAAAGTAATTTGCAAAAATTGCGATAAAGAAATGCAAAAGGTAAAAATCCTTAAGAATGGATTTTTATTTCGTGCTCTTCGATGTATAAAGTGTGGCGAGAGAATCCTGCATCCTGAAGATGAAATGGAATATAAGAATTATTTAAATTTAAGGAAAAAAAGTTTTAGTGTTAAACTAAGAATGGTAGGTAATAGTTATACTGTGTCTATTCCAAAAGAAATCGTCAATTTTATAAATGAGCAAAACAAGATGATAGATGATATTGTAAGGTTGAACTTTGAAAACATGGGAAAATTATCTCTTGTTTTTGGTGATTTAAATGAAAAGTTAAATCAAAGGAGAAAAAAATATGGGTAAGATAAAGTTAAGGGTTGCAGAGGCATCACAGGATGATGCATATAAAGGCATTGCAAGGATTGATTATGATACTATGAAAGAGCTTAATCTTCGAAGGGGAGATGTTATATCTATTAAAGGAGGTAAGGAAAGTGTTGCAATAGTTGATAGGGCTTATCCTGCTGATGTTGGTGAAGGAATTATAAGAATTGATGGTATTATTAGGAAAAATGCTAAGACTGGTGTTGGCGAACTGGTTGAATTGAAAAAGGCAGACATTAAAGAGGCAAAGAAAATTACAATTGCTCCTGCTCAGAAAAATGTGGTTGTGCAAGGAGACTCGGAGGTTTTTAGGAGAGGTTTACTTGGAAGAGCGCTTGTTAAAGGAGATTTGGTTGTGCTTGGAGGTGTGCAAAGAAGAAGAGATATTATGTCTGATGAAATGGGGGACTTTGGAGATATTTTTGGAGATATTCTTGGAGGGATGGGAGGTTTTGGACTTGGTGGAATGCAACAAATAAGATTTGCTATTGTCAATACAAACCCTAATATTCCAGTTGTTGTAACTGAAAATACCGAGGTTTCTGTTAGTTCAAAGGCTGTTGAAAATATTGAAGAGAGTAGTGTTATTGGTGTGACATATGAAGATATTGGTGGTTTGAGGGGAGAGATTAAAAAAGTTAGGGAGATGATTGAACTTCCATTGAAGCATCCTGAGATTTTTGAGAAGCTAGGAGTTGAACCGCCTAAAGGTGTTTTGTTGCATGGGCCTCCTGGGACTGGGAAGACTTTGCTTGCTAAGGCTGTTGCTAATGAGAGTGATGCTAATTTTATTTTATTGAACGGGCCTGAAATTATGTCTAAGTTTTATGGAGAGAGCGAGAAAAAGATAAGAGATATCTTTTCTGAAGCTGAAAAGTCTGCACCTGCGATTGTTTTTATTGATGAGATTGATGCTATTGCACCTAAAAGAGAAGATGCTCAGGGAGAGGTTGAGAGGAGAGTTGTTAGTCAGTTGCTGACAATGATGGATGGTTTGAAGACTCGTGGAAAGGTTGTTGTTATTGGTGCTACTAATCGTCCGAATTCGATTGACCCTGCTTTGAGAAGGCCTGGGAGATTTGATAGAGAGGTAGAAATTAATGTTCCTGATAAAGAAGGAAGACTTGGAATTTTGAAGATACACACGAGGAATATGCCTTTGGCAAAAGATGTTGATCTTAACAAACTGGCAAGCATTACCCATGGTTTTGTTGGGGCTGATTTGTCTGCTCTTGCAAAAGAAGCTGCGATGAGTGTTTTACGTCGTGAATTGCCGAATTTTGAGTTTAAGGAAGAAGAGGAAGTTCCTCGGGAAGTTTTAGAGAGACTTGTTATTAAGAATTCTGATTTTGAAGAGGCTTTGAAAGTTGTAAGACCTTCTGCAATGAGAGAAGTTCTTGTTGAGACTCCGAATGTTTCTTGGGAAGATGTTGGAGGACTTAATAATGTTAAGCAAGAATTGATTGAAGCTGTTGAATGGCCGATGCAGTATCCAGATAGTTTTAAGAGACTGGGTGTTCGTCCACCTCGAGGAATTTTATTGTATGGGCCTCCTGGGACTGGGAAGACTTTGCTTGCTAAGGCTGTTGCGAAAGAAAGTGAAGCTAATTTTATTCAAGTTAAGGGCCCTTCACTTTTGAGTATGTGGGTTGGAAAGAGTGAGGAAGGTGTGAGAAAAATATTTGAAAGAGCGCGGCAGGTTGCACCTTGTGTGATATTCTTTGATGAGATTGATGCTCTGGCATCTAAGAGGGGGATGGACTCTGGAACAAAGGTTACTGAAAGAGTTTTGAATCAGATGCTTGCTGAAATGGATGGTTTAGAGGAATTGCATGACATTACAGTTATTGCTGCTACTAATCGGCCAGATATGCTTGATAGTGCCTTGTTAAGGCCTGGTAGATTTGATAGAGTGCTGATGGTTCCAGGACCTGATAAAGAAGGAAGACTCGGAATTTTGAACATACATACAAAAAATATGCCTTTGGGAAAAGATGTTAAATTGAAAGAATTTGCTGAGAAAACAGAAGGGTATGTTGGGGCTGATTTGGAAAACCTTGTGAGAGAGGCTGCGATGATTGCTTTAAGGCAGAATATTGAAGTTAAGAGTGTGGCGAAGAAATATTTTGAAGAGGCAATGAAAAAGGTTCGTCCGAGTGTGACAAAAAAGGACTTGGAGACTTATAAGAAAATTGAAGAGAATTATTTGAGGTCTGCTAAAGCAGCTATTAGTCCTAGTGGGCAAGGTTATTTGGGATAATCAATCGAAATGTTTAAAAAATTTAAAGGTTAGTTTATTATTGATGGTATCTTTTAATGCTTTATTGCAGAACGAATTTCTTAATAATACTGGGCAGGACTATGCGATTGCTCTTGGGATTTTTATTGTTTTTTTTGTAGTTTTTAAAATTATTGACAGGTATGTAGTTGTTTTTATTAAAAGTAAGGCAAAGAAAACAAAAACGCGATGGGATGATGTTATTCTTGATTTTATAAGCGCAATACATTGGCAGTTTTATGCCTTTGTTTCTTTGTATGTTTCTTTGTTGTTTTTGGAATTGTCAGACATAGTGAATAGGGTTATGGATGTTTTGTTTTTGATATTTGTTGCTTTTTATGTTGCTCAAGGACTTTCAAGGATTGTTGACCACTTTACAGAAGAGCAGTTGGCAAAAAGAAGAGAGGAAGGAGATAATGGGAATAATTCGATGATTAAGACTTTTGGTTTTATGTTTAAGGGAATTATTTATAGTGTTGCTGTTTTAATGATTCTTTCTAATCTTGGGATTGAAATAACGCCATTAATTGCGAGTCTTGGTATCGGAGGTGTTGCGATTGCGATTGCATTGCAATCTGTTTTAGGAGATTTGTTTGCTGCTTTTACAATTTATTTTGATAAGCCTTTCAAGGAAGGTGATTTTATTATTATTGGTGATGACATGGGAACTATTAAACATATTGGAATAAAATCTACGCGGATTGAATCATTGCAAGGACAAGAGCTTGTTGTTTCAAATTCTGAATTAACGAGCATAAGGATTAATAATTATAAACAAATGCAAGAGCGTCGTATTGCTTTTAATGTTGGTGTAGAGTATGGGACACCTTTGGCGAAATTGAAAAAAATAAATAAAATTGTTGAGAAGGTGGTGGGTTCAACAAAACATGCAAGACTTGACAGGACTCATTTTAAAGAATTTGGAGATTTTAGTTTGAATTATGAAATTGTTTATTATGTTGAAAGTCCTGATTATAATATTTACATGAATGTTCAGCAGGAGATTAATTTTAAGTTAGCAGATGCATTTGAAAAGGAGAATATTTCGTTTGCTTTTCCAACGCAGATAATATATCTTAAGGAAGGGGACAAACAGAAATAAAAGAGAAGAGATTGGTAAAGGTGATGTTTTCTTTTTGTATTTTTGATTCATAAATTGTGTAAAGAGTGTATTGAATTGGTGAGAGGGGTGAGTTGAAGTTTGTTATTGTATTGACAACCAAGAAGTTATTTTATACAGAATAAAGAAATATTAACAAAGAGTTCTTCCGATTATTCCTTGCTGAGTTATTCTATAACTTAAAGATTGAGAGTAAATTGGGGAGGTGTCTGAGTCTTTTGTTACCTCTAAGTCAAAGGAAATTTCTTTTTCAGGTGCGTTTGAAGGCAACTTAACTCTTCCGACTTTTTTAGGTTCTCTGTCTCCTGGACCGATTCTTAATTCCTGTTCGCCGCTTGTAAACCATTGCCTTAGTTGTTCTTTTGGAACATCTGAAAATCCTTCATTAATTTTTAAGTTAAAATTGTATCTGGCTTCTTCTGGGGCCTGAACACTACAATAAATATAATTTGTTCTGTCAGCTACCATTGTTACAGGGTCTCCACTTCCTATGCATTGAACTTCTCCTCCAGATGTTGCGAATAAATTATTTACTTCTTTTCTTACTTGATCATTAATATCTGAAGTAATATTTACTGCTCCGCACATGATGTTTCTTATAAGAACAAAGCCCATTATTAATAGTGTTAAAGATAAAACGACGATGACAATTGTAGTCATACTTAACTCCATTGCTCCTTTTTTGTTTTTCATTTTTTTAGTTTTTCCATTTTAAGAAAGAATTTTATTAAGAATGTTACAAAAAGAAGTAGGGCTATTAGAGCTAATCCTTGGATATAATCTTCTGTCCAGATTAAGTATCCTCCGTATATGAATACTGCAGTAAATACCGCATAAATAATTAATTGAAGTGATGTGAATTTTCTAACTTTTGTTTTTGCAGTTGCTCTTTTTGTCTGTGATTTTTTTGTATTTGATTTTCTAGAAGATTTCTTAGATGTCTTTTTAGATTTTTTTCTTACCATATCGCCTCTTTTATGATTATAGTTGGAAGTTGTTGTTTATAAAAGTTTTTATTTTGGGACTGTTTTTCTTTGGAATTTTTCGCAGCGTTTGCATCTTCGTTCTATGTCAACGACGTTGGAACTGAAATAATTTATTTTTCTCCAGGACGTGAATTTGTGTATGCCTATTTTGCATAAGATTTTTTCCATATTAAGATTAATTTAAGGTGTTTTATTTAATTTTTGTAAGGAGAAAATTTTTATACCTAATCGAACTATAATATACATGGTGATGAATTATTCAGATATTAAAAGGGGAGTAAAAATTCCTAATGAAGAAACAAAAGAACTATCGGAATTTTTTGGAATATTGACAGGAGATGGATATGTTGGCAGGTGTAAAAATAATTATGTTATAGAAGTTGCAGGAAATAAAATTAAAGATAAAGAATATCTGGAAAATTATGTTTATAATTTATTTTTTGCTTTGTTCAGAATAAAACCCAAATTATACTACAGGAAAGATCAAAGCACTATGTATTTGAGAGTTCATTCTAAAGCAATATTGGAATTTATTGAAAATAAAGGGTTTGAAAAAGGGTTGAAAAAGAAGGCTATTATTCCTTTGTGGATAAAGGATAACAAATTATTTTTAATTTATTTTGTAAAAGGGTTATTTGATACAGATGGATGTATTTGTTTAAAGAAAAAAGAAGGGAAATTATATCCTACAATGAACATTGGTTCTAAAAGTGATATTTTATTATTAAAGATAAAAGAATTTTTAATTGAGCAGGAGATTAGTTCATATTTTGCAACAATAAATTATGATAATGAAAGATACAAAACTAAATTTAAAGGATATCAAATACAGATTAATGGATATAAAAATATAATTTCTTGGTTTGATAAAATTGGGTCAAATAAAAAAAGGAATATTTTGAAATATCAAGAGATGATTAATCTTAGAGAATTAAAAAAATTGTGAATGGGGCTCCCGTGAATCGAACACGGTACACCTTGATCTTCAGTCAAGTGCTCTCCCAATGAGCTAGAGCCCCGTATAATTAGAGTGAATTGTAAGTTTTTAAAATCTTTTATTAGAAAAAGCGAGTTGGAAATAGGCCACATTCTGTCGTTCGTGTGAACATGCTAACATTTGACTAAGCGGCTTGAAGCCTTGCACCAGCCAAGATGCTCGTTCCAGCTGTTTCTCCTTGCACAGAGTGTCTCGTTTCTATACCAGAGCTCAACCTCACGGCTGTCTGCTTTCGCAGATGGCATTAATGGTGTGCGGACCTTCCTCAGCAAAAGTTTCCATGACGAAATTTGTTAATTTAATAACATTTGCCGGAGTTAGCTATCCAACTCGCTGAAAATGGAAGAATTAGTTAGTTTAAAAGTGTTTTGTTGAAAGTTTTTTATAGGTTAATTGTTTTATGTTTTTATGAAGTGGTGGGCTGAGAATAAACTTTTACTACATTGAAATTACTTGCTACTCTGAATTAATGAAACAATATATAAAGATGATTATTTGACAAAAGATATATTAAAGGAAAGGTTTATATTTAAAAGAAATTTAGTTACTTTAAGTGAGGTGATAAAATGAAAATAAGAGTGCTTTTTGATAACAAGAAAGGCTCGACGACATTACTTGAACAACATTTTGGGTTGATTAAGGACTTAGTGCAAAAATACCCAAATGCCTTGTGGAGAAGAATAAGAGGCAAGAATGGCCAGCAAGGTTATGAATTAGAAGTTTAATCGTTTTTATTTTTATTATTTTTATTATTTTTTTGTTATTGGACAATTTTATTCCCTATTTAAGTGAGTATTTACTTCTTGAGCTGTTTTTTCTAAATCTTTAATATGAATTAATTCTATAGGGGAATTTAATAAATTTTTAGGATTTTCATCGGGAGCGATACAAGCATAGACAATTCTTTTAATTCCTTGTTTGTGTGCTCTTTCTAGACAAGATTCTTTTCCTGATGAACGATTTGTGCAAGGAGCCATGGAACAATATAAGGTTGCGCCTTTTGATCCTCCTTTATTAATTTTTGAAAAAGCATTTTCCTCTGCGTGAGTTCCCTTTCCGAATTCCCAACTATGTCCTTGAGAAATTATTTTATTATTTTTTACAATCATTGCACCTACACGAAAGTTTTTTCCGCCAGGAGCTAATTTTGATAAGTCTATAGCTTTTTTTAGATAATTAAAATCTTTCATAGGGTAACCTTGCATTAGAGATATTTAAATTTTCCATAGTTTTATAAATTCTCTTGAGGGTTTTAGTTTTTCTGTGATATCTTTGGTGAATCATTAATTATTTCATAGCAGAAAAAAAGGAGTATTTTTAAAACGTATTTTCTTTAATTATGTATGAAAAAAGTAATCTTGATTGGGAGTCTATTCTTGTTAATCTTATTACTTGTTTTGGCAGGTTATGTTTTAATTAGATTTATTCCTTTAAACAATCAACCATCCACGGTATCTGAAATTGAAGTCATCTCGCCCAAAGGGGGAGAAGTTTTTGTTGCTGGGAATACTTACACAATTAAATGGAGTGGAGCTACTTCTAAAGAAGCTAAGGAGGGAACAGTGTCTATTCTTTATACGTGGAGACATACTGGAGATATCTATAGTAATGATATGGGGGAAATAGCTATTTTAGATATTGAAGATATCAAATCTGGATCTTACGAATGGACAATTCCTAGTCATGCATATATTGGTCGCGAAACAGATAAGTTCCTTATACACATTCGTTATAGTGGTGATGAGGAATCTGGTTTTATTGAAGGAGTTTCTGAGGATTATTTTTCAATTGTAGAGAATACAACCCCTTGTATTGGGGACGATGGTAAAGAGTATCCAAAATATTATAGTTGTGTCGATCCTCAAACATGTTCTAGTAAACCTTATTGTGATCCGGCGCCAGGAGTGGCATGTGGTATTAAAAGCTGTGAAAATGGGGAATGGGAAATTAATGATGAAGCATGTTTAATAGAAAGAGAAGACAATATTTGGCAACTTACTATCTCAGGAGTTACATATCCTGAATGTTCATAGTAAATTTTTTATCTTGGATAATTTTATAAATTCTTTTTATCCTGATTCATTATGAAAATTTTTATTAAAACTTATGGGTGTCAGGCGAACATTGCTGATTCAGAGAGGATGGCAGGGATTTTGGAATCTCGTGGGCATGAAATTGTTGGGAGCGAGAACGAGGCGGATAAGATAATTGTTAATTCGTGTTCTGTGAAGAATAAAACACAGTCTAAGATTTTGCATTATATTCGGGAGCAGGTTGCTGATAAAGAGGTTTATGTTGGCGGTTGTCTGACAAAGACTTTGAAAGTTGATGAGCATGTTCCTTTGGTTAGAGGAGTTTTTGATACAAATTCTATTATGGATGTTGAAGAGGTTTTGGTTGAAGGTGGGAGATATTTTTCTGATAAAAAGGAGAATCGTGTTTTGAGTCCGATTATTCGTAAAGATAAAAAGATTGGAATTGTCCCTATAGGAGAGGGTTGTTTGAATAATTGTACATTTTGCGCGACGAAATTGTCTAGAGGGAATTTGAAGTCTTATCGAATTGGAGATATTAAAAGAGCTGTTGAAAAAGCTGTTAATGAAGGTTGTGAAAAAATTTACCTGACTTCGCAAGATAATGGGTGTTATGGAAAAGATATTGGGACGAATCTTCCTGAATTGTTAAATGAAGTTGTTCAAGTTAAAGGAGATTATAAAATAAGAGTTGGAATGATGAATCCTTGGCATTTGAGAAAAATTTTGTCTTTGCTTATTAAGAGTTTTAGGAATAATAAGATTATGAAATTTATTCATATTCCTGTTCAAAGCGGGAGTGAGAAAGTTTTGAAAGATATGAAAAGAATTCATACTGTTGAAGAGTTTAAAGAAGTTGTAAAGGTTTTTCGCGCGAATTTTTCTGAGGTTACAATTGCGACTGATGTTATTGTAGGTTATCCGACTGAAAGTGAAGAAGATTTTCAGATGACTTTGGATTTGGTTTCTGAGATTAAACCTGAAGTCATAAATAAGGCAAGTTTTTCTTCGCGTCCTGGAACTGCGGCTTCAAAATTAAAGAAAATACCGACGGAAATTATTAAGAATAGGACGCGTAGGCTTGATAAGTTGTATATAGATTATCGGAAAGAGCTAGAGATTCGAATTTAATTATTTTTTATCTGAAACTTCTGTTAGAACTATTGACTTTAAATTTAATCCTAAGGTACTTATTGTTTGGTCTTGAATATTTGTTTTTCCGAATAAGTTTGTTAGGGTATTTACTCCTTTATCACTCATTCTTGGTCTATCTCCTTCTTTTACCACATATCTAACAAAACCTTCAGTATCATGGACTTTTGGTCCTAGATGATACCCTCCATCGTCTGATAAAAAAGAATTTAGAACATTTTCAATATGGTTTTCAAAAGGATTTTTTGAGTCTATAACTGAAGGTACAAATATTTCAAAAGAAGGTTTTTCTCCTCTTTGCGTAGAGATTATTATAGGTATTTGAGTATTTGAGCTTCTTCTTTCTTCTGAGTTATTTTTGATATTTGCAAAGTTTTCATAAGATTGATTTAGGTCTGTGCCTGAAAGTTGGGTAGCGGCTTGTTTTAATTTATTAAAAGAATCTCTTTCTTGATTTATGTGAGCTTCTGTTTCGTCTATTTCTTTTTGTCTTGAGCCAATATCTGCATTTGCTACTTCTATCAAGTTTTTACTTGCATCTCCTTGATATTTATCCAAGAATTGTTTGTCTTTTTCAAGCTCTTTTTTCTGTTCTTCTAAAGAATCTAATCCTAGTTTTTGGGCTTCAGGAGTATCTTCCCATTTGTCATATTTTACAGCTTGAGACATTGCTTCTTCTGCCTGTTCATTACTTTCAAAATTAAAACCTAGTTTGGCATTGATATATGCAGGCAATCCCTCAATTTCATTTGCTTTTGAAAAGAGATTAATATCTCCCTGAGAGGCTAATGTTTCTAAATCTGAATAAACTTCAAATAAGGGTTCTTCAAATTGTCTGCCATAACTTTCTAAAATTGCTTTTAGAGGACTTCTATGTGATTGATGAGCTATAGATTCTCTTAATGTTTTTAATTCTCTATCTTTTTCAGAAATAACTTTTTGTCTTGAGTTTAATGTTGTTGTTAGATCTTCAATTGTTTCATCTCTTTCTGTTACCTGTTCTTGATATTCTTTTAATTGCTGGTTTAATCCTTGTACTGTTTTTTGCCATGCTATATAATCCGGGTGTGCATCTTCAATTCTGCCTTCTAAATCTCCTTGAAATGGAATAGGAGTTATCCTAATTTGGGGTTTTTTAGGATTACTTTCTGTCATGTTGCCACTTTGTTCAATGTGCTTTTGGAGGGCAGTTATGCTAATATCTGGATTTCCGTCATAGAAAAAACTTACAGTTGCCTTAAATTCTTTGTCTCCCCCTCTGAGTACATCAATTCTTGCTTTATAAGGATGATTCTCAAAGAAGACTTTCATTGCTTTTTTTACTGTAATTCCTCCGCCTTTATCATGGGTCCTTCCTTCCACCCGATAAACTGCAAATGGTTGGCTATTTGTATCACAATTATTAGGGAGGCCATAATTTTTGTCTTTTGCCATGATTCTTGGTTTTAGGCTGTATTTTTAAATTTTTATGTGATGAATGTATAAATGGGGTGTAGTAAGTTTTTTAAAGGTTGGGAGATTTTTTGAGTTATGTTTGAGAGAGGTGAAGAGAGAAGTATTTTTCGTATGCTTTGTGATTCTCCTAAGTATCTTGATAGTCCTTCAAAAAGTCTTTGGATATTGGGAAATATCCGTATAGTAGAGGATGAAGAAGGAAGGTATATGGTTTCTACATCCTGTAGGGATAGTGATGGAAATCCTTCAAACAATCCTTGGATTCCTGTTCCTTCTCATGAAGAAGTTGATGGAGAAATAAGGGAAAATGGAAAGTATCGATTTAGTGAACTTCATGAAGCTTTTGAAAATATGCAAAGATATGCTGAAAAGAACAGGTTAGAATTAAGAAGTTTGGACGGGACTAGGTTTTAATTTGTGTTGGTTTCTGAATGATTTTTGTATGCATTGTTCTTTGAATTTCTCAAAACATTGTTTTGAGCAGCAGCCGTTGAAATTTTCCTGACAATCTTTGCATTGGATATAGAGTTTGTCGCATTCTGTGTTTCTGCAGTTTCTGTATAAATCTGAGGGGGTGTTGCAGGTGTGACAGTTGCTGATTGTTTCGTTTGTGTTGTTAATGTCACTGACAAGTCTTTTGTCGAATACAAAACATTTTCCTTGCCAAAATGTTGCTGGGAATTTTTGTCCGAAAGTGATTATGCCGTCTTTTAACTGGTAAACATTTTTGAAACCTTTTTGTTTCATATAAGCAGATGCTTTTTCGCATCTTATCCCTCCTGTACAATAAGTTATTATTTTTTTGTCTTTGAAATTTTCAATTTTGGCAAGTGCTTCTGGAAACTGCTTGAAAGTTTTTATGTTTAGTTGTATTGCATCTTTGAATTTGCCGACTTTGTATTCGTAGTCGTTTCTTGCGTCAAGTATTAGGAATTCTTCCTTATTTTCGTAAAGTTGTTTTAATTGTTCTGCAGTTATGTATTGGCCACCTTGTTTTGTGTTTACTATTTTTCCGAATGCGACTATTTCTTTTCTTAATCTAACATTCATCTTTTTGAAAGGGTGTTCTAATCCTGACTCCTGTTTGAATACTATGTCTGAAAATTCTTTGTAAGAAGTTAGTTGTTTTTTGTATTCTTCAATTTGTGATTGTGTTCCTGAAATGCTTCCATTGATTCCTTCTGTGCTAACTAATACTTTTCCTTTTACATTTAAGTCTTTGCAGAATTTTAAATGTTCTTTTATGAACTTTTCTGGTTTTTTTATTTCTATAAATTTGTAAAATAACAGGATTTGTATTTTGTCTTGCATGTTTGAAGATGTTTGTTTTTATTTATAAAACTTGTCAATTGTTAAGTATAGTTTTTTAAAGTGGATTGTTGAAGATTTTGTATGAGTAAAGTGGAAGTTATGGCACCCGTGGGTAATTTTGAAAGTCTGGCTGCTGCGATTAAATCAGGGGCTGACTCTGTTTATTTTGGCGTTGGGAAGTTGAATATGCGGGCTCGGGCGGCATTGAATTTTACAATTGATGATTTGGAAAAAGTTGTAGGAATTTGTAAAGAGAATAATGTTAAAAGTTATCTTACAGTTAACACAGTTCTTTATGATAATGATTTGGATTATATGAAAAGTATTTGTGACAAGGCGAAAGAGATGGGGATTACTGCAGTTATTGTGACAGATATGGCGGCTATTGAATACGCGCGTTCTATTGGACTGGAAGTTCATATGTCGACGCAAACAAATATTTCAAATATTGAGGCTGTGAAATTTTTTTCAAAGTTTGCAGATGTTGTTGTTCTTGCTCGTGAACTGAAACTTGAGCAAATAAAAAATATTTTTTATGAGATTGAGAAACAAGATGTTCGTGGGCCTAAAGGAGAGTTAGTTAAAATTGAGATTTTTGTTCATGGTGCTTTGTGTGTTGCAATTTCTGGAAAATGTTATATGAGTCTTGCGCAGTATAATCATTCTGCTAATCGCGGGGATTGTTTGCAGGCGTGTCGTCGTAAATATATTGTTACTGATGAAGAAACAGGGGATGAATTAAAAATTGAAAATAATTATGTGATGTCGCCGAAAGATTTGTGCACTATAAATTTTATTGATAAGATTATTGATTCTGGGACGAGTGTTTTGAAAATTGAGGGGCGAGGCAGGAGTGCTGATTATGTTTATAGTGTTGTTAAATGTTATAAAGAAGCTGTTGAATCTTATTTTGATGGAAGTTATAATGAAGATAAAATTGCTCATTGGATCAGGGAATTGAAAAAAGTTTTTAATAGGGGTTTTTGGTATGGAGGTTATTATTTGGGAGAGGAGTTGGGGGAGTGGAGTGGGAGTTATGGAAGTCAGGCAATTCATGAAAAACATTTTGTTGGAATTGTGAAGCATTATTTTCCTAAAGCTGGTATCGGAGAGTTTGTTTTGCAAAAAGAGGAGATTAAAGTTGGGGAGGAGTTTTTAATTATTGGAAGCAAGACAGGGGTTGTTAAGGGAAAAGTTAAGAGTATTTTTGTTGATGATTCTGATTCTTCAAAAGCAGTTAAGGGTGAGAATTTTACAATGCCTGTTGGGGAAAGGGTTAGGGAGGGGGACAAATTGTATGTTTTAAAAGAGAAGGGATAATTTTAAAAAGTATTTTGTTATGGAAGATTTATGGAACCAAATCGAGAAAGAAGAGCAACAGAAGATGAATCAAACATGGAAGAAGGATATTGTACTGTTATGGGGATTGTGTTAGATGTAGAGCCAGATAGCAGATGGTATCGGGGTTGTCCTACTGATTCTCAGGAACAAGGAAGTGTAGTAGATTCTGAAGGAGAATTTATAGATTATAATTGCCGACATTAAGATAGTGAAAGTTTTTAAAGTGTAGTTGATTTTTTTAAGTTCATGGAGTCTACAAAAAGTGAGTGGATTGTTGTAAAGAATTCTGGAATTCATAATAAAGGAGTTTTTGCTGCGAAAGATATTCCTAAAGGGACTAAAGTTATTGAGTATGTAGGGCGGAAGGTGACTAAAAAAGAATCTGATGAAATTGCTGACAGGGATTTGGATGCGAATAAAGAAAATCCAGACAAAGGGGCTGTTTATTTGTTTGAGTTGAATAAGAGGTATGATATTGATGGAAATGTTGAATGGAATACTGCGCGGTTGATTAATCATTCGTGCGAACCTAACTGCGAGACTGACATTCAGGACGGGCGGATTTGGATTATTGCTGTTAGAGAGATAAAAAAGGGAGAGGAGATAACTTATGATTATTGTTATGATTTAGACAGCTGGGAAGAGCATCCTTGTAAGTGTGGAAGTGAAAATTGTGTAGGATATATTGTTGTAGAGGATAAAAGAGGGAAGCTGAAAAAGATTTTGGAGAAAAGAGAGGTTTAGTTTTCTGCTCTTTGTTCTGTCCATAGCGCGTAGTAAAGCGCCTTGTTTTTTATGAGAGCTTTGTGATTCCCCTGCTCTACGATTCTTCCTTTTTCAAAAACATAGATTTTATCTACGTGGGAAATTGTTGATAATCTATGAGCGATAGTTATAATTATTAATCCGGGTTTTTGTTTTGAAATTCTTTTTATTGTTTCTGTGATTTGTTTTTCTGTTAAAGAGTCTAAGGCGCTTGTTGCTTCATCGAAGACTAGAATATCTGGTTTTCTTAGTAATGCTCTTGCAATTGCGAGTCTTTGTTTTTCTCCGCCTGATAATTTTATTCCACCTTCTCCTATTTTTGTATCTAACCCTTTTTCTGATTTTTCTATTAAATGAATTGCCGATGCCATTTTTAAGGATTCTATGCAGTCTTTGTCTGTTGCTTTTGGATTTACAAAAGTCAGATTTTCTCTTATTGTTCCTGCGAATAATTGTGTTCCTTGTGACACTAGCCCTATGTTCTTTCTTAATGAGCTGTAATCTAAGTTTTTATGAGAGATGGTATTGAAAGAGAGTGTTCCTTTTGTTGGTTTGTAAAGTCCTAAAAGTATTTTTGTCATTGTTGTTTTTCCGCTTCCGCTTGGGCCTGCAAATGCAATTTTATCTCCTTTGTTTATTTCTAAATTTATATTTTTGAGAGATTCTTTTCCGTTTGAATAGCTGAATGAAACATTTTTGAAGTTGATTTTTTCTACTGACTTGAGGGATTTTATGTTTTTAGGTTTTGGTTCTGGTTTTATGTTTAGTATTTCTTCTAATTGTTCGTTGCTTGCTTTTGCTTCCTGATAACTTGAAACTACGTTTCCTAATTCTCCTAAAGGCGCGAAAAGGAAAAAGCTGTAAAAGAAAAGACTTAGGAATTCTCCTAAGGAAATTTGTGTTTTGTATAATAAGAAAAGCATTAAAAATAATAGTCCTGCTCTTACACCGTTTACGATTGTTCCTTGTGTGAAACTTAGTAATCTAATATATTTTATTTTTTTGAGTTCTAAGTCTAGTATTTTTTCATTAACGCTATTTAGCCTATTTATTTCCTGAGTTTCAAGTCCGAGACTTTTTACAAGTTCGACGTTTCTTAGTGTTTCTGTTGTTGAGCCAGAGAGTTCTGCGCCTTCTCTTACTATTTCTTTTTGTGCTTTTCTGATTTTTCTACTTATTGTAAATATGAACAAACCTATTCCGGGCATTGCAATACTAAAAGTTAAACCAATTGCCCAATGGACGTAGAATGAATAGATTAAAACAAAAACGAATCCTACTAAAGATAAGAAGACTATATTTATCATGCTTTCGATTAGCTTTTGGGAATCTTGTCTTGCTTTTTGCATTTTTTGGAGGACTTCTCCTGAACGGCGGTCTTCGAAAACACTGAAAGGAAGAGAGAAAGTGTGCTGGACACTATCTGAATACATATCTGTTCCGACTCTTTGAGTTATTGCATTAACATAATAATCCTGAAAGTTTTTTGCAACTCTTGAAATGAATGCAACTCCAACAAAGGCTATCAAAAGAAGTCCGACTCCTTTAAGAAAGACATTTGGCTCTAACTGGTCGAACTTTGTTGCATAGTTATCTATTAGAAGTCTTACAATTTGGGGGTCTAATAATGAAAATACTTGATTTATTGTTGCGAGAACTAATGCTGTGATAAGGAGTTTTTTGTATTTTTTAACATAATCAAAGAGCAAGACCATTTTAGTTGGAGGATGAAAATATTTTTAAAGGTAACTAATAGCTTAAATTTATGGTTAGAGAATTTCCTGAAGCGCAATTGAAAAGAGTATTGAAGAGTATGGATGATGTTGGGATTGTTCAGCATTCAAAGGGAGCTGTACCTAGTAAGGAGGAGGGTGATAATCCTTACCCTTATAGTATTGATGATGCCAGTCGTGCTTTGATTGTTTTGTCGCGATATTCTTCGCGATTTGATGATGACAGGAAACATGAAGTTTTATTAGATTTTATTAAAAGGGGAGAAATGGAAGAAGGACGTTTTTGTAATTATCAGGATATTTCTGGAAAAAGAGTTGAAGGAGTTGAGCTGTCTGATGATAGTTTTGGGCGGGTGGTTTGGGGATTGGCAGAGTTTTTACATTCTGATTTTCCTGATTATGAAAAAAGAGAAGTTAAACATGATTTGGATGAATATATTGAAGAAGGTATTGGAAGGATTCTTGGTTCAGATTTTGTTCATCCCAAAGCATTAACTTTAATTGGGCTTTCAAAATATTTAGATGTTGATGAAAATCTTAAGGTTAGAAAACATATTTTGGATTTAACAAAAGACTTGAAAAGAGATTATGAAGCGAATTCTCAAAATGGATGGGATTGGTTTTCTCATAAATTAATTTATTGTAATGCGCGTCTGCCTCAGGCAATGTTCGAGGGTGTTCGTGCTCTTGGAGGTTATCCTTATGGATTGGAAGTTGCTGAGGAAAGTTTGAATTTTTTGGCAGGAGTTAGTTTTGATGATAAAGGAAAATTTAATGCAATTGGAAATAAAGGGAATAAGGGTGGGGAGGGGTGGTATAGCCGAGAGCAATTTTTTAAAGGTGAAGAGCCGCCGCGTTATGACCAGCAACCTGTTGAAGCAGGATGTATGGTTGAAGCTTTTAATGTTGCTTATAGGGCTACTGGAAATGAAGAGTATAAGTCTTTTGCAGAGAAAACTTTTGATTGGTATAATGGAGTGAATATTGAAAGAGTGAGATTAATTGGAGAAGAAGGAGGAATTTATGATGCAATTACACGAGAAGATGTTAATACAAATCAGGGAGCTGAATCTGTTGTAACTTATTTAATGGCACATAGTAGTTTTTTATTATTTTAGTTTTTAAAAATTTGTATTAGAAATTGAAAATACGAGGAGGTATCTAGTTTTGTGAAGTGTGGCTTTTAGTAACTGCTGGCTGAACACGTCGCCGAAGCTTCGTGCGTACACCACAGTTCTATCAACGTCATCTTCTATGACGGCCTAAGTTGTCTCGTTTTGCGGACGACTTCGTGCTTAGATGCTTTCAGCACTTATTCGCACATTGCGTAGCTGCCCAGCCTCCACGTAAGAACTGGTACACCAGAGGCAACCAAGCACCGTTCCTCTCGTACTAAATGCTCGTTCCGCTCAGACAACAACATACCTAGTAGATATCATACAAACTGTCTCACGACGTTCTTAACCCAGCTAACGATCCCTTTTGATGCGTGAACTCCGACACCCTTGGTAGCTTGTGCACTACCAGGTTAGGAAGAGCCGACAGCGACGTACCAAACCGCGCCGTCAATTCGGACTATCGGGCGCGACAAGCCAATTATCCTTGGGGTAACTTTTCTGTCACATTCGGAACCTATTAAAAGTTCTCGAAGGGTCGCTAGAACCGGCTTTCGCCCCTGCATTTCTTGCTTTTCGAAATACAGTCAGATAAGCTTTTGCTCTTACACTCAACCCGAGATTTCCACCCTCGGTGAGCTTATCTTTGTGCCCTGCAGATATATTTTCTGCAGGGTGCCGCCCCAGCCAAACTGCCCACAAGCTACTGTCCTCTCAGAGAGGGTTAG
This sequence comes from Candidatus Woesearchaeota archaeon, assembly GCA_964534185.1. GTDB lineage: Archaea > Nanobdellota > Nanobdellia > Pacearchaeales > GW2011-AR1 > JACPLR01. Next base: position 28,326 of record CAZHOH010000005.1, on the reverse strand, counting down.
TGATTCTTTAATCGGTGAGTGGTATTACACTTTCGCTCCACTGTCGCCGGAACAACAGCTTCGACGCTCCCACTTATTCTATGCATCGATTAAAAAATCACAATAGCATGCTGCAGTAAAGTTCCACAAGGTCTTTGCTTCCCACTAGGTATCACCGGCCTTTTCACCGGTCAATTATTTCAGAAGGTGCTGGTTAGGGACAGCGACCACCTCATTAAACCATTCATGCGCGTCGCTATTCAAACGACAAGGCATTACGCTCATATGTTAATCTGTGTTTAATTGAGCAAACACAATTCTTCATATCGCTATGAAGTTCGGACTATATCTTCATAAATGCAACTAAGTTTTTTTCAAACTTTCCTTTAATTGCATTATGTCGAGCGTATAGTCTCTGAGGATTCTTCTTTTAATTAAGAAGTCTTTCCTGCTGATTGTCCGCACTTGACAGATTTTTACTGGCGATAAGATTTTATCGACGAGTACTGCAAGATTCTCGGATTTTCCAGCATATGGCTCGATTTTCTTCATTGGTTTAATTTTGAATTCAACAACTGTTTATTTACTATAACTTTTGAAGCGTCATTTCTCGACGAGAAATGCCGTAAGGCAGCGTTTCTACCTTAAGAGGGTCATAGTTACCCCCGCCGTTTGACGGGCATTAGCTCCCTTGAAAAGGAGTTTCAGACACCGCCACTGGACAGGTCTCACCGAGTATACAAGTCCTTTCGGATTAGCACTCGGCTATGTTTTTGGTAAACAGTCGGGCAGTCCTTGTTACTGAGATCTACACATGCCCTCTAATATCAAAGACATGGATAGACATCCCTTCTACCGAAGATACGGGACTAATGTGCCGAATTCCCTTAACCAGTTTATCCCTTTCAGGTCTTAGCCTTCTCAGCTAGAGCACCTGTGCTGGTTCTAGGTACAGCTAATTTAATTCTATCTATAGAACTTTTCACTGGCTCCTGGAATCAATGGTTCTCACCAAAACATTCGCTTGCATCTTAGTATTACACTCCACAAACTTCTGTTTTAACGTCACTTTCGCGACGCCACCTATCCTGAAGCTATCCTATAGCATAACAAATTAAATCAGTTCAGGAATATTAACCTGATGTCCATCGATGTACTCAGTTAAGGTACAACTTAGGTACTGACTAACCCTTGGTTAACAAATAGCGCCAAGGAAACCGTGCTCTTTCGACCTTTGCCATTCTCAGGCAAATCTGATCCTACTCAAACCAGGATCTTCATTACTTTTCGTTCCACACATTCTCTCGAAAATGCTTCTGCACAAAAAGTACGCCAGCTTACCAGAACACTCATCTGAGTGTCTCTAAAGTATCGGTAATATGCTTAGCCCCGTCCATTTTCCTCACCCGAAATCTCGATAGGTGAGCTGTTACGCTTTCTTTAAAGGGTGGCTGCTTCTGGGCCTACCTCCCCAGCGTCTCAGATTTCAGATAGAGTTCGATACACTTAGCATATATTTTGGGACCTTAACTTTAGTCTCCCTTGTTCAGGTCTCGGAACAGGACCTTACGCCCTGCCCCCGTTTCTTGCTTTACGCAGTATACAAATTCTGAGTTGGACAGAGTTCCGTAGTCATTAGACCCTGCAAACTCTATCCGTACTTTACCTCGTATACAAACTAAGCAAGGCTATACTTAGGCATATTTCAGCTGGAACCAGCCATCGCCAGATTAGAGAGGCTTTTCACCCCTAATCACAGATCATCCAAGTGCATGCACACAACAACGGTTCAGGCATCCATCCATATTTCTATAGACTTCTCCTTGCCCATGATTAGATCATCTGGCTTCGGGTCTGTCCCCTGTGACTCGCGCCATTTCTGACTCGCTTTCGCTATGGCTTCCTAATGTTAACCTTGCCACAGAAGAAAACTCCCTGGTCCATTCTTCAAAACGTACGTTACAACACCGTAATGCCGTAACAAACTGTGACTGTTAGATTTCAAGTCTTTTAACTCCTTGTTAAAGGTACTTTTCAGCTTTCCCTCGCGGTACTAGTGCGCTATCGGACTTAGATTTATGTTTAGGGTTAGCAATTAATCTTGCTGTATTCATGCCTCCAATCCAGGAGACACTACTCTTTTAAGGCACGACATATAAAACTATCTACGGGACTATCACCCTCTAAGGTATTTCTTTCCAGAAAACTTTGATAATTTTACTTAGCCATGATTCCTCACCACATCTCTAATTTCCTTTCAGAAAAAAGATTCAGTTTGCCCTGGGCCCTTTTCACTCGCTGTTACTAAGGGCATCGCATTTGCTTTCTCTTCCTGCCGGTACTAAGATGTTTCAATTCCCAGCGTATGCCTGCTTCTCAGCATTCTCCGAGGAGAACGTTGTCGCATTAGGAGATTCTGGGGTCAAAGCTCGCGTGCAGCTAACCCAGACTTTTCGCAGCTTGCCACGTCCTTCGTCGCAATCTAAGCCAAGCTATCCGTCTAACAGCTTAATAGGATCACAAAGCCGGATACCTCCTCGTATCATTAACTGAATATGATTCAGTTTCAACTCCCCCCAGTTCCCGACGGAAAAGAGGTTCATGAAACAAATGTCAGAAATCCAAATAACTCTCTAAATTTAGAGATATTAAATGTGAATGATTTCTGATTACCATTTGTGAATACAAAGTTGAGAAGATTATGGTTTAAAAATGTTTTTATTGTGCTTTATTCGACGGGGATTTTTAGTTTTGGTGGTAGTTTGCTGAGTGCCCTGTTGCAGAATGTAATAATTTATGAGCAGCATAAGTAAAAGGGATTTTAATAAGTATGGCAGGAGTAGTAATTGAACCTGCAATATATTCTATACCTTTTAATGTTATTAATGTATCTCTTGAAAAATCGAAATTTTCTTTTGAAGGAACAATATAGTTTATTATTTTTGAAATATTTTTTAGATGATTCATTTTGTCGTCGGTTTTTTGTTTAAGGGTATGGACCTGCCGTGAATCGAACACGGACTCCTTCGCTGCAAACGAAGAGCACTACCATTATACTACAGGCCCTTGAATAAAGGATAGTTTTATGGTTTTTAAAATTTTGTTAAGAAGAGTTTTGTGTTAATAGTTCTAAATTTTTTTTTGCTTTGTGGAACTTGTCTCTTAGAAAAGAAGTATTGTGTCCTTGTGACTCTGCTTTTTGTAATTCATATTCTGCTAATCCTAAGAATACATGTCTAGCTGCAGGGGAATAATTTGTGTCTACAGCTCCTTCTAAATGAACTTCTGCAGTTTTTTCATACATTATTGCATTGTTTACTTCGTTTAACATTTTGTATTTTACTTTATTTTTATTATGAGAAAAAGAGGTATGAGATAATATGATTTTTAGGAGGTGATCCATCTGCAGGTTCCCCTACAGATACCTTGTGACGACTTAACCTACCTTGTCTTACAAAGTTTCGTCTCATAAGAGCCTCAACAATGCAAAACTCGGTTGGTTTGACGGGCAGTGTGTGCAAGGGGCAGGGACATATTCACCGTTCGCTGCTAACGAACGATTACTACGGATTCCGGCGTCATGAGGCTGGGTTTCAAACCTCAATCTGAACTTAGCTGGATATTAAGGATTAGCTCTTCTTTTCAGAGTCGCATCCCATTGAATGCAGCATTGCCGCGCGCGTGTAGCCCAGGGGATTCGGGCAGTACTCACCTAACGTAGCCCACACCTTCCTCTGTGTTACCACAGCAGTTTGTATACTGTTCTTCTTAGAAGTAAGTATACATGTGGGTCTCGCCTGTTACCTGATTTAACAGGTCACCTCACGGCACAGGCTGACGTCGGCCATGCAACTCCTCTCAGCGTGTCAGGTAAGCCCTTCAGACTGACCTTCATTCTGCTGTCGCTCCTGGTGAGGTTCACGGTGTATAATCTAATTGAACCGCACGCGTCACCCGTTGTAGTGTCTCCCCGCCAATTCCTTTAAGTTTCGGCCTTGCGACTATACTTCCCAGGTAGCACACTCTACGGCTTCCCTGCAGCACCGATGCCTCCCGAGGAGATACCGATGTTTAGTGTGCAGTGTTTACTGCTAGGACTACAGGGGTATCTAATCCCTTTCGCGACCCTAGCCTTCATCCCTGACTGTCAGAACTGTTCTCGTAAGATGCCTTCGCTGTTGTTAGTCCACATAGGATCAACGCATTTTACTGCTACCCCATATGTACTTCTTACGTCTCCCAGTCTCTAGCGATGCAGTATCTCTCGCACGCCCTATATTTGAGATATAGGATTTCACAAGAGACTTGCAAAGCAAGCTACGGATGTTTTAGACCCAATAAATGTGGCTGCGACTTGAACTGTTGGTATTACCGCGGCGGCTGGCACCAATCTTTCCCAGTCCTTATTCGCCAAACTTTTTACATTTGGCAAAAGTTTTTCCAATTGGAAAAACACTCTGGCTCGCTCTATCACGCTTGCGCGCATTGTAGAAGATCCTTAACTGCTGCACCCCGTAAGGCTAGGAATAGTGTCTCAGATTCCTTCTTAGGGCTTCTCCGCTAAGAGCCCTTACTGATCATCGGCTTGGTGGGCCATTACCCCGCCAACAACCTAATCAGCCGCAGCCTCACCTTAAGGCCAAAAGTTTCAGAGATATCACATTGCAGTATATATCTCCTATCAGGTATTATCCTCAGTTTCCCGAGGTTATCCCTGACCTTAAGCCAGATTAGCCACGTGTTACTAAGCAGTTTGCCCTCTCTCGAGAGACTTGCATGTCTTAGTACAAGCCAGATAGCCGCAGCCGCCAGCAGGATAAACTGGAATTAACTCCTTATCAAACTGACATTGAGTGCAATCATGAAGAACATGAGTTAAACATCAAGGAAATGTTTAACGACCTAATCCTCCGACGGTTACGTACACTATCTCATACCTCATCCCTTACATTTTATAAGGAACTCATTTAATATACTAATAATAGTATGGATAAGTTTAATTTTGATAATTTATAAAGGTTGCTGTTATTCGCTGTGAGAATTCTTGTAATTTTTTATTTCGTTTATTCCGTATAAAATTGAAAAAATACCTACTGCTCCTAAACTAACTGATGACATTAATTCTGGATGAAAATTGTCTCTAAATCCTTCTATAAGTCCGTGATTGTTAATATATGCAAGAGATTCTGATATTTTTTCTCTTTCTAAGTATGTTACTACAGGTGATGCTAACAAAGGCATTACTCCAAATACTAAATTATCAAACCTTCCCCAGGTTCTTGAATCTTCCATGCTTTTTTATATTTGGGTGATTTATAAAATTATCGGAGAGATTAAATAATTTGAAATTATGTTTTTATTATGGCTGGTAAAAAATTTGTTGTTCAGGAGCATAATGCGACGACGCTGCATTGGGATTTTCGACTGGAGATGGAGGGAGTTTTGAAGTCGTGGGCAGTTACTAAAGAACCGCCGCTTGAAGAAGGGATTAAACGACTTGCAATTGAAGTTGTAGACCATTCTTTAGAATATGGAAATTTTGAAGGTGAGATTAAAGAGGGTTATGGAAAAGGGAGTGTTAAGATTTGGGATAAAGGTAGTTATGAATTAATTTCTCGAGATGAAAAGAAAATTGAGTTTGATTTGAAAGGTAGGAAATTGAAAGGGAGATATGTTTTGGTTTATACAGGTTATGGGGCTAAGAAAAAGGGGTGGTTGTTTTTTAAGGTAGGTTAGACTAAGTAAATGATTTTGTAGGATTCTCCTTCTCTTAAATTGTGGCATCTCTTTGAGGTATATCTCTCTTCAAAGGGATTTACTGCCTGTTCTTTTATTTTGTAAATTGAAATGCTTTCAACATCAGCCAATATAAGAGGGCTGCCAGTATAATAGTATTCAAATCTTCCTTCAATGTTTGCTGTGAATGTTTCTCCTGGTTTAACTTCTGGTTCTGTGTAATATCTTTTGTGACTACTATCTGTAAAATAGATTTCGACATTATTGTAATTTTCAATTGAGTCTTTGCTTGTTCCAGAATAATTGTCCTTTAAATTAATGCAGCCTATGAAACTTTCAGAGCCATATTTTGTTGTAAACACTCCATTATTTTCTAAAGTTAATTGTCCAAGTATTGCATTAAAAGTTAATCCTCTTGTGTTTTCTTGTATATTTATTTCTTGAGAATTTAAAGTATCTTTGAAGTTTATTTGAAGATTATAATCCTGAGTGTAATAAACTAACAGGACTGAGAAAGAAATTAAGAAAACGAATGCTAAAACAATACTATAGATTAAAGTTTGATTCTTCATTTTTTTAGATTTTGCTTATGAAAAATCATTGATAAATAATATCCAAGTCCCATAAACAAAACTGCTGAAGTAACCAGAGTTATTAAAATTCCTAATTCCTGAAATTCAAATACATCTATCATAAAAGAAATTGTGAAAATGTATAGTGAGATTGCAATTAAATAAAATATGTTGTATAGTTTTCTATATATTATGAACAAGACAATTCCGGCTACGAAAGTTATGAAAAATATAAGCCAACCAACAATAGGATACCAAGCCATTATTTGTCACCTCCTCTTAATAATTCTGCTATAATGAAAGTTACAATAACTGATGCAGATAATATTGTTAGTTTAACAAAATTTGGTAATTCTGCAATGAACTCTCTTGCAAAATACCATACAGAAAAGAATATGAATATAACGCCTAAAATGTAAAATGCGTATTGTATTTTCATAGTTAAATTAAGGATTAATTCTTTATAAACATTTCTGATTATTGTGCTACAACTTCTGGAACTTCTTGGATGTCGTCGGATTCTCCGGTGAATGCATTTATCGGAGGTAGTTCTTTTTTTATTTTCCTTTTTTCTAGATATCCTTTTGCTAAAAGGTAGAAAACAAGTCCAATTGATTTTGAGCCTTTGTTGTTGCAAGGTATTACTAAGTTTGAGCCTTTTGTGAAGTTATTTGTGTCTGCAAGCATTATTACTTTTTTGTTTGTTTTTAGTGCGTCGCCTAAAGCGTTTCTATCAATCCATTGGTCGCCGACGATTACAAGTTCTGGTTCGTAGAACATTTCTAATTCAGTGTTTGTAAGCATTCCGCCAGGATATTTTTTGGTGAATGCTTTTATTCCTGTAACTTCTTCAAAAAGTTGTGCTGCTTCCCATCCTGCTTCTCTTTTGCATGCGAGGATGACTTCTTCTGGAGAATAGTTTACTAAAATGTCGACTGCTTTTTTTATCTGTTCATCGATTAAATTGGTGTTTAGAACTCCGATGCTGTCTGCTCTTCTTCGATAGACGAATTTTTTCATGTCAGGAGTTATTACTTTTGTTCCTAAGTGGATTCCTGTTTTAACATAATCATCTAGAGGGATTAATAGTTCTTGTTTCTTTTTTAGTTCTTCTTTTATTTCTTCAGAATCTGAGCTTTCGAATTTTCCTTCAAGTTCTTTTGCTTTCTTTTTTAGTTCTCTTAATAAAACACTTCTATCTGATGTTCTTTTTTTTAGTTCTGTTGTCTCTTCCTGAGTTTCTTCTTTTATTTCTTCAGGAGTTTCAACTGTTTCTTTTAATTTCTTTGTTATTTTTTTGACTGCTTTTTTTGTGGTTGTCTTTTTTGCAGTTTTCTTTTTAGCTTCTGCCATTTTGATTGTAACAAGAATTAAGGTAAAAGTATGTTTTTAAAGATTTCTGATTATTATGCGTTGTTGATTGTACAGGTTATTTCTGGCCATGATACTATTTTGTCGTATGAGCAACCAGATAATTTTGCTTTATGTTCTCTGTAAATTGGTGAAAGTCCTGTTTCACTATTACAGGTATTAAATGTAGCATCAATTCCATTAGGATAGTTACAAAAATCAAGACTTAAACTTCCAGGGTAACCTCCATGTCCCTCTCCGACTGCTCCTGTATTTACAACACAAATGTTTTTGAAGTTATCTGGAAGCGGATTTAGTATACTTCCAAAACAAGATATTGCACCTATTCCTCCACATCCTCTATAAATTCTTGATTCAAGTTCTCCATTATTTCCAACTGCAAATCTTAAACTATAAGTATCTGTTCCTGCGTTCCCGGTTGTTCCTATGTGTTGTTGAGTAATTGTTGCAACCTCTGTTGGTTGATTTGTAAGTGTGATTGTTTTTGATTGAGACTGGCTTGCCCCAGTACACTGAACTACATATTCTCCGCCTGCAATTAAACCAGTGTCTGTAAACGTTTTTTCTGCATAATATCCTTGAGAGCCTTGATATGTTGCTGTAGAAATATAAGTTACGGGGCTAGGGTCCATTCCACTTACATTATTGCCAGGATCTTCAATAGTTTCTACATATGCTGCCCCATTCCATTGGGTTGATACAAAATCATATTCATCAAAATCTGGATCTTCAACTGTTACCCATGCAAGATTAAATAATCCACACCAATTATCAGTGTTTGGCCAAGCTGTTGAAGGACATACTTTATTTTCAACTTTTCCCTCGCCGAAAGCATAATCTGTTTTTGTTGGTTCTGGCTGTTGAGATTCAAAGGTTCCTATGAAGTTAATCCCATACGTGTTTGCTATGTGATTTGTGAAAGATCTTCCTGTTGGATTAAATGTGTAACCTGCTTTAACAGGTTTTACTTCTCCTGTAAAGGGAGAGTTTAGTGTTAAAGAATAACGGCCATCATTGTTTGTTGTTGTTGAGGATAAAGGATTATTAGATGTATCAAATGCCTGAACATCTAAATCTGTAAAAGCAGGGCCAGTACTTGAATCTTGGGTCACTTTTCCTGAAATTGTAATTTGTTGGGGTTCGTCTGTTGGAGGGTTGTCGTCTACGAAGTCTTGGAAATCATCATCTTCTTCGTCGCCATCATAATCGCCTATGCTAATTTCTTCACCTGTGTGCCATACAAGATGTCCTGAAGCAACCCATTCTATTAAAGGCAAATCTTCTCCTGTACTTTTATGACTCACATAACTTTGAGCATTGTAAAATTTCTCGCCAATTTTAATTCTTATATCTTTAGCTTCATGCCAGACGTCGTTTGTGGGATTTTTCCATTGATTGCCTCCAGGACTAGATCCACCAGTAACCCAAGTAATCCATTGTTGTAAAGAAAAAGGATCTTTTGCAGCTCCAACTTCTGTTCGAATTTGAGAAGCACTATGTGAAACATCCTGTGAAACTTGTGCTGATGCTAAAGCAATTAGGAATAAGAATACAAATGTGATTGTGAACAATTTTGAAGTTTTCATTCTCTTTTTATAGATTTTTAATGACGATTATGTTTATAAATTTTGTTATGTGTTGTTATTGGAATAAAGATCGATAATAAAATTTAAATAGGGTAAAATATTCTATTCTATATAAACTATGGATACTATAGAAAATGGAAATAACAACAATTCAATTAAGTAAAGATACAAAGGAAAAGATATCTTCTTTTGGAATAAAAGGAGAAAGTTATGATACTATTCTTAAAAGAATTTATAGCTTGGCTGTTAAAGAACAATTAAAAAGTTTTTTGATGTCTGATGAAGGAACTATTTCAATTGAAGAGGCAAGAAAAGAGTTGAATAAAAAATGGCTAAAGTCAAAATAGTTAATTCTTTATTTCAAGAGATTCAAAAAAAGTTTAAAGGAGAATCTCATAAAATAATTGATTTGTTAGAAACGTTAGAGGATAATCCTAAAAAGGGTAAATTTGTCGGACAGGTTGGAGGAATAATAATTAAAGAACTTAAATATAAATCATTTAGATTTTATTTTATTACAGAGGGTTATAAACTAAAGGTTATGAATAAAGAAGACTTAACAGATTTGTTAATCAAATTTGTGAGAATGTCAGATAAAAAAGAACAACAAACAACAATTAATGAAATTAAAAAAATATTGCTTGATTTAGGTTTTGAAGGATTTAAATTATAATGATTGTTCTATTTGGATTAATCTGTTGAGTTTTTCATCTCTGCCTTTTCCCTGAATTCCTGTTTTGATAAAGTCTGCCTGAAATCCGAAAGCTAAATCTGCTAAAATGTCTTCTGAAGTTTCACCGCTTCGATGTGAGAAAATTGTTGTTATTTTATTTTGTCTGCAGTAATTTATTATTTGTTTTAGGTTTATTAGAGAACCGTTTTGATTTGGTTTTATTATTACTGCGTTTATGGATTTTTTTATTTTTGCTGTTCTTATTCTTTCTAAGTTTGTGACTGTTAAATCGTCTCCTACTATAAGTCCTTTTGCTGTTGTTTTTAGTTTTTTGAAGTCGTTGAAAGAGTTTTGCTCAAAGGGGTCTTCAAGATAAAAGAATATTTTTGAAAGTTTTTTTGTTAGTTCTAATTGTTGTTTTGGAGACAATTTTGACTTTGGTGATTTGTAAAAGTAATTGTCTTTGAAAAATTCTGATGCTGCTATGTCTATTCCTAGGTGGATTGTTGTCTTAAATTCGTCTTTCATGTTGTCTCTAACTGTCTGGACTAAGTCTATTATTTGGTTATTTGTTAAATAAGTCTGCCATGCGTTTTCGTCGCTGGTTTGGTTTTTGAATTTGGTGTCGGTGTTTTTTAAAATTTCTCTGCAGTTTTGCCTTGCACGCTTGTTGATTTCTACTGCTTTTTTGAAAGAAGATATTGGGATGAATAAAAATTCCTGAAAATCTGGAGAGCTTGTTTTTGAGTGTGCGCCGCCGCCGATGGCGTTTCCGACTGGCATTGGAAGTTTTTTTGCTTTTAAATTTATTAACTGCCAGACTTCTTTATTTTGTTCTTTTGCCATAGCTTTTAGAAAAACGTATTCAACTGCAATCATTGAATTTGCTCCGAGCTTGTTTTTGAAAATGTCTTCTAATAATCTTAAGTCGTCGAATTTTTGGAGATTTATTTCTTCTAGAAATTCATTGTTAATTGTTTTAATATCCTGATGAAGTGTTTTTTTGTAAGAAGGTGTTTCATAGATACCTTTTGATTTTCCATTTGGGGCGCTTGCTTTGAAATAGTCTTTTGGTGTTTTAAGAATAACTTCAATTGTCTTGTCGCCTCGCGTGTCTTTTATTTCGCGAGCTTTTAGAAGTTCTATTTTCATGATTAAATAATTAAAGATTTACTTTCTCATGTCTCTTAATTTTTTAAGAGTTTCATCAAATTGTTTGTCTTGAGGAGAATTTCTTGGAGGAAGTGGGCGTCTTGTAGGGGGCATTAAGCCTGGAGGCGGGGTGAATTGTCGCGGAGGCATTGGTCTTCCTGGACCTCCTTGGTGTGGAGGGTATCCGGGAGGACGGGTTTGGTTTGGCGCAGGACCTTTTCTGAATTTACTTTTGAATTTGAAAAAGAGTAGTTTTAGTTTTTTTCTGAAGATAATTGCAAGAACAACTAAGATTATTAATATTAGTAATAGGACAATCCACCAGATTGTGTTTGGAGAGTCTTCTTCAACACAACATACTTGTCCTGCTGAACATGTTAAAAATACATCTTCTTGTTCATTGTCTCCACAAAAAGATTTACAAGTTCCTTCATTTCCTTGCACTCCACAAGTCAATTCGTCGTCTCCAGTTCTCGGGGTGTCGTCAATAACACACGAGTCAAGACAGCAAGTTCCAAAATCAGAGCTTGAAGCTATTTGTCCGTCACATTTTTCTCCTGTGTCACAAATTGTTCCTCCTTGTGCTGAACATGTTAATAAGGATTCTGAACAGCAAACCTGCAGACTTGTGCAACCTTCAAAGTCTAAACTTACTCCTGCTGCTGCATTACATTCTGAACGGCTTAGACAATAATTTCCTGATAGTTCGCAATCTTCTGAATCTGCTGGAGGTGGCTGGCTTGGAGACTGAATGTTTCTTGGCCAGCCTGAATAAAGTAAGAATGCTGTGTCTCTTAAATTATTATTGTTCCAACAGCCGGTGTCATCCTGTGCTTCTGTGAGCAAATAATCTTTTGCTGTTTCAACTTCCAAAGGAGTTTGTCCTCGCAGAGATAAAAATGCTAAAGCTGTGCTGTAATATCTGTTGTAAGTTCCTACCTGCCACAAATTGTTTCTAAAGTTGTCTTGTAATAAAGGAGTTAAATATTCGTCTGAAGCAATTATTTGATATAAGAAAGCTTCTGGGAAATATTGTTGATTTGAATCTTTGAAAGCAATCAAATAAGGGAGGTAGTCTGATACGTCGTGTCCTAATGCATCAAGAGTCATTGCTGCCCACAGGCTTCCTTCATAGTCGCAAACTGTTCCTTGTTCAAAACATTTGTAAGTTACTTCTTTTGTTGTCTGTCCATTTGCAGCTGCTGAATTTATATTTGGAGAAACATGGATTGTTGAAGAGTCTTGAGTTTTGTATAATAAAGTTGTTGAGAAGTCTTGGTCGCAGGATATTGTGAATTCATTATCAAGGCATCTTGAGTCTATCTGGAGCCAGTAGCCGTTTGAATATAGTGGAAGACATGAGCCTGCTCCTGAACTCAAAGTTTTGTCTTTGTTTATGGTTATTGAATTTGAGCCTGAACCTGTGCTTATTGTGCAGGTTGATTCTGATTCAGATTCTATCTGCAAAAGCCATGTTAATTCTGAGACTGATTTTGTTTGATTTAATAGCCAGGATTCCTGCACTTCTGTTAATTCTCCTGAACGGTCTAAGGCAAGTGACGCAAGGGCAGTTTCTTTTAATCTGCATCCTGAACCTGGCCAGCATTCATCATCTCGGGCGTTTTCTAATAAAGTATTAATGCAATCTTGATAGTCTCCTAATGCAAGAACTGAAAAGATTTGCTCTAAATCATTTAAGTTTCCACAAGAATCTCCTATCTGGTCTTCTAAACATAAGTATGCCTGGTCAACTGAATTTGTTGAGTCTTCGGCATCAGAGGTTTGTGCAATAACGAAATTTAGAGAGATTAAAATTAGCAATATAAATAAAATTGTTCTACCTCTTTTTCCCATTATTTTTATAAGGATAACGAGTTTAAAAAGTTTGTTAGAATTTTTTTCTTGATTTGTTTGGAGATTTTAATTTTGCAATAACATAGTTAATTGGATTTTTTACTTTTAGTGCAAGCTGGTCCATTTCGTAAACTCCAATTGCTTTGTAAATTTCATTGTTGAAGTTTGGTGGGAGGACTGGTTTATTTTTTGAATGCCACATGATTTGTGCATTAATATATCCTTGTTTTATGGGAGGGTTGTTTTTTTTGTTCCAGTCGTTTAATTTTTTTTCTACTTCTTCTAAAGAATATCCGATTGAACGGAAAAAATTTATCAATATGAATAAGGCGCGCTTTCTGCCGTCGGCCATGCCTTTTAGCATTTTTTGAATTGGAGGAGGATAAATTTCTTCTGTTATTTTTGAAGGCTCTAGTTTTGTGAATTGTTTGTTTTTATGAGCTTCTTTGTATTCTGGTTTTTCTTCTTTTTTTTCATTTGTTTCATGCCAGTCAATTGCTTCGAATAAAAGTTTTTCTGCTTCATTTTTTTCTGGATTTGGCATGAATTCCCTTATTTTAATGTTTAAAGGGTCTGCGTCTTTTATTTCAAAATCTTCGACTTGATTTTTATCTAAGACAATACTTGATAAAGATGTTTTTTCATGGAGAGAGTATGGCATTCTGAATAGGTGTCTTGATGACACGAGTAGAACATCTAATCCTAAAACTCCGAAAAGATTTGTTGAGTCTTGGATGAAGTTATCTGGTTCTTTTAATGAACTTATCCTGCAGTTTGAACAGAAATGGAATTCTTGTTTTGTAACTTCATACATTTCGTGTTTTCTGTGAACAGGACATTTCCTTGGCTTATAGTTTTTTTCAGGGACTGAGAAAGTCTCAATGTGGGGTGGGGAACATTTGTCACATCTTACGGTTATTTGAAAATGTTTATCTACTAAATTACTGCAGGTTTTGCATTTTGTTCCACTAAATTCTTTTAGGTTTTTGAAATCGCTTTCTGTATCTTTAATTAATTCAGAAAGTCTTATTGCTGATTTTTCTTTTAAGTATGAGACTATTGCCCTTGGCCATTCTGGGAACATGTCTTTTGTTTTTTTACCATACATCGTTTCTGGAAATGCTTTCCAAGGAACTAATATGTGGAACCCCTTGCTTCCGCTGAATTTTATTCCAATGTTTTTTACACCTAAGGAATCTAAAGTATCGATTATTGAGATTGCTGCTTTTTTGCTGTAGTATATCCATTTACAGTCTATATCTATTACCAAGTCCCATCCTTTTCTTAGTTCGTTTAGTTCTTGTTCTACCATTCCTGTTTGAATTTCTAAGGGGTTGTTCCAGAGTTCTTCACTGCAATGAAAACTTGTTGCTCCGCGTTTTACTAATGCCAGAATGTCTGAGGGGTATTGGAGGGAGTCTGGACGTTTGCCAAATCCTTCGAAATATCTTGGCGAAACTTCGCGGTCTTCTGAGAAATTAAACATTGCATTTAGGACGTCTTTCCTTGAATAATAAGATAGTGCTATGGCTCGGATTTTCTCCTCTTTTTCCATAGGAGAATTTGTTGAAACTATTTTAAATACATTTAGTAAATACAACACGACAAAACTTAAAAGCTCGGCGGGTGTTTATGAAGTATGAGGGCGAAGTTTGATAATCCTAAAGTTTTTTCAGATGTTGTTTCAATAATTTCTGAACTTGTAACTGAAGTTAAACTTAGGTTTAATGATAATGGGTTGAGTATTGTGGCAATTGATCCTGCAAATGTTTCTTTAGTGGTTTTTCAGCTGCCAAAAAATTCTTTTGCAGAGTATGAAGCAGGGAATGAAATTGTGGGAGTTAATTTAGATAATCTGAAGGCGATTTTAAGAAGGGCAAAGCCTGGGAGCAGTTTGATTTTGGAGAGTGAGGAGGCAGCCCTGAATATTTCTATTATTGATAAGATTAAGAGGACTTTTTCACTTGCCTTGATTGAAGTTGATAGTGAGGATAAAGAACCGCCGCAGTTAGAATTTTTATCGCAAATTCAGATAAACCCCTCGGATTTTGTTGATGCTATTGAAGACTGCCTAATTGTTTCTGACTCATGCACTTTTAGTGCTTCTAAAGATAATTTTAGTGTTGAAGCTTCTGGATTAAATTCTGCTAAGGCAGAGTTTTCAAGTGATGAGGTTAAAATTATTTCTGGTGATTCAAAAGCAAAGTACAGTCTGGAGTATTTGCAGAAATTTGTTAAGGCGAGTAAAATTGCTGATAAGATTTATATTAATTTTTCAAGTGACCATCCTTTAAAGCTTGAGTTTAAGCGTGAGGGATTGGAGCTGGCATTTATTCTTGCTCCAAGAGTCGAGAATGAGGACTGAGCTTTTGTTATTTAATTAGAGGGTCTTAACTAATCTTGGGATATTTTTTATATGGAATATAGAGTTAATAAATAGTGCTGAAAAAATGCCTAAAACTCCGAAAGAAATGGCAATTAATATTCCAATACTAATAAAATCATTCAAATTTATTTGATTTGTTAAGATAGCTATCCCTACTCCAATAAAATAAGTAAAATCGATTATAATTGAATTGAAGCAATAATCAAATATTTTTGAAATTGTAAATCTAAAATATTTTTTATTTTTAATTCTTCATCCATTTTTAATCACCAAATGACCAAGCCACTAAGATTACTCCAAGGATTACAGCGACAGCAGTTAATATCAACCATAAATAATTTCTATTTTTGAAACAGGGATTGTTCCTATAATTCAAAAAAGGGTCAATAAAACCCCTATAACACATATAACTATCCTATTGGCGGTCTGTTCTTTTACCATCTTACTTTTTCTTTTATTATATATTATATGGGTTTTTCTTATTTTAAATTTTTCCTCTTTTGGGCAAAATTTAAATACATATTAATTATAATATGACCAATAGTAGGCATAATTAGGTTTATATCAATATGGTTAAAAGTATGAAGATTCATATGAAAATGCTTGAGTATTTAAAAAAGGAAAAAGTTGTTACTAGTTCTGAAATTGCTAAAAAATTTGATATTTCATGGAATACTGCAGATAAATATTTGTTAGAATTAGCATTGGAGGATAAAGTTCAGAGAATAAAAAAGGCGGGGGTGAATTTATGGACGGTAAAATGAAAAATAAAAGAGGGCAGATTACGATTTTTGTTATTCTTGGAGTTCTTGTTGTAGTTTCAATTGGGCTTTTGTTTGTTCTTTATGATAGGAGTGGTTTGGATGTTGAGCCGTCTAATCCTGAAGAAGCAGATAGGTTTATTTCGCAGTGTGTAAGCCAGGCTGTTGATGAAAGCGTTGATATTATTATTGATAATGGAGGGTATATTGGAGAGGAGTTTTTGGGGATGGAGTTTGAGTATGAGCTGATTCCTTATTGGTGTTATACTTCGCGCGTTAATACTCGGTGCACGCCTTTAGAACCAATTACAGTTGAACATTTTGAAAAAGAAATTGAAAAGAGTATTGAAGTTAAAATTGGAGATTGTTTTGAAAATCTGAGAGAAGAATTGGATAGTCGGGGCTATGATGTTGATTTGGGAGTTTTGAATGGATTTTCTGTTAATTTAGTTGAAGGGAATATTGAGATATTTATTGACAGGAGAGTTGACTTTGAAAAAAGTGATGAGCCTCGTAGATTTGATAATTTTGATGTGAGTGTTCGGAGTCCGCTGTATAAACTAGTGATTGCAAGTCAGGAGATTGTGAGGCAGGAAGTTACGTATTGTAATTCAGATTATGTTTTGATTGAAAGGGGGGGCAGCAATTTGAATATTGACAAATTTCAGACAGGTGATGACAGAAAAATTTATACTGTTGAAGATTTAATTAGTGAAAAGGGCTGGAAGTTTGCAATTAGAAATTGCGTTTTGTCGACGCCGAGTTAAATGGTAAAAAAAGAGATTTGTGGTTTTGAAATTTTTATTATGATAATGGGAATTGTGTCTTTTGCTTTTTTTGTAGGGCAAATTGATTATGGAAATAGTTATGAAAGAAATGATTTTGATTTGAGAAAAGTTTTGGATTTTTTTAGTGTTGTTCCAAGTGTTTCTGCGCAAAGTCTGGATGGGATTCTGAATTCGCAGGGGAAATGTTGTTTAGAGACTAATGCTGGTTCGAGCTGTATTGATTTAGGACCTGGAGATGAAGAGCAGTGTGCTGGAGATTTATTATCGAGTTCTTGTTCGCAAGTTTCTCAATGTAATTTGGGTTGTGGGTTTGATACAAGTGAGGGACTTTGTACTCCGAATACTGCTGAAAGAGAATGTGACGAATCTGAGAATTGTGAGTTTTTTGATTCACCCTTGTGTGAAGTTAACGAGTGTCAAAAAGGCTGTTATGTTGTTGGAAGTAATGCATATTTTGTAACTCAGAAAAGGGCTGAAATATTGTCTCAAAGACAGGGTTTGCCCCTTGATTTTAAAGAAGGAATTGAAGATGAGTTAAGTTGTGTTGAAGTTCTTGAAGAAGAGACAAAAGGGGCTTGTGTTTTTGGAGGAGATGAAGAAGGGAATTTGTGCAAGTTTACGACAAAGAGCGAGTGTGAAGGGAGTATTGAAGGTGATTTTTATGAGGATTATTTATGTTCAAACCCTGAGCTGAATACTATTTGTGAAAAGCAGGAGACTACTAATTGTGTTGAGAATTTGGATGGAGTTTATTGGTTTGATTCTTGTGGAAATCGTGAGAATATTTATTCTTCTGATAAAGACAGGAGCTGGAATGACGGAATGGTTTTAGATGCTGACGAGTCTTGCAATCCGAATTCTGCGAATGCTGATTCTGCAAGTTGTGGGAATTGTGATTATAATCTTGGAAGTGTTTGTGGCGAGTATAAAGCTGGGCAGGATAAAAAACCTACTTATGGGAATTTTGTTTGTAAAGATTTGAATTGTTATGATGCTCCTGATAATGGTGGGGGAGAAACTGACAGATTGAATGGAGAGTCGTGGTGTGTTTTTGATGGGCCGATTGGAAGTGGAAGTTTGTTAGGAGGTAGTTTTTCAAATCCTTTATCTGGAATTATTAATAGTTCTAATCGTGAGAGTGTTGCTGGGGACGGAGGAGGTGGTGCTTTGTCTGGGTTGTTGGGAGGATTTAGTTTGGATGGCGAAATTGGTTTGATGAGTACTGATTTGGTTGGGAGTCGGCATTTTAGATATATTTGTGATAAAGGAGAGGTTAAAGTTGAGCCGTGTGCTGATTATAGAAAAGAGGTTTGTGTTCAGAATGACAAGACTTTAGAAAGTGGTGAAAAAGTTGATGAGGCGCTTTGCCGTGTTAATATGTGGGAGCAGTGTCTTGCTTTGAATGGTGGTGGGCTTGGGGGTTTGGCTGGAGGGGCTGCAGGAGGTGGAAGTCAAGGAACTCAAGCGACTTGTGGTGCTGATTGCATTCCTAGATGTGTTTCAAATCCTGACTGCAGAGTTCAAGCAACTTATGTTGATGAAGATTTTTGGTTTGCAACTTGTGTTCCAAAATATCCTCCAGGATTTGATTTAGGAAGTACGACAGGGTTGGGACAATTAGCTGGAGGATTTGGGGGAGATTTTGCAGGGGATGCTTTGGGAGATTTAGGAGGAGGTTTAGGAGATATTGCTTCGCAGGCGGCGGGGAGTTTGGGAGGGGGGACACAGGCATCAGAAGTCTGTGGAATAGGAAGTCAGACTTGCACTTCTATTTGGCAAAAGCTTGGGATACCTCCATTTTGTAAATGGGAATGTGTTGAAAACTGTAATTGTCATGAGGCTGGTTTTACTTTACAGATGAATAATCTTTGTACTTCTCTTGGTGATTGTGGAGTTTATACAAATATTGCAGGGAACCCGGGGATGGGGGGTGCTTCTGTAAGCAAGGATGGGAATCATGGTAAGACTCCGCCTCAGCCGTTTGTTTTGTTTCCACTTTATATTGCTGTTGCAAAACTTCTTGGAAGTAGTGCTCCGAGTGGAGGATTTTTTAATGAGGAGTCTGGACTTTTAGAACTACCTTTGCATGGAATTAGTGCAATGTTTGGTGGGAGTTTTTCAAGTGTAACTCCTGGGGGGCTTGGAGATGTTGGACGTGGAAGATTTGGAGATTTGTTTAGTAGCAATCAATTGGGGGGAACTTTAGGTTCAATGGTATTTACAGCCGGTGGAACTCAATTGCTTGCAAGTAGCACTTTAACACTTGGGACAATTGGCACTTCTACAGGAACTTTTGGTTTGCCTTTGTTATCTGCTGGACCTTTGATGTTTGATCCTGTATCTTTAGCGATTTTTGTAGTAACGATGGCTTTAATTGCTTTTTCAGGTTGTGGTAAGATTGAAGCTGTTGAAATTAATTTTGAGTGTAAGCCGTGGCAACCTCCTGCTGGGAGTGGGCTTCTTGGGAAAGGGTGTGAAGCTTGTAATGAAGATCCTTTGAAACCGTGTACAGAGTATAGGTGTTCTAGTTTAGGAACTGGATGCCAGTTGATTAAAGAAAATACTGGTGAAGATACTTGTGTTGCAATTGAAGGCGAAGATACAATTCCAGTTATTACGCCTTGGGAAGATATTTTGAATAAGAGCAAGTTTAGTTATACAGATGCAAGTACAAATGGATTTAGAGTTAGGGATTCAAATGGAGAGTGTATTGATGCATTTACTCCGATTGTATTTGGTGTTGAAACTGATGTCTTTGCAACTTGTAGATGGGCTACTGAAAGCAAGCCTTTTGAAGAAATGACTGAAACTTTTTTAGAGACAAAAGGGTTTTCTAAGAATCATACATTATATACTAAATTGCCAAGTGTTAATAGTTTGATTGCAGGAGAGGTTGGAGACTTTAGTGAAATTGATGATGAGACTTATGAACAAGTTTCTGGAGAGTTAGGAGAACTTCTTGCTGATATGAATATTTATGTGAAGTGTGCGAATATTAATGGGGATTCGCAGGATCATGATTATAGGGTTAATTTTTGTGTTGAGCCAGGGCCTGATTTGACCCTGCCAGTTGTTGTTGCGACTTCGCCGCCTGAAAATGCAAAGACTGCGTTTAATGCTACTTCGCAGGATGTTAAGATTTATGTTAATGAACCTGCTGAGTGCAGATGGGACACAGTTCGTCCGACAGAAACTGGTTTAGAGGGTTATAACAAATTAAGAAATAGTATGGATTGTGATACGAGTTTGAATCAAGGGAGTTTAATTGGTTATGAGTGCAGTTCTACTTTGAGTGTTGAAAATGATGAGAATAATTATTATTTCTTGTGTCGGGATCAGCCTTGGTTTGGTGAAGGGACTGGCAAAGATGGGGAAGAAAGAAATTTTGGAGCTAAAGAAGGAAGTTATTATGAGTATAATTTGGAAAGGAGTGGGAGTGAATTGGTTGTTGATTCAATAAGTCCTGAAGGAACAATTACTGCTGGTGAAGAGCCGATAAGTGTTGATATAGAAGTTGGAACAAGTGGAGGAGGTTATAGTGGCGAGGCTGTTTGTGAATATAGTTTAGATGATGGTTTGTTTATTCAGTTTTATGATACAAATGCAAATTCACATAAACAGGTTTTGAATTCAATGAGTGCTGGAGAACATAATGTTAAAGTTAAGTGTGTTGATGAAGCTGGGAATATTGCTTCTGGCGAGACTAACTTTGTTTTAGAGCTTGATACTACGCCGCCAAAAGTTACAAGGGCATATTATGATTCTGGAAGTTTGGTTGTTTTAACAAATGAAGATTCTATTTGTTATTATGATAATAAAACTCCTGGATGTGGTTTTGGTTCGAATGTTACAAAAATGAGTGGTAGTAATTCGAAAAGACAGAGTGCGTCATGGGAAATTGGTGAGGATTATTATATTAAATGTGAAGATATCTGGGGCAATTCTGCTGGAGGATGTTCTATTGAAATTAAACCTTATGAGGCTGAGTAATGAATAAGATTTATAAAGAATTTTGTCGTTGGAAAAATATGTTTATTAGAGGTGGAAAAAAGGGGCAGATAACTATTTTTATTATAATTGCAATTGTTATTGTTGCGGGGATTGTTTTGTTTTTTGCTTTTACAAATAGTGGAAGGGGTTTGATTGATAGAGTTACTGGAAGTGAGTTTGATGTTAGGGGTAATTTAGATAGTTGTGTTTCTGAGATTGCTGTGGAAGAAAGTCTTGGTGAATTGATGTTGCAGGGGGGAGAAACTGAACCTCAGAATTCTTTTACGTATAAAGGAAATGAAATAAAATATTTGTGTTATACAAATGCAAATTATGATACTTGTGTTATGCAAGAGCCGTTGCTTTTACAAGGAATTGAAAATAGGTTGAAAGCTGAGACTGAGCAAGATATTGAAAATTGTGTCGATAGTTTAAATTCGCAGTTAGAAAGTCGAGGGTATAATGTTAATAACGGTGTTTTGAATTATAGTTTAAATATTATTCCAGAAGATATAATTATAAAAATAGATTATCCTTTGACTATTTCAAGAGGAGGAGAGACGAGAAATTTTGATAGAGAGTTTGAGTTTAGGCATGAAAGCGGGGCTTATAATTTGATTTTGATTTCAACATCGATTTTGAATTTTGAGGCGCGATATGGTGATTCAGACCCTGTTTCATATATGGCTTTATATCCAAATATTAAAGTGGAAAAATTAAAACAGGGAGATGGAACAAAAATTTATATTTTGACAGATAGGGAGACAGAAGAGAAATTTCAGTTTGCGAGCAGGAGTGTTGCTTTTCCTGCAGGGTATGGATATTAAATGGAAGATAAAAAAGGACAAGTGAGGTTACTAACAGGATTTGCAGTTATAGCTTTTGGTTTTTTGGCGTCGCTGTTTTTAGGTTTAGGAATTGCTTTGAATAATTCGACATTATCATGGATTGGAGGAATTTTAATGGCAGGAGTTCCGTTTGCATTATCAATAATAGTGAGGTTTTTAGAATGAACTGGGAAGCAATTTTAATAAGCTTAAGTGTAATAAATATATTTGTGATAGCTTTATTAATTGTAAAAAAGAAAATAGATATTGCAATTGGGTTGGCTACAGCGCAGGCAATAATTTGGGTGTTTAAATTGATGGGGATGTTTTAATGAAAAGTAAAAATCAAAAGGAGGTAATGAAAATTTTGTATTATGTTGCTTGGGCAGTTGGAATTATCGCGGCTCTTGCTTTGTTATATGGAATTTTTAATGTTTTTCAAATGAGTTTATCTTTTTTAGGATTAGTTGCTTTAATTTTTATAAATGTGGTTTCGATTATGTATAAAACAGAAAGATGGTGAATAAAGTGAAAATAGGTGTTGTATTGTTTTTGTTAGTTGTTAGTTTGTTTTTTGTTAGTCTTTCTGCTAATGTTTCTGCGCAGGAAGTTAGTTATTGTTGTGAGAAAACTGTTGATGGAGCTTATTGTCAGAATGCGCCTTCAGAACAGTGTGATAGTGGTTTTGCTAGTTCGCCGACTTCGTGTTCTTCAACTTCTTATTGTCAGAAAGGAACTTGTTATGATAGTGATGAGGGAGTTTGTATGGAGAATACTCCTAAAGAAGCTTGTGAGGCTTCGAATGGTGACTGGAGTCCTTTAGGTGTTGAAGAGGTTCCTCAGTGTGGTTTGGGTTGTTGTGTTTTAGGACAGCAGGCAGCTTATACTACTTTGCAAAGATGTAAGAAGGTTTCAGGATTTTATGGATTGAAAACTGATTTTAGGACAGATGTTGCTGACGAGGTTTCTTGTATTGCAATTGCACAGTCTGAAGAAAAGGGGGCGTGTGTTTTTGAAAGTGATTTTGTAAAGACTTGTAAATTTACGACGAGAAGTGAGTGTGAGGCAGGGAGTTTGGGAGAAAGCTTGACAGGAGAGAGTGTTGAATTTTACAAAGATTATTTATGTACGTCTGAAGAGCTGAATACTGATTGTGAAAAGACCCGTGAGACTACTTGTTTGGATGGAAAGGATGAGGTTTATTATATAGACAGCTGTGGGAATCCTGCGAATATTTATGATGCTTCAAAAGTTAATGATAGGAATTATTGGGAGAAAGTTGTAGAGAAAGAAGATAGTTGTGCCGGGGATGGAAGGACTTGTGGTAATTGTGATTATCTTGGTGGGAGTATTTGTGCTGATAAAAATTCTGCAGGAGTTAGTGTGACTTATGGAGATTATGCTTGTCAGGATATTAATTGTTATGATACAAGTAATGGTAAAGATTATACTAATGGGGAGTCTTGGTGTTATTATGATAGTGAAGGGAATGAAAATACAGATAGTGTTGGAAGTCGTCAGTATCGACATATTTGTTTTGGTGGTGAAGAGATTGTAGAGCCGTGTGCTGATTTTAGACAAGAAGCTTGTGTTGAGACAACAATTGGCGATGATTTTTCTCAGGCAGGGTGTGTTGTTAATAGATGGCAGGATTGTGTTTTGATGAATAATACTCAGGATTGTCTGAATGATGATGTTAGGGATTGTCAGTGGATTCCGATTGGTGATGCTGAAGATTTGGGGAAGTATTTGGAGGGGGACTTAGGAAGTTTGGTTAATACAGAACAGATTTTGGGTAATTTGTTGAATGTTAGGAATGTCCAAAATGATATTCCTGGAAGATGTGTTCCAAAGATTGCTCCTGGATTGCAGTTTTGGGATCAGTCAAGTCAGAGTCAGTGTGATTTAGGAAGTCAGAGTTGTGTTGTTAAGTATGAAGAGAAATTAATTGGTGATAAAAAGTGTGTTGAGAATTGTTTTTGTTTAGAGCCTTCGACTGCTGTTGTTGCTAATATGATTTGCACTTCGCTTGGTGACTGTGGTGCTGATTCAAATTATATTGGAAGATTTGTAAATGAGGGTTATGAAATTGAAATTGGGAAAGGCGGGAAAGATGAAGTTGTGAGTGATGAAAGGCAGGGGGCGGTGCCTGGTGGGCAGGAAGAGTTTGGGGGAAGTTCTGGAGGGGAGTTTTCTACTCCTACTGATACAAGTGGAGAGAGTGTTCCAACTGGAAATGTTATAAGAGAGATGATAAAAAGATTTGGAGAGGTTAAATGAAAAGAGTTTTAGATAATTTAGGGAAAATTGTAACTGCAGGAGCTATTGTTGGGAGTGGCTTTCTAAATCAAGGCTGTGAAACAATGAGTCCTGGAGATGCTGCGGCTTTAAGTTATATTGCAGGTGTTGCTGGAACCCCTCGAGCAGGAGACTCTGATTTGGATAAAATAGCTAATTTTGGATTGCAAGCAGCGTCAGCAGGATTAAGTGCAGAATCCCAAAGAGGAATTTCAAGAGCTGGAGCAAGCAATGTTAATGTGAATGTTTATGGAGAAATAGCAGGACAATCTCAAAATTATTCCATAGGCTATCCTCCTTCAAAAGCATTTGTTAATGCTGTTGCAAATGATAAGATAAGATTTTTTACCTGTAATTGGGTTAATGATGTTAATGGAAATAGAGGATATGATTGTGATGAATTTTTTGGAGTTAAAAATTATTTTAGAAATGGAGAACCACTAACAGTTGTAGGAATTTTTAATATCAATAGAGGACAGAGATTAGACATTAAAGTATTTGATCAAAGAGGAGAATTAGCATATAGTGTAGGTGAAACAATACCCTTGCGAGGAAAAAATTTTGTTCTTCCTCTTCCAAACATGGAAACAAAATTAAGTCCTGGAAACTATATCTATCATTTTCTTATAGATGGAAGACAAATAGGAGGAAATAGTTTTATTATAGGTGACAGATGAAAAATAAAAAAATACAGAATAAGATTGAATGTTTTGGAATTGTTATAAATTTAATTCTTGCGATTGTGGCGGCGGGGTTTTTGGTGGGGTTGGAAATTGAGGGGGTTAGTGGGGCGATAGATAGCAGGGGAGAAACTCCTTCTCTAGCCCTAAATCCTGGAAGGAGTAGTAGTTTAAATATTGAAGATCTTGCTAAGGCTAGAGCTCAAGCGAATGATGAAGGAGCAAGGAGAATTACTCCAGAAAATAAGATTGGAGATCCTGATAGTCCAATATATGGAGGAGATGGAGATGGAGATGGAGATAGTAGTTTAACTTCAAAATTATTTGGACTTGTTAAACCGAAAAAAGGTATGCCTGGCATGTTTCAAGCAGTTGGATGGGCAAGTGCTGCGTATTTTGCGACTGGATTTCTTGGCAAGCAATTGGGTTTAGAAGAGCCAACTGTTGCAGCGCTTCAAAAAGGAATTAGTGCGGGGATTTTTACAGGTTATGGAATTAATGCTTTATTTACAACAGGGGGTAAGGAGGGTTTGCTTGCTAGTAGTGGGGGTTTTGTAGGGGCGCACCCGTGGTTAATTGGAGCAGGAGTTGGAGCAGTTGTTTTTGTTTTGACTTACAAAAAGGTTTCATATGAAACTGTGAATTTTTATTGTCAGCCTTGGGAGGCACCGATTGGGGGGGAGGATTGTGAAAAGTGTAATGATGGAATTCATCCTTGCTCTGAGTATCGTTGTAAGAGTTTAGGACAGGCGTGTGGTTTGGTTAATGAGGGAACTGAACAAGAAATGTGTGTTTGGATGAATCCTAGAGATGTTTCAAGTCCTTTGATTACTCCTTGGGAAGATGTTTTGACAGAGAATTATAGGTATACAGATACAACACCTCGTCCGCCTGCATGGGGAACAACAATTGTTCGTAATAATGAGGGTTGTGTTGAAGCTTTTACACCTATTGAGTTTGGCATTCAGACAAATAAACCTTCTCAGTGTAAAGTTGATTTTGTTTTGACAGAAGGCTTTGATGAAATGCAGTATTATCTTGGAGAGAATAATTTGCATTTATATAATCATAGTCAAAAAATGAATTTGCCTAATCCTCGTGCAATTGATAGTTTTGCTGAATCTGAAGGTAATGAAACTACTGGTGGTTTAGAAATTGAAAACGATGGGAATTATAATTTGTATGTAAGATGTTCAAGTGCTAATGGATATTATAATACAGAGCCTTATGTGATTAAGTTTTGTGTTGATGACGGGCCAGACTTAACGCCTCCACTTATTGACAGCACGAGCATTAGAAATGGGCAGCCTGTTCAGTATGAAGTTGATGAAGTACCAATTGAGGTTTATACAAACGAGCCTGCTAATTGTAAATGGAGCAGAGATAATGACCAAAGTTTTGAAGATATGCCAAATGAAATGGAGTGTCCTGATGATATTAGAGATATGAATGATGACTTGCTTTATACTTGTTCAACGAGTTTGACAGGAATTCAGGATAGAGAAGAGAATAAGTTTTATTTTAGATGCGAGGACCAGCCTTGGGTTGATAAAGCTGACAGGAATAAGATGTCTGAAGGTTATGAATTTACACTGCAAGGAACTCAGCCTTTGAATATTAAAGAGGGGAGTGTGAAACCTGAAAGTGGGACAAGAGTTACAGGAGCTACTTCGACTGTTGTTCTTGATTTAGAAGTTGAGACTGAGAATGGTTATGATAATGGTGCTGCTGAATGTTTCTATAGTCTGGATAATGAGAGATTTGTTTCTTTCTTAGAGACAGGAGGGCATGAGCATACGCAGCAGCAGGAATTGGTTGCTGGAGAGTATACTTATTATTTGAAATGTGTTGATGAAGGAGGTAATCAGGCAACTGCTGAAACTACATTTGAGGTTTTTGTTGATGACAAAGCTCCTGAAGTTGTAAGAGTGTTGTATGAGTCTGGGAATTTGAAATTGATAACTGATGAAGATTCTGAGTGTCGTTATTCAAATGATGCTGAGGTTCAATGTAATTTTGATTTGAATGTAGGAGATGGTAATCCAATGCCTCATGACCCTTCAAGTGCTGAGAATTTCCATTTGGCGTCGTGGGATCCTTCAAAGACTTATTATGTGAAGTGTGCTGATGAAAATGGAAAGCAACCTAATCCTACTCAGTGTTCTGTTGTTGTAAAGCCGGTTGAATAAAAACATTTAATAATTCTTTTTTGTATTTTGATAGATGAAAAAAGAGGGGCAGTTTCAATTATCGTTCGGTATGATTTTTTCTGTATTTTTGATTGTTGTTTTTATTGTTGTTGCAGTGATTGTGGCTAATCAGTTTCTTAAAATAGGAAGGATTGTTGAAACTGGGGGTTTTATTAGAGATTTTGAAAATGAGGTTGATAGGATTTGGAAAAGTGCTGGAGGAGAGGATAGAGTTTTTAGTTCGAGCTTAGGCAAGGGAATTGGGGCAGTTTGTTTTTTTGATGCTCGTGATGATTTGCGGGGGGATTTAGATGAGGTGTATAAGGAGCTGGGGAGGAGGGCTTTAGATTATGAAGATAATTTATATTTTTATCCTCCTACTAAATCTGATGTTCCTTCTGTTGAAATTGAACATCTTGATATGGATTTTATTTTAGAAGATAATAATCCTAATTGTTTTAATGTTGTTGATGGGAGAGTGGAGATTAGGCTTGAGAAAGGTGTTAGAGATTCGCTTGTGAAGGTTAGAAAATGAATAAAAAAGGTTTTGAGATGAGTTTTGCATGGGTATTTTCTTTGATTGTTGGAGCTGTTATAATCTTTCTTGCGATTTATGGGGTTACAAAGCTGATTTCTACAAGCGAGCATGAGATTAATACAAAAAATGCTGCGAGGTTTGAGGCGATATTAAGTCCTTTGCAGACAAGTGTTGAAAGTGGCAGGAGTTCTAGTATTGAGTTGATTGAAGATACAAGGATTTATGTTGATTGTAATACAGAGGGGGATTTTGGGAATACAATTGTTAGCTTTTCTGAGAAATTTGGTTTAAGAGATGAGTGGAGCGAGCCTGGAGGTAGAGTTTCTGAGCAGGCGAATTATTTGTTTGCTGAAGAGGTTATTGAAGGAAAAGAGGTTTATTTTTTTGTGAAGAGTGTTGAAATGCCTTTCAAACTTGGAGAGATAATGTCTGCTTATACTAAAAGTTATTGTTTTGTTAATGCTCCTGATTCAATTGCTGAAGAGGTGATTGCTTTAGGAGAGACTGCGAATTTAGAGATAGTTGATAGTTCTGGAAAGTGTTCTGCTGAAAGCAGGAAAGTTTGTTTTAGTGGTGATTGTGAGATTAATGTTCGGTGTGAGGATTTGGGTTGTGAAAGTGGAAAGGTTGTTAAAGATGGAGAAGAAGTTAGTTTTGTTGAAGGATTTGTTTATGGAGGTATTTTTGCTTCTAAAGATAATTATGAGTGTAATGTTAAAAGAATGATGATGCGTTTGGAAAAGTTGGGAGAGGTTTATGCTAAAAAAGCGCAGTTTGTTGCTAGCAAGGATTGTAATACAGGTTTGCAAGAGGAAATGCTTTTGTTATCTGGTGTTGCTGAAAAATATGAGGACTCTAAAGATTTGAAAAGTGTTAAAATTATTGCAGAAGGAGTTGAAGAAGAAAATGAAGATAAAATTTGTAGGTTGTTTTAGATGAAAAGAGG
>CAZHOH010000004.1:0-92777 GCA_964534185.1 Candidatus Woesearchaeota archaeon | reverse complement strand
GAATATTAAAAAACTTTAAATAAACAAAGAACCTCAAACAACTATGGAAAAAAATTCTGAATATGATTTTGTAACAATAGGGGCAGGAGGAACAGGTTTAGCAGCAGCAATGTATGCAGCACGTTTAGGACTTAAAACACTCGTTCTTGGACACTCCTTCGGCTCAGAATCTCCTGTCGGAGGAGTAATCACAACAACAAACATTGTCGAAAACTACCCCGGCTTCATAAAACTAACAGGAACAGAACTCGCAGAAAAAATCCAAAAACACGCAGAAGCATACGAATTAGTATCAATAAAACAAGAAAAAGCAGAATCAATTGAAAAAACAAAGTCAGGTTTCAAAATAAAAACACCAAAAGCAGAATACAAATCTAAAACAATTTTATTTGCAACAGGAACAAAATGGAGAAAACTAGACGTGCCTGGCTCAGACGAATTTGAAAACAAGGGAGTTGCATACTGCGCACTCTGCGACGGCCCTCTTTTCAAAAACAAAACAATCGCAGTTGTCGGCGGCTCAGACTCAGCAGCAAAAGACGCTCTTCTCCTCGCAGAACACGCATCAAAAGTTTACATAATTTACAGAGGAAAACAAATCCACCCGGAACCAATCAACCTAGAAAGAATAAAACAAAATAAAAAAATAGAAGTAATAAACAATACAAATGTAAAAGAAATAAAAGGCGACAAATTCTTAACTCACGTAATCTTAGACAAACCTTACAAAAATTCAAATGAATTAAAACTAGAGGGACTTTTCATAGCAATTGGACACATTGTCCTTTCAGACTTAGCAAAAAAACTTGGAGTAGAAACAAATAAAAAAGGAGAAATAAAAATCAACCACCAAGACGCTTCAACAAATATAAAGGGAGTTTTCGCAGCAGGAGATGTAACAGACAAACATTTTAAACAATTAATAACAGGAGTTGCCGACGGTTGCACAGCAGCACACTCAGCATATGAACACATCACAAACGAAAGAGTCCTTGTTTCTGATGATAAAGAATAATTAAATCTCCCCCACCAGCCCCATCCCTGGCTTCAAAGTTTTCCCACCAGGACTCCACGACGCAGGACAAACCTCCCCACCATGCTCATAAACAAATTTAGCCGCCTGCACTTTTCTCAAAGCTTCTTTTGCATTCCGCCCAATATCATTATGATGAAGCTCCATAGCTTTCAGTTCTAAATCAGGACTAATAATAAAAGTCCCTCGCAAAGAAACACCCTCTTCTTCAATATACGTCCCAAACAACTTACAAAGTTTACCTGTTGGATCCGCAACCATTGGAAACTGGATTTTTTTAATCGCAACAGATTTATCTTTCCATGCCTTATGAACAAAAACACTATCAGTACTCACAGAAAAAACCTCTGCTCCTTCTTTCTGAAATTCATCATAAAGTCCCGCCGCCTCCTCCAACTCCGTAGGACAAACAAAAGTAAAATCCCCAGGATAAAATATCAAAACAAGCCACTTCCCTTTGTAATCTCCAATTCGAACCTTCTGACTTTCGCCGTTATAAAAAACCTCAAATTCCAAATTCTCATCAATTTTCTCACCAATTCTTAACATGTAATTAAATCAAATAAACAATTTAAATAAATTTCTATACAAAAACTCTTTAAACAATCTTACCATAAAAGAATATGCAAAAAGAGGAGATTAAATGAATTCTATCTGGATTATTTTAGGAGTTTTAACCTGGCTGTTTTTAGGCTACCACATATACGGGAGATTTATAGAAAAAAGACTAAAGATTAATGATAAAACAAAAACTCCGGCATTTTCAAACAAAGACAAAACAGACTACTCTCCATCTTCAAAACCTTTTTTAGTTGGACACCATTTTGCTTCAATCGCCGGAGCAGGTCCAATAATAGGTCCAATTCTGGCAGTAAGTTATTTCGGGTGGTTGCCTGTTGTTCTTTGGATTGCTTTAGGAAGTGTTTTCATAGGCGCAATGCACGACTATGTAACTTTAATCACCTCTGTAAGAAATAAAGGACAAGGAATCTCAACGATTGCAAAATCTGTCTTAGGCGGAAAATCCGGGTGGATTTTTGGATTAATGATTTGGATTACCTTGGTTTTAATTATAACCGTTTTCTCTGTAAGCGCAGCAGATAGTTTTGTTGAAAAACCAGATTTAGTAATTCCTTTAGCTGCAATAACAATAATTGCTTTATTATTGGGAATAATCGTCGAAAAATTTAAAATAAATTATAAAATTGTAAGCATAGTTGCTTTAATCTTTGTATTTCTTTTTGTTTGGATAGGATATATGTCCCCAATATCTCTGCCAGTTTCAGATATAGTTACAAAAAATATCTGGGTAACAATAATTTTCGGATATGCAATTTTGGCATCACTTCTCCCTGTTTCAATATTACTGCGTCCAAGAGATTACTTAAGCGCACTACAAATGCTTTTAATTTTAGGCTTAGGAATATTCGCCTTAATAATTATCCGCCCAGAAATAAATGCTCCTCTTTATCAATCAGCAAGTTTCCCACTCTGGCCAATACTTTTTATAACAGTCGCATGCGGAGCAGTTTCAGGTTTCCACGGGCTAGTTTCATCAGGAACAACAAGCAAACAAATTTCAAAAGAATCTCATGGAAGAACAATCGGTTACGGAGCAATGCTTTTAGAAGGACTCTTAGCAACAGTCGTAACTATAGTAGTAATAGCCGGAGTAACTTGGGGAACAGGGACTGAATCATTTCAGCTAACTTTAGAAAAAGGTTGGATTGTTTTATTTTCAACAGGCTTTGGAAATATCATTGGAGAATTAGGAATTCCATTAATCACAACAGGAATAGCTGCACTTCTTGGGGCATTTATGGTAAACCAGTTTATTCTAACCTCTGTAGATACTTCAACAAGACTTGGAAGATTTGTAATCTCTGAAAACCTCTTCCCAAAATTAAAAAATAAATTTCTAACAACTGCAATAACCTTAATACCTGCATATCTTTTAGCAATAACAAATTCCTATGAAAAATTATGGCGTTTATTCGGAACCTCAAACCAGTTAATTGCTTCAATATCCTTAATAACTGTTGCAGCATTTTTTATTTCTAAAAAAATAAAAACAAAATTCATAACCTTGCCAGCATTATTTGTGTTAATAACAACTTTATCAGCACTCACATATCTAACTTTTAACTCCCAAGGATATTTTGCAACAGGAGAATGGGGATTAGCAATAATTTCAATGGCAATGTTTGGTTTAGGAATAATCGTCTCTTTTGAAGGTACAAAAAATATTTTAAAAAATAAATAACCTAAACTCTTTTAAACATTAAACCATTTTAACAAAAATGAAAAACGAGGTGTGCATAGTAACAGGCGCTTCTTCAGGATTAGGAAGAGCATTATCAGAACTTCTATGTGAAAAAGGTTACACAATTTACGTAGTAGCAAGAAGCAAAGATAAACTAGAAAAACTAAAACAACAAACCTCAAAACTTCCAGGAAAAATAGAAATAATCTCAGGAGATTTAACAGACTCAAAATTCAGAGAAAATTTAATCTCAGAAGTAATAAAAAAACAGGGCAAAATAGATTTCTTATTTAACAACGCAGGCTTTGGAAAAGCAATGTTTCTAGAAAAAATGTCAAATCAGGAAATCCAGTTAATGTTCAACTTAAATATCGTCGCTTATTCACATTTATCTTCCTTAGCATTAACCCACATGAAAAAAGCAGACAAAGGAAGAATAATAAACACCGGTTCAGTTGTCGCTTTCACACCCCTCCCATATTTCACAGTTTACAACGCAACAAAATCAGCAGTCTACGCTTTTAATCGTTCATTAAGATATGAATTAAAAGGAACAAATATAACTTCAACCGTTGTCCTACCTGCAAGAATGAAAACAGATTTTGCAAAACAAGCATTCAACTGCGAAGAAATAAATGACAGAAAAAAATGCGTCGAAGAATTTAACAAAATGGCCGGAAGTCCTTATCTCGTCGCAAAAAAAATAATAAACAAAATGGATTCAGGAAAAGAGGTCATCCTTCCAACTTTTCTTTCATTCCTTTGGTATTCAACCCGATATACAGGATTCCTAGTAGACTTTGCAATGAAAAACTTCCTCGGCCCAAAACAGGAAAAATCACTCAACCTCTAATAACCTTAACACCTTTAATCAAATGTTTTTTTGAATTATAACTTTTTAACAACTCCTCAATTTCCTCAACAGAAAAATCAATTATTCCAGACGAATCCTTTCCACGAAAACAAACAGAAATTGATTCATTATCAGGATGAAGAAAATCTTCATTTATCAAAATTTCTTTAACCTCCCCACCAGATTCCAACCGGACAACTCCATCTCTATTTTCCTTCTTAACACGAACTTTCATAAAAATACATCCTTTCAAATTATTTAAGCATTTATTCAGTCTAACATCGGAATTTAACGAAGTCGTGAGCGTAGCGAACGATTTGGGAAAAATGTGAGCCGAGCATTTTTCCGTTAAATTCCTGTTAATTGCCCCGAGCCGATAGGCGAGAGCGCAGCGTGGTCGAGGCGAAGCCGAAGAAGTTCTAAAACCTGCCGTAAATCCAGTTGTCGCTGTAGTTTTTTCTTGACTTTAATATTTTGCGAAGCACTATTTGTTCGTAGGGCAGGGGGCTGTTTCTATTCTGTAAATTGAGAAAGAGAATAATTGTTTATTTCCCAAAGATTATTTTGTTTTAACCATTGAATTATTTTTGTGAAAGATTTACTTATTTCATCAAAATATGGTGGTTGGATTGAAGCTATGTTATTACTAAGATTGATATGATTATTTGGTTGATTATTACTTTGAGGTTTGTAAAAAACGAATCCGTGTGCCCATGTATTTCTATCAGGATTTATGTCATTTAATGCTTTTACAAATTCATAAAAATTGGAAGTATCATTCAAATTGTTTTCAGTAAGTTTTTTGATGAACAAGTCTTTTAATTGACCATACATCTTCTTAGAATTCACCTCATTGCAATATTCTTTCATGATTCTTTCTATGATTGAAACCCAATGTAAAAATCTACCTCTTAAGATATGGACTTCTTTAAGGTCAGCTTGTTCATCTGTTTTGCTTGAAGTAATATTTCCATCAGAAATTAAGAAATCATCAACCATTTTTTAACTCTCTGCAACATCAGTTATATCATCCTCATCCATAGAAGCAGATTGATATAAGGTTTTTATTCTAAAGTTAGTTATTTTTTGTTGAAGGGGTCCTTTTATTGTAACTTTATTACCTTCAATAGAAAAATCTACCTGAGAATCATCACAAGAACCAATATTTCCTCCTGCAAAGTATGAAGCCCCACAACCACCTTCAGATTTCTTAGTATCTGCTCTTACATCACCAAATAAAACACTTAACCATTTATCATTTGATTTTACCCATAATTGATATTGGTAACTTTCTGCAAGGAGATCTCCTTCCTTTAAGTCATTAACAGAAGGAACATTACCTGCTAAATTTATTGTAAGGGTAGTTAATCCATTTTCTTGGTTTAAACTTGCAGAAGTTATATCTACTGCATCTTTACATTGAATTGAATCTCCAGACTGAGAACTTTCGCAATCTCCAGAATTATCTGTAATAGAACCAGAAAATTTGATTACTTCTTTCTGGGGTTGAGTATTTGCAGTTTGTTGCGTATTTTCTGGTGAGCTAAATAAACTTCCGATAAAACCAATTACAACAAGAACTATAATTACAGACCAAACAGGATGTTTTTTTGCGAAAGATTTTATCTTTTCCATATATAAAGAATAATAGAAGAACTCATTTATAAAATTATCTGAAACAGCCCCCTTTGTCAAGAAAAAATTTGGGAGAGCGAAGCGAACCGTTAAACAATTGTTATAAGAAAGTGCGAAGCATTTCTTTTTTTCTCTTCGTTTGTCCGTTTAACGAAGGCGACAACTTTTAGGATTTAGGGTTACTTTCTCGTTGAGAAAGGCAGGTTTTAGAATTGCAATTAACAACCATATTACCATAAAACTTATATATGAAATTAACTATTGTTAATTATGGATCCTGTTACACACTTTGAAATTCCGTATGATGATGAAGAAAAAGCTAAAGAATTCTATGAAAAAGTTTTCAGTTGGAAAATGCAGTCAATGCCTGAAATGAATTACACAATAGTTTACACAACAGAAACAAACGAAAACAACATGGCAAGCTCAACAAATAAAATTAACGGCGGCATGTTCAAAAAATCAGAGCCAAACCAAACCCCTGTAATAGTTATCGACGTTCAAAACATAGAAGAAACACTTGAAAAAATAAAACAATCAGGTGGAGAAATAATAACTCCAACACAAGAAATAGGCGACATGGGACTTTATGCAAAATTCAAAGACAATCAAGGGAATATTCTCGGTGTTTGGCAGACAATAAAAAAGGAGATTCAATAATGGCACACGAACTCCCAAAACTAGACTATGAATATTCTGCACTAGAACCTCACATTGATGCAAAAACAATGGAAATCCACCACACAAAGCATCACCAGGGTTATGTTGACAAACTCAATGCAGCTTTACAAGAAACAGGACTCGAAGACAAACCAGTCGACGAACTACTCAAAGATTTATCACAAATACCAGAAGACAAAAAACAGGCAGTAATAAACAACGGAGGCGGACACTCAAATCATACATTATTCTGGCAAATCATGACACCAAATGCAAAACAAAACCCTGAAGGAACACTCGCAGAAGCAATAAACCAAAAATTTGAATCATTTGAAAATTTCAAAGAAAAATTCGCAGAAGCAGCAAAAACAAGATTTGGCTCTGGATGGGCATGGCTTGTAATAAATGAAAACAAGGAATTAGAAATAATCTCAACACAAAACCAAGACTCCCCACTTTCACAAAACAAAATCCCAATACTATCACTCGACGTCTGGGAACACGCATACTATCTCAAATACCAAAACAAACGTCCAGACTATATCGAGGCTTGGTGGAACGTCGTAAACTGGGACAAAGTCCAGGAACTCTACGAGCAGAATCAATAAATAATTTTAAAAACTCAAATATTTCTTTAATTCAATGCAAACACAAAGAGAACTAGAAATAGAAGAATTAAAAATTCATTCACTGGAAGAGTTCAAAAAAACAATAGATAGTTATGCAGTTTGCAAACCTTTATCTAAAGAAGAAAGAGAAGAACTTGCAGAATATCTCTATATTAATATAAATCATGTTCCATTCGAAGAATCAAAACCAAAAATAAGATATGCAATGGACAATCTTTTGGATTTAGACAAAGAAGGCACAAATCTTGAAAATGAAGAGGTAGTTGTTAAGAAATTCCTGAAATACGCTTTTGAACCTCAACATTAATTTTATAAACCCTCATTTTTCTATTTTAATATGGACAGAACATTCAAACAATCAATAGACGATTTAAGGAAATTAACACCTATAACTGAAAGTCTAAAAGAAACATTCCTAAGAGTTACTGCAACTTATGCTAATGCAAATACAGATAATTTATCTTCAGAAGAAATAAGAGAAAGAATGTCATATCTTCATGAAAAAACCCCTATGACTTTTGAAGAAGGACTAAATTTTTATCAAACAATTTATGAACTCCAAAAACAAGACGAAGCAACAAGAAAATCTCACGAAATCGCAAGATACAACTAAAATGACACAAGAAATATCAAAAGGAATGCCAATAAGTGAAATACTGGATTCATATCCTGAAAAATCAGAACTCCTAGCCGAAATCATGTTCGACTTCGGAATCCACTGCGTCGGCTGCGGAGCATCAATGTTTGAAACACTTGAAGAAGGCGTCCTCGGGCACGGCTTCACAGAAAAAGAACTAAACAAATTAGTAAAAGACTTAAACGAAGCAATCGCCCAGCCATAATTTTATAAAACCCTTTAGCATAACTCTAACATGAAAACTAAATATCTTTTCGTGACAGTAATTTTTGCATTAGTTTTAAGTTTGTCTTTTGCAGCAGCAGTTCAATACGGAGCTTCTGTTAATGCAGGGGCAAATGCAGACAACGACAATGCAAGCGCAAACACACAAGTATCTGCAGGTTCTGAAGACGACACAGAAGAAAATGAATCAGAAAGCAACGCACAGGCAGGATTAAGTATTGCAGGAATTCAAGCAAGAGCAAGAACTCAGGTAGAATTGAATGAAGGCAACGACTCTGAAATACGTGCAAGACTCTCTAATGGAAAAAACGCACAAATAAAAATAATGCCAGAGGTTGCATCCGAAACTGCAATTGCAAGACTAAGACTACATGTCTGTTCTGAAGAAAACAACTGCACAATAGAACTAAAAGAAGTTCCAGTAAGAAACGAAACTCGTGTAGCATACGAAGTTCAGGCGCAAAAGCAGGCAAGAATTCTAGGACTTTTCAGAGCAAGAATGAACGTCCAAGCTCAAGTTGATGCTGAAACAGGTGCACTAATAAGCACAAAAAAACCTTGGTGGGCTTTCCTCGCATCTGAAACAAACGCAAGTGCAGAATCAGAAACAGAAGTTCAAGCTTAATCAATAACTTTTTATTCTTTCTCTTTAATTTATTCCTTTCCCTTGACTTTTTCCGCCACTAGCAGAAGAACTTATAGACGCACCACTTTTTCCTACACCAGAATTGCCAGAATCTTTCCCTCCAGAAGCACCCACACTCTCACTAGCCACACCTCCTTTGCCAATATCTCCTTTATCACCAGAATCAAAAGCCTCCTCAGGAACAGGCACCCCCTTTTCTTTCAAATCAGCAGAAGACTCGCTCCTTTCTTTAATAGAAGAATTAATAACTCTCTCTATAGATCCTTGCGCCTGCTCAGGCACCTTTTTATAAACATCATCTAAAACCTCTAAATGAATACTAGTTGCTTTTGCAACAAGCTCATCAACGCGAGTTGTATTCTTACCAAGCCCTTTAGCAATTTCTGAAATTTCCTCCCCCCTCTCCAAACCTTCTTCATACTCTTGAAGAATTTCATCTGCCTTTTCATCCTCCCCCTCGTCTAAAAGATGCAATGCTTCTGCAAATCTTTCTTCAGCATACTCAATTTCTAATTCTGCTTTTTTCAATTCATCATTAACAAATTTAAGTCTAAATCTTTCTAGTCTCCTCTCAAAATTATAAAAAACATTCCCCGGAACAATTCCGGCTTTATCTTTTAATCCTGGAGGCAGATGGTGAGTAATATTTCTTTTACCTCCATCTATTTCAGTAATATTCTCTTCTGTTTCATTTAATTCTTCAGTAATGTTGCCCAAGGCAATATAAGAATCATAAGCATTAATTCTACCTTTTCCTTGAACATTTTCTTCTAACCCTAAATCAACAGAGTTTGACATAATAATTTCTTTAACATCAGTTGGAGACAAACTATTGTCGGTTTCCAATATTAAAGCAGCCAAACCAGAAACGTGAGGTGTAGCCATAGATGTTCCACTTAAACTGCCAAAATGATTACTTTCCCAAGTAGAAGTTATTTTCACACCAGGAGCAACAACATCTGGCTTAACCCTTCCATCAGCTGTAGGACCTCTGCTTGAAAAACTCGCCACAAAATCATTATCATCAACAGCACCAACAGTTAAAGCATTTTTCGCACACCCTGGAGAAGTAATTGTTTCTCCATCAGGTCCAAAATTTCCTGCAGCAACTACAACAACACTACCCTCTTCAAAAGCAGCATCAACTGCTTTTGAAACAACATCACTGCCATCACATCTATTAACTACCGCACCCAAACTTAAACTTAAAACCTCTGCACCATTATCTACTGCCCATTCAATACCTGAGATAACATCAGAAGCAGTTCCAACACCCTCTTTATTCAAAACCTTAACCTCTAATAAATTTGCTTCAAAAGCTATCCCTTTATACTTCACATCATTAGAAGCAACTATCCCTGCAACATGAGTCCCATGCCCATTTAAATCTCCTATCCCTTCTCCTGTAAAATCAACAGAGTTTTTCACACTTAAAGCTTCATGATCAGAATTTATCCCTGTATCAATAATAGCAACATCAACACCTTCACCCTCAGTTCCACTATCCCAAACATTGTCAGCTTCTATTTGCAATGCAGAAGAATCTAATACTACTTTAACCTCATAGTCTGGTTCAACACTTTTAACAAAAGAGATGTTAGCTATTAGCTCTGCAGCCATTTTAGGAATAGAAACAGCAACAGCATCAACTATTTTATACTGGGCTTTAATATTAGCGCCATGACTTTTAATCATAGAAATCTCAGAAGGTCCAACCTCTCTTTCAAAAACAACAATAACCTCAACTCTTTGATTATTTCCTACACTTGAAAGCTTTTCTTTCAAATCAGAACTAACCTCTCCAGCAATAACTACTGAAGATAAAAATAATACAAATATCAAAGTAATACTCCAAATTCTCATACCTCTTTTCATTAACTAATACAGAAAAATAGATTTATATATTTTCCCCATCACAATATTTTATAAAATCTCAAGACAACTTACTCTCATGAAATTCCCCGAACTAAAAACCAAAGCACTTCTAAGCCCAATGGCAGGCGTAACTGACGTAGCATTCAGAGAACTCTGCAAAAAATATGGCGCAGCACTAACTTATACAGAATTTATCAACAGCACAGCAATAACAAGACAAAACAAAAGAACATTAGAAATGTTAAAAACTTCTCCATTAGAAAAACCAGTCGCAGTCCAGTTATTTGGGAACTCAATAGATGATGTAATAAAAGCCGCCCAATTCTGCGAAAAAACTTTTGACATTATCGACGTAAACTGCGGCTGCCCTGCATGGAAAGTAATCAAAATAGGCGCAGGAAGCGAACTCCTAAAAAAACCAAAAGGCATAGCAGACTTCATAGAAAAACTTGTAAAAAATACAAACAAACCAATCACACTAAAAATAAGAGCAGGCATCGACGACAAAAATATCAACGCAGTTGAAATAGCAAAACTCGCAGAAAAAGCAGGAGCATCAGCAATAGCAGTCCACGGCAGAACGCAAAAACAAGGCTACTCAGGAAAAGCAGATTGGAAAATAATAAAAAAAGTAAAACAATCTGCAAAAATTCCAATAATAGGAAACGGTGATATTTTCACACCAGAAGATTTCAAAAAACATTTAGAAGAATCAAAAGTAAATTACATAATGATAGCAAGAGGTGCAATAGGAAACCCATACATTTTTAAACAAATCCAAGACTATTTAGAAACAGGAAATTACAAACAACCAAATAAAATAAAATTATTCAAAGAATACCAAGAATTAGCACAAAAATACAATATCCCTTTCAAACAAATAAAAAATCATGCGGTCTCATTCACAAAAGGAATTCAAGGCGCACCGCAATTAAGAAAACAAATCATGCAATGCCAAAGCATAGAAGAGTTAAATCAGTTATTCAATTAATCAGAAAAGCTACCTAAAAATTTCTTCATTTGCTTCTTATTTCGAATCACCACAAAATTGACTTTATGTTTTTCAATTATTGCTTTATGGCCTTTATAACTTGAAGTCTCTTCATTACTTTTCTTTTTATAACGTCCGGCATATTTAACAAGTCCAAAAGTTCCTTTCAACGTATCTCCAGATCCTCCATTAATTTTTCTTTTCAAATGTCGAAGAAAAATCCTCCAAGACAAAACCCTAAATGGAGGGTCTAACCAAATAACTAAATCAGCTTTTTTAATAGCTTCATCAATCCAAGAACCATAAACTCCCTCTAAAATCCATTTTCTTTTTCCAATCAACAATTTAATTTTGTTCAATCTACTATTCTCA
This sequence comes from Candidatus Woesearchaeota archaeon, assembly GCA_964534185.1. GTDB lineage: Archaea > Nanobdellota > Nanobdellia > Pacearchaeales > GW2011-AR1 > JACPLR01. Next base: position 80,958 of record CAZHOH010000004.1, on the reverse strand, counting down.
CTTCTTTTTTTAGTATATTTCCTAATCCAATAAACATCATCCAAATCATAATTAGAAATACTAAGTTTCTCAGACAAAACACCAGCTAACCAACTCTTCCCAGAACCTGCAGTGCCAATAATATAAATCCTATTTGGTTTCTTCATTTAATCCTAATTTCTTATAATAAAACATTAAACATTATAAATTTATCTTGAAATAAAATCTAAAGAATTAAACAATCTCTTCAAATAACTTCCCGAACAAAAACCATATCTCCTATAGACACTACCTCTTGATTCCTTCCATTTCGAATATTATCTTCACATACATCAATTACTTTATCAGATGTCCTCTTCATAAAATCACTATAATAAGAATGTTTTCTAATCTCTTGATAAATCGAAACTCCTAATTTTTCTAAGACCTTTTCACAATAATTTAGTCCTTCACCATAATTCGCAGTTTTATAAATTCCAAAACAAGTTAGAAATCTTGCTTCTGCAAGCTCTTTATCTCCTTCATTCATTAAATTAAGACCTTCATTAAATATCCTTCTCCCTTCACCAACAGCTTCTTGAAGCGTTATTCTTAATATATCTCCTTCTGATAACATAAAATAAACTATAAAAGACTAAATTTAAAGATTATTCTTCTTATCAAAACATTTTAAAATCCTCAATAAAGAGTAATAACATGTATGATTTAGAATTAGATAAAGTTGTAAGCGAAATAAAAAAACAAGGCGCAAAGCAAGTTTTAATCCAGCTACCTGACGGCCTAAAAAACCAAGCAGACAAAGTTATCGACAAAATAGAAAAAGAAACATCCGCACAAGCATTTCTTTGGTTCGGAAGTTGCTTTGGTGCATGCGACCTCCCCCTCGGACTCAGCAACCTAAAAATCGACTTAGCAATCCAATTCGGACACAACCGATACTGGAAAACAAAAGAATGGTAAAAATATTATATGTATGTAGGGCAAACATAGGAAGAAGTCAGATGGCAGAAGCATATCATAATAGCTTTTATCCTAATCAAGCAGATTCAGTAGGAACAAAAGTAACTAAAGAAAGAAGTAAATCAACATTAGGCCAAATAAAAGGAACAGAGATACTTCTAGAAGCCATGGCTGAAGAAGGAATTAACTTATCAAAAAATATGCCCCAACAATTAACTGAAAACATGATAACCGAATATGATAAAATAATTGTAATGGCAGAGCCAGAAACAATACCCAATTACTTAAAAAATTCATCAAAAGCAATTTATTGGGAAATAGAAGATCCAAAAACTGCAGATTTAGAAAGAACAAAACAAATAAGAGAACAAATAAAACAAAAAATTTTATCAGAATTTTCAGAAAAATGAAAACAGAACAAGAATCAAAAGAAAAAATTGAAAAAATAACCGAAGACTTAGATAGACTATTTTTGTTTACTCAATTAATGAATCCAGAAATAGGAAAACCATCTCAATTAAATTATGAACTTTACTTAGAAATATACAGAAAAACAACCCTCTTAATAGAACATTTTGAAGAACATATAGAAGAATATGGAAATGTAGATATAGAAAATGCAACTTTAGAAGGACTTAAATCTCAAAGAGAAGAAATGACACTTACATTAATAAACAAACTTCAAGGAGTGTACTTATAATGACACGACAAATTTTCATCGACGCAAAATACTTAGGAGAAATAAAATTCACAGACGAAGTCCTAAACTACCTAAAAAAAAATAAAATAAAATCAATCGCAATTTTCGCAGCAACTCAATTCACAGAAATCAAAGAAATAAAAAAACAACTTGAAGAACTAAAAATAGAACTAAAGACAACAAAAGCAAAACGAACAAGCAATGAAATGCAAATCCTTGGATGCGACGCCTATCACGATTCTTTTGAAGACGACATAATAACAGCTTCAGACTTAACAATTTACATAGGGGACGGATTATTCCACCCAAAAGCACTCCTATTAGCACAATCAAAAAACAGAACCGTGAAACCAATCCTAATCTACGACCCAATATCAAAACAAATGTCAATCATAGACAAATCAACAATCCAAGCACAAATCCAAAAAATGAAAAGAAATCTAAAAATGTTCATAAACGCAGACACAATCGGAATTTTAGTAACAACAAAACCCGGACAGCAATATCTCAACACAGCAAAAAACCTAAAAAAACATTTACAAAAACAAAACAAAAAAGCATACATTTTCATAGACGACACTTTAGACTTATCACTTTTAGAAAACTATCCTTTCATAAAAGCCTGGGTTAACACATCCTGCCCGCGAATAGGAACAGATGACATAACTTCAATAAACCAGCCTTTAATCAACATAAAAGAAGCATCCAACCCAACAAAAGCCTTAGAAGAATTAGAAAGCAATTAAATAATTAAGATATCCTGCAAAACCAACCCACAACAAATAAGGCACAAGAAGCCATACAAATTTCTTATCAATCCTCCACACAACAAAAATCATCCACAAAATTGAAAACCATAAAGCAATCAGCCCATAAAAAGCCAAACCTGGCTTTTGTAAACCAAAAAACAGATAACTCCAAAACCCATTCAAAACCAAGTTAATCCCATAAACTAAAACCACTAACTTTCTCTTCTTCCCAGAAATATAAGCAAAAAACAAAGATAAAGCAATCATAAAAAACAAGATATTCCAAACAACCGGAAAAACATAATTGGGCGGAGTTATCGCAGGACGCACACTTTCATACCAATTACCAATATCAGTAAACAAACTACCTACAAAAGCAGTAAAATAAACCACAATAAACGAACCAGCCAAAACTTCCCAATTCTCCCTCATATCTTTAAGAAGATTCTTCACTTTCAAAATCACCCTCTTCAATAGAATTGATCATCTCTTTAAACTGCTCAAAATTTTCCTTCGCAATTCGTGTCCCAGCTTTTGTAAAACCAGTATACCTGTCACCTGTAACAAACTCCCGAATCGTCAAACCTGGCTTACCTCCAAAGTCATCAACCCGAACCACAATCTCAGTATTCTCATTCTTCCTTAATTTTCCAATGTCTTTTTCCATAAAAAACCTAATATCTCACCACTTTTATATTTTTCTAAAATCGAATCTTAACTTCTCCATTCTTTATCTTACACTGACACATTAACCTATGCGGCTTTTCAAGCTCCATATCCAATTCTTCCTGAGTCATCTCAGATAAGTTATCATAGCCTTCAGTCACTTCTGCAAGACAAGAACCACACCGCCCATCTTGACATCCAAACGGCACCCCCAACTCCTCAGCCCCATCTATAACTTCATCACCCTCAACAATCTCAACACTTTCTTCACTTCCATCCTCATCAACCCGAGTAAGCTTTGCCATAACTAAACTTCTCAAAGAATACTTTTAAAACTTGCGAATTAATGAAGATTCTTAGATGAAGGTTTAAAATGAGCTTTACCAATTTTGCGCCCTTTATATCCCTTAACTCCCAAATCTTCCTTAACCCTCACCTCTCCAGTACTAACCAAAATCCCCACACTTAATTCCCAATCATGTCTTGACATATAACTACTTGCTTCTTTAAACCACATATCTCCTGGAACTCCTATATAACCTCTAATATTGCTCATCTTATTATGCACATAAGTTAATTCTCTCAAAGCCATATTTCTAATTTTTTCTCCATCTTCAGAATTCCCCACCTTATCAAAAATTGAACTACTTATCATAAAAAACTAAAGCATCACAAATATATTAAAGTTTCCCAAATAGATTAATTAACTTCTCAAATGATAATGGGGCTGATTTATCATAAAATCAACTCCAATTTGGTCATAAACCCTCTCTCCCCAATGTCTTAAAGAAGGTCCATTCATTTCCATTTCCTTAAGTCTTAATTTATAATCAAAAACACTATCTCTTAATTCTTCAGAAGTATTTAGAATAATAGAAGGATCTCGAGTATCATCACAATTTTCTAAAGGAAATCTCAATGATTCCATATAACAAAACAATCACTTGCCATTTATATAAATATTTCTATACTACACAATCCCACCAAGCAAATAACCTACAAAATAAGCAGCCCCAGCCGCCACTCCACCAATCAGCAAAGTTTCAATCCCACTCCGCCACCAGCTCTTTTCAGTAACCTTAACTTTTGCAAACCCAAGACCAAGCAATGCAACTCCAGTTAAAACAATCGCCGCCAAAAAATTATTCGAAATAACTCCTGGAAAAAACCAAGAATAAATATAAACAAGTAAAGGAATCAATCCAAAAAAAGCAAATGAAAAAAAAGTCACAATCCCATTCATAACAGGCGACTCATCACTCTTTATCAAATTCAATTCTTCAACCATCATAGTATCAATCCAAACATCTTTATTCTTTTTCAAAACCTCAACCATACACTTCGCATCTTTTTCACTCAAACCTTGCCTTGTGTACAATTCAATCATTTCTTTCTCTTCACCTTTTGGATAATTATCAACTTCCCACTTCTCCCTCTCACGCTCAGCATCATAATACTCTTTCTCAGATTTTGAACTCAAATAATCTCCCACAGCCATTGAAATACCGTCGGCAATCAGATTCGCAAAACCAAGAATTAAAACAATACCTGCAGCAAGCCCTGCCCCTGCAACACCTGCAACAACTGCAAAGGTAGTAATAATTCCATCCAACCCTCCATAAACAATACTCTTAACATACTTCCCCCCTGTCTTATGGTGATTATGTTTATTATAACCTTCATGAGCTGCAATCATCTCTTTCACATCACCTTTCTTAAACGCCCGCCTCGCCATGCGAACATCACGATTAAGTTCAAACATACATCAAATAAAAATCAAGACTATAAAAATCTTTATTAAATAAACAATACTCTAAATAAAGTGATAATTCAAAGACAAAATAAAATAAAAGAAGTCTTATTTGATTAGACAGGAACCCTATACTAAAAAAATATAGGGCTGTTCTCTGATTCTTTACAAACATTAATTGAACTTCAAAACAGAGATTGTAAATCTACATTGCTCAGCCTTGCAAATTCTGAGAAAAGATATGAAGAAATTAGAGATTCAGGAGTCATGCATTACTTTAGTGCAATAAAAATATCAAGGACAAAAAGAATCCAAGATTATGAAGATTTTTTAGAAGAAAGAGGGTTAAAACCAGAGCAAATAGCAATTGTCGATGACAGAACAATAAGAGGAATACAAGCAGGAAACATCTTAGGCTGCGAAACATATTAGATTAACAGAGGAGAATACTCTCATGAAGCTCCAAACGAACAAACAGGAATGCCAACACACACAATTTCAACAGTAAGTGATATTTTAGAATTCTTGCATTAAATTATAGTTCAATCATTTTCCCTTATAATTATTGGTGCTCCTGTATGAGGACGCAATCTAATATTATAATTTCCAGAAACTTCTTCAATTCCTCTTTGACTATTCATCAAATCTCTTCCAATTTGTTGTTTTTGCTCGGGTGTTAATTCTCTTGTCCATTGAGTCCCTGGAAAAATACCTGGATCTATTACTTTAACCCTATAGTCTTTTCTTATAATTCCAACTGGCTCACTTTCACCAGCAATATATAATCCAACATATTCTCGTTCATCCATCATAATCTCTCAAGAAAATAAGCATTTTTAAATATTTATGTAATAACAAAAACATTATAAAACCCCGCCCCTTCAAAAACTTATGAAAAATGAACAATTGTTAAGTGGACAGAAAAAACTTTTAGAAAAACAGGGCTATAGAATGGTTGGAAGTCATTCATCTGTAAAAACCTGCGGCTGGACAAAAAATATGATTCGCGGAAGAGGTGGATGTTACAAATATGTTTTCTACGGAATAAGAAGTCACCAATGCATGCAGATGACAACTTCAATGTATTGCGCATCACGTTGTACTTTCTGTTGGCGCGGACTAAAAGCCCCGGTATCAAAAACATGGTACGGAAAAACAGATTCTCCAAAAGACATAATAAAAGGCTCACTAAAAGCCCACCAAGACTTATTACAAGGCTTCAAAGGAAAAGGGTATGAAAACCACGACAAAGAAAAAGTAAAAGAAATGAAAAACGTAAGACACGTCGCACTTTCACTAACAGGCGAACCAATCACCTACCCAAAAATAAATGAAATACTTAATGATTTTCACAAAAACAAAATCTCAACTTTCCTTGTAACAAACGCTCAATTCCCAGAGCAAATTGAAAAAATAAATCACGTAACCCAATTATATTTAAGCATAGACGCCCCAACAAAACCTCTCCTCAAAAAAATCGACCGTCCATTATTCGACGATTACTGGGAAAGAATGCTCAAAGCACTTGACTTACTAAAAACAAGAAAATACAGAACTTGCATAAGACTTTCATTAATTAAAAAAGAAAATATGTCAAAGTTTAAAGAATATGCAGAATTAATAAAAAGAGGCGAGCCAGATTTTTTAGAACTAAAATCCTATATGTGGGTGGGTGCAAGTCAAAAGTATTATAAAAGAGATAACATGCCTGGCATGAAAGAAATGAAAGAATTCTCAGACAAACTTTTAAAACACCTTCCAGAATACGAATACGTCCGACAGCACATCCCTTCAAGGGCTTTCCTATTAATGAAAAAATCATTAAAAAAGAAATCTTTCATCGACTTTCCAAAATTCTTCGAACTAGCAACAAAAAATCAAGATTACACCTCAGGAGATTATTGCTCAAGAAAAATGTTGCCTAACGAATAACAAATTATAAATAAAACCCCTCATTTCCTACACTATGAACTTAAAAGATAAAAAATGCGAAGCATGCGAAGGTTATGAAAGACCTTTTGAAAAAGAAGAAATAGAAGAACATTTGAAACAGATTAAAGACTGGCAGGTAACACCTGATAACAGCTCAATAAAAAAAGAATTCATACTTAATAATTTCTTAGAAGCTTTAGAATTCATAAATCGCGTCGGAGAAATCGCAGAATCAGAAGACCACCACCCAGACATCCACCTCCACGATTACAAAAAAGTCACAATCACACTCTCAACACACGCAATAGGCGGACTCAGCAAAAATGATTTTATAGAAGCTGCAAAAATAGATGATATGAAAAATTAACTCCCATTACAAATCTTACAATCATGCGGCACAGACTTATCATGTTTTTTATGCCACTCACACAAACTTTTCGTCCCTCTTAATTTCAAAGACAATCTATAAACCTCCTCAGAAACATCCTTACCTTTCACAATTTCATCAGAAAATCTTTCAATCTCTTTCATCTCATCTTTTGTAAACTTCAATTCATTCGCCCTTTTAGATTTCAAATACTGCGAAACAGCAGACTCTGTAACTCCAAGCAAACTAGCAACTTGTTTTTGTTTTAATCCATGCTTTTCTATAAGTATCCTTGACAAATTCTTTCGAAGAGCAGGCAAAAGATACCAAACTTCTAATTCCTGCGGCATTAACTTAACCATAAAATCTTTAAGAGTGTTAACTATTTAAGTCTTATCTATGAAACCAAAAAAATTTCAAACAGAAATAAAACAAGTACAAAATCTGACAAAAGATACAATAAACCTCGTTCTAAAAACACCAAAAGACTTTGAATTTATTCCAGGACAATACGTTTCAATAATCTCAGAATCAAACAATAAAAAAATCATCCGCCCTTACTCAATCGCCTCCCAACAAAATCAAGATTTAGAACTTTGCATCAAAATAGTCAAAAACGGAATATTCACCTCAACACTAAAAAACCTAAAGCCCAAAGACACAATAAACCTCCTAGGCCCGTTAGGACATTTCAAAATCCAGCCAGAAAATCCAGCAGTTTTCATATCAAATGGAACAGGCGTAGCACCTTTCAAATCAGCAATCAATCACCTACTAAAAAACAATTTCAAAAAACAAATAATCCTAATAGCAGGCTACAGATACGAAAACGAAATCCTATATGACAAAGAATTCAAAGAACTCCAACTAAAACACGCAAATTTTATCTACCTGCCAATAATCAGCCGCCCATCAAAAAACTTCAAAGGACACAAAGGCAGAGTCCAAACACTATTGAAAAATCACTTAAATCCTGAAACTGAATTCTACATCTGCGGATTAAAAGAAATGGTAAATGAAGTAAAAACCCTCCTAGAAAAAAACAACATACAAAAAGAAAACATACATTTTGAAAAATACGACTAATTCTATTATGTTACTACTTGAAAGAAATACTTAATCGAAAGTTTTATAAAACCCCTCTAACTTGAAAAATTATGGAAAGAAGAAGACAAATTGGATTTACAAATGGAAATACCCCCAGTAAACCTAGTGAATACACTGGATGGTACAGATTAATTGTTCCAGGGGGTGGAGGAGAGTTATTAGGGCAAATAGAAAACATAGAAGAAGGCACTGCTTACATAAAGCCCCACATTGTTTCAGAACCTTTTTATTCAAATGGAGATCCAAAATCAAATTTTAGATTAGAATCTCGAATTCCTCTAGAACTTCCATCAGAAAGCTTAATAAAACAGCCAGTAAGCCATGACTACGTTCAAAGAATTTTAACAATACAAGCCGACTACTCAAACCAAGAACAAGGTAGCGGAATTTAATCCTATAAAAAACCTTTAACCCAAAAACCTTTTATACTTAACAATAGTTAATTTTCCATGAGCCAGCAAGAACAAAATATAGAAATAAACAGAGAAAACTATGACTCTTTTAACGAAGAAAGACTAATTTTCAAAGCAGACGAAGGCATCACAGAAGACTTAGTAAGACAAATATCAAAAGACAAAAACGAACCAGAATGGATGCTAAAAAAACGTCTTCTAGGATTAAAAGCATTCAAAGAACTAAAAATCCCAACATGGGGTCCAGACCTATCAGACTTAGACTTAACAAAAATCCATTACTATCTAAGACCTGACGCAAAAAAATCCCATTCATGGGAAGATGTCCCAGAAGATATAAGAAACACCTACGACAAATTAGGAATCCCAGAAGCAGAAAAAAAATCATTAGGCGGAGTCGGTGCACAATACGAATCAGAAACAATCTACCACAACCTAAAAAAAGAATGGGAAGACAAAGGAGTCGTATTCTTAGACATGGACGAAGCAGTTCAGGAACACCCAGAACTTGTAAAAAAATACTTTATGACAAACTGCGTCCCAATAAAACTCCACAAATTCTCAGCACTCCACGCAGCAGTATGGTCAGGTGGAACTTTCATTTACGTACCTAAAAACGTCAAAGTAAACATCCCATTACAAGCATACTTCAGAATGAATGCAAAAAAAGGTGGACAATTCGAACACACATTAATCATCGTAGATGAAAACGCAGAAATTCATTACATAGAAGGATGCTCAGCGCCCCAATACACTGAAAACTCACTCCACGCTGGATGTGTAGAAATTCACGTCATGAAAAACGCAAGAGCAAGATACTCAAGCATTGAAAACTGGAGCAAAAACACTTACAACTTAAACACAAAAAGAGCAGTTGTTCAAGAAAATGGAATAATTGAATGGATAAATGGAAACATGGGTTCAAAAATTACAATGCTCTACCCTTGCTCAGTCTTAGTAGGCGAAAACGCAAAATCAGACTACATAGGAATCGCATACGCAGGACAAGGACAATATCAAGACACAGGATGCAAAGTCCACCACTTCGCCCCAAACACTTCCTCAAACATCTTAAGCAAAGGAATCAGCAAAGACGGAGGAATAAGTTCATACAGAGGTTTAATTCAAATAAAAAAAGGATGCAAAGGAGTAAAATCAAGTGTTGCCTGCGACGGATTAATGATTGACAACAAAAGCAAGGCACTAACATTCCCAAGTATGGACGTCCACGAACACGACGTAAAAGTCGCACACGAAGCAGCAGTTGGAAAAGTCGGCGAAGAACAACTATTTTATCTAATGTCCCGAGGATTAACAGAACAAGAAGCAACTCAGATGATAGTTGCAGGATACATAGAACCTATAATAAAAGAACTTCCTCTTGAATACGCAGTCGAACTCAATAGACTAATAGAACTTGAAATCGAGAATTCTGTATGTTAAAAAATAAACAACTAACAACAAAAATGAAACAAAACTTCCCATTTTTCAAAAAGAACCCAGAAACAATTTACCTAGACAACGCTGCAACAACTCAAAAACCAGAACAAGCCATAACCGCAATAAACAATTTCTATACAAATACCAACGCAAACATCCATCGCGGAATTTACGATTTAAGTGAGAAAGCAACACAAGAATACGAAAACTCAAGAAAAATAATCGCAGACTTCATAAACGCTTCACCAAAAGAAATAATCTTCACATCAGGAACAACAGACTCATTAAATATTTTAACAAATTCCCTGCCACAAATTTTCAAAAACAAAAAAGAAATCATATTAACAGAAATGGAGCATCATTCAAACATTGTCCCATGGCAGGAAGCAGCAAAAAAACACAACATGAAAATAAAATTCATAAAAATAAAACAAGATTTAACCCTCGACTACAAACACGCAGAAAAAATAATAAACAAAAACACAGCAATCATCTCACTCTGTCATATCTCAAATTCATTAGGAACAATCAACAATATAAAAAAAATATCCCAATTAGCAAAAAAACACAACGCAATCTTAATCCTAGACGCAGCGCAGTCAGTCGGAAAAACAAAAGTTGATGTAAGAAAACTCAGATGCGATTTCCTAGTATTTTCAGGACACAAAACCTTTGCACCAACAGGAATCGGAGTTTTATACGGAAAATACTCTCTATTACAAAAAATCCCTCCAGTTAAATTCGGCGGCGACATGATTAACTCAGTCTCATTTAAAGAATCAACTTTCCAAAACCCTCCTCAAAAATTCGAAGCAGGAACTCAAAACATATCAGGCGCAATAGCACTAGGACAGTCAATAAAATTCATAAATCAAATAGGATTAAGAAACATAGAACGTCAGGAAAAAGCATTAACAAAATACACTATCAAAGAATTAAAAAAATTAAAAGACATAACAATCTACAGCTCAAAAAATTCAGCACCAATCATCTCATTCAACCTAAAAAACATCCACCCACACGACGTCGCACAAATACTAAACGATTACAAAATATGCATCCGCGCAGGACATCACTGTTGCATGCCATTAATGTCAAAATTAAAAATCGCAGGCACAGCAAGAATATCACTTTCAATTTACAATACAAAACAAGACATCGACAAAACAATCCAAGCACTTAAACACACACAGGAAATTTTCAAATGAGTCCAAGAAAACAAAGCACAGAAACAATAAACTCACTAGTAAAAGGCCCTATAGAATCTCTAATACCAAAATTCCAAAGAGATTTTTTAGTGGAAATGCATCCATACTTTGGACTTCAAAGACCTCCAAAAAATCTAAGAGTAGAAATAGGTAAGCCACTTAAGAACACAAAAGCCAATTTTTTTATAGAGGATAAAAAAATAGTTCTAGAAACTCCTAGCAAAAATCATCTTAATGGAGGAGAATATGAACAAGCAGATTGGAATATGACAACAACTTTCAGCTTGGCGCATGAATTAGGACATTACCTCCATTCAAAAACACAACCAGAATTTTATAACCGAAATCTAAATGGAGCAGTCAAACCTCACGTAATTAGAGAACTAATAGGAGAACTAACTGCAATAATTTACTTAGACAGGGCACAAATGCTTCAGGCATTCCAGCCATTTGGAACATGGACTTCTGAAGATTTATATTTGGAAGCTCAAAAAAGATACGTCCATGCAGGAAGAAAAAAATCAGAACAGATATTAAGAAACTTAGCCAACATGCAGATAAAAGACATACCTCCTAATAAAATAAAAAAACCCTATAAATGGGACCAAACACTCGAAATTTTAGCAGAGGTTTTCAAATGAGCAACATCTACCGAGAAGAAATAATAGATTTATACAAGCGCCCACACAATTTCGGAAACCTAAAAAACCCAACCCACAGCGCTAAAGAACTAAATCCTTTATGCGGAGACGAAATAACCATCAACCTAAAAATAGAAAGCAACAAAATTACCGACGTAAAATTCACAGGAAACGGATGTGCAATAAGCATCGCCTCAACTTCAATTCTAACAGACAAAATAAAAAACATGCCCCTACAAAAAGTAAAAGCCCTAAAACCAGAAGACCTTTTAGAAATGCTCAAAATAGAAATAAGTCCTGCAAGACTAAAATGCGCCCTGCTTTGTTTCAAAACGCTAAAAATCGCAATCCAAAATGAAACTCCTAGAAATTAAAAACCTCCATGTTGAAATAGAAGGAGAAGAAATCCTAAAAGGACTAAACTTAGAAGTCGAAAAAGGACAAATCCACGCACTCATGGGTCCAAACGGCTCAGGAAAATCAACACTCGCAAATGTTTTAGCAGGAAACCCGAAATACAAAATAACAAAAGGGCAAATTCTATACAAAGGCGAAGACATAACAGAAATAGAACCAAATGAAAGAGCAAAAAAAGGAATCTTCCTATCTTTCCAATATCCAACAGAAATTTCAGGAGTCACAATTTCAAACTTCCTTAGAACCTCGCTAAATTCCTTAAAACAAGAAGACTTATCACTAATCCAATTCAGAAAACTACTAAACGAAAAACTCTCCCTTCTAGGACTCCCAGAATCATTTGCACAGCGTTATCTTAACCAAGGATTCTCAGGCGGAGAAAAAAAGAAATCAGAAATATTGCAAATGGCAGTCCTCAATCCAGAATTAATAATCCTCGACGAAACAGACTCAGGACTTGATATCGACTCATTAAGAATTGTCGCAAACGGAATAAACAAAATCATGTCAAAAGACAAAGCAATACTAATCATAACTCACTACAAAAGAATACTCGAATACATAAACCCGGACAAACTTTCAATAATCATAAATGGAAAAATTGCCCAAGAAGGAACAGCAGAACTTGTAAATCAATTAGAAGAAAAAGGATATGGATGGGTAGAACAAGATTAATTAATTTTACTGAATTGAAACTCTATCAGGATAATTTCTTTTGACAATAATATCTGTAACACCTTCCCTAGCCATCCTCTCTCTTACTTCAGAATCGTTTTCATAAGCTTCTGCTAATTTATAAGCAGCATCCATCAATCCGGGTTCAGGAACATAGATTTCATATTGAGGACGACCAGGAAGACCTAAGGTAGAAACTTGAAGGAAATGTCTAACACCTTCAATATCAAAAGGAACATGAAGATAAAATGACGATTTACTGACATCAACATTTGGAAACGTCTCTCTAGCAATTGTTTCCAATCTATCAACAAAACTTTCATTTGCAATTTCTCTTTCAGAACGTCCAACTTCTTTTACCATATCAAAACTATCAATCCAGATTATTTAAAGATTTATATCCTGAACTTAAATCCAAACCGCCCCAAATCCACCCGCCCCTCAACAACCCCAATCCCCTCCGCTCGAAGCCGCCTAACTTTCTCATCCCGCCCCCCACCAGAATACTCCCCCACAAAACCATCACTCCGAATAACTTTAAAACACGGCACATCATCAGGATTCGAATTTTCTTTCATGCACTTTCCAATAAAACGCGCTGCCCGAGAACCAAAACTCCTCGCCAAATCACGATAAGTAATAACTTTGCCTTTAGGAACTTGTTTCAACCTAAAATAAATTTCCTCTTTATTCATAAAAATCTCCCTTATTTAATTTTTGTCTAAGATTGCGCAATCTAATCAAATATTCATTATAAGATTTATCATGCTTTCCAACTGTAAGAAACCAAATGATATTTCCTTCAATATAATAAACTAATCTTATGTTCTGAGTTATTTCTTCTCTATAACAATTTTCTCCTCCGCTTAAATGCTTCAACCTTAAAGGATTCTTTTTAATTTTTGCTTTTTTCTTATAAAATATTTCTAAATTTTTATTGTCTAATTTATCTAAATCTTTCAAAAAATCGGGATGTAATTTAATCACCCATTCCAATTTTACAATCCTCTTTTATGAATGTAATCCTCAAGCTCTTTTTCAGAAAGTGCAATTGAAGGATTAACTTTAATATCTGAAATCCTCTTCTTGACTACTTCTTCCTGATTCATAAGCAAAGCTACATCTTCTACCAACATTTCCATATCTCTAAGAACTTTGTCCAATTTATCTGTAGGAACAATTACTGATGTCATAATTGTCATTAGTCTTTTAGATTTATATAATTAACTATTAAAGATTTTGCGAAATTCCAGAAAGTTTAAAGATATCCACGAATAAGATAAGTGGTGGAACCAAAATTAGTAGGACAAGCATTAGCAGTAGTAATAATTACAATAAGGATTGGGAGCCAAAGAAGATCAAAGAAAAGTAGTTTGGGAGAAACCAATAGAGAGAGTACCTATAAGATTACCAAGATTAAAAGGAGAATACATAGATAAAGAAGATAAAAGTGTAAATAATTGTAAAACTATCGGGAATATTTTTCAACTTCTGAACGTGAAAGGTAAAGATTAACACCTCTTTTAAATCCTGAAAGTTTTCCTGCTTTTATTCTATTAGTTATTGTTGTCTTGCTCACTCCCAAAATCTGCGCTGCTTCTACAGCTTTAATAGAATCTTCAGGAATAACTCCTGCATCAATTCTAAGTTGCGTTATACTTTCACCCTCGCACCATAAATCAGAATAATAGCCAACATTTTTAACATCTTCAAATATTGCATCAGGATTATCCCTAATAAAATCCAAAGCATCTTCTCTATACTCTCTTCTACTCTTTAGAGGCTGTTTTCCCTTAGGAGATTCCTCAATTCCAACTTCTCTCCGGGCATCATTAAGCCGATTATCATATCCAACAGACAAATGATAGCTTAAACCAGCCTCTTCTAAATCTTTAACAGTCGCACTAGGATGTTCTCTCAAATATTTGCTGACTTCTTCTCTACTTTTTTCAACTTTTTCAGAACTATCTCGAGGTCTTCTCCATTTCAAACTGCCATATTCTTTTAATACTCGCCCAGCCCCTACAGATTGCCAATAAAGAGATTGTCTGGAAAGTTTTTCAAGATGAGCTCCAACCCCAATTTCACTACGCCCAAGAGCTACTGCTAAATCTAATAAGGATTTTCCAGCTCTAACTCCCCTAAACAATCTTCTCAAATCCTGGGGCGAATAAGTTCCGTCCATATTCCTAAAGAAATCATACTATATTTAAAACTAACTATTCAATCCTCGGATTCTCTTCATCATAATACTTCCAGATATAAGTTAAAACCCCTACCAAAACAAAAACACTCAGCGACATCATCGGAATTGTAATATAATTCATTTCAAGAACATAAATCGAAAAGCAAGAAACCTCTCCAATAGGGCAAGCTTCTGCATTACCAAACATTTGAAAATAATACTGATAAGCCCCAATAATAAATCCAACAACATTCAACCCAATAACATAATCAAAAATTTCTTTATTCTTTTTCAAAAATGCAACACCCAAAATAACAACCTGGGGATAAATCATAGCCCTCTGAAACCAGCACAAATCACAAGACGCATATCCCAAACCATAAGAATAATATAAACTTCCAATAGTACTTCCTGTAACAATAACCAAAGCCAATAAAAGAGAATTATCCTTTACAAAATACCAAACCCATCTAAAATAAGAAGGAACAACCTTCCCAGTTTTCTTAACATAAATAAAAACCCCAACCCCAACTAAAAAAGCAATTTGCATTAAAAAAACTCCAAGCCCCACAACATTATTGATAAACTCTTCCATCTTACAATTCACAGCCACTTAATACAGAAAGTCTCTCAAGACTTATAACACCTTCAACCCGAGAACCATCTGAAAACTCCCAAGTCGGATAAGCCTCAATACTTTCATCCACACAAATCTGTTTCTGCCCTTGAGCATTATTAGGAAAAGCACATTCAATATGCTCAACATGCTCCCAGCTCCTTCCAAACATGTTTTTCTGAGTAGCACAATTTGAACACCAATAAGCCCCATACATTTTCACACCAGCTTCAGTCATACACTGCGCAAATTCATCATGCTCTCCTTCTAAATCAACAACAGTCATAGCATAACCTCCAGAAATAATCACAATAACAATGAAAACAAAAATTCCCCAATTTCGAACTTTCCGTTTATCAAAATTAAACTTAGGAGCAGTATAATGTTTTGAATTATTATGCATATCCAAAGCATCCTTAGATAAAAACTCTTTCTCACATTCAACACATTTAAACTCAGCCATTTTTCTTATATTTCACCTTACATTTAGTTTCGCTTGTTAAAAAAAATACAGAAATCATTAATAAACCTATCGATAAAATCTGAATCTCCAAACCATACAAAGGAAGATTTCCAAGTGTTGCACTCACTCCAAATAAACCAACAAAAGCAGGAAACAATCCAGCAAAACACCCCGGACACGCTCCTCCCAACAAACCAACAAAAACCCCTACCCCTGCAAAACCACTCACACCTGCCAACATTTTCAACTCAACATATTTAACCAATACAAGATTAACAGTCAAAGCAGTCAAACCCCCAACCAAAACCATCAAAATCAAAAAAGGCACAATAAAACCGGTATAATAATTAGTAAATAAAACACCTGAAGTAACCTCAAAGTCATTAATCCATGCATTCAAACCAAGATAGCCTATAAACACAATTAAAAAAATAAAAACATACGGCTTTTCAAGAAGCGCCTTCTTTATTTTCTTCTTACGATTTTCCCATTCCATTTTAAACATTCCATTTTAAAAAAATAAAGGAAGCAAAAATAAAAAAAACAAAATTATTGCAAAGCCTTTATTGCAGATTCAAAGTTGCTCCAAGGAACAGCTCCTGAAACTGTCTGAGTCTCTCCATCACTGTTTATCAAAACAAAGTATGGAGTTCCTCTACCACCTGCTGCAGTTGCTTCATCTAAATCTGCATTAACTTTTGCAGTTGCCTCTCCATTGTCAAGACATGAATTAAATTTAGATGTATCAAGTCCTAACTGCGAAGCATAAGACTTCAAACTTGCACCATCTAATGCTCTCTGATTCTCAAATAAAGTATCATGGTATTCCCAAAACTTTCCTTGTCTCCTTGCACACTCAGCAGCTTCTCCTGCCTTTTGAGCATCAGGATGAATACTCCTTAAAGGAAAGTGCTTGTAAACCAGATTCACTTCGCCATTCTCAAAATAATCACTCTGCTTAAACTGAGCCAAAGCCCCTGAATAAGCCCTTTCACAGAACGGACACTGAAAATCAGAAAACTCTACAATTGATATCTCGGCATCTTTATCACCTAAAATAGGGTCATCATCGCTAATAGAAACTTCAGTATTGCCATTAACAGCAGGGGGATTAGGATTATTTCCAGCATCTGCAACAACAGCACCAGTACCACTACCAGACAAATTAAATCCTCCAGTCATCAACGAGACAACAAAGAGCACAGCAAAAAGTCCTGTTAGACCTTTCCAAAGTGTAAGCTTCTTAACTGTAAAACCTTCACCTTGACTTTCTTGATTTCCTTCACTCATAAAACCTCCTTTCAAATTTTTCATCACTATTTTAAAATAGTCCATATTATATATCTTAGGGTATGAACAACACCGTTAAAAAAGCCTGAAACCTTTAAATTTAAGCAATAGAACGTTCAAAACCCTTTTTAAATTTTCAAAAACACCTGAAGAGTCTTACCTTTACTAACTCTTTTAATAAGATTCCTTTTTTCAAGTTCTTGTAAAACATAAGACAATTTTGCTTTAGACATATTTGTCCTTAATCTCAAAGTATTCTGAGTTATCCCCTCCTGCTTCTTAACCTCTTCCATAACCCTCTTTTCATAAGAATCAAGAGCCATCAAAACCCATTTAAACATTTCACCAGTAACCTTCTGATTTTTATCATCTTCAAGTCTTTTCAAAATCGCCTGCTCTGTTTTATTAAAAAATAAAAGGTAAAACCCAAGTGCAAGGATAAAAGAAAATACCCCAATTGCAAAATGACTCAAAGATAAACTTTTCTCAATCGGCAAACAATCACTATCTGAAGAATAACATCCTATTGCAACTGCCTCTCCTGTTAATTGTGAATTATAATAAATAAGAATTCCTCCTACCAAAAGAGCAATTACAATCAACAAACCTCCAAGTTTTCTATTTTCCATAACTTCTCCAACTATCCAATAATATCGTACAAATTCTTTATAAAATTAACTATGGTGAATTTCTTCTCGCAAATTTTTCATAACCCAAAGAAGCCAGATTTGTCGCAGCTAAAAATCCCATCTCTCTTAAAGGAAAATCAGAATTTATCACATTATATAAAATATATCCAGAACTTGCAATCATTCCTGTATAAAGAGAGGTTACATAAACTGGAAGATTAATAGAAATAACAGAATTACTCATATCCTCACATACTTTCCTAATAGAAGTGCGAGCCATATAAGGATAAATCCACCCAAAAGCTCCAGGTCCTACAATATTATCGATTAACATTTCTAATTTTACCATACAATTCAGAAAGAACTCCCAATTTAAATTTTACTATTTCCTCAACCTATAATCACTCAATTGTTTAAAATCACCCTTATTCCTTTTCAAAAACTCTTCAATAAACTGTTGATTCTCCCTATTATCATTAATCTCTCCAATAGCAAAAGTCTTAATACCTCTCTGAGACTGATTAGGAATTGCCTTCACTTTAGACATAACTTTTTTCTGAGAACTCTCACTCATCAAAACACCACCCTCAGAAATATCTGCAATCATTTTGCTTTGAGACAAAACATTTCTCAAAGGAGTAAACAAAAACTTCCCATTATCTTTTTTAGTAACAATTTCCCCCTCATTAACCCCAATTCCATACTTAATCTTATGACTATACTTTTTATTATGCTCTGCAAAAATATCTGAAATCTCTTTCCCAGTCTTAATAGCATTCAAACTATTATCAAAAGTCTTTGTAATGCTGGGACTGAAAATCCCCACAATATAATCATTCGCCCGATAAACCTTTCCCCCATTATGCGAAATCTTATCGACAACCTTATTAATTGCTTCATGAGCATTCGAACCCTTCACCTTATCCAATTCAGAATGATTTTTAATTTTCAAAGCAAGAATCCCTGCATTCTGCTTCTGTCCATCAATAACAAGTGAAGAACTCGCTTCATAACCTACATTATCAACACTTGACTTTTTGCCATCACTTCCAACTTTCAAAACCCCTCCTTTACTAACTTTCATAGAAGTTGGTTTACCTTCCTCTTTATTTTTCTTTCCAAATTTCAAACTATCAAAATTCAAAACAAATTTTTTCTGAACAACTTTCCGATAGGTAAGCAAGATAAACAAACCAAAAACTAAAATAATAAAAATCCAAGCAAAGAAATTGCCACTCAACCATCCCAAAACCCCTCGCCGAACAGGTTCAATTGAAATCGCATCTCCAGTCAAAACAACATTCCCAGTAATACTCGAAACTCCATCCTTAACATTAATTTCATACTCCCCATCAGGAGCAGAAAGCTTAAATTCAGCACTCTCTCCCAAACTCAAGTTCAAATTCTTAACCTCTGTCTGATTACCAACACCAATCTCAACATGCTTATCATAATTAATATTCCCAATATTCGTAATTTTCAATGTATTATTAACCAACTCAAACTCCGCCTCCTGATACTTATCAACATAAAAATTCTTCAAATCAGATAACTCTTTAGCATTTGCACTTACATTCCAATAACCATAAGGAGCATTTTTTCTAATACTATAAGAACTTGAAGTTCCTGTCTCACCCAAAACATTCAACACTCTTTCACCCTCAACATTATAAATCTCAAACTCAACAGGAACAGCATCAATATTATAGCCTGCCTGATCAAAAAGAATCGCACTAAACTCCAGATTCTCCCCAGGAGTAATGCTATTAGAAACTTCAACCTCTAAACTTTTTGGCTGCTGTAAAACAGTAACACTAGCATTAGAAAAACCAAAATTAGTCACTTCCTCATTCTTGTCCTTTTCATAAACAAAAGTCTCAACAGCATAATTTCCAGAAGCAATATTCCCTGGAATAAAAATCTCTCCAGAAAAAGAATCACCATTAACAGGAACCACACTTTCCAACTCAACACCATTAAAAGAAACCTCAGCAAATCCTACAACATCCTCTCCATTAGGCTTTCGAACACTACCAGTATAAATCAGAGTCTCATTCGGATTAAAACTATTCTGATTAAAACTTATCTCAGTAATCACTTCATTAGAAATCTTAAATCCTAAACTCTCTTTGACCTCATCCTCAAAAGTCATTTTCAAAGAACAATCACCTTTCAAATTCCTAAGAAAATTATTTGTAAGAGGAATATTAAGCGAAGACTCCACCTCCTCTTCATCCAAATATCTAAAATCCACCATCCGACTCAAATTCCCACACATCAAATCTATCTGCAACCAACCCGGAGTCCCATCAGTCCCAAAACCGACGTCAATTCTATCACCAAGATTATAAACTTCCTGTGGCTGTCCTGTAAAATAAACATTAGCACTTACATTAATCGAAGAAAAAAGCAAAAATCCAAATACAAAAGCAAACCCCAAAATCACCAATTTTCTATCCATAATAGAATAACATTAACTCTATATTTAAATATTTCTCAATGAAAATTCAACAATCAAAATTCATTTTTCATAATACTTTTATTCAAATCAGAATCTTTAACCTTTTTAACATTCTTTTGAAATCCTTCAAGCATTTTAACTAATTTCTCAGAAAGCATTTTCTTCACATCCCCACTCGACAACTTCCCTTCCTTATAATCTTCAAATAATTTCTTTCCTTCTTTCTCATCTAAAAACAATTTTGATAAGTATTGACAGGATATGTCAACGTCAGGATTGCCCCCTAATTTTCTATGTTCTTCAATCGTCTTTTGCCCACCAGAAAAAGCCCGATTAATTTTTTTAGTTACTAATTTACTATCTTCATTTAGAAAAATAGCATTATTCTTTGATTTAGACATTTTAGTTCCGTCTATTCCTGGCATAAAAGCTAGATGCAATATTGAAGGTTTCTCACAACCAATTCTTCCAGCAATATCCCTACAAATTCTAATATGGGCATCTTCATCAGGACCTATCGGAACCAATACATGCTTTATGCCTAATTTCTCTTGAGGAAAAAGAATATGGGCAGATTGAACAGCAGGATAAAAATGCAATCCAATATTATTTTCAGGAGAATAACCATAAGTTGCCTTAATCTCAGAATAATTTATTTTTTTAGACAATTTTATAGCCAAATTATAAATATTAGTATAAACCTGGTCTATAATAAAATAAGTTTTATGCGGATCAAAACCATATGCCAAAAACTGCCTTGCCAGTTCTTTAGAATTTTTTAAAGCCTCTTCCTGGGTTTTAACTTTCCCAGCAACATAAGCTTCATCATCAGAAATAGGAACAAATACTGGCACACCATATTTTTTTTGAAAATAAAGATTTGTATCAAAAACAACTTTATGTCCTAAATGAAGTGTCCCAGAAGCATTAGCCCCAGAAACAATCGCACACTTTTCCCCTTTTTTCAAAGCTCTAAAAAACTTATCAAAATCTCTATGTGAGTATATTAACCCTTTCTTAAACGTATAAAAGTCAGGTAAATCTTTTAACTGAAAGATACGACTAGCTCCAAAATCCTTCACAAGTTTCTCATTATCTACCATTAATACATTTCCCATAATTAATAAGATACTCCACACTTTATAAAACCTTTTTCTAAAAAATTACTAAAACAATTAATTTTAAAAACACCAATATTCTGCGTTTTTTATGAACACAAACAATTATTATATCTATAGAAAAAATGATGAAACAAGAATAAGAAACAGACAAAACGACAGAGCAACAATCGAATCAAAATTAAAAGATAATTCTACAAAAGAAAAAACCGCTAACCAAATGATTTACCATTTAACAAGATATCAAAAAGAGGGAAGACAATTAAGTAAACAAGGTTATGAATTTGTCCAAAAACAAATAAATAGCGTAGAAGAAAATTACAAAGGAAATAGAACAGATTTAGAAGAAGCAAAAAGTTATTTAGCTAAAGAAAAACAAAGGCTTGACAAAAAACAAGAAAAGAACCAAACCCTTAAAGCTATGAAAAAATACAATGATTCAAAAGAAAGTAAAATAAAAAGCGCATATTCAAAAGTTTCAAACTTCTTCAGAAAAAAAGCTGCCTAAACTTTCCCACTAAAAACTTGCCCTTTCTCATTAGCAGCGTTATCTGACAAGTAATAAAATCTTGTTACTCTATCGCCATGTTCAATCACAGCATCTGGCTCGCCCTTTGCCCAAGAAGGAAAATTATCACTATTTTTCTTACGAACAAAATAATGAGTCAGCAATTTATCAGCTCCATTATAAACCAAGTCACTTGCAACCTTCAAACAAACTTCATATGCTTTTTCATCTTTATAATTTTGAGAAGCATGCTCTTCTGCCATCCCCACAATCTTCTTATTTGGATCCCCTGAATTTGCATAGCTATACTCTCCATTATACAAAACATCACTAACCCTTTCATTTCTCTCCATAGCACGAGTTATCACACTACTCCCAACATTCTTAAGATAATCTTCATTCTGATACAGTCCCCGCGCCTCAGCATAAAGCGCCTCAGCAATAATCTTAACATTATCTTCATTCCTTTGTTCTTCAGGAAGCAAATACTTTTCAGTATAGTCTTCTAAATCATCAACAGCTCCAAGCATCATATCTAAATTAAAAATCCTCTCTTCCCAATCCTCACTTCCAACTCTATCCTCTAAATCCTCACTACCCTCCATATCCTCTAAATCCCTTTCATAAACATATGCACCAAACCCACGAGCCTCTGGCTCAGCAATAGAATCATAACCTACCAAAGCTCCAAAACCAAGAAGCGAAGCCAAAGCTAGACGATTCGCAAATTTCTCACTCAGTTTCTTATATTTAAATTCCATTTTATTAATTGTAACCTCTTTCAAGTAGTTATCATATAAAAGAAAATCACGCTAAACTACAATTTACTTAATTTATAAACTTTTCTACCACCAAAAAACTTTATATACCCCGACACCATAAAAAACCCATGAAAAAGACTAGAGCTTTAACAACTTGGAATTTCTCTAGTTTCAACTTCTTTTATTTTAAATAAGAGTCTGGACACTCCAGGTTCTTGAAGACTTTATTCTCTTTTAGATTTCTGGATGTCCTGCATAAGTTTAAAAATGTTAGGTTCAAAAAATAAAGGTATGGAAGAAATTTTAGAAGACGCAAATATAGAAAACTACGAAGATTTCCCTACTCCTAGAGAAATAAAAAACTCCTACCCCTTAACAGAAAAAGCAAAACAAACAGTTCTAGAATCAAGGAGAACAATAAAAAACATTTTAGATAAAAAAGACAAAAGAAAACTCATCCTATGTGGCCCATGCTCAATCCACTCACCAGAACAAAGCCTGAAATATGTAAAAAACCTAAAATCTCTTGCAGACGAAGTCAGCGACGTATTATATATAGTTATGAGAACATACTTAGAAAAACCCAGGACAACAATAGGATGGAAAGGAATTTTATACGACCCAGACTTAGACAACACTCAAGACTTAAAAAAGGGAATTGAAACAAGCAGACAATTCTTATTAGATATTAATGAACTGGGGGTGCCATGTGGAAACGAATTTTTAAGAACTGATTTACCCCAATACTTGGCCGACTTAATTTCATGGGCAGCAATCGGCGCAAGAACAACAGAATCTCAAATACACAGAGAACTAGCCTCAGGACTATCAATGCCAGTAGGGTTTAAGAACAACACTTCAGGCGACATAAAAGTAGCAATTGACAGCTGTGTAACTGCAGAACATCCTCACAAATTCCCAGGAATCAACGCAAACGGAAAAATCACAAACATACAAACAAAAGGAAACAAATACTGCCACGTAGTACTAAGAGGCGGCAACGGAGAACCAAATTACTATCCAGAAAAACTAAGCGAAACACTCGAACTAATAAAAAAAGCAGGACTTCCAGAAAACATAGTCATCGACTGTAGCCACGCTAACTCCTACAAAACTCACGAAAAACAAATTCAAGTAGCGGAAAATGTATTAAACCAAATAACCCAAGGAAACAACAGCATAACAGGAATCATGTTAGAATCAAATCTAAATCAAGGAAAACAAGACTTTCCCAAAACACCAGAACAAATACAAAACCTACAATATGGAGTATCAATAACAGACGCCTGCATATCTTGGGAGCAAACCCAACAACTAATAAGACAATATGCAGAAAGATTAAGACAAAACAAATAAAATTCAAAAGACAATATCTTCCCCTACTTCATCAAAACTAAAATCATCATCAATAACCCTCTTTCCTTGACTATCAAAAAGTCCAGGCCCTAAAAATCTCTCACCAGAAGGCAAATATTGCCCATAAAAATTATCATTACCTGTTATTCGAATTTCATAATTATTAACTTCACTCATAATAAAAAAAGCAATATTTACTTAATAAAAATTTCTATACTAAAATTTAAATAACTATAGTTGCAAAAAAGGGTATGGACCTAGAACAAACACTCCAAACACACAAAATAGATTTCAAAAATCGCCTGACATTAGAACAAACAAAAACAGGCCCATTAAACAGAATGGTGCAGGTTTTAGGAGAAAAGTTCAATGCCTCTGTCGAATGCAATACAAAAACAATAGGAGAATTTCTCACATACAATCCTAAAGAAGACAAAGTTTCAGCCAACATGGAAAAAACAGAAATAACAGGAAAGTTCATAGACTTAACAAAAGAAGACGATGAAGAAGAATTAGGAAGATTCAATACATACTCTTTATCATTAAATGGAGAAATAGACGGACTCATAATAACAACAACACAGCAAATATATCATACAATAGAACAAGCACTAAAGAAATATTCCAAATAATTTATAAAGTACTTAATAAAATAAAAATTATGGTTCAAGACTTAACTGTCAGATTAGTAGAAAATGATGAGGACTTATTAGACATTATTCCATTAAAACAAGCAGATGATGAAATATATCTAAAACGCCCAGTTACAGAAGACGAAGCATTAGAGAAATTAATCAGCCTAAGGAATCATCTCTATGACTTATGGATTGCAAGACTAAAATCCCAAGTTATTGGGTATGCCTCAGGAATTGTACAAGGGATAGGATTTCCTAAAGAAGAAAGACTTGAATCAAAAGAAATTTACAGGGGTGAAGGAATTTACGTCGCACCAGAATTCAGGAACCAAGGCATTGGTTCAGCATTAAAAAAAGCTCAAATAGAACTTGCAAAAGCTCTTGGATGTGATGAAATTATGGCAACCATTTCCCCAGAAAACCTTTCAAGCATAAGAATGCAGGAAAAAACAGGAGCCAACATTACATTTCAAAAACCATACTACATTTCAAAATTAAAACTAAGATAATTCTGGAAAAATTGAGAACTTTTAAAAACAACTCCTTCCTATAAAAAATATGAAAATCCTAACATTGCACAGCGACTACATAAAATTCAAACCACTAAAAAAAGCATTAAGCTCAATTGAACTTGAAAAAGGTGAAGAAGAAGAAAAACACATCAAAGAACCTCTTGTAGTTCTAATCGCAGTAGAAAAAGGAGACAACGAAGAATCAACAAAAGTCTTAATACAAAACGTAAAAGAAATAGCAAAACAAGTCAAGGCAGAAAACATAGTCTTATATCCTTATGCTCACTTAAGCTCAAACCTATCATCACCAGACACAGCACAAAAAACTCTCGCTGACGCAAAAACAAAATTAAAAAAGGAGTTCAAAATAGTAGAAAAAGCACCTTTCGGCTACTACAAAGAATTTGAACTAAAAGTAAAAGGACACCCACTTTCAGAACTTTCAAGAAATATAGAACCAAGATCAAAAGAAGAATCATACGACTACAAACAACTTTTAAGAGAAATTTCAAAAACAAAACTCGACACTTCAAAACTAAAAGACAACGACCACAGAATCATAGGACAAAAACTAGACTTATTCTCATTCAACGAAGTCGCCCCGGGAATGGTTTTCTGGCACAACAACGGACTAATAATTTTCAACGAATTAATAAAATACTGGAGAGAAATTCACAAACAAGCAGATTATCAAGAAATAAAAACCCCTCAAATCCTAGACAAAAAACTCTGGCAGATTTCAGGACACTGGGAAAAATACAAAGACAATATCTTCTTAACAAATTATGAAAAAAAAGAAATGGCAGTAAAACCAATGAACTGTCCTGGTGGAATGCTCGTCTTTAAAGCAACTCCAAAATCTTACAAAGACTTACCATTAAGAGTTGCAGAATTAGGGGTTGTCCACAGGCAGGAGCTTTCAGGAGTTCTCGGCGGATTATTCAGAGTTATCCAATTTACACAAGACGACGCCCACATTTTCTGCACAGAATCCCAAATAGAAGAAGAAATAAAAAAAATAATTGAAATGATTGACAACACTTACAAAATATTCAACTTTGATTATCACGTCGAACTTTCAACACGTCCGGAAAAAAGAATCGGAGATGAAAAAATATGGGACATAGCAGAAAACACTTTAGAAAAAACTTTGAAAAAAAATAAAATAAAATACAAAATAAACAAAGGCGACGGAGCGTTCTACGGTCCAAAAATAGATTTCCATATAAAAGACTCTTTAGAAAGAACATGGCAATGTGCAACAATCCAATTAGACTTTGCAATGCCTAAAAGATTTGACTTAAAATATATTGACAACAAATCTCAAGAACAACGCCCAGTCATGCTTCACAGAGTTATCTACGGAAGCATAGAAAGATTCATCGGAATCCTTTTAGAACACTACAAAGGCGCACTCCCGACATGGCTTTCGCCAATACAGGCAAGAGTAATAAACTACACAGACAGAAACAACAAATACGCAGAAAAAATCTTCAAACAAATAAAAAAAGAATTTCCGCAACTAAGAATAGGCACAGACTTAGAATCAGCCCCATTAGGAACAAAAATACGAAACGCAGAACTAATGAAAATTCCCTACATAATTGTCGTCGGCGACAAAGAACAAAAAGCAAAAAAAATCGCATTAAGACAAAGAGGAGTAAAAAAAATCAAACAACAATCAATAGAAACATTTATTAAAAACATTCAGGATGAAATAAAAAAGAGAAAATGAAAATCCAGCCTTATCTAGACAAATTGAATAATTCAAAAGAATTCCAGAATTTCAAAAGCAAAAATCCAGAGGCATATATGTCTGCAGGATTTTTCGTTTTAGATTTCGCAGAAAAGAAACACCTTCACCAAATAGACTATTACAATCCAAAATCAAAAGACATGGCAACATTTGCACTTGATAGCAAAATCGAAATGAAAAAGGCACAACCTCAGAACAAAAAAATACCAGAACAAATAACTGAAGAAATCAATCTTGACTTAGATACACTCAAAGGACTTGTTCAAGACGAAATGAAAAACAACACTATCACTTCAAAACTTCAAAAAATAATTGCAATAGTTCAAAAAGTAGACGGAAAACTTGTATGGAATCTTAACTGTATAACAACAGACATGGGAATAATAAAAGTCCACATAGATGACAAAACACATTCAATACTGAAATTCGAAAAAGTTAATTTGTTTGATATTGTAAAGAAGATTTAGTTCTGTCAAGCTCATCCATTCTAATAGGAAATCGACCCTTTTTTTCCAAAACATGATTAAGAAATAAAGGACGATAATCATTATTTTTGCCTTCAAAAATAACAACCCCTGGCTTAGTTGGCATCTTATCAAAATATTGTCCTGCCAAATCCCAAAAATCTGGAGAAGAGATTTCCCCTTCATTCTCCTCAATAAAAAACCTATCCTTTCCAACATATAAAAAAGCTCCTATGTGTCCAGGATCATACTTTTTATTTAACTCATCCAATGAAGGAACAGAATTACCAATCCACCTCCCATACAAAACAGCTTCCCTATCACGTATCCCTTCCTGAGGAAAATCTTCAGGAATATGTCTAGCCAAAAAATTAACACGCGGAAAACAATAAGACATATTAGTATGCATAGCAATTTTGACAAGAACCTCCTGGCCTACAAAATCTACAGCATTCTTAATATAAATACCCTCATTAACCCCTCTAAGCTCACCAAGACCATAAATAGAATTTTTAGCTTCAACTATCTTTGCTCTTTCAATTCTTCCCCCCAAATTCTCAAAATCCATAAAATAAACTCAAGCCGAACTTTTATAAATCTTGCCACATTTCTCAAAACATGAAAAAATATCGAAAAGGGGTTTTCATAGTCGCATATAAAATAATAAAAAACAAACCAAAATATCTCCTTCTAAAAAGAAAACTCCACTGGAAAGGCTGGGAATTCCCAAAAGGCGGAAAAGAACCAAAAGAATCAAACCTAGAAACAATACACAGAGAACTAAAAGAAGAGACAAACCTAAACCCCATAAAAATAAACAAACACAATCTAAAAGGAAAATACAAATATACAAACAAAATCGAACGCCCATACATCGGACAAACTTTTACACTTTACTCAGTCAAAGTTCAAAACCAAAAAGTCATAATCGACAAACGAGAGCATTCAAGTTACAAATGGCTCGACTTCAAAAAAGCCCGCGAATTTCTAACTTGGGACAATCAAAAAAAATCTCTAGAGATTGTTAATAATTCACTTTAAAATAAACAATATTTTTAGAAAGATTTTACCAATTCAATTAACTCAGAAGTTAAAATAACTTTAACAGAAACTTTCATGAGAAATTATTTCTATTCTTGAAAAGAGAATATTAAACAACAAATCAAAATCTTCTTCACTAATTTTTGACTTATCCAGAATTTCTTTTTTATGAGCAAAAGTTTCTTTAATTATTTCCTCTGGAGCAAACAAAGATAATTTAAAGGAAGTAATAAGTTCTCTTGATTTTCCAGGAAGAATCAACGCAGAAATCAAACAATTTGTATCAATAACTAACTCCATTTTCATTACCAGCCTTTATTCTGGTATTTTTTCCACATAGCTTTTTTAATTTTCCGCCCAATTTCCAAAGCATCCTTTTCAGTAAGTTGAGATTTTGCAGCAACTGCATTCAAAACTGTTAACTGAGATACTCTTTCTCTTATAGCTTCTCTTGCAACTTCAGACCAGTTTATGAACTTAGTTTTATCCATTTCTGCTTTCAAATCCTCTGGAATTGACAAAGTTATTATCGGCATTTTATATCTCCAAATTTATTTATTATATGTAATATATTTAAAATATATAAATCTTACTATATTGAAAATCTCAACAGAACCCCTAAGATGATAAGTTAATACCAAGAAATAGGAAACAATCTTTTTTCTCCCACCCAACAGGATAGACATGCACAAATTCGTTTTTGGATTAATATAGGAATTCCCTAGTCCTTCAGACATTTAATCTTTTTCCCCGAAAAAATAAACAAACATTTAAAAGTTAGTTAGTGTATTATATAATAAACTAATGAGAAGCTTATGATGAACAAACAAAATAAGATTTATTTAGCAATAGGAATTATTACCATTCTGGTTATGGCAATTGGATTATTTTCAATAAGCAAAAATGATAACTCATTAAAGAATAACACTCTTCGAATAGGGTACATAATTTATCCCCCCTTATTGGAAAAAAATGCCAATACTGGACAATTTCAGGGGGTTTCTTATGATATTGTTGAAGCCGTTGCTGAAAAAATGGGGATTGAAACTAAATGGACCGAAGAAGTGGGTTGGGGAACATCCTTAGAGGGATTGAAAACAAATAGATATGATATATTGGGAACTCAAATGTGGCCTAATGCAGAACGAGAAAAGGTTGTTTCATTTTCAATTGCTCCGATGGATAGTGTTATATATGGGTATGTTAAAAAAGGCGATACTAGATTTACTGATGATTTATCTGTGCTTAATTCAAACCAGTATAAAATAACTTCTCTTGATGGGGAGATGGCTATGTTTATAGCCCAAGAAGATTATCCAAATGCACAACTTGTGGCTCTTCCACAATTATCTTCATATGCTGATGTATTTCTCAATATAGTTCAAGACAAAGCCGATATAACATTTGCAGAACCTTCCGCAACAGAAGATTTTCTTAAATCTCATCCAAATAGTTTAGATAGAGTTAATGATGAACCTGTCAGATCTTTTGGAAATAGTTTTGCTTTCAATAAAGAAGATGCAGAATTAAGAGAAAAATGGGATAAAGCAATTCAAGAACTAATTGATAGCGAAGAAATCCAAAGAATATTAGAGAAACATAATGTAGAAAATTATTATAGGATAGAGTAATATGGTCGCAATGTTTGAAGTCTTAATCCAGTATAGACATTTATTTTTTGCTGGTTTTTTAAAAACAATTGAATTATGGGCTTTAATAATTCTCGTTGGTGTTCCTCTTGGAGTTTTTTTTGGCGTAATTGGAGGCAGATATTCAAAGACAATTTTTAGATTAATTTCTAGTTTAAAATTTGTAACAAAGGTTATCCCTGTTCTTGTTCTTTTGTTTTGGTTACATTTCCCATTTCAAGCACTTCTTGGAGTGGTCATTAATCCATTTTGGACTACAATAATTGCTCTTGGTTTTGTAAATCTTGTTGCTGTAGCATTTATTATCCAATCAGAATTAAGATTACTTCCTGTTGCCTATAGCGAAGCAGGTATAACTTTGGGGCTGAGCAAGAGCCAGATCATTAGACATATAGAATTACCGATTTTGATGAAAAGGGTTTTACCAAGCGTTTCATTAAATCAAGCAACAATGTTGGAATATACTCTTTTCGCTAGCCTAATCTCTGTACCAGAGTTATTCAGAGTTGCTCAATCTATAAACGCAATGGTGTATGACCCAGTCTCTATATATTCTCTTCTAGTTTTATTCTTTGTAATAATTCTTGCTCCCCTTCATTTATTCATCACATGGTATAAAAAAAGGAGTGTGATCGAATATGATTAAAGTAAACCATCTAACAAAAAGATACTCCAATTTTGAAAACTCAAAAGAGGGAATAATAGGCGTGTCTTTTAAAGTGAGAAAAGGAGAGGTAGTCGCTGTTATAGGCCCAAGTGGTTCTGGCAAATCAACATTATTAAAATTACTTGCTGGATTAAAGAAACAAGATGGTGGGTCTTACTCGTTTGGAGATGAAGCAAAAATAGGTTATGTTTCTCAGGAATATACTTTATGGCCTCACCTAAATGTTTTAGAAAATTTAACACTAGCCCCAGAATTAAAAAATCCGACTAACAAAACAACCATAAAGAAAGAAGCCATAAAACTACTTAAAAAATTTGAATTAGAGAAGTATATAGAAACATACCCTCATGAATTATCAGGAGGACAAAAACAAAGAGTGGCTTTGATTCGTTCATTAATGATTAAGCCAGATATATTGCTTCTTGATGAGATAACTTCATCACTTGACCCTGAACTTACTAAAAGTGTTTTGGATTTAATTCACGAATTAGCCGATGAAGGATATACAATGTTAGTTGTTACTCATCACGTCTCTTTTGCAAAATCTATTGCTGATAAAGTTCTCTTTTTGAAAGGGGGGCGTATTCTTGATTACGGGGTTGCTAAAGATTTCTTTAAGAAGCAGAAAAATTCAGAAATCCAATCATTTGTTAAGGATATTCAACATAAATACGATTAATTGTAAAAAATCTTGTTATCTTAAGTTAACTTACCACAAACTAAAACAATATTCCTCGAACCATCTCCACCCCTCCTATCCAAAACCCTAAACCCCACACCCTCCAATTCAGAAACCAACTCCCCATAATCATACAAATAATAATACCTCATAACCTTTTTGTCCCCAACCTCCCACGAAACCATTTTCTCTTTCGGCTTATTTTTCCACCTATCAGAATTCTTATTCCAAACAGTCAAAAGCAATTTACCTCCAGAACGCAAAACCCGATAAATCTCTTTCAAACTTTCAATTCTTTTTTCTTTGCCTTCAACACAATGAAATGAGGCAACAAAAACAACCTTATCAAAAAACCCCTCAGAAAAATCCAATTCCCAAAAATTACTTTTAAACAATTTAACATCAATACCAAACGCGTCAGCATTCGCACGCGCATACTTTAACATTTCAGAAGAAAAATCAACCCCATACAATTCTCCCCCAAACTTAAAAAAATTCCGCCCGCTTCCACACCCCAAATCCAACACCCTATCACCCTTCTCAATAAAACCTTCAACTAAATCCCCTTCTACTCCAAACGGCTTTTGCTTATACTCATTCCACAATCCTGCAATTTCATCCCAAACTTTTTCCTGCTCCATAATTAATTTTTTATACTACACTATTTATCTTTTTCCATGAAAAAAATAGTTACAATCGGAGGAGGAACAGGGCAATACACTCTTCTAAGAGGATTAAAAAAATACGACATCGAACTCGGAGCAATTGTTAATGTCATTGATGATGGAGGCTCTTCTGGAAAATTAAGAGCAGAATTCGGAATCCTCCCGCCAGGAGATTTAAGAAACTGCCTCCTTGCACTCACAGATGATTCAAAAACAGCAGACCTAAAAGACATTTTCGAATATCGATTTTCAAACGAATCAAAAAACTTATCAAACCACAGCCTCGGAAACTTAATACTAACAGCCTTAAATAAAAAATACGGAAACATGGGCGACGCTGTAAAAGCAGTCTCAAGAATATTAAACCTAAAAGCAAAAGTCCTACCCGTATCATTGAACAATTCAATACTTTACGCAAAAACAAAACAAGGACAAATCCTAAAAGGAGAATCAGAAGTAAACCATTCAAAACAAGCAAGAGACATAGAAAAATTATGGCTCGAACCAAACGCATTCATATACAACGAGTCTGCAAACCTCATAAGAAAAGCTGACTTAATCATAATCTCACCAGGAGAAACATACGGAAGCATCATTCCAAATTTCTTAGTAAACGGATTCAAAGAAGCACTAAATGAATCAAATGCAAAAATAGTCTACATATGCAACCTAGTCACAAAACAAGGCACTTTCGGGTTCAAAGCAAGTGATTTTCTAAAAACAATAGAAAAATACTTAGGAAAAAAAGTCGACTATGTTATCTGCAACACCAAAAAACCTTCAGCAAAAATCGTAGATAAATACCAGCAGGAAGAAAGTTTTTTTGTAGAACCTGACATAGATAAAGAAAACATAATCAAGGACGAATTTTTAATAGAACAGGAAATCGGAGGATTCATAACAGCAAGACACGACGCTGATAAAATCGCAAGAATAATCTTAGGATTGTAAAAACCTAAAACTATCTCTGAACATAATTCTTTTCATGTCCACAATTAGCGCACTGAAATCTATACTCCTTAACCATTTCATATATCGGACTTTCAGGAGAAGGACGATAAACAAGAACAGAACCAACTTGCTCTTTATTATGAATCCCAATTTTACACAACGTCCCTTCTTTAACAATCTTTGACAATCTTCTTAGGTGTTTCATTTTAAGGATTTTGAGGCAAGTGCTTCAACCCTCCTTCAATAGGTTCAGGAAAAGGAATAAGCGCACGCAAATCTTCATAAGATTTAGGATATCCCAAAACATTCAAAATAAAAACATAATTTTCAGTATCAGAAACTCCAACATTTCCAAAACTAAAAATATTTCCAATACCTACTGCAATTTCTGCTTTTTCTTTATCTGAAAGCCGCCTTTCACAACGAAATTCGTCAAGCCTGCCACTTTTTATTAATTCTTCAAGATTCCCCATTCCAAAACCCTCTTCAATTTCAGAAATAACAAGACTTTTTCCTTTAGAATAACTCCCAAAAGGCATTCCTATATTAGTGCCACAATAAGAACCAAGATTATAATCAAAGACTAATGTTCTAAAAACCTCTTGAGGACTATCAAAAAACCCTCCAATATTATGTCTCCTTATCCCGTCATTTGCCAATTCAGAAGGATGATGAATTTGATATCCCAGATGCGTCGCCATCCCAAACAAACTAAACTCTACTTTATAAAAATTATTGCATCAGAAAACATTTTAAACACCCTATCTTAACTATTGTTATGAAACTACCAGAAATCGGTGAAGTTAGAAAGCCAACAAAATCATTATCAGGCGTAACTCCAATTGCAGTAATGGTAAAACCCCGCCCCTGCTCCCACGGAGTCTGCAGATACTGTCCAGTCTTCAACGTCCCCCAATCTTATACCCCCTCATCCCCTTCAGTCCTAAGGGCAGAAAGAAACAAATACGACGCAAAAAGACAAATTGAATCAAGAATAAAAGCATTTGAACTTATGCACCACCCAACCCAAAAAATCGAACTCATAATTCTCGGCGGAACTTTCCTTTCCTACCCAGTAAAATACCAGTACGAATTCATAAAAGGATGCTACGACGGACTAAACGGATTTGTTTCAGAATCCTTAGAACAAGCAAAAAAATTCAATGAAACAGCAGAACATCGATGCGTCGCACTTTGCATAGAAACCCGTCCAGACTTCGCAGGCGAAAAAGAAATAAAAAGAGCACTAGAATTTG
Organism: Candidatus Woesearchaeota archaeon; assembly: GCA_964534185.1. Taxonomy (GTDB): domain Archaea; phylum Nanobdellota; class Nanobdellia; order Pacearchaeales; family GW2011-AR1; genus JACPLR01. Next base: position 46,292 of record CAZHOH010000004.1, on the reverse strand, counting down.
GCTGCACAAGAATGGAAGTCGGAGTCCAAATTCTAGATGACGAAATATACAAGCACATTAACAGAGCACACACAGTTCAGGACGTAATTAACGCAACTCAAACTCTAAAAGACGCCGGCTTCAAACTCGGATACCACATAATGCCAGGACTTCCAAAATCAAATCCTGAAAAAGACTTGAAACTTTTCAAAAAAGTATTCAAAGAAAACGAATTCAAACCAGACCAGCTAAAAATATACCCAACACAAGTCATAAAAAACACAGGAATAGAAAAAGACTACCTAAAAGGAAAATACAAACCCTACACACTAGAACAAACACAAAAACTACTAATAAGAATGTTCAAAGAAATACCCGAATACTGCAGAACAATGAGAGTAATGCGCCAGTTCACACCAGAACACATAATCGCAGGAACAACAAGAATATCATTAAGAAAAGACGTCGAAGAAGGACTAAGAGAACAAAAAGAAAAAATAAAAGAAATAAGATTCAGAGAAATAGGATTCGCAAAACAATATCAGAAAAAAATCAGCCCAGAATACAAAATAAAAACCCTAGAATACAACGCAAGCAAAGGAAAAGAATTCTTCATCCAAGCAGTAAACAAAGACAACATCCTTTTCGGACTTTTAAGACTAAGAATCCCCAGCAACTACAAAAAACACTTCATAAAAGAACTAAACAACTCGGCAATTGTAAGAGAACTGCATGTTTACGGACAAGCCCTTGATATCGGCGCAAAAAACACAAGCGGCGGACAACATCTTGGAATAGGAAAACAACTAATGCAAAAAGCAGAACAAATAATAAAAGAACAAAAAGCAAAAAACCATCCAGAACTAAAAAAGCTCGCAGTAATATCTGGAATCGGCGTCAGAGAATATTACAAAAAATTAGGATACAAATTACAAGGCGATTATATGATTAAAGATATTGGTTAAGGAAACGTAATAAGACTATATTCAAATTTAGAATATTTTGGTATTTCCCCATCACCTTCTCGAAACCAAGGAAGTACTCGTTCATAATCCATTCTATGAAGGTGCCAATGTAAATTCGAGATATCAGCATCATCAGTTTGAATGATTGGACATAGAGTATCATTCGGATCAACATCTTGTGATTCCTCATAAGACAACCCTCTACAATCAACATAATTAAAACAAACACCTTCATTACAATGTCTATCTCTATTTGGGTTAAATCCCAGATTATTAGTTGCCATTGCCTCAACAATCTTATTAAGAGGGTGCTCAGTATATTCAACTAATCCATCTATTACATCCATATAATTAGAGATTAAAACGAGTTTTTAAATATATTTGTTTTAAATTTTATTAGATTCAAAACTAAAACAAATTAAAAAAATAAGAAAAAGCAGATAAAAGATTCTAAAAAATTTAAGGTACAGTTCCAGTTGCAGGTATTCCACAAACATTGTCACCTTTCAAAGCAACATATTGTATCTCAGATCCAGAAGCATCTGCGACGTCTAAGATAGTATATCCCTGACTTTCACCAACACCCTTTACTTCTGTAGAACCAAAAACACTTTCACTATCGACAGGTTTTTCTTGTCCATCAAGAAGTATCTTAAGTCCATCAAACTCAGTATCTCCTGAAGTATGTGTTACAGTAAAAGTAATGTCAGACTCAGGCCCGCCTTGAGTATTTGCATAATCCACATCACTCATCTCAAAACTAACGTCGATACATTCAGTAGTGTCAATACCCTCTTCAAGACTTGAACTGATAAAAGGTTGCAAGACAGCCCAAAGAATCACTATCGCTGCAATAACAATAAGAATCATTAAAACAGCAACAATAACACCTGAAACACCTCTTTTGTTATTTAATTTCATAACAATAATACAACTCTCCTCTTTATAAATCTAACGTCTAATCCTCGACAAAATAAAATCAACTCTCTCCTCAACACCCATAACAGGAACAATCACAACTTTATACCCAAGCTTCTTATACTCTTTGATAATCAACTTATGAATCTTCTTCTGCTCTGCCTCACTCTCCTGCCTCAACTCATCCTTAGCATAATCATCTAAAAAATCAAGAATAAAAATTCCTTTATACTTAAAAGACTTAGCAAAAGAAATATCTTCTTTATCAGGTTTAACTCCATGAAATTCAGAATAAGCCAAAGTATCTCCTAACCCCCTATCAGAAAAAACCGCTTTCTCACTTTTCAATTTCTTCAACCGATTAATCTGATAATCAAAAATCTTAGACTGAAAAACTTTCATATCAATCTCTTTAATAGACTTCCCCTTGAATTCCACACCAGCAAGTTTCCGAGCAACCTCTTTCATAACTTTATATCCTTTTTTTTCAATAGCATTCACAGTAGTAGTCTTTCCAGTTCCAGGTCCACCAGAAATCACATAAACATCAACCATCAGTCATGAGTATACCAAAATTCATACTCCTCCTCTTTTTTATCATAATTATCAAAACGACAAAATCCAAATCTTTCAAACTGCACAACATCACCTTTTTTCAAATTCTTAATATTATCTTCAGCAATTCCACGAATATATTTCCCATCAACCCCCATCACCCGCACCTTAACCCCTCCACAAACCCAATGAATTTTCCTCAACTTTAAACCCTTCTCCATATCAACAAATTTTGCCCGCCGCCCAAGTTTGATATTATACAAATGCATCAACCTCACCTTTTCCCCCCCAAGTTCTGCCAAGTCTTTAGAACTCACAAAAATCTCACTACCAGCTTTCAACGTCTTCATCTTTTTACGCTCAGGATGAACCTTTGCCTTAACTTCAAAAATCTCAGGCGCATTCTCAATTTTCACCTTAATCGGATTTGCAACAAAAAAATACCTGTCAGCTTTATCATCAATATTCCGTCGATTAATCGCATACAAATCATCAATAGGCACAGTTATCTCCTTCTGATTCAAACCAATTTTCTCAACAAACTCTCTAAGACTTTCAGCTAAAATCCCCCGCCGAAACAAACTTTGCACACTCCAAGTCCGCGGGTCATCCCACCCACTATACTCCCCACTCTTAACCTCTTTCTGCGACTTACTCTTGCTCAGCTTCCCCCCAATACCATCAATCTTAACCAATCCAACATAAATCAATTCAGGATGCTCCCACCCAAAAATATCCCAGATATACTTCTGCATCTCACCTTCAATCATCAACTCTTTACCGCGAATAACATGCGTAACTTTGAACAAATGATCATCAATAGCCCATGAAAACTCTAACAAAGGCCACACTTTATACTTTTTCCCAACCCGAGCATGCTTCCTCTCAGAAATTCGAAAAATAACCCTATCACGAAAAGCAGGATTCGGATGCTGCATCGACGTCTTTATCCTCAAAGTATAATCTCCCTCTCGCGCCTTAAACATCTTCTTCCACCTTTTAATCTGCTCTTCAACAGGAAACTGCCGACACGAACACTCTTTCATCTTAACCCGATTCTCACGCAACTCCTCAGCATTACAAGAGCAAACATACGCCTTATCTTTCTTAATCAACTTCTCAGCATATCTATAATAAATATCAAGCCTATCAGATTTATACTTAACAGGTTTAGAATACTTAACCTTTAACAAATCAAACGCCTCAGGAATCAAATCATAAGCCTCAGGCGTAATCGGCTTTGCCTCACTCCCAATCGTGTCGTCAATAACCAAAAGAACTTTTCCTTTGTATTTCTCAGCATAAAGTGCATTAAGCATATAAGTTTTCATATTTCCCAAATGCAGACTCCCAGACGGAAAAGGCGCCATCCGAAAAACCTGCTTCCCTTTAACATTATTAAGCTCCTTCAAACCCTTTTCCTCCTTAACCCTCTCTTTAAGATACTCTTTATATTTCTCAAACTCTTTCTCAGCCTTATCCTTATCAAAGCCATTAACCTCTTTAACAACCTTAGAAATTTCAGGCATTACATCTTTAATCTCACCCTTCTCAAGCCCATGCTGAAACAGCTTCGGCAAAACAGCCCCCTCCTTTGCCTTGCCATAATGCATCGCATTTTCAAGTGCATAAGCATAAATCTCATCAGAAAATTCTTTTTTCATAAAAACTAAAACCAAAAATCATTAATAAATCTTATCAATATCCTCTCCCCCCTTCCAACCTCTCAATCTTTTTTTCAAGCAGTTCAATCTTCTGCGTCAGTCTATAAACTTCATTCGAAGAATCTTCAATCTTGCTTGTCATATCTCTCATCTTCCTCTTAATATCTAAAACATCCGGGCTATTTTCAGAATGCCCGTAACTTGAAACATCCGGTGAAGAACTTCCAGAAGAAGCCAAAGAATTCAAAAACCCAAAACCCCCAGAAGAATCTCCGCCAGACGAACTAGAAGAAACATTAGAAGAACTAACAGAACCTCCAGAAGAATTCAAATCATTCTGAACTTTAGCCATGTCCTCATCACTTAAATCAACAAAATCTCCCTGCGTCTTAAAGTCCCGCTTAACAGGGACCCGCCGTGCATCAGCAGGCAGTTTTGTAAAATCAATCGTCCTCTTTTTCTTAAACCCAAAAACCATACTTCCCAAAAGAATCCTTTTCTTTTAAAATTTGCTATGAATTAATAATCATACCATTCATCGCTATACTTCCTTACTCCAACATTCCTGTCTTTTTTCCAATGACCTCTTACTTCCTCCACAGGATTGCCGTCATCATCATGTCGCTTATTGCTATCAGTATGATCATAATAATCACCATATTTTTCAGAATATTTTTCTGTATGATCTCCATATTCGCTGTGATCAGTATGATCTCTATAAAAAAATAAAAAATCTCCAAGTCTTTCACGAATAGCTCTTCTCAAATGAGGATTTTCAATTAGATCTAAATCTACAGTTCTCCCCATTAAATCAACTAAGCTAGTCATCTGTTACCTCCGCTTTACTTAACTCATCATCTAAAAATTGGGCCACATGGTTAAAAATCTTTTTGTATGCAAAACAGTATTCATCTTTACCTCTAATATCCCCAGCAACAAAAGCATTATGCATACATCCCCCATTACAAACAGCAATATAATCACAATTGCCACAACCAAGAGAAGATTCTTGTCTCATCTCAAACAAGTTTTGACTAACCTGAGAATTCAAAGCATTTGTCAAACCATTCTCATCATTCACATTCCCCATTAAAAAATCCAAATTCCCATTAAATCTCCCACAAGGATATACTTCTCCATTTGGTCCTATAGAAACGTAATTCTCTCTACAGGAAGTTGAATAATTACAACCAACAGGTTTACCTGTCAACAAATTTCCCATAATCATTGTAAAAGGTTCTATATCAATAGTTTCATAATCTTCAACCCACAAATCAAATAGTTCCACCATAGAATCTCCATAATTTTTTGGGGTTATCCTCAAATCTTCATTCAAACTGGCTCTTCCGCAATTGACAAGGGGATTAACTTTCATATTTATTTCCTCAGACTTAAAAAAATCATATGTCTCTTTTATTCTTCCAAGATGATGTCTGTTCAAAGTAACAATAGCCCCTCCACCAAATGCTCCCTTCCTTACTTTATCTCCCTGTTTTCTTGATTTAACTTTTCTAATACCTCTTAATATATCATCAAATGCACTAGTTCCATCACAATAAACCCTTGTAGCATCGCTAATCTCTTTAGGACCATCTAAACTAAGCCCCAATCTAAAATCTCTTTCTTCTTCAATAAAATCAAGCCACTCATCAGTAATCAAAATTCCATTAGTTTGAATAGAATTTCCAATATTATATCCTTTAGCTCTAAGTTCATCAGACATCTCCGAAACTTTTTGATAAAAACCTAACCCCATAAGAAGAGGTTCTCCACCATGCCAAATAAACTGAACAGAACCATCCTTAGCATTTTGTGAAGATTGAAAAAGAGTATTATACAAAGTAGATTCAGTCATAGTCCCACTTTCAGCAGCTTCATCAATATAACAATGTCTGCAAGAAATATTGCAATCGTGAGTTGGTTTTACTATCACAGTAAGCGACATATTTTTATAGTGGAATTACAACATTTATAATGTTTTATATAATTCAAAATATATTAAAAAAGAACATGGCAAGCATAGCTCAAATAATCGCAACAACAAATCCAAAACTTTATCATGATTATGGTGGGTCACCTCAAAAGCTAAAAGAGTTTAAAGAACTAATAAAAGAAAAGGGAACAACCCACGCTGCAGAAAAGGCAAGGGCAAAACCAGTCAGAGCACACAAAATAGTATACGACTCCTCATCAGAAACACTCGAACCAATCTACTTCTGGATACTTGACATGATGAACAATTTCTTCGGCGGAAAAGTCGAAAAACTAATAGACAACTTCTCATCCTCCCCAGGCTCAGGACACTTTTCAGAAATGGGACAGAGAAAATCCTTAATGCAGAAAAACGTAACAGAAACAATGGGAACAATCAACACAGTAATCAAAAGCATAATCAACATCATATATGACTTAAAAGAATTTGAAATAAGACTCGACCACTACAAAGCATTAGAATCAAGCGACAAAGACAGAAAAGAAGCAGGCATGCTCGCACTAAAACAAATCTGGATGGACAACGTAGACATAAAAAGAGGACAAGGAAGTATAAACGCACTAGCATCAGGAAACCTCCAGTTCATAACACTAAGAGATGGATTCATGGCAGCAAAATCAGTCTCACACATTGAAAAAATGGACTTAAACGACAGGGTAAAAAGAATCCTAAAACCAAGATTCATAGAATTCGAAGAATGGACAAAACAAAGCAAACAAGAACTACAAAAAAGATTCAACATAGAAAGAAACTACCTAAAAAGCCAAGTCAATAGTTTAAAACTCTATTCAAGATGGGTAAAACCATATCTCAAAGCAGCAACAAAATTAGAAGAAAATGAAAAACTCTCAAACGAATCATCTCCAGAAATTGTAACAAACTTCAACACAATCGTCCTTGAATTAGCACTATTCGGAAAAAATAAAGTAGACGTAGAAAAAGAAATAGGCAAAACAAATCTCCCAGGCGGATTATCAATTCCAAAAAGAGAATACTATTCAATTGTTGTAGTAGACTTTCATTTCAGAGGAATACCTCAAAAAGCAGGACAGCACTATTTATTTGGTGGAAAAGCAACAGTAAACTTTCAGGCTTATGCACTAAACGAAGATGAACTAAAGCTACTAAAAAAAGAAATGGAAAATTCAGACGTAAACGACGCATTCAAATTAATTGAAGGCATAACAACAGAAAGCATAGACGAACTGCAAAGCGACATAGACCACTACCTGCAAGGAAAAGAAAAACCAGAAGAAAAAAACCAGGAAGAACAAAATCAAGAAGACACAAATCCTTTTTCAGCACTTTTCAGTGGCTTCACAGACTTATTCAAAAGCAAAAACTCAAAAAAAGACAAAGAAATAAACTCGGCAGACAACATAAAAAAAGACAGTTATGGAGAAAAACTAGTAAGAAAAATAGCAGCAAACACTGCATCAGAAACATGCTTTACAATTTTCGACGTATACAAAAAAGCTCATGGAATGGCCTCTCACGACAGCCCTTTCAGCGGCTGAATCAACTCTTTCAATTTAGAAATCCTCTCCCAACTCCTCTCCAATTTCTTATTCGCCTCAGAAACAACAACTTTCAAAAATTCATCACTAACCAAAACCTTAAAATCAGCAAAAACAGGGAACTCTAATTTCTCACTTGCATTCAGCTCAACAACATACCTTTTATCACTTGCAATAATCCCGCACCTCTTCCAACCAGCCGCCTTCCCCAAATCATGCATTTTCTGTGCATCCTCCAAACTCCGGCACGCAACATGCAGAATACACGGCTCTTGTTTAAAATAAATCATCTGCAAAGAATCAATCCCTCCTAAAACCTTTTTCAAATCCTCAAAATCAATTTCATCATGCCAAACTTTCAAAAATAAATCATCTCTTTTCTCTCGTGAATCAAACAACAACAACACACGCCCAGAACAACTCGAAGTAGTATAATAATTATCAAAACAATTAATCAGCTCACACAACCCAGCAATCCTCTCATCCCACTCCTGCCGAATACTTTTATCGGCCTTTCCAAGCTGATTATTCTTTCTAAAAACAAAATTATCCCGAGGCATTTTCAAACTAATTAAACATAAAATCTTTCTTGTCAAACTGCTGTCCAAGTTGCGCCTCTTTCCTTCTCCGATAAACTCTAAGCGACTGCCACCCAATAATAAACGCAACAATCGCAAGCACAAATATCATCCATCCAACTACCATTTGAAAAAAACTCTTTCAGCAATTATAAACTTTTCCTTCTAATATAATAAATATTATAAACCTCCAAATATTAATATAAAAATGTACAATATAATCTCAAGAATATTTAATCCCCAATCAGAATACAAACAAAGATTACAAGAGTATAATGGAGAAATACATCCAGAAACAATAGATATTGTAGCATATTGGGAAATGAATCATACAATTAGAGAGGCATTATTTAAAGAAAAAGGACCTGTTCTTGAAAGTACCGTAAAACAATTACAACATACAATTAGAAATGATCCTCAAAATTCCTCAAGAATAGAAGACCTTGCAAAACGCGTGGATGAGATTCTATTCGGAGAAAATATAATACTTACCGTAGGAGAAGTTCAAGGATGCGGAGTTCTACATACATCATAAAATGAAACAATACAGAGCAACCCAAAAACAAGAAACAAAAATGTTTGACAATCCTAAATTATACAATCAGTCAGTAAGACAACCTTCTTATCAGAATGAAGAATTAAATCAAGCTCTCAGAACAATAAATAGAATGAGAGTATATGGAAGGATACCTTCTCTTTATGAAGGCAAAATAAGTCCCCATACAACTAGTATCCTTATAGAATGGGAAATAGACAAAAGAATTGAAGAAAATTTATTCACAGTAAGAGGTCCAGTTCTTACTTGTGCTGTCAAAAGCCTACAGGATGCAATAGATAATCATCACTCAACTGAAGAAGATTTATATAAATTAATGAAACGCGTCGATGACGTCCTTTTTGATGATAGTGTAGTACTTGCCCCAGGCGATGTTATGGGATGCGGAGTTCTACATACCTCATAAAATGAAACAATATGAAGCCTCCCAACAACAAGCACAAGAATTATTTGAATTATATAATTCTATTAATCAACAACCTTATCAACAACAAGAAACTCCATTAGAATTAAATGGAATTCCAAATCGCGAATTATCTTGGGGGGAATTTTTAGAATTACGAAAAAGACAAAGAGAATATTTCCAAGAAAATTTTGAAGATCCGTGGCCGTCAGATACTCTTTCTGAATTCACACCCCCAGATAGATTCAAACTATCTTCATGACTGGAGATAAAATCATAAAATGAAATCTCAACACATAAATCCTTCAACAAAAACTTCCGACATCCAAAAACAAGAATATTATCCACTAGAATCCGATTTACAACAAACTAATAAATTAGGCAAACAGAGAGAAGAACTACAAGAACATCCTCTTTATTCTCCGTGCTATGATACTTTTGAAAAAATTGAATCAGATGGAATAAAACTTAGAAACAGATTAAGAAGACATTATAGAGATCTCTAACTTTTCCTCTTTACAACATTCTTAGCGTGCTCGCCGACAGAACCAAACGCCCCCCGCACGCCACGAAACAAACTATAAAACGGCCCAGGTATCAAAAGAGTCGCATAAGTCAAAGCCCCAATTCTTTTTTCAAAACTCGGAAAATTCCTAACTTCTTTTATCCTAGGAATAAATATCAATCCAAAAACTCCTCTCAAAAAACTAGAAATAAAAAACACTGCAAAGAAAATATTTGTAAAACTTAAAGAAACATATTCAACAAACAAACCTCCAAGCAAAGCCCCAACAAAAACACCAATTCCTGAAAAAACAGTATGATAAGCAACACAAATAGCCCTTCTTTGAGGAGTAACAGCATCATAAATAAAATTAGAAGCAGCAAGATTAAAAGCCGCCCACCCAAAACCCCCAAAAACACTCACACTAAAAATTATCTCCAAAGGTTTGTCAACAAATAACCAAAGAAAAGGAGGCAAAACAATCAGAAAACTTCCAATCTTCAATAAAGTCCTGTTCCCATAAGCATCACCAACTTTTCCCCACATCGGCATAGCAATAATCGTAAATAAAGTTCCTGAAATTCCAACAACAATAAACCAAAAATAATTAAATCCAAGCTCCTTCAACATATAAACTGCAAAAAAAGGTGCAGCAAAATTCGTCGCCATATTTATCAAAGCAACAAAAATCACAAAAGTCCCGAAATTATTAAAAGGAGCTTTCTTAATAAATTGCAAAAGGGTAAAATAACCTTCTCGATTAAACTCTGCATTTGGTTCATAATGTTTTGTAAAATAATAACCAGAAACAAATCTTCCCGAAGCTGCAATCAAAAACAATACAATAAACCCAAGAAGTAAAAAACCACTACCCTCACTATAGTCAAGAAAAAACGCAGCAATAAGTGTAACAGTCATAGAAACAATCCCTACAATTTTATTCCTGTTCGCAAAATAATCACCCCGTCTTTCATTCGGAACTAAATCACCCGTCCATGAAAACCAGGCAGGTCCTGGAAAACTTGCAACAATTCCATAAATACTATAAATAATAATTAAAAAAATCGCAGCATAAGCATTAACAACTCCTTTCCAAACAAGAAAACCAAGAAGAGAAATCAAAACCCAAATAAGCGCCTGAGAAAAAACAGAAACTAAAACAATTTTTTTACGACTGACATTATAAACTGCCCGACTCCCAAAAATTTGTGAAAAAGAACGGAACAAACCAACAAAACTTGTTAAGTAACCAATCTGCGCATTCGAAGCATTTAATGCAAGAGCAAAAGGAACTATATAAGATTCTCCAGCTCCTGACATAAAAGAAGTCGCACTTCCCTCTTTTATAGAATACTTCAAAGACTTCTCAACTTTTCCTCTTTCCTTTTTTTTAATTTTTTCCTTCATAAAAAATGGGTGCAGGAGGAATCGAACCCCCAGCCGGCGGTCACTCCATATTCTCACAACTTACATTAACAAACACCCTTTAAGGTGTGTGAGAGGAAACTTAGGTTTCCTTCATCTGGAGCCGCCTATTTTACCATTAAACTATGCACCCTATAACTAAAAATATTTTTCTTACTTTATAAGACTATCTAATAATAAAGAATTATCGTTCTTCGCCTTTCTGCAACCTATCAAGTTCAGCTTTATCCTCTTCAAGTTTCCGTCGAGCAACTTCTAATCTTCCCTCTTTATCTTTAACCTTTCCAAACTCTGCCTCAACCTCAGCCAACTCTTTTTTAGCCCTAATCAAATTCTTTTCAGCATCACTTATCTGAGCTCCAAAAACACTCGGCGGTCTGTCATCACTTTCATTCTCCTTACTTTTTCCTCTTCCCGAACCTAACTTATTTCTGTATCTAAAAACAAGCAAACCAGCAATAATCAAAACAATTCCAGATAACAAATAATACTTAACCTCCATAATAAAAGAGGTAACATTCCCAGTAGCATCGCCCAAAGCAGCCAATCCAGTAACTTGAGAATTTTCAGCAGAAGAATTTTCTACTTCCTCCTCACTCTCAACCTCTTCATTTTCAGAATCTAACACCACAACTTCCTCACTCTCATTACCTTCAACCGAATCATTACCCTCTACCTCAACCTCTTCCCCAGTTTCAACAGCCCCTTCAACAAGAGGTTCATTACTTATCTGAGCTTTATCATCATCCTCTAAATTCAAATAAACAGTATTGCCTGTAATTTGAAAATCTTCGAACCTTTTCATAAATATTTTAACATCATGTTTCTTAACTAAAGTATACAAATCAATCATATCATCACTCTCAAGAACAGTCTTAAAAGTTCCATCCATCGTCTCATTAGGTTTTATTAACTTAGAATCAATAGAAGAATAAACCGCATCAGCATTAAGTGTAGCAAGATAAACCTCAACTCCCTCCAAAGTATTAACTTCGTAATTAACTTCCCGCGCACTCACTGTAAGAACAAGTAAAAGCATCAACCCAAAAACTAAAGTTATTTTCCACCTCATTTTTACTTTAAAAAAATTAAACTTTATAAATATTTCTAAACCATCCTTTCAATCGCTTTTATCTCAGAACTTGAAATTGCAGCCCCTTTATACTTTGCCCCATACAACATAGCATCAAGCATATCCTTAGATTTATCTTCGATAAAATCCTTCTTAAACGCAACATAAATCAGTTCAGGCGAACGAATAAATCTTACATTACCAAAAAATTTCGTCTCATAATTTTTTTTCTTAATAATGACTTTTGTATGGAGTTTATTCTCTAAAAGTTTTTTCAAATTCTCTGGCTTCTCACACAAAACCCTTGTCGTTCTCTCATCCATAGCAACAACATTCTCAATCCCCTTTTCATCAAGCAGATTACTTAAAGCAATCACTGCAGCCTCACCATCATCAATTAAATGAACTGATTTTCCATCAGCATACAAAAACGCATTAGCCGAATTCAAAATCTCTTTACTTCTTTTCTTAATCCTTGCTTTATCAACACCCAAACTATCTGGAAATTCCAAAACACCCCTATCAATCAAAACTTTAAGCCTCATTGCACCAAGTTTATATTTCGGAATATTCATAGGACGATCAACAATCTCTTCTTTAACCTCTTCAGGAATAACAAACTTTCCATCAAAATCCTCTTTCAACTTATGCAAAATTCCGAGCATACAATTCATAGATAAAGTAATCAAAGTCCCTGAATCAAAAATCAAGATTTTCATTTAAACAGCTCCACAGCAATTTTAATTCTATCTTTAACACTTTTAGTAAAATTATAATTAGAATCAGAAACCCCTTTCTGTCCTGCATACTCTGCAAGCTCCCAAAGAGAAATATCCAAAAGGCGAGCAGTTTTTTTCATAGAAATCCCATGCTCATAAACATGTGAAGCTTTATTTATCCTCGCTTTTCTCAAAATATCCTGTAAATACTTTTTCAAGTCACCTTTCGCCTCCTTAGATTTCAAAACAAAACTAATATCTTTCCTAAAGCCCTTTTCATCTCCATTATTCAAATGCCGAACAGATTTTTCAATTACTTTAACATACAAGCCAACATACTTCTGATAATCCTGCTTATAATATTTTTCGCCTTTTTCAATAATTTTTGAAAGAGCATAAATAAAAACCGCAACAAGAACATTATCTTCATCCTGATAAATAGAAGAAGTATGAACAGTCTGATTACTCAAGTCGCGTAATTTAACAACATCTCCTTCTTGCACAGCTTTCTTCGCATCAATCAACAAAGAAACAACATGTTCAACCTCTTTCATACAAAAACAAATAACAAAGACTATTTAAACATTTTTTCCTATAAAACAAAATGAAAAATAAATCTCTTGACTGGAGAGACATTGTTATTTGGGTTTTAATAGCAATTGCTTTCATAATACTAATCATCTCCTTTTTCAAAGGAGTATAAATGGAATGGTATGATATAATTTTATGGATTCTAATAATCCTTTCAATAGCAACAGGGACATGGTACTTATTCGGCAATTCACCAACATTTGAACAAACAATCCTTATGTTCATCTTAACAATCGTTTTCGGAATCGCAGTAAAAATAACAAGAACCGAAACAAGATTAGCCAATCTAGAAAAAAGTTTTTACCATTTAGCCGATGATTTTAAAAAATATTCAGGTAAAAAAAAATGAAAGTCCTGCTAGACACAAACTTTATCATAACGGCATTAAAACAAAAAATAGATTTACTAGAACAAATAAAAAATCTAATTGACAATCCAGAAATAATAATTCCCCTTGAAGTAATAAACGAAATAAAAAAGCTCCAATCAAGCAAAGAAACAAAAACAACAGAAAAGCAGGCAGCACAACTCGCAATACTAATAATTCAAAAAAACCCCTCTGAAATAAAAACCCCTTCAATAAAAACTCCCGATGTTGACGCAGGCATGATCGCATTTACAATAAAAAATAAAGTAACAATAGCAACCCTTGACAGAAACCTAAAACAAAAAATAAAAAATAAAGCACCCCAAACTCAGTTCCTAACAATCCGTCAAAAAACACAGATTAAATTTTCATAATTTCAAATTAGCAGTTTCCAAAATCCTGCCAAGTAAAATCTCATACCTCTCCTTTTTTCTAATTCCAAGACATTCAACTTTCATCATAGGAGCCTCTTTTGAATATCCATTTTTAAAAATAACATAATCATACTGCCTCCCATCCAATCTTTTAGTCCAATAAGGTTTTATCTCTCTAAACTCAATCTTCTTCTTTCCCTGCAAAACCTCATCAAACCATTTCCTAAATAATGTCAAATAAAGAATATTTACCATAAAAACCTTAAATAAGAATAATTAAAATAACTTTGCAATTTTCACTACTCACAAACTTTATAAACCTCAATTTACCTCATTTTATATAAAATGTTCTATTTAGTTGACGTAGAGGATTACATAAGGGTAGAACCGAAATTATTCGGATTGCCTACTCAGGAAGCTGTTAAAACCCAGCTAAAGGAAACCTACGCAGAATATTTTGACAAAGAACTCGGCTCTGTAATCGCAGTAGCAGAAGTAGGAGATATAGAAGAAGGAGTAATAATTCCTGGCGACGGAGCAGCATATTACAAATCAAACTTTAAAATAGTTGTATGGAAACCCGAATTACAAGAATTAGTATACGGAACAATCGCAGAAATAACAAACTTCGGAGCGTTCATTGATTTAGGTGCAGCGCAAGGAATGATTCATATCAGCCAAACAATGGATGACTACGTAAGTTTCTCAAAAACAAACACCTTAACAGGAAAGACAAACAAAAAGTCTCTAAAAAAAGGAGACAACTGTATAGCAAGAATAGTTGCAATAAGCCACAAAATGGGCGAAGCAAAAATTGGACTCACAATGAGACAACCAGGATTAGGAAAAATAGAATGGATAATCGAAGAAAAAAAGCAATCTAAAAAAGCGGCAAAGCAGGCACTAAAAGCAGAAGAAAAATCTGCAAAACCTACAAAGAAAAAATAAAATGGAAGAACAAAATAAAAACCCTATAGAACAAACAGGAACACAAGAGAATACTCAGGAACAACAAACAGAAGAAAAACCAGAGGAAAAAAAGAAGCCTGAAAAACTTGAAAAAATCCAAAGCGACAAAATCAGAGGAAGAGTTATTATATTCAACGCAGAACAATCAGAATTTGCAAAAAACCTAAACCTTGATAAAAAAGCAGATTATTTCCAAAAACAAAAATGAAACTAATTCAGGAAAAACAAAACCCCCTATTAAAAAGAAAAGAAATAACCTTGGTCTTAGAGTCAGCTTCAGCTCCTTCAACACAAGACATAGCAAAACAAATAGCAGAACAAGAAAGCTCATCTGAAGACAGCATAGTAATAGAGTCAATTAAAGGTGAATTCGGACAAAAAAAATTCTGGATAAAAGCAAAAATCTACGACTCAACAGAAAACAAAACAAAATATGAAACAATAACGCGAAAACAAAGAAAACAGAAAATTGAAGAAGCTAAAAAAGCTGAAGAAGAAAAAAAGAAAGCTGAAGAAGAGGCAAAACAAAAAGCAGAACAAGAACAACCGGCAGAACAAACAGAAACACCAAAAGAAAACCAAGAACAAAATGCTGAATCAGAACCTAAACAAGAGGAAAACCCTCAATAAAGAAAGTTGAAAATTACAAATGGCAAAGAAAAAGAAAGTAGAAAAAAAAGGAAAAAAACCCCACAGAAATAAAAAGACTAGTAAAAAATATACAAAATACACAATAGAAGGCGACAAAATAAAAAGAGCACCTTCTTGCCCAAGATGCGGTCCAGGAATATTTCTTCTAGATTCTAGCAATCGCCAATACTGCGGAAACTGTCATTACACAGAATTCAAATCTGTTGGAAAGAAAGAACAAGAAAAGAAAGAATAATTATTAATTAAAACTATATTGAGCTTCAAAAGAATTTCTCACTATTGCCGGAGCTTTTGTAATACCTACATTTCTAAGGGCTTGCCGAAAAGAAACACCCTTTTCTAAATCCTCTGAAACCATTCCATGAACTCTTCTTAAAACATAATCTTGTGTCTGAACTTTTCCTGAAGATAAAGAAACATTAGAGACATATTTAGCAAATTCCGCATCATTAAGTCCTTGAAGTTTCATCTTATGAGCTCCATCAATTGCCTGATTAGCAACATCTTTAAGTTTTTGTGAAGAAACCCCTACCAAAGTTCTTACTTCAGATAAAGGTAATCTCATACTTTCAAGTTGAACAGAACTATCAATATATTCAACAAACCTCTTATAAAAATCAGGTTCAGATTTCATTCTTTCAACACTCTGTGCAACTTTTGTTCCAATAAAATGCCCTCCAAGAGTTCTATTTACAACTCCAATAAACTTCCCAAAATCCATATATTCAAAAGGATTTTGTAAATAATCATCAATTGCCCTGCCAACAACATTTTCATAAGTCTCTCCCAATCCCTCAATATTGGGAAGTCCTAATTGTTTAATCGCATTCCCAAGAGAATTAGAACCCAATATCTCCGGGGCCATTCTATGAACAACAAATTCTTCTAATCCTGACAATAAACTTTCTCTCAATTCATCAGAGCAATGATTTAATGTTGACCTTGATAAAACAGAATAATTTTGAGTTTCAACTATTTCATTAGCTTTACTATTGGCTGCAAATAGTATCTGAGGAGAAATTCCTCTCTCCTGAGCATACTCAAAATATCCATAAACATTCGCAGGAACATTCTCAGGAAATAATTCTAAATTTCTAATAGCAGTATCTATATCCTTTTTATCAACAGGTTCATGAGTTTCAATTTTTCTGCCCAATTCTTGCCAATAACTTTCAAGAACTTTATCAACTGATTGAGGACTATAATGCAAATACCAAAAAGGTCGATTAACAATTTCTGCTGTATCTTCTCCTCCATAAACAAGAACAAGCCCATCTCTTGATACTGGTGGAAGTTCCTTCTGTAACATATCAAAAGCTTCAGAAGCTTTTTCTAAAACATATTCTCTGGATTCTGTATCTTTGAAATGATAATGTCGAGCAACTTTGTCTAAAACTTGTTTTTTAGTTTGTTCTGAAAATCCCTTTGTACCCAAATCTGCAAACATTAAAATATCTTCAAGCTCTGATTTATCTACAAAACTTCTAAAAGGTTTACTACCTGCAAAAATATTAATTATAGCATCAACTGTTGGAAATCTCCTATAAGATTTCCCTTCTTCATCTTCGTATTCTTTGAATGATTCAGAATCTCTGTCAAAAATAGGTGGAATCCTTTTTGCAAAAACATTAGCACGAGTAGAAGCTTTTTCAAATTCTTGAGAATTCTCTTCCAAATCTCTTTCTCCAAAAATAACTTGCCCTATAATCACTTCATCAGGAAGCCCATAAAACTCTTCCATATCTTCTCTATCATTAGAATAAAGATATCCACTTCTTGAACCCAATGTTTTTCCTGCCAAAATCCTAACATCCTTAATCTGGAATTTTAATTCTTCAAACTCTTCAGAAGAAAGAAATCTCTGAGTATTACCACTATAAACAATAACCTGCTTAGATTCAGGATTTTCTCTTACAACAAAATTTCTTCCATTGCGAATCATAAAATATCAATAAAATACTAACTTTTAAACCTTTCTATTTGTTATCACCATACAATAATTAATATAAGTCAATACCTCTTTTTCTCTTGATTGTAGTCCATTTAAGTAAACTCTACATTTTTATCATCCAAGAGTTCAGTATTAACTTAAGAACATAACCCCGAGAAGAGGAAACCCAACGTTCAAAAAGAGTGTTGGATTGCCTCTAATGGGGAAAAAGAGGTGATTAATAATACCACATTCCACTACTATTTAAACCTTTCGATTATGTTACCCTTTGAAAATGACTAATGCCATTTCAGGCAATTTCATAAAAAATCTATCTAAATAATCAAAATCTTTAAAACCCTCCCTATTCAACTAATTCTATGAAATGTCAGTGCGGAAACGAAATAGAAATAAAAATGGGCTCAAAACTCATGACAAAAGGCTGCAAAGTCCTCACAGCAATAACAATCATAGTAACAGCACAATGTGAAAAATGCAAAACAGTTTTCCAAGTCCCAATAAAAAGCAACGGTGCATTAATCAACAGAGACAACTAATCTTATAAACTCCTTTTCCTTAATTCCTATTATGCAAGAAAACAAGCCCCAAAAAATAGGACAAGAAGAATTCCAATCATTTTTATTCGAAAAAGAAATAACATGGCAGGAAATAATCTACGATTTAATCAACACAGAACAACTTGACCCTTGGGACATCAACCTCTCATTTCTCGCCCAAAAATACCTTGAAAAAATAAGAATTCTCGAAGAAGCAAATTTCTCACTAAGCAGCAAAGTCCTGTTAGTCTGCTCCCTTCTATTAAGAATCAAATCAGAACTCTTGATGAATCGTTACATAAAAGACTTAGATGACGTCTTATTCAACAACAAAAAAGAAATTCAACAAAAACTAGACATATCTGAAATAGAAGACGAAGACATTCCAGAACTCATGCCGAGAACCCCTCTCCCAAGATACAAAAAAGTCAGCCTTAACGAACTAATGTCAGCGCTAAGCAAAGCAATGACAACAGAAAACAGAAGACTAATAAAGAAACGCATAGAAAAAGAACAAATCGAAAAAACAAAATTATTCATTCCAAAAAAAACAATCAACATCGCAGAAAGAATAAAACACATCCACACAAGAATAAAATCACTCTTTGAAACAAACGAAAAAATAAAATTCAGCGAATTCGCAGGACAAAAAAGAGAAGAAAAAATAGAAACATTCATACCTCTTCTTCACCTAGACAACACAAACAAACTCTGGCTACATCAAGAAAATCATCTGGAAGAAATATGGATTCACAAAGATACAAAAAAATTCCAACAATACGACGATATAATCACAAACAAAATAGAATCAAAATTCGAAGATAAACTTAACTCAACTTCTTAACAATCTCTTTAACATCCACTTTAAACTCTTTTCCAGAATTCAAATCCTTCAAAGTAAACTTCCCACTTTTAACTTCACGCTCACCGACAAAAACAACATACTTCATTTTCTTTGCATTTGCATAATCCAAACCCTTTCCACTCTTTCCATAATAAACAAAACATCCAACCCCCTTCCCCCGCAAATCACTAGCCAATTTAATCGCTTCTTTATCTTTATCAATAGAAATAACTAAAACACTTTCATTCTCAATCTTAATCTTAGCAACAATACTCAGCCTTTCAAGACTAACTCCAAAACCAAAACCCTGCACATTATTAAAATTATAAGCACCACCCCCAAAAATCGTCTCGCGAATCCCTCCCACCTTTATCTCAAAAATCGTCCCATTATAATAACTCAAACCCCGTGCAAGACTCGGCAAAAACTCAACCTTAACACCAAAATAACCACAATACTTTTTCAACTCTTCAATCTCATTATAACTTTCATACTTCTTAAAATAACTCTCAGGTTTTTTAAAAATCCCAACAACACTTTCAGCACCATACTTTTTCAAATTCGCCTTAACTTCTTTCTCAGAAATCTTGTCTAGCTTATCAATCTCACGAATAACCGCCCCCTTATCTTTAACCCCTTCACTATCTAAAATTTCATTAATCAATTTCCGATTATTAACATAAATTATTCCTTTAATTCCCAATTTCTTTAACAAAACACTAGCAGCACTCAAAACTTCAGCTTCGTTTTTAACACTTGCCCCAATCACATCAACATCGCAAGAAACAAACTGTCTTGAACGATTCCCAGTCGCAGGCTCATCCCTAAAAACAACTCCAATTTGATACCGACGATAAGGCAGCTTCTTATTCTTAGCAAGCCTCTTTAACTGAAAAGTAAATTCATACCTCAAAGCAAGTTTCCTTCCTCCCTTATCACCCAAACGATAAACATCACTCACAGCCTCGTCCTTTTCATTGTCTCCCTTAACAAATTCCTCATCCTCAATCACAGGAGTTTCAGCAGGTTCAAAACCAAACTCTTCAAAAGTCCCAACTACAATTTCACGAATCTTCGCCCGCTTTAAAGCTTCCTCGCCGTCATAATCCTTAAATCCTTTCACAGTTTCCATAAATAACCAAATACAAAATACTTTAAAAAATTATGTTAAAATTAAACATCCGCAGACTTAAACTTCATATGGCTATTTTCTTCTTCATATTTTATCATAGCTTCTTCAGAAGGTTTTACCAAAGCTCGATACCCACATCTTTCACAAAAATATTCTTCTCGAAAACCTAATGAACCAGAATGCTTTCCCATACCAAAATACACCAATCTCGCACCATCATTCGGACAAACTTCAACAGAACTATCTAAAATTTCTATAGATTTATAATTTCTTATTTCTTCAAATTTTGGTCTCCTAGCAATAATCTCCAACATATCAACCATCTTAACTAAAACACTTGAAACTATAAATAACTTCCCATTCAAAAATCAATCTTCCCCCTAATATCCATCCAATGCGAAATCCCAATAGAAAAAACAACAATCAGCAAACCCAATAACAACCCAATATCATTATGCGCATTTATATTAATCCTCTGAATAGAAACAACTCCCAAAACAACAAAAGCAAAAACAAAATAAGGAATCCTCCAAGATTTATTCTGGTCAATAAAAAAATAAATTGCATAAAGAACAAAAGCAACAATAACAAAATGCGCAGAAGCATCAAACAAAATATCATAACCATAAACTTCCATTGGGATAAATTTTAAAAAAACAAGTCCAGCAATCATCAAAATCAAAGTTAAAAAAACATTCCTAATTTTCCTATCCATAAAAAAATCACAAATTCAAAACTTAAATAACTTTCTAGTTAAATTTAATTCTCACCAAGTTTTCCAAATTATCTTTTTTACTATTAATCCAGAAATAAACAGAAATAAAAGCTATCTCTATAAAAATTAAAATTGATACCAAAATTACAAGAAAGTATAAATCCATAAGTAAAGTTTTAATAGACACAAAAATATAAGAGATAATGCCAACAAATAAAGAAATAGCAACAGTCCAAATTACACTTATATAAGTAAGATAAGTTTAGTGTCTAAAATTTAATAAAATAATCTCCTTCTCACTTAGCCCCATTTTCGAAGTCCGCCCATTAAAGCCAACACCGCCCCAACAATCAAAGAAATTACAGGAACCATAACAATAACCTCTTTTGTAGGAATAGTAATTGCAAAACCTCCTAAACCAGTTATTATCAAAACAATCCCTGCAACTAAAGAAACTAAATTTAAATTTTCCTTAGTTTATCTTTTCATTAAACTAATCAACAAAAAGATTTTAAATAACTTTCCAAAACACTTATATAACTTAAACACTAAAAACTTATATGGAACTAAAAAACAAAGTCGTGATTGTTACAGGTGCCAGTTCTGGAATAGGAAAACAAATAGCAATAAAACTCGCAGAAGAAGAGGCAAAAGTCGTCTTATTAGCACGTTCAAAAGAAAAATTAAAAGAATTAGAAGAGGCAATTGAAACAACAGGAGGCGAAGCACTTGTAGTAGAAACAGACGTAACAAAACAAAAAGACATTGAAAATGCAGTAAAAGAAACAATAAAAAAATACAAAACAGTAAACATCCTAATCAACGTCGCAGGGCTCGGAATATTTGAAAACGTCGAAGATATGAAACCCGAAGACTTTGACAAGCACATAGACGTAATGTTAAAAGGAACTTTCCTTCTGACAAAATACTCTCTCCCACACATTTACAAAAACAAGCAGGGACGCATAGTAAATCTCACATCACTCTGGGCAGAAAAATTCTGTGCAAAATGTTCAGGATACACAGCTGCAAAATACGGAGTAAGAGGATTCACAAACTCACTAAGAGAAGAAGCAAGAAAATACAAAGTTGGAGTAACAAACTTCATGCCAGGCACAGTAGACACTCCTTTCTTTGACAAAACAGATTGGAAAACAAACACCTCAAAAGCAATCAAACCAGAAAACATCGCAGACACAATTGCATTCTTACTAAAACTCCCAGACGACGCAATAATAGAAGAAATCAAAATGCAGTCAGTCCAGCCACCAAAAGGAGAATAACCTCCTTTTATTCCTTTCCTTCTCTAAAAGGTTGAATAGTTTTTTCATATAATAACTTATATCTATTGTGTTTCCACGGAGCATTTTCAGGACCTTTAACATAAGGTTGTATCCAACTACAATTCCCATTTTGATAATGTCTAAAATGCCCTCTAACCCAAACCCTATAATTTAACTGCCAAGATTTTCCAGTGAATTCTTCTGGTTGCACATAGGTCTTTTTTACTTCAACCCAATAATAAGGTTTCTTTGAAGAGGGAGGTTGTCTGCCCCTACCAACTTTTCTTTTCCCCCTATCAGATTGAATAATGATATTTTGGGCATTAACATAATTTATAGTATTCAAGACTAAATCAATTATTTTCAATGGAGAACTAAAATCATGGCCAGAGTCATCAGATTCAAATTCTCTCATTATTTTTATATTTCCATCTTTTTCAAACGCTAACATGTTCCTATTCATTAACCTATGCTCAATAGTTCCTGAAGAGCTATCATAACAATAAGCACCATTACCTAAATAAATCTGGAAACTAGGCAAACGATTTCTATCGAATACAATCCTATCCATATTTGGAATCAATCTCCCATTTTTAGTGTAAATAGCATCTATATCATATTCTTCTTCGTCTGGAGAACCAGCATCATCAATATTGGTTCTAAAAAAATCATCCAAAAAGGAAATATTTCTCTGCAGTTTCCTTGAAGACCTCCATAAAAACTTTTGTGAATCTTGTCCGTTCCTAAATATCATTGCAGCAAGATCTCCTTCTTCATGATTAAACCTACTTACTCGTAAAGGCTCTTCAAATTCAAAAAACATTGAAGGAAAAGGCAATCGAATAGAATCTGCATAGTTTAAATTTCCATGAGGTTCACCATATAAAGAATCAACAATAGGATAATCCAAAAGAAATAATTTTGACTCTCTTTCTAACTCTGTTAATAAAGCACCAGTAGTAATTAAGCCATATTGGTCTAATATAAATTCTCTGAATAGAGAACTATCTAAATAATTTTTTACTTCTTCATAAAACTTTTCGGGATTTCCACTTTCATCAGCTAACCTTCTAGTATCTTCAAGCCTCTCTAAAAGTCCTACATGCCTTTTATCTCCCCTTTCAATATGCCCAAAATTATCCCTCAATAAATTTACCAAATCGTCAAATATCATAAACCGATAATTAATAACAGATTAATAAGGATTTATATAATTAACAAAAGGACGGAAGGAGAGAATCGAACTCTCGTTTCACGGACCACAACCGTGCGTTCTGCCACTAAACTACGACCGCCATAGAAATATCACAAAATCACCTTATAAAAACTTAACGAGCACAGCAAAATAATAAGATTTATAAAACAAAAAAAAACCTAAACCCTATGGTAAGACTATACAGGCGCGGAAGAATCAATGGATGGGCTAGCTCTTGGTTCATTAATGATCCTGATGCTGCATTAAATTACGACGGCAATAATGAAGATATAATAAATAGATTAAGATTAACTCCCGAAGTGTTAGAAACTCTTTTTGAAGCTAGTGGAATAGGATATCATCCAAAAAGTAGTGCTGCATTTGAAAGTATAAGAGATGTTATTGAAGAATATCCATTATCTAAATTTGAAGAACGATTAAATGACCCCATAAAAAGGAAATTTATGTAGTTTTTCAAGAAACTTTTTATACCATCAAAAACAATAATCTAAATGGCAAAAGAAAAATATTACACCCTCTGGATTGCACTAATCCTCATCGCAGTCTTCATACTACAACAAGTTATCAATGGATTCACAGAATCCTTAGTTCTAAACCAACTATCAATAACACAACCTTGGAGATTCATATCAGCAATTTTCCTTCACGGAAGTCTTTCACACATCCTCTCAAACCTATTCGCACTAATACTTTTCGGTTTCATTTTAGAAAAAACAGTCGGCAGTGAAAAATTCCTCGGAATTTTCTTAATCTCTGGAATTCTGGCAAATTTCATAGCATTCAATTTCTACCCTTCATCCTTAGGAGCATCAGGGGCAATAATGGGAATAATCGGAGCTTTAGCAATAATCCGCCCAACAATGATGGTATGGGCATTCGGCATGATAGTCCCAATGGCAGTTGCAGCAGTTATCTGGATAATCATCGACGCAGTAGGAATTTTCATCCCAGACAACACAGGACACATCGCACACCTTTCAGGAATCGCATTCGGCGCAATCTTCGGAATAATCTTCAGATTCAACCAACAAAAAATAAAAAAAGACAAAAACAAAATCGAAGTCCCAGAACACATGATCAGAAGATGGGAAACTCTCTACATGGGGAACTAATTAAAAAAGACTAAAATAATCATCTGATAATTTCAATTTTCCTTCCCAATTCCATTCCAATTTACCCTCTTTCACCATTCTTTCCAGCTTCCTCTCAACAACTTTAGGAGCAATCTCAGAAGGCATTACTTCAGACATAACATTATAAAGGGAAATAGCATGCCCCTCACCTTTAATATGCTCAACATAATAAAAAACGTCCAAAACTTCATCATCAGTAGGAAATTCATGACAAGCCTCACTTTCTAAAACATCTCTAAGAACCAACCCCATAGATTCAGTTAACCATCCATCAATATCTCTCAATCTCGCGTGTTCTAAAACAGGATTTTCAGATTTATAAACATCCAGATTACCAAGTCTTGCAAAATAACTTTCCCTATCTGCATAAAAATCCAGCCTAGAAATATCAAAAGAATCAGGATTATCAACATCAAGAGAGGGATTATCCAAGTCAACATATCCCAGCAAATATCTGAATTTTAAACCCTCACTACTCATAACAGGAACATACATAACTGAAAGATTAACAGGACAATTCTCATCTCCATTAACAAGCTCAAATCGAATATTGTTCTCATCCATCAAACCCAAGAAAACCCATCATTTATAAAAATTACTATACTAAAAAAATCAACCACCCCACCCCTCCTCCACCTTCTGCTTTACCCTCTTGATTTCCTGCAAAACAGAAATCTCTGAAGAAGAAAGCAAATCACGATTATCTCTAAACTTCTTAAACTCTTTTTCAGACAAATTAGAATACAAAAACCTCTTCTCTTTCATCTTCCTCTCAAAATTAATCCCAGGAACAGAAATCGCAACCTCCATACTCTCATTAACTTCATTAACACTCTTTTTCTCAGCCTGAATATTTTTAACCTTCCCAACACTTTCGCCATTTTCATCAATCAATTCCAAACCAGACTTCAATTTCCCTCCAACAACTCTCACCCCAAAAATCGCAGGACTTGTATTCCTAAAAACATACTCGTGCAAAATCTCAAATTTCCCAACAGTAGCCAACCCCATTAATCTCTGCCTTTCAATTTCTTTGCTCTTCTCCTGCCGAAATTCTTCAAGCTCATCAATAAGTTTGTAAACAACATCTCCAATTATCACCCTCACCCCAGACATATTTTTTACTTCATCATCAACATCAACATTAAAACCTAACACAATAGAATCAACAGGTTCAATATCAAGATTAGCCTTTGCACTTAAAATATCAGACTTATTAATATCTCCAATCCCTGCCTTAACAATCTTAACATTTTTCTCTTTCAAAAGTGTAATCATCGCCTCTAAACTCCCAAGTGAATCTGCTTTAACTATAATCCCTTTTTTATCACACCTAACACTTTGAGAAACTTCTTTTCCAATATCTTTAACCTCATCAACAGAATCAAAAGTCGTAAAAGGCATTCCTGGCAACAAACTCTCACGAATCGTTGTCTGAATCCTAATACCTGAGGCAGCAAAACTTTCCTTAACTCCCTTAAACTTATTAGAAACCGGCTGAATCTCTTCAATCGCTTTCACTTTTGTAAAAACAGGATTATCAAAACTCGCAACAGCAATCTCATCACCTGTCTTCAAAACTCCATCATACAAAATTGCTTCAATATAATTCATAGCCCTCTCCTTCTTAACCTCAAGCACAACACCTTTCGCATTATCTCCTAACTTCAATCTCTCTTTCAAAAACTTCTGCGACAAACCACAAAGTACCATCATCAATTCAGGAATTCCCTCACCCGTCTTTGCAGAACACGGAACCAAAGAAAGCTTCTTAGTAAAATCATCTATCTTATAATACAACTCTGCCTCAAAACCATAATTACTCAACGCACCAACCAAAGTATAAAACTTCTCTTCAAATTCTTCGCGAACATGTTGTGGCTGTTTCTCAATACTCTCTTTCAAATCATCACTATGTTTATTCCACCCACCAATCCTATCAATCTTATTCAAAGCAATAATAAATGGAGTCTTATTCTGCTTCAACAACTGCAAAACCTCAGCAGTTTGCGGTTTAATCCCTTCATTAATATCAATAACCAAAATCGCCAAATCAGCCAAACTCCCGCCCCGCCTCCTTAAATTATTAAACGCTGCATGCCCCGGTGTATCAATAAACAAAAATCCAGGAATCTCAAGATTAATCCCACGCTTGTCAATCAAAGGACAACTCTCATAGATATATCTTGCAGGAAAAAGCGTAAAAGAAATCTTCTGTGTAATATTCCCTGCTTCATAATCTGCAATAGTACTCCGTCTAAGATAATCAAGAATACTAGTCTTTCCATGATCAACATGTCCTGCAACTGTCACAATCGGCTGTCGAATTGCCATAACTATCAGACAGGAAATTCAGTTAAAAACCTTTTCAATCAGACTTCATTCTATTCTGTTTTCTAATTGCACAAAGAGCAGCACTCAAAGCATTGATAGTCCTAACTTCCTCTCCACCATGAAAAATCTTATTAATTTCTCCTAAGACCAAATCCCTATTAACTTTTCCTTTTAATTTTCCTTCAGAATATTGGTATTTCGGATCTAAAGATAATTGGCGAATAAGCTCTCTTTCTTCATCTGTCCACTTTGGAACAGTATAAATTTTATCCCCGCAATTTTTTCTTAAATAAGAAATCATCAAACTTACAGAATTCAAACTTCTAACTTCATTACCTCTATGAAATTTTTGATTTACTTCCGACATAATTTTCCATCTATCATTTTTACCTTTATTTGGGCCTTCAGAATATTGGTATTTCGGATCTAAAGATAATTGATAGACATATTCCTTTTCCTCATCAGTCCAAGGCATATTCCCTTGTACAATACCTCCTTTATGGGCATCTGCTCTGCGTTGTTCTGTCGTTCTTTTAGCTAACCCTTTTTGATAAGCCCCTTTACCAAATGCTCTGCGTTGTTCTGTTGTTAATTTCCCCAAACTTCTATGATAATTCCTACGTCCCTCTTCTGCACGTTGTTCTAAAGTCTTTCCAAATATCCCTCTTTTTTCTTCCATTAATATATGCGCATTTTCAAAACTACTTTTTAACTTATGTTCTTTTCCAATCCTAATTCTTTCATCTTCTTCTATAAGTCCTTCATATTCAAAATCAATACCAGAATAATTGCCTGCATAACCTGAAATAGCCCTTTGAACTGCAGCACTTGCTGCATTTTGATTCACACCATATTTTGATTCAAGGGATAACTCTTCTACAATTTCTACCAAAGTATTACCCCTTCGAAATAATTCTGCTATCTCTGGATGCTCTCTCTGTAAAATTCTTCCCAACTCAATACTTTTCTTCATAGCAAAATATTGCACAGGTGTTAAACCAGCATCATTATACATAAAAAAATAAGAAACTAAGATTATTTTAACCTTTTCAATCATATCTTTACATCACCTGACATTGTAAAGTTAGCGGTTGGTAAATTTGGTTTATTTAATCTTATAGATGAAAATATGTTTTAACTATAGAATAGTAAAACTTAAAAACAAGCACTCTTTAATGAGATAGCAACAAGAAATTATAAGAAGAAGTATAATTGAATAGAATGGCAGACCATAAGAAACTTGAAGAACATTACAGAGAACTAAAAGAGTCCTTGATCAAATCCGGCACAACTGGAATTTGTTTAGATATAGATGACACAATAACAACCGCTAATCTTTTTTTCGCAGAAAGATTTCACATACTCTTTAGTAATCCTGAAGGGTTGTTCCCAGGAGAGATCATTGCAAAATATCGTTATGTTAGGAATGTTCCTTATTGGCAAGATCCCCACAAACAGCAAGTAATAGAAGAATGTTTCAGATCAGGAGATTATATTAATTTATATCCTCCTGTACCAAGAGCGAGAGAAGCAGTATTTGAGATAGACAAAACAATTCCAATTGTAGCTTACTTAACTGGAAGACCATCCGGATTTCATCAATCTACTAGTGCGTGGTTAGAAAGGCATAAGTTTCCTAAAAGAAAGATCATTATGGAACCAGAACAAAACCTTCTTGAGGAGTTATGTATTAACGATAGCGACGAATGGAAAGCAAAACTTCTTGAATTTTTATTTCCAGAAGTCGTAGGAACGATAGATGATAATCCTGACGTTGTAAGAAATCTTCCTCAAAATTATAAAGGATTAATTTTTTTATATTCTCATAGCACTGGTTATCAAGATAATCCTAATGTTATTTGCTGTCCAAGTTGGGAAGAAACTAAAATAGAAATAAATAAGCGATTTAAGAAATAATGGAGGAATCAAATGATTAACAAAGAATCTATTAAGGCGGTCTTTATAGGGGCTGGAAATGTTGCGTCCCAACATATTAACTATTTAAGAGAATTTCCAGACGTTAAGATCGTGGGGATTTATGATGTTGACGAGGAAACCCTCCGATATAAAGAACGTATGCATAATGTAAAACCCTATAAATCTCTTGACAAAATGTTAGATTGCACTCAACCAGATGTAGCATTCATTTGTATACCTCCATACGCTCATGGAGAAGCTGAGATGGTTTGTATAGAACGCAGGATTCCATTTTTAGCAGAAAAACCGGTGGCAAGAGATATAGACACTGCTAGAAAAATTGCTTCTAATGTAAGACATTCGAAATTGATAACCTCTGTTGGCTATATGAGCCGTTATCGTTATGGGGTTCAGAAAGCAAAAAAACTTCTTGAGCAATTTCCCATAACAATGGTTCATGGTGGCTGGATAATAGAAACTCCGCATAAGGACCATCCATGGCTTCTGCAAAAAGAGCTTTCTGGTGGTCAACTAGTTGAGCAAACAACCCATCTTTTTGATCTCATACGTTATTTATGTGGGGAAGTTTCAGAAGTTTATTGCCAGGGAACAAGAGGAATCATTTTGAATAACAATGCATACAATACAGATGACGCAACCGGAACACTTGTAAAACTTCAAAGGGGAATTTTTGGAGATGTTCTTAGTTCTTGGTCTTCTGGTCTTGAACACAAAATCTATCTTGATTTATTAGGCCCAGAAATGTCAATTCAGTTTTCCAGTCAGGATTTGGTACAAGAATTTAATACAAAAATATTATTGAAAAATTCTCGTAACCCTATAATTATTCCTGAAGAAAAAAATATTTTTGCAGTTGAAGATCGTGCTTTTATTAATGATGTAAAAGAAAATAATCCTACAGAAATTTTAAGCGATTATAGCGAAGGAGTAAAAAGTTTGGAGATTAGCCTTGCTGCTGATAAAAGTTTAAAATGTGGGATGCCTATTAAATTGGAGGATAAAAATGCAACATTTAGCTAAAAATATGATTCCAAGCAATACAGAGTTAGTTAAAGGTAGGGGAATAAAAGTTTATGATTCAAATGGAAAAGAATACTTAGATCTAACTTCCCAAACGCTTAATCTTAATTTGGGTCACGGACATCCAGCTATCGTAAATTCAATAAGAGAATTAGTCAATTCTGACGATTTTCCTTATTATATCTCTCCCAGATACAAAAATAGATATGTTGAAAAACTTGCAGAAAAATTAGTTGAATTATCCCCAGAAGGATTGAACAAGGTTAATTTACATTTATGTAATGGAAGTGATGCTAATGAAGATGGACTCAAAAGAGCCAGAAAATATCATAGAGATAACAATAGAAGAATGATTGTTTCTTTTAATGGAAGTTATTTAGGAACTTCATCCGAGGTAATAAGTGCTTCAGGCGGAAATTTCTATAAAGAACCTTGTCTTGGTGGGTCTGGAGATTATTTGTTTATTGATCCTTTTAAAATAGATAAAAAACCAAAAGGTATGACTCTTGAAGAGCACATAGATTGTAAGGTTAAAGAATTTGAAGATATTGTTAGAAGAAGGGGGGATGTTGCTGGAGTTATTATGGAAATAATCCCCTTTAATGGAGGCATATTAGTGCCTCCTAAAGAATATATTAAAGGTTTAGAAAAGGTATGTAATGAAAATGATGTTGCCATGATCGTTGATGAGGTTCAAACTGCATTTGGATGGTGCGGAGACATATTTGCTTCAAATGTTTATGAAGTCAAGCCAGACATTATTACTATGGGGAAAGGTATGACTGCAGGATTTCCTGCTTTAGCTGCAACGGTCTTTAAAGAAAAGTATGATGTTCTTAGTGGGGGTACCTCTGAGAACACTTTTGGCGCACAATCTTTAGGGTGTATTGCAGCGCTTGCCAATATAGATTACCTTGTTTTATCTAGTATAATGAATGAGGTCCCAAAAAAACATGAGAGGTTTATGGAACATTTACAAAGAATGAAAGAAGAATATTATTTTATAGGAGATGTTAGAGGTCTGGGTCTGATATTAGGAATTGATTTTATCCATAAAGATAATTCACCGGATATGGACAAAAACATTGATGTTTATCATGCAGCATTTGATAGAGGATTAATGGTTAATGTTTCTACAAGTGAAAAAGGAAGGCAAAATGTAATTAGTATCAAACCACCGCTAACAATAAGTTTAGAAGAAATTGATGATGCTATGGAACGATTGGACGATGCCCTTAAGGAGTGTTCGAGAAAATGAAAAAACTTAACTATAAAAAACAAAATACCAATGGAAAAAATCCCAAGATCACAATAGCCCTTATAATACATGGCGAACCACATATAATTTCAGATACGATAGAGTCTATAGAAAACCAGACGTATGATAGTAAAAAGATTACAATAATGTGTCTAGATGACGGAACATCCCCACAAGCTAAAACAATCATAAAGAAAAAAGGTCTAAAACTATATAATTTACCAAGAAATTGTAATATTTCTTTTGCTAAAAATTTTGCATTGAAAAACTCAAAAGATGAACTCATTTTCTTTTTAGACGATCATATTATGTTGGATAAAGATGCAGTCAAAGAAGCAATAAGAGTTCTAATAAAATATCCAGATATTGTGGGAGTTTGCGGGCGTTATAGAAGCGCAACATTTGAAGACTATAATTTACTTAGGGATATAAAGAGAGAATCAATTTACAAAAAGAATGATTTTGAAAGATTTATTACTCTTGAAAATTTCACCACTTTTTCAACAGGGATAGCTGTTATAAGAAGAAGTGTTTTCTTAAATTATAACTTTCCAGAAAATATTTTTCCAAATGATTTTGGCGGAGAAGATGTTCCAGCACTTATTGTAGCATTAAATGAGGGAAAAAGATTCGTTTATACCCCAAAGGTAAGCGGCCTTCATGAGCATAACCTGACTTTCAAAGATTTTATAAAGAAAATGGAAATAGAAATAAGAGGCAGATTTAGTCTTTTATATTGGGCTGCGAACAATCCAAAATTTAGGATACCTTATCTCCATGGGTTTCTTAACTTTCCATATTTTCTAACAATTTCTTTAGTTCTTGCATTATTTCTTCTATTCCTTAATCCTTACTTTGTCTTATTGCCTGTTCCATTTCTGCTTTATGAATTAATCTTGAGTTTACAGTGCTTAACAGCTTCAAAAGGAATCCCATTAAAATATAGAGTTAAGGCATCTATTTTTGTTCTTAGCAGCGACTTGCTAAGTTTGATTTGTGCAATACAATATTTAATTTCACCATATAA
Source organism: Candidatus Woesearchaeota archaeon (assembly GCA_964534185.1). Taxonomy (GTDB): domain Archaea; phylum Nanobdellota; class Nanobdellia; order Pacearchaeales; family GW2011-AR1; genus JACPLR01. Next base: position 14,104 of record CAZHOH010000004.1, on the reverse strand, counting down.
AAGACCATACAGAAAATTAGGATTCAGAAGATTTTTAATAATAAATAAAATCTTTTTAAGATGGGAGTTTGAAAAATATAATATATTAAAATGGAGAAAAAATTAACCCCTGCGGAACTAAAGATAGCATTACTTTGTAATGGGCTTGATTTTGATGTAGATACATTTAGAAATATAAAGAGAGAATTTTATGAAAATCAATTTGTTTATAATATAACAAGTAGGGCGGTGCAGAATATACACCGATTTCCACAAGTTCTCTGTCTGGAAGATAGAGTTGTTTCTGCTTTGCTTCGCAGACCTGTATCTCCTTTTGGGCTTGTTGCGGAAGAAGAGCAAATAGTAATAACAAAAGACGGGAGTTCCATAGCTACTGCAGAATATCCAGAAAAACCGGCATATTTTGGTAAGAAATTATCTGATGGGACACTCTCTGATAAGGTTATAGCGGTGGCTGGTGCTGAAACTCCTGGTTTCTTCTTTTATCCAGATTGCACATATTTTAGCCAGGGCGTGCCTTGCAAATTCTGTCCTATTAGGGGAACAAGAAAAACAGTTGGTAAGGAGATGACTTCTGATTTTACTGAAGAGGGACTTGCAGAGGCAGTCCGCTTATTCCAAAGAACACCTTGGAGAGATATTCCACTAGTATCTATAACTACAGGAACATTTCCTGATAATGATGAGGGTGCTAAATATACTTCTCGATTAGTTCGCGCAATCCATGATGCTTCTAATCCGAAAATACCGATTCATCTTCTTACAATGCCTCCAAACGATTTAGGTTTAATTAGAGAATACAAGGAAGCTGGAGTTACAACTCTGGCTTTTAATATTGAGATTTTTGATGAGGATTTATTCAAAGAAATCTGTCCTGGCAAGGAAAAATATTATGGTTATAAGCCATTTGTCAAATCATTTGAAGCAGCAAGAAAGGTATTTGGCGATTATAATATTTTCTGCGGATTTGTTTGGGGGTTAGAACCAATAGAGAGTGTAATTGAAGGATATGAGCATTTCCTTAGCAATGGTATATCTGTATCTTCTAATGTTTTTCATTCTGATCCTCATTCAGTATATGCAAATAGGTCGCATCCAACAGAAGATTTTGTCAGACAGCTTTGCGAGATTCAAACAGCGCTTCATGAAAAGTATCCTGGATCGAAACCAATATTTGAATGCAGCATGAGAAGCACATTGGACCATGAAATATATAGGGGGGACTTCAAATGAAAGCATTTGTAGATTGTTTTGGATGTGAACAAAGACAGCTTGATACACAGAGAGTAATAAATTATTTGACAGTAAATGGAGTGGAAATCACACAGGATCCAAAAGAATCAGATTATGCAATACTTGTTACTTGTGCTGTAGATCAAAGAAGTGAAGAGGCTTCGGCAGACAAATTAAGAGATTTGGAAACTAGAGTTCCTAAGAATAGCAAAATTTTTGTCGGTGGTTGCATGCCATCAATAAATCCAAATAGATTGTCTGACAGAGTTGCAGGTACATTCTCTCCTAGAACCATGGAAAGTCTTGATCAACTTCTTGCAGACACCATATCAGTTCCTATGACTGACATAGCTGATCCAAACGTATCATCTTTTGATGATCCTAAGAAAGTAGCATTTGGATCTGCGAGGGGGGAATACGAACAAGCAAAAAATGGTTATAAAATAAGAATAGACCAGGGATGTTTGATGAAATGCTCATACTGTCCTATTAGACTTGCTACAGGAGTGTTAAAAAGTGAAGATCCTGCAAGAATATTGCAACAATTTGAAGCAGGAGTTAGAAAAGGAGAAAAGAGTATAATGTTAGTTGGAGGGGACACTGGTGCTTATGGCCATGATTTAGGAATTAGATTCCATAACCTTCTAGAAATGCTATTAAGAGTAAAGGGTGATCACCAAATATTCATTCATGACTTTAATCTTAACTGGCTAGCAAAAGATTTAGATGATTATGTAAAAGTTTTTTCTGTCTCAGAGGATGAGAAAAGAATAAGAGCTTCTACATTTCCTATTCAATCAGGAAGCGACAGAATCCTAAAGCTGATGAAGAGGCCATACACAAAAGAAACATGCATTACTTCTTTGGCTGCTGTTAGAAAAGCCAGCCCTTCAATGTTGCAAGGCACACATATTATTGTTGGTTTTCCAGATGAAACAGAACAGGATTTTGCAGACACATTAGATTTACTTGATAGATCATATTTAGATTTTGTGTCCTGCTTTCCTTATTCTGAAAACGAAAGAACTGCTTCTGCAGGTATAAAAAATAAAATTGCTTCTGATATTGTAAATAAGAGACTTGACTTACTTAACGAGAGGTTTGATCAAAGGATAAAGGTCTATAGATAAAATGGCAAAAATAGTAGTAAAACAGACTTTCAAAGCAGAACATGGCACAGAGGCAATCAGGAAAAGTAGATTTGAAACAGCTGTAGAGGTCGATGGTCAATTAATTAGAGACTTTGTTGGAGGCGTAGATTATGTAGAAGTAAAGAATGCTCTTTCTAAATTGACAACATCTTTAGATGGAAGGTATTTGGATGATATAATAGGAAGAGCTACTACAGAAAATCTTGCAAGTTTTATTATGTTTAATCTTGCTAATTTAAGGCCTCTAAAAATAACTGTAGATGAAGGAGATTCGATAAGCGCAAGTGTATTTTATGATGAAGCTAATTGGAATAATTATCAGCCAATATTAGACTTTAAACTTGGTGCAAGCAGAATGGTTAGAGGGAAATACGAAGAGGCGGTATCTGACTTTGATAAAGTTCTGATTGCACATCCTAATATTGCACAAGTCCTGAATTGCAGAGGAAGAGCTAGAAAATATTTAAAACATTTTACTTTAGCTCTGGAAGATCATACTAGTGCCATAGAATTAAATCCTAATTTTGGAGAAGCTTACAGAAATAGGGGAAATGACCATTATTATTTGGGCAATAATTTACTTATGATGCAAGATTTTGATATGGCTGTTCAACTCATGCCAAATTCCTCCCTTGCTCTTAACAATAGAGGTTTCGCACTGCAAGTTCTTAAAGAATTTGATAGAGCAATAATTGATCATACTAAAGCAATTGAATTAAACCCTGAATATTTTGAAGCTTACTTAGACAGGGCGGCAGCACATAAAGCAATAGGAGATTTACAAAGAGCTGAAATTGATGAAAGGCAAGCAGAAGCTTATAGAAATAAGGCTAATAAATTTAGAGAAGAATGGGCAAAAGTTACTTGGCCTTCTTTAAGGGGAGATGGCTTAAAATTTCTTGTGTAACCTGATTAATTGTTTTTCCAGATGTGTTAATAATTATTCCATAATCTTTTTTTGAGACTAACTTAAAGACATCATATATTGCCTCCTCTGACATGGCGCTACCCCGTTCTTTGTTACGCTTAATACAATCCTCTACTTTTGCTTTCAATGTAAATATAAAATGCCTGCCAATAAAATTCTTAAGGACATGTTTCATTTGTTCGTCTCGATAAAAACATCCATCCAGCACTATAGCTTTAGGTTTTAGTTGTTTTATTAGATCTAAAGCAATTTCATTACCCCTAATAAAATTTTCTCCAGAAATACCATCTCCTTCAATTATGTCCAGTTTGTGCTCACTTAAAATATCATCAAAAGAGATATGGTGGGCTTTGATTCTCTTTGCAACAAATTTGGCGATTGTTGACTTACCAACAGCAGCAGGCCCTCTTATTATTATAATCATCATAGCTCTATAAATTTATTCTGTTTTATATATCTTTCTCAATTTTTAACTTTTGCTTAATCTAATCAAAGCAACCCATTTATTTTTAACATTCTTTAACTGTTCAGCTAGTTCAGGAATAGCTAATTCATAAGGACAGCATTTTATTTGCTGATGTTTTGTTATAAAATTGTAATAAATTTCAAAACCCTTCATAATGGCATTTGCTGAATTAATTGAGCCATGAAATCCACGCATTGTTTTTGTTCTTGCTTTTATTGAATTATGTAATCTCTCAATAGGATAGTTAAAGACTTCATTTTTTTCTGAAACAATTACCCTATTATGAAATACATTATATCTGCCTAATTTATTATTGTAGCCAAAAACAGATTTAATGGTTTTTATATAAGCGTTCCATCCGTCAGTCGTGGCTATTTTAATTTGCTCGTCTGTTCTTTCTTTTATTCTTTGAGTTACTGCCTTAACATCTCTTCTGTTTCTTGTTTTTGCATATTCAGAAGAAAGCATAAATTTTGTTTCTGGACAAATACTATCAATAAACCAATTTTTATCTACGCCTTTTTGTCCTTTTTTATGACCCTTTCTTCTATGAAACTCTATCTCATCTATTTGGGCTTCAGAGCCGACGTTTAGCTTTAATTTGTTTGTAAATTTGCTAATCATCTTTGCATATTTTACTACCCATCTATAAACAGACATATGAGAAGCATTATGAGGATGAAATATTGCTAAATGCTCTTGCACCCTTCTTGTTGAAACTCCTCTGTAAAATAAGTCTATTGATTGAGTTATTTTATTCGGACTGTTTCTCATTCGGTAAAAACCATCGTCAAGCGTAAAATAAAAATTACAAGATTTACATTTATATCTTTGGATTAATCCTCTATTCCGTGTCTTTCTTTTGCACCATTTAATTACATTAGAAGAGCTACAATTAGGGCACAATATTTTTTTGTATCCTCCTTGTTTTTTATTTTCTTGTTTCATATTACTTAACTAATATTACTTTATTAAGTATACTCTAATATATAAACCTTTCTGTTATAAGTAAGATTTATAAAGAAGTATTACTTATGTAATGTATGGCTGAAATAAGAATAAAGGAATTTGGAAAGACGGCATATAAATGCAATAAATGTAGTCATGTTTGGTTTTCTCGAGGGGATGACCGCCCCCTCACTTGCCCAAAATGTAAAACAGCGAGATGGGATAAAGAACTGAAAGTTAAAAAAAGAAAGATTAAATTTTCTTGTTGATTTTATTAACCGATTTCAGAACCAGTTTTCTGAGAAGAAATTTTTAGGATGCTCGCCAACCGCTAACTTTACAATGTAACATCACCTCTATATTTTTAAAACTCAAAGATATCAAAATAAAATGGAAAGAACAAGGTTCCAATTATATTATGGCAGAGGAGAAGATAATGAGGTTATTACAAAATTGCCAAATCCTGAAGAAACTTATTTAAAATTAGATAATCTTTGGATACCAGCAGGACATGCCCAAATATGTCCCGCACCTTTTACTCAATATTGGGCTCTACATCTTCATCCACAAATGTTAAGTTTAGCAATAGAAACTAAATGTCTCCTCCCTCAATCAAATGGTGAATTAAAATCAGGAGAAATAGAGTTTCAATCTAGTAAAAGAGAGAGTTTAATCCAAGCTGTTTCAGAATTAGAACTACCAATTTATGAGTCTAAAATAATCCAAAGAACATTTAGTTAATTCTTAACATTTTCAATCTTCAAATCTAAAATAACAAACTTTATCTAAAACAGCTACCTTATCTTAAAATGAAAAAGAACGTTCTCGCATTTGGAGCGCATCCAGACGATGTCGAATTCGGTTGTGGCGGAACATTACTCCTACTAAAAGAATTAGGATACTATATAACAATAATAGACTTAACAAAAGGAGAAAAAGCGAAATCAAGAGCAAAACAAAGATTAAAAGAAGCAGAAAAAGCCCGACAAATTTTAGATTTTGAAAGACAAATACTTGATTTCGGAGATGGCAATATTTCTTTATCAGAAAAAAATAAACAAATAATAAAATCACTAATAGAAAAATATAAACCAGCTCTAGTATTCGCACCATATTTCAAAGATAAACATCCTGACCACGAAAATACTGCAAACTTAATTTCTTTATCAACACCAACAATTCACTATTTCATCTCAGATGTTAAAAATGCAAATATCGGGGTAGACATATCAAGAGTACACAATAAAAAAACAAAAGCAATTTATGCCCATAAATCTCAAATACGTCCTGGAGATATTGAATGGATGACAAAAAGACAAAAAGATTATGGAAAAAAGTTAGATGCCAAATGGGGAGAACTATTCTACACTAAAAAGAAAATAAAATTGCCAGAAATTTTCAAGTCCATTTAATTCAGAAACTTTAAATATCCAAAAACCCCCCAATCTACCATGGAAAAAGAGGAGAAAAGACAAGACACAATGAGTGCAACAAACTCAAGAAAAACATATATTTCTTTTTACCTTATGGCTTCAACACTTGTAGTTGCAACAGCATACATAAAATCACTCGGATTAGAAATTAACCCTTTAGCATTTCAAGGAGTCATCACATTCGCAGTCCTAGGACTTGGGATAACCGAAATTCACAGACTAAAACACTCATACCAAGTAACTCCTTACTTCCTAATTCACAACAAAGGGTACATAGCAAAAAAGATAAAAAGGATATCATTAGTATCAATAAGCGACGTAGACTTACAACAAACACTCTGGCAAAAATTCCTTGGCTACGGCGACATCCACGTCCACCTTTTTTCAGAAGGTAGCAGAGTAACAATAAAAAACATAAACTCGCCAAAAAGATTCGCAGAAATACTTGAAAAAAACATAGAAGGAAACATGTCAAGAGGCAATAGATAATGGAACTATCAAAACACAAAGAAGCAATAGCATTTGGAATAATCTTCTTAATAATAGCATCACTCTTACTATACAGCTCATTCACAGGAGACAAAGGATTCACAGGAAACCTAATCAAACAAAACCAAGAACAAACAATCTCTATAAAAACAGACTTAGAAACTCCAACAATCGAACTAGACGACACCTTTGAAAAAGTTCAAATAAGCAAAATCTCTGATAATTACATAGAAATAGAAAACCAACAATTCAACCTTGAAAAAAATCAGGCAGACATACTCTTGGAAAACTTCGACGGAAAGCTAACACTTGACAAATCAAACATCTTATTAATGGAAGGAAAAACAGATTCAGCATCAGTAAACAACATCCCAATCACATCAAAACTAAAAAGCAAACTCGGCGTAAAACTCGGCGAAAGAGCAACATATGAAGAAATAACACTTAAAGGAATTTCAATCAGTTCACTAACATACACAACAACCGGCTCAATACAAATTAATGAAGGAAAAACAATAATCAACCTTGACAACGAACAAGCCCAAATACAAAACTTCCACGGAGACTTAACAATCTCAAAAGGAAAATTCATACTTGACGGAACACTAGAAAGCCTAAAAGTCAACGGAGAATCAGTTATTTCCATAGGATAATAAATAAAAACAAAATCCCTTATTTTTAAACATTTAGTTATAACAACGCATATACCTCTAAATCAACCAAAACTATAAATACCACCTCCAATATCTAAAAATATGAAACCAGAAGACGAAAAAACACAAGAAGAAATAATGAATGAAAGAATAGCTGAGCTTCAGACTCGCATCAAAAACGCAGAATACGACTTGCAAAACAGTTTCAAAGGCAACACCATGATTAAGAACAAACTAGAAGGAGCTCAAAAAGAACTACAAGAAAAACAAGCCCTTTTACAAAAAATCAAGCAAAGCCCAGAAGCAAACAAAGAAATGCACAAAGTAGAATCTCAAATCGACGAACAAACTACAAGCGCAATCACAAACGAACAAATGCAAAAACTCAATGAAGAAATCGAGAACGAGTTGTAATTCTCCCAAAACATATATAAATCCCCCAACCCGCCCAATCTAATCCATTCACCACTAAATTCCAACAACTTATTCTAAAATGACCAAAATAGCAAAAGCTCTGGAAAGAAAGCATGAAGACATAGTAAAAACTCTCCACCCTCTTGTAAAAGAATGGTTCTTCAACAAATTCGACGAATTCTCACTAACACAAAAATACGGCGTTCCTACAATCTGGGAAAGAAAAAATATCCTAATCTCAGCACCAACAGGCGGAACAAAAACACTCACAGCCTTTCTCTCAATTCTAAACTACCTAGTAATCCTCGCAGAAAAAAATGAATTAGAAAACAAAATATACGCAGTCTACACCTCGCCATTAAAAGCACTAAGCAACGACATCCACAAAAACCTAGAAGAACCTCTAAAAGAAATAAAAGAATTAGCAGAATCAAAAAACATCAAACTACAGGAAATAAGAGTTGGACTAAGAACAGGCGACACAACCTCTTCAGAAAGAGCAAAAATGGCAAGAAAAGCCCCGCACATTTTCATAACAACACCTGAATCACTTTCAATCGCGCTAACAAGCAGCAAATTCGTAGAATATTTCAAAACAACAGAATTCTGCATAGTAGATGAGCTCCACGCACTCAATAACAAACGAGGCTCATACCTCAGCCTAACACTAGAAAGACTAAATGAAGTCAGCAAAATATTCCCAATAAAAATCGGACTAAGCGCAACAATATCTCCCTTAGAAGAAGTCGCAAAATACCTAGTAGGAATTGACCCTTACAGAACAGTCGAAATCGCAGAAATCCCGATGAACAAACAAATAGAAATAAAAGTCTTGACACCAGTAGACGACCTAATAGAAGACAAAAACATAATCAACGAAATGTATAAAGAACTCGACAAACTAATCCAAGAACACAAAACAACTCTAATCTTCACAAACACAAGAGCTGCAACAGAACGTGTAGTCAATCATCTAAAAGACAAATTTCCCACTGCTTATGGCGACGACAACATAGCCGCCCACCACTCCTCCCTAAGCAAAGAATACCGCTTCAGAATTGAACAAAGATTAAGAGATGGAAAACTAAAAGCAGTTGTCTGCAGTACAAGTCTTGAATTAGGAATAGACATCGGTTTCATCGACTTAGTTTTAATGATTAGCTCACCAAAAGCATCATCCCGCGCACTTCAAAGACTTGGAAGAGCCGGACACCAATTACACAACAAAGCAAAAGGTTACTTCATAGTATTAGACAGAGACGACTTAGTAGAATGTAGTGTAATCCAAAAAGAAATGATAGAAAAGAAAATCGACACAATAACCTTTCCTCAAAACGCATTAGACGTTTTAGCACAACAAATCTATGGCATGGCAATCTACAAACAATGGGACATCAACAACTTACTAAAAACAATAAAAAGCTCATACTGCTACTCGACACTTTCAAAAAACGACTTCTTTGACATAATCAGTTATTTAGCAGGAGAATATGATTTAGAAAAAAACAGCGTCTATGGAAAGATATGGTATGACGCAGACACAAACACAATAGGCAAACGCGGAAGACTTGCAAGAGTAATTTATTTAACAAATATCGGAACAATCCCAGAAGAATCCTTTGTAACAGTAAAACTCGCGCCTTCAGGCGAAAAAATCGGAGTCATCGATGAATCTTTCTTAGAAAGAATGAAAAAAAGAGACGTATTCGTCCTTGGAGGAAGCAAATATGAAAACGCATATGTCCGAGGGATGAATTTATATGTAAAACCAGCAAACCACAAAAACCCAACAATACCCTCGTGGTTCTCAGAAATGCTCCCCCTAAGTTTTGATTCAGCTCTGGAAATCAACAAATTCAGATACCTCATGAACGAAAAACTCTCAAACAACAAAACAAAAAAAGAAATCCTAAATTTCATCCAAGAATACCTTTACATAGAAGAAAAATCAGCAACAGCAATTTACAATTACTTTTACGAACAGCACAAATTCTCAGAAATACCTCACTCAGAAAAAATCCTGATTGAAAAATACAAAGGTGAAAAAAATTATATCCTAGTCTCAAGTATGTATGGAAGGCGAGTAAACGACGTCTTATCAAGAGCATTAGGTTTCATAATCGGACAGCAGTGGGGAAGAGATATAGAAATTGGAATCAACGACCACGGATTCTACCTCGCAGGCGAAAAGCTCAACATAGAAAAAGCGTTTGAAGAATTAAAGTCTGAAAATCTGGATGAAATAATCAGCCATGCAATTGAAAAAACAGACATCCTTGCAAGAAGATTCCGGCACTGCGCCTCACGTTCACTAATGATAATCCGAAATTACAAAGGACAGACAAAATCAGTAGGAAAACAGCAGATGAAAAGTCACTTCCTCCTAGCCGCAGTTAAAAAAATATCAAACAAATTCCCAATCCTCAATGAAGCAAGAAGAGAAGTAAAACAAGACTTAATGGACATTGAAAACGCAAAAAAAGTCCTCGACTGGATAAGAAAAAATAAAATTCAAATAAAAGTCAAAGACGTAAAACTCCCGTCACCTTTCAACCTAAACCTAATCCTACAAGGACACACAGATTTAATCCGAATCGAAGACAAACAAGAATTTTTAAAAAGAATGCACGAATTGCATATGAAGTTAATCTAAAATGAAATACGAATTCATAAACAAAGCACTCTACCTCCCAGAAATAAAAACCTTAGCTATTGGAGATATGCACCTCGGGCACGAATTCATGCTTAAAGAAACAGGTTCATTAATCCCAACCTCTCAAAAAGAGCAAACAAAAGCAGACTTGGAAAAAGTCTTCAAAGAACTAAAATCAAAAAACAAATTAATAGAAAAAGTAATCTTCCTCGGAGACATAAAACACTTCTTTGCATACAAAAAAGCAGAAAAAAACATCCTCTTAGAACTCTTATTAATGATTAGCGAACATGTAAAAAGAGAAAACATAATCCTAATAAAAGGTAACCATGAAAAAATGGCAGAAATCGCAGACAAAGAATTCAAAGAATTCCACATAGAAAAAGAAATAGCATTTATCCACGGCGACAAAGAAATACCAGAAACTCTAAAACCAGAAATCAAAACAAGAATAATGGCTCACCTCCACCCAGCAATAACAATAACAGACCCTCAAGGAATAAAAAAAGAAAAATACAAAGCATTTCTAACAGGAAAATACAAAAACAAAGAGACAATAATCCTTCCAAGCTTCATACCAACAAACGAAGGCACAAGTCTTAACGAATTCATTTCAGATACTGCCTGCATAATCCCCGCTTCAACACTCAAAAAATTCACAGTCCACGCAATAGGCGAAAACCAAATCTTCAACTTCGGACAGCTCAAATCAATCCGATAAACTTTTAACCCCAACCCCTAATCTAATTATATGAACCCCATAAAAAAAGAAAAAGGCCCATGCTTGATTCTCGCAGGCGCAGGCACAGGAAAAACACACACAATAGTCGAAAAAATAAAACACCTAATATCTAAAAACACCTATAACCCTGAAAAAATCGTAGCAATAACATTCTCAAACGAAGCAGCAAACAATCTCTACGCAAGAATAAAACCAATCCTCAAAGACGACAAAGAACCAGTAATAAAAACATTCCATGCATTCTCAGCAGACTTAATTCGAAACAACACCTCAGAAAAATTCTCAGTAATAACCCCAAATGACGCAAAAGTAATACTCAATAAATACTTCGGCATAGCTCCAACCTACTGCCACAAATACATAAACGAAATCGGCATAGCAAAAGACATAGGAATAAACCTCCAAGACATGCAAAAATATATCTTAGAAAACTATAACGAAAAACAAGTAGAAGAACAACTCAAATACTTACAATTCGAACTACAAACACTATATCTAAAAGAAAACAAAGAAACGAAAAAAGAAATATCAGAAAAAATAAACGAACTCAACAAACTAAAACAAACAAAAAAATTCATAGACATCTGGAGTGGATACGAAAAACTAAAACAAAAAAGAAACTACAAAGACTACTCAGATTTAAACATAGATGCTCTAAATATTCTAAAACAAAAACCTGCAATTGCACAAGAATACGAGTATATAATAGTTGACGAATTTCAGGACACTAACAAAATACAAATAGAATTATTAAAACACATAACTCCTCACAAAAACATCACTGTTGTTGGAGACTTAAACCAATCAATTTACAGATTCCGCGGAGCATACAAAAACAATGTCGACGAATTCAAAGAAATCTTCCAAGTTTCAGAAAACGACATTTTCACCTTAGACAAATCATTCCGCTCACCAAACACCATCCTTTCAACAGCACACAAACTAATCTCTCACAACTACGAAAACAAATCCGAATGTTTTGAAGTAAAAAGCGCATTTGAAGCAGAAGGAAAACCCATCCAAGTATACGAACTAAAAGACAGCAAAGAAGAGGCACGAAGAATAACAGAAATAATTCAAGAACAAAACAACCAAGGAAAAAAACTAGAAGACATCTGCGTAATTTTCAGAACTCACCAGCAAGGCAGACTAATAAAAGCAACACTTGAATTAACAGGCACCCCTTACCACTCAATATCAAAAAACTCTCTACTAAAAGAAAGAAAAATAAAAGCAGTAATGTCCTACCTAAAAATCCTTAACAATCTCCTAAGAAAAGAAAAAAGAGGAGAAGAAAACTGGTGGGACTTAGTTTACAATCTTGAATTCTCGCAAAACGACATAATAAAATTCGGGCAATTTTTAAAGCAAAACAAACAAACAGAAAACCTCAACGCCTTAATCTTTTCATCACTAAACAAAATCCCATTCTCAGAAACAGGAAAAATATACGCCCAAACAATCACAAAAAGAATCAACTATCTTCTGGAAAATACTCAAAATAAAAAAATAACAGAAACACTCACAGAGCTCTACAATCTCCTAAGACTCACAGAAGAAGAAACAGAAAAAGAAGACTTAATGAACTTAAACAAATTTTACGAACTTACAAAAAACTATCAGGAAATTCACTCGCCTGACTTGCCAAGTTTCATCCACTATCTAACAATCTTAGAAAACCTCAACATTCAAATAGAATGCGCAGAAACAGAAAAAAGAGGAGTAAGACTAATGACTGCCCATTCAACAAAAGGACTTGAATACGACACAATCATAATCACAAACCTCGCGCAAAAAAGATTCCCCTCAGAAAAATTCTCAAACAATTCTTTAATCCCACTAAAACTCCACCCAGAACTTCAGGACAAAACCCATTTATCAAAACAAGAACTCGAAGAATATACAAAAGAATACGAATACCACCATAACCTCCTAGAAGAAAGAAGACTTTGCTATGTATCATTCACACGTGCAAAACAAAATCTTTTCCTAACATACGCAAAAAAATATGGCAACAGAAGATTTCTCCCCTCAACTTTCCTGAATGAAATAAACTACAAACAAAACCCAATAATAAACTTCCAAATCGACAACAAAGAACTTTACAAAACACTCGAACCAAAAACACAAAACCAAATCCAAGAAACACCACAAGAAAATGAAAACCTGGACTTACTAAAAAAACAAACCTTCTCACCATCATCACTACTAACATTCGCAGACTGCCAGAAAAAATTCGAATACAAATACATTTACAATATGCCTGACAAAAAAATCGTCGCATGGGAGCAAGTCCAATTAGGTTCATTCATCCACCTTGTATTAGAACAAGGAGTAAAACAAAACCTCAAAACACTCCAGGGACTAAAATCTTTAGCAAGACAACTCCATCGCGAACCTGAATGGGAATCAATAGACTTAACAGAATCAGTTCACCTACTCTCAATTTTCTTTGAAAGAAACAAACACAAATACAACGAAAACTCAAAAACAGAACAAAAACTCTTCATGGAAATTCAAGGACTGAAATTTATTGGATTCGCTGACAGAATAGACACAACACCAAAAGGGCTTGAAATCATCGACTACAAAACAGGAAGCTCAAATATCTCTCCAAGAAACCGCAACTGGCAGTTAGGATATTACGCACTAGCAGCTCAAAAACTAGGAAACGTTCACAAAGTAACCTTAGAAACTCTGAAAAAAGACTACCCCCTTGAATTCGAAATCGACAAAAACAAAATCGCCCGTTCAGTTCACACAGGCAAAATGGAATTTAGCATAGAAGAAATAAAAAAAGAATTAGTCCAAACAGCCCAGGAAATAATCTCTACATACAAAAACGGATTTAAAGCATGCCCAATTGAAAAAAACTGCCCCTTCTGCAACGAATATGTCTATGATATTTAAGAAAAGCTATACTTAAATTATTCTTTCGACGCGCCACCTTCGGCGTCGATTACAACCACCCTACCATCCGAGAACGAAACGTCA
>CAZHOH010000003.1:0-103177 GCA_964534185.1 Candidatus Woesearchaeota archaeon | reverse complement strand
AGAATTAAATCCATTAACAAATTCATTATATCTTTCTTGTTCTTCTTGATTTAAAGTTCTTGCTACAGGCCAATTTACTTCTCTTATCTCCCTTGGAATTAATTTTATCATAACCTCCCCAACAAACTCCCACCTTTTAAATTTTTATATACTAGAAATAAATCAAACCCTCTGTATAAATCCTCTCTTTGGCTTGAAAATATCTCCAGACATAGCAAGTTTGTCCAATGCCTCATCCATCTCTGCTTCTTTCATTTTACCTTCCAACTCTTTCTTCAACTCCTCCATCGGAATCAGTTTCCCAAGCTTCGATTCCAAATTAACAATAGTCTCTTTAACTTCTCGAATCTTCCCTCTTTTAGAAGCAGTAACTCCAGTCATAATCTTATCAATATCAAAATTCTTTGATTCATAATCATACCCTGCCTGAGTCAGATAATACTTCATCAAATCAATAGCTCTAAGAGCATCTTTTTTTTCAACAACATTCGATAAACGCGAACGTGAAGATGCTTCGCTTAATCTTACCAACGCTTGCAATTGCCTCGCAGTAATCGGAATCGGACGATTATCACTCGAACCGTCAATAGGCATATTTCTCAAACCAACATAAAACTTCTTAATCTCTCCAACAGCCTCATCACTCAAAACAGGCTTGCAAAACTGTTTTGCATAAGCAACATACTTCTTAAACAAATCCAAGTCAATACTCCCTAAAGACTTTGAATCCTGATGCTCCATTAAAACATGATTTGCAATCTCTTCATCTCTAGACTTATCAGGCATATCTCTTAACATAAAAATAACATCAAACCTATTCAACAAAGTAGGTGCAATCTCAACCTGCTGTCCAATCGCCTGATAAGGATCAAACCGCCCATACTTCGGATTACCCGCAGCCAAAACACTGGTCTCAGCTTTCAAAGATGCCTGAACATTTGCCTTAGAAATTGTAACAGTCTGCTGCTCCATCGCCTCATGCATAGCACTCCTGTCATTAGGATCCATCTTCTCAATCTCATCAATACAAACAATTCCATGGTTAGCCAAAACCATAGCCCCCGCCTCCAAACTCCACCCCTTCAAAAACTCATCTTTAACAACTGTCGCAGTCAACCCCGCTCCTGATGTAGACTTACCAACAACATACCTCCCCTTCGGTGCAATCTTAGAAATAAAACTCAAAGTAACTGACTTAGCAACACCCGGATCCCCCACAAGCAAAATATGAATATCTCCTCGCGAAATCGTCCCATCCGCCTTCTTTTTTTTAACACCCCCAAACAACTGCAAAACCAAAGACTGCTTTATTTCTTCATAACCATAAATACTTGGCGCAATATTCTGCGTCAGCTTATCAAAAACATTCGGATCTAAAGACAATTCCTTAATCTGCATCTCATCCTCCTCACTAATTTTCAAATCTTCATAAGTCTCTTCTAAAGGAACAACATTATTTGCATCAACAGCTAAATCAAATCTAGTAGAAACACCAGTAGGCAAAGGAACAGGAACTTCATTCAAAACACCTAAAACCTTTACCTTACTTCCAGGCGTAGTCCTCTCTTCCATCGTAGGATCAACTAAATCCTCTTTAAGAAAAATATTCATCCTCCTTGGCTGCTCACCTCCAGTCAGATTCTCAGGACTCTCCTCAATAACAAGTCTCTGAGCATCAACCATCTGCTTACTAACTAACTTAAAAAACCCTTTTCTTCCACAAGAACATCTTGAAGGCTCTTTAAATTTCTTCTCTAACTGCAAAACAGAAATAATCGTCCCACAAGACGGACACTCAAACCTCGCACTCACAACCTGTGGACGCACATCACTTGCCTGCCGCACAATTCCTTCAATCCAAATAAACTTATTCAAATGTCTCGCCCTAATATTCCTTATCTTAACATAATTATCTTTCGGCAAATTAATCAAACGAACACGAGGATTCTTAACCAATCCAGTCTCAGAAAGCGCACTCTCAACACCATTCAAAATCTCTTCAGGCTTATCCAACAACAACTCTCCTAACTTTGGAGAAAAACTCACCAAATCATCAAAATTAATAGAAACAACATTATCGCTCTGCCGAATAGACTCTCCAATCTGCTTTTTATAAGAATTAAAAAAATTCTTAATCTCGCTCATAAATTCCTCATTTTTCATCACCTTCCACCTCTTCCAACAAAAAATCCGCCGATTATTTATATATTTCTATGTCCAAAAACATCCAATACAAAAGAAATTAATTTCAAAGTAACTACTTCTCTTTCATAGCCACTTTAATATTCTTATCAAGTATCACCATACTCTCATCAAGCTGCTTCCTATTCTTTGTCCCAGTGCATACAAGTTTCCCATTACTAAACAGCAGAAAAGTCGCATTCGGCTCAATCAACTTATAAACCAAACCAGGAAATTGTTCAGGCTCATATTCTGTATTTTCTAAAGCCAATGCAAGAAAGTTCAAATTCAGCCTCAAATCAATACTCCCACTCGCAACAATATTTTGGACAGTTATCTTCGGCTTTTCAGTAATCTTAACCCCAATTTTCGCCAATTGCTTAATCACTTGATTAATAACCTCTTTAACCTGCACCAAAGACTTTGTCCCAGTACACACCAGATTCCCAGATGAAAAAACAAGAACAGCAGATTTCGGTTTTTTTATCCTCAAAACCAAACCAGGAAATTGTTCAGGATTATATTCAGTATTACTCTGAGAACGAGCCAACTTTGTCAAAGAAACCGGCTTGCCAAGCGAAGCCGTTGCAACAATATTTTGAACAGAAAGATTTCCTTTCTTAGCCATTAATATTCTAAACAAAATTCATTTATAAAGGTTGCTACTTCAAACAAATAACTATCCCATCCCAATATTAAAATTATGACTCTGCTCAGCTGCCTTCTTAATATCTTTCAAAGTAGCAATATCCTTCACATTCCTATCAGGACGATAAACAGTCACCCTCGGAAATCTCATTGCATAACCCGAATCATAACTCGGCGACTTCTGAATATTCTGATAAGTAACAGAGATAACAACCTCTGGCTTTACATCAACCCTATGTCCACTCTCACCAACAATCAACTTTTTCAAAATCTTCGTCATCTCTTTGTAAGTCGTCCCTTCAGACTTCTCTTTCAAACCAGAACTCACCTTTCCAACTTCTAAAAACTTATCTCCGCTTCGACACGCAACAAAAAAACTTGTCAGCCAACCTGCCCTTTTCCCAGTCCCATACTCTGCACCAACAATAGCCAAATCCAAATCCTTAACATCAGGCTTCATTTTAACTATATGCCCAACCCTCCGCCCCGGTTTATACACAGAATCCAATTTCTTAATCATTATCCCTTCTTCCCCAAAACCCAAAGCCTGTCTATAAAATTCCAAAGCCTCTTTTTCATCTCCAGTAACCAACTGCATAGACAATCTAATCTTATATTTCTCTGGCTTAACAATCTTCTCCAACAATTCTCTCCTCTTCATAAAATCCACACTCAAATAACTTTCATCATTATAATACAAAATATCAAAAACATTAACCTCAACAGGAAGTTCTTTCTCAAGTCTATCAACATCATACTTCCTTTTAATCCTCTGACTAATAAACTCAAAAGGTTTATACTTTTTTGTCTTCGGGTCATAACCTACAACTTCAGAATCAAGAATAAAACTTTTTCCTTTAACATTTTTCTTAATAACAGAAACAACATCTGGAAACTGCTTTGTAACATTTTCTAACCGACGAGTAAATAACTTAACCTCCTCACCTTTCTTACTTATAACAACTCTAAAACCATCATATTTATGTTCAATCGCAGCAGGCTTTCCACAAATCCTAAACGCATCTTCAATCCGAGTAACCTTAACAGGAAGCATAACATTCAAAGGTTTCCCAGGAGCAATACTAACTTTCTCCAAAGTCCTCTTGCCTTTAATAGCCGCAGAAAAAACCTCGGCAAAATCATTAGCTAAATCATAAACCTCTTCAATTTTCTGACTCATCTCTTTTTGCTCGTCAGAAAAAAACGCCTTTGCAATTCCATCCCTCAAAGTAGAATCAGCAACTCCAATCCTCAAATCATTCAAAACAGTCCGAACAAGATATTTAGCCTCAACACCATTAGCAGAAGTCAAAAGCTCAGAAACCAAATTAATCTTTTTCTCAACACTCCCCTTTCCCTCCATACCAAAAATCTTATTCAAATTATCGAAAACTTTCCCAACACTAAGTTTAGAAGAATATAAAGTCGCCTGTTTTTTCTTTCCCATAAATCTCTCAGCAACCTCTCCCAAATCCCCCAACTTATTAAATTCTTTAACAACCTCATTAGGAGAAACACCCGCAGATTTAGAAATAACTTTCACAATCAACTGCCGAGACATCCCCAACTCACGAGAATCATAATCAGGCAAAACCCTCCCCCTCAAAAGATAAATCCATTTCGGCTCACCACTCTTTTCCAACTTTCTCAAAAACCGCGCAAGAATTTCAGTTTTCTCAAGACGCTTTGTCGTCGCCCCAAGATTATCATACACACCTGCCAACTCAGAATACTTCATAACTAAAAAAAGAAATCACATTATATAAAACTGACTATTAAAATTATCTAAGAACTTTGTCTAGCAAGCTGTTGATTTATTTTTATTTCAAAATATCCGTCACTTATAATTCCATAATCTGCACTCATCCCCTCAAGTCTAACAGAATTTTCTTGAGAATTCCTCTCTCCCATACCCATCCCAGTAACCTCATATCTTTGACCAGTAAGACAAGGCAAAACTTGTCCCCCATCACTAATAAATGTTTCATAAGAAATCCCTTGAGAATCTAAATAAGTAACTAACAAATTTTTGTGATAAATGCCTCTTGAATTTCCACAAACTATAACAGGATGATGCCCATCAATAATAATCTGAACTGCTTTGAAGAAACCCGATTCAGGCATTCCAACAATTTCAACATCTTCATCTAAAGCCATAAATTCAAAAGAATAATTATACTACTTAAAGATTATTATATTAAACTATTGCTTCCCTCTCAAACCTCTCGACTTTTTCCCAGCAGAAGTCAATCCCCTAAAAACTCTTTTTTTGTTTTGAGATTTTCCAATCCATTTCATCTTATCATCTTTTTTTATCTCAGGCCTGTCAGCATCAACAAGAATAACTTCATAAAAATAATGCATCCCATCTTTTCCAACAAAATAAGAATTCAAAACTTCAAGATTTTTATACTTCCTTCCAGCTCTCTGCTCTGCAATCAGCTTATAACTCATATCAAGATTTTTCCTAATTGTAAGTTTCCTAATCTGTCTTCCTTTCCTAGGACGACTTCTTTTATGTCCTCCCCTTTTAACTCTAACTCGAACAACAACAAAACCTTTCTTAGCCTTATATCCAAGAGCCCGCGCCCTATCAAGCCTCAAAGGTTTCTCAACTTTAACAATAGCATTTCCTTTTCGCCATTCAGCCATTCTTTCTCTAAGAGTTTTCACATCAGGCTTTTTCCAAGCCTCCCTCAGATAATGATACATTCCTTTCATCTTTATCCAACCAAAATTCGCTTTAAAAAACTTGCGAATGAGCCTGCCAGGATTTGAACCTGGGACATCCACCTTATCAGAGTGGCACTCTAACCTGGCTGAGCTACAGGCTCATAGAGACTGTAGCGAAACTTCATATCTGAACGAAATCCAGCATCTGTAATTTCTTTGATTTCCCGGGAAACTTTCTTTTCTAAAGAAAGTAAGCCGTGAGCTACAGGCTCCTGTACTTTTCAAATTTAATTCGTTTATAAGTTTTTGCTAATCACTTAAACCCAAAATCAAGAACAAGTTTCCCCTCATCAAACAAATAATCCTTCAAAGGCAAATCCAGCTCAAGTGTTTTAACAAAAACCTTGCCCTTTGAAACCGCCTTAACCTCCATCCCACTTTCAAACTTATCAATATTAACATCTTCAATACCTGCAACTCCTGGCAACTCAATTTCATAACTTACTCTATCAGACAACCTTCTTACATTAGTCTTCGGCTCTTCACGCGGAAAACCCTTTGCTTTCTTCAAATCTTTTGGCTCAATCTTTGGCAGACTCAACTTATTTTTCTCTTCAGAAATTTGCGCAGTATTTCCAAAAGAAGAATTGTTTAATTTCATAGGTTTCTTTCCAGGCATTCCAATATGAATGCTAAAAGTAGTTCGACTATTATTTCCTTCCCCTTGACTTTTCTGCGCCTCTCTTTTCATCTCTTTATCCAATTCAACCATCTGTTTATTTAACTCTTTCATCAAAGGCTTAAGCAAAACATTAAAACCAAAAGGCAGTTTAAAGTCCATCCCATCATCAGGATAATCCTCTCTTCCAAGAAAACCATAACTCCCATCGCTCTTTTTCAAATTAACCCCGCAACTAGGACAAAACCCATGAGATTTCCTAACTCTCTTGCCACAATGAGAACACTTGTCACCAAACATAGACTCTACAAAATACTCTCGCATTTAAAAAATTTGCGATAACCCTCAATCATCAAAACTATAAAACAATCTCCTAAACCTCTCAAACTCTCTATCTCCTCTAGGCAGATGCGAAGAATTCAGCATTAAAGAATTATAATGCTGTAAATTATGCCCAATACCATAAAAAGTATGATAATCTTTCATCAAAACAGGTGGCTTTCTCAAATACTTTCTAACTTCCTTCACCCGAGGAAGAAAAGTAAACACAGCCACAAGTCTCAAAATACCTGAAACTAAAAACAAAAACAAAAAGATATTCAAAAAACCAACACTAACAAACTTTGCAATAACTCCTCCAACAATACTTCCAAAAAAAACTCCAAGCCCCACAAAAACATTATTGTAAATAGAACACAAACCCCTATGCTCGGGAGTTACAGAATCATAAATAAAATTAAACGCAGATAAAGTAAAACCCCCCCAAAAAACCCCTCCAACCAAAGCAGGAACAAGAATCAAATAAATTTTAGAAGTTGAAAACATCCAAAGAATAGGAACTAAAGGAAGAAACAAACTCGAAATCCAAAGAACTCTTCGATTACCATATTTGTCAGCAAACTTCCCCCAAAGCGGAAAAGCAATCAAAGAAAAACCCGTCTGTGATAAAGTTATAGCAGTATACCAAACATAACTAAACTCCAACTCACGTAGCATATAAACAGCAAAAAACGGAGAAGCAATATAAACAGCAAGATAAAAAACAGAAACAAAAGTAACAAACTTTGCAAAATTAGTATTCTTCCAATTAACAACAAAATCCTTCAAAGAAAAATAATAACCTCTCTTAAGTCTCATATCAACATAATACTGCTTTGTAAAAAGAAAACCTGCAATCAAACGCGTAATCATAGCAACACTAAACAAAATACTAAAACCAATCAAAGCCAAACCTTGCGTCCTAAAATAATCAAGAAAAAAACCCCCTATAAGCATTGAAACAATAGCCACAGCCCCAGTGATCCTATTTCTTTTACCAAAATATCTCCCTCTCTCTTTTCCAGGAACCAAATCCCCCATCCATGAAAACCACGACGGTCCTGCAACCGCCCCAACCCCAATATAAAGACTATAAAACACAATCAGAAAAATCGGAAGATACTCAACCATAATTCCTTTCCAAAAAAACAAAGCAAGCACAATTATAGGAATAAAAACTAACGCCTGTAAAACAACACTCCAAATAACAATCTTCTTCCTGGAAAATTTTTCCATAATATGTGAACTAAACCACTGCGACAAAGGCCCAACCAAACCAACAAAACTTGACAAAAAACCTATCTGAAAATTTGTAGCATTAAGTGCAATTGCAAAAGGAGAAATAAAAGAATTTCCAAATCCAGCACTCGCAGCAGAAAAACCTCCTTCCTTAATACTAATCCCCAAACCCTCTCTCCTTTTCTCAACATCCTCAAATACATCTTCTCTTTTCATACTAACTAAAAAGCAAAACCATTAATAAAACTAGCGAAATAATTAAATATTCAAAAAATAAAAAATGAAAATGAAAACAAGATACTCGCCCCACAAAGATTCTCCTTATGGATATCCTCACGTAAGATACAACATTCTTCCCTCAGACGACCCTGAAAGAGCGATAGTAAATTTAGTAATAGTAGAAAGAAAAGATAGAGCATACAATTTACGCTCAATAATATACCAAGATTGCGAAAACGTAGAGATAGAAAGAGAAGAAGAAGGAAAAATAAGGGGAAGAAAAGACCTCATATACTTACTTACAACTTTCCTAACAAAAAAACCAAATATCAATTTGAACCATATACGCAAAAATTCAGAACAGGGCAAAATCATAATTAGAGATCCAGAACTAAGACCAAGAACAAAAGAAAAAAACGGGCTTGAAAACTACGTAGCAAGACTTCTCGGTTAAATTTATTAACCTTCCAATTCTCGTAAAAACATGTCGGGAAAATATTATGTAACAACAGCAATAGACTATGTAAATGCAGAACCTCACATCGGACACGCATACCAAAAAATTGTAGCCGACGTTCTCTCACGCTGGCACAAACTAAAAGGCAAAGACACATGGTTTCTCACAGGAACAGACGAACACGGACAAAAAATAGAACGTACAGCAAAAGAAAACAACACCCCAACCCAAAAATTCGTCGACCAAACAGCAAAAAAATTCCAAAAAGCATGGGATACCCTAAACATAAAATACAACAGATTCATAAGAACAACAGATTCAGACCATAAAAAATTTGTCCAAGAATTCATAAAAAAAGTAAACGATAAAGGAGACATTTACAAAGGTGCATATAAAGGACTTTACTGCGTCGGCTGTGAAAGGTTTTACACAGAAAAAGATTTAATCAACAAAAAGTGCCCCTACCACCCAAACAAAGAAATAGAATCCTTCAACGAAGAAACTTATTATTTCAAAATGAGCAAATACCAAAAAAAATTACTAGAACATTATAAAAAACATCCAGAATTCATCCTTCCAAAAGAAAGAAGAAACGAAATAATCAACAGAGTAAAACAAGGGTTACAAGACCTATCAATAACAAGAACAAGCTTCTCATGGGGAATTCCTTTCCCTCTTGACAAAAAACACATTACCTATGTCTGGTTCGACGCACTCCTAAATTACCTTTCAGGAGCAGGAAAAAATCAAAAATACTGGCCCGCAGACACTCATCTGCTCGGAAAGGACAATGCCTGGTTCCATTGTGTAATATGGCCTGCAATGTTATTATCAGCCGGCTACAAACTGCCAAGAACAGTCTTTGTACACGGCTTCTTGACATTCAACGAACAAAAAATATCAAAATCCCTAGGAAACGTAATCTCTCCAAAATTCCTTACACAAGAATACGGAACAGACACAATAAGATATTTCGCAATAAGACAAATTCCTTTTGCCAGTGGAAACGACGGAAACTTTTCAGAATCCTCCCTAATCAACCGCCACAATACAGAACTCGCAAACAAACTAGGAAATTTAGTTTCAAGAATCTCAGCACTCGCAGAAAAATACCCTCTGCAAAAAACTCAAAACAAACTTCTTAAAAAACTAAATCTTAAAAAAATAGACAAACACTTTGAAAACTACGAACTTGACAGAGCACTTTCAGAAATATTCAACTTCATAGATATTTGCAACGAATACATTCAAGAAAAAAAACCTTGGAAAACAAAAGACACAAAAATCCTTTACGAACTTGCAGATTCAATAAAGGCAATCACAATATTATTATCCCCTTTTATACCAGAAACTTCAGAAAAAATAGCAAGAGCTTTCAAATTTGAAATATCATATAAAAATATTAATAAACCTCTTTCAACTAATAAAATAAACAAGTCAGAAATACTATTCCAAAAAATAGAACAAAAACAAATAAAAAAAGAAACTAAACAAGAAACAATACAAGGAATAATGGAAAAAATACCTTTCAACGAATGGGAAAAAATAGACTTAAGAGTCGGACAAATCACTTCAATCGAAGAAATCCCAAACACAGACAAACTTTACAAACTAGAAATAAACCTCGGAAAAGAAAAAAGAACAGTATGTGCAGGATTAAAACCCTTTTACAAAAAAGAACAACTAAAAAACAAAAAGATAATCCTATTCACAAACTTAGAACCAAGAAAAATCAAAGGACTTGAAAGTCAGGGAATGCTTCTCGCAGCAGTAAACAAAGAACAAAGCAAAGTAACACTTATTGCACCAGAATCAGATATCGAACTCGGCAGCCGTATTATGTAAGTTAAAAGTTATTTCTTAAAACAACAAACAATATAAACCAAAAACTAATTTTCTAAAAATGCCAGACTATCTAACCCAACACAAACAAGAAAGTGCAGAATTACAAAAAAACGAACAAGAAATAGCCACAAGTTACGAAATACAAGTCTATTCAAACACTCTAAAAGCAGCAGAACAATACAGGCATGTTTTCCCAAACGGAAAAATAAATTTCTTAGCCATAGATAGAGAAATGGATGAAAGAGAAGAAATCTGGATACAATTCGACGAAAATGGAAAGGCTTTTTACAATATACCAAGAAAAGGAGCATTCTCTCCAGAACAACTAATCACATACTTAGGAAAACCAAAAACCTTAGAACAGGCAGAAAAAAACACCCGTGCCTTTTACCAATCATTCAGAGAAAGAATAAAATCACCTTTAGGACAACACCTCGCAGAACAAGCTCTGCAAGGATTAGAAGAAAAAATACTTTCAATAAATACACCTAAACAGCTCGAATTCTCAGAAGCAAATCAATAAAGTAAATCCAAATAATTCCTTTTCAAAGAAACCTTCATCCAGTATTATACTAAAAAGAAAAGCCATTCCTAAACAACTAAAACTCTCAAAAACATATTAACAAAATCACACCCCAAACAATTTAGCAAAAAACCCTTTCTTCTCAAGCTCAATCTTCTTCCCAAGAATTTTAGCCGCAATCTCTTTATAACTTCGAGCAACCTTGCTTTTAGGATGAGTTAAAACAACAGCATTCCTCATTGACAAAGCTTCCTGCACAGAAGTATCTTCGGGCACAACACCCAAAATAGGAAGTTCTAACATTTCTTGCACACTTTGCAAAGGCATCTCACTCCTATTCCCTCTCTGCCTTGTAACAATAACCCCTTTAACAATCTTGCCCATCTCCTCAGCAACCTTAGCAGTTTTCAAAGCATCAGTAACAGCAGGCATCTCAGGATTAGTAACAATCACAATCTCATCAGCTAATCCAAGGACAGTAGTCGACTCACTCCCCAACCCCGCCGCCGAATCCAAAATCACAATATCAGAAATCTTTTTCAAATCCTTAGAAACAGGAATCAAATCCCTCTCATTCAACTTTTTCAGCTCGCGAACAGAAAGAGAAGAAGGAATAATCTTAGTCCCAGAATCATGCTCATAAATCGCATCAACTAAATCTGCCTTTCCAGACAAAACATGATTCAAAGTCACAGGCACAACAGGCGCGCCCAAATGCAACCCAACATTAGGAGTAGTAAGATTCACATCAACCAAAGTTACATCTTCATCCATAGAATGCATAGCAGTAGCAAGATTCACTGCTGTTGTCGTTTTTCCAACCCCGCCTTTTCCCGAGGTAATAACAATAAATTTAGACATTTTCTAATTTTTATCCTCATATTTCCGATCATTTTGATCAAGATGAAAGAAATTGTTTAAGATAATTTATAAACTTTTCTAAGGTTACAGCATATTCTTTCAGCTTATCAAGGTTAACTTTAACCTCCTTACCCAGATAATAAACTTTCAAAGCAACATTCTTCCTAAACTCTCCCTCAGCCTCTTTTTTAAGAATATCAATTCTCCTAAACATATCATAAAGCTCAATAGACTCAAGCACAATCTTATCATCTTTAAAAGTCTCTTTCAACAAATCAAGTCGCGGCTTAGGGGAAGTCGGAATACTTTTAATCATTTTCTTTTTCTTAGCATGCTCCAACATCCTATCAAAACTATAATCTAACATAGTCGCCCATCTCAAAAGCAGATTTGCAATTACCTCAGAAGTCTTCGTATACTTCAAACTGACATAAAGAAGATGGTCAGCACTGATTTTTTCTTTGATAATTTTGTCCATTAAAGAGCGTCAAAAATTTTAAAGGGATAAAATAAACCAATTAAAACTAGTATTTATATTTTATGTTACTATCAAAAATTAGAAAATATTAAAAAATCACTAAATCTAGTATAATCATGACAAAAATAGGTTTAGAAATCCATGGATACTTAGATACAAAAGAAAAACTATTCTCAAAATCAAAAAATAATTCCGACTCTCCTCCGAACACAAACATAGATCCCATCTGCACAGCACAACCAGGCTCAAAACCCTTACTTCCAAACAACCAAGCTCTAAAAAAATTAATCCAAATAGGATTAATGTTAAACGCGCAAATAAACACAATAGAAAAAAGAAAAAAATTAGTCTGGCAGAGAAAACACTATAACTGGCCAGACTTACCAAAGGGCTACCAAAACACCCTATCAGGAACGTACGCAACACCTATAGCTGAAAACGGAGAATTTTTAGGAATAAGAATAAAAGAAGCACACCTAGAAGAAGACCCTGCAGCATGGGACCCTCTAACAGGAAAAATCGATTACAACCGTTCAGGCGCACCCCTAGTCGAAATAGTAACAGAACCAGATTTTACCTCGAGTGAAGAAGTTGCACACTGGCTTAAACAACTAATTCTAACTCTATCTTATATAAAAGCATTAAACAAAAAAGCAGGAATAAAAGCAGATGTCAATGTTAACATCGAAGGAAAATCAACAAGAACAGAAATAAAGAATGTTAACTCAATTTCAGAAATAGTAAAAGCAATTGAATACGAACTCGAACGCCATAAAAAAGAACTCCCTCAAAAACAAGAAACACGAAGATGGAATTCAGAAAGTTCAAAAACAGAACCAATGCGAAAAAAAGAACAGGCTGCAGATTATAGATTCATCCCAGAACCAGACCTGCCCGCCATCAAAATAAAACAAAAACAAGTAACAGAAATAAAAAACTCTCTTCCAGAATCCCCACAGAAAAAACTAAACAAACTAATCAAAAAACATAAAATCGACGAAAAAAACGCAGCAGTCCTAACAAACAATTTAGAGATAGTGGAATTTTTCGAAGAAGTTGCAAAAAAAGTTGAAACAAAATTCGCACTACCTTGGATAACCGTCGAACTATTAAGAATTCTAAACTACAACAAAAAATCTTTAGACGAAGTAGAAATAAACCCTCACCACTTTATAGAACTAATTGACTTTGTAAAACAAGAAAAAATTACAGAACAAAAAGCAAAACAAATTCTAAATAAATTCATCCCAAAATCATTCTCGCCAAAAAGCGAACTGAAATCCTCAGAAAAAATAACAGACAAAGATAAAATAAATAAACTTTGTGAAAAAGTAATAAAACAAAATCCAAAAGCAATTCAGGACTATAAAAATGGAAAAAAAGAATCTTTCAATTTCCTAATGGGACAAATTATGAAAGAATCAAACAAAAGAGCCGACTTCAAAATAGCATCAGAGTGCCTTAAAAAAATTTTAGAAAAATAAAACGGAGGAGATAAAGTAAAATGGAACATCAAAGAAAAGCAAAAGACGATTTCATACCTGAAGTTATTATAAGTAAAAATTCACCAGTAGAATTAGCTACAGCATATCAAGCATTAGCAGAAGTAATGGAAAAAGCTCGTGAAAAAATAAGACAAGAATATCCTCTTCCACAATTAACTCTAAGAGATATAGAAGACGGAAGATTACCAAATCCAACTCCAAAATACCAACCAATTGAAGAATAAACAAGTTAAGGCAATTTCATAAACTCCTTCATTCGGGAGGGAGGGTTAATGGGGGATGGTGGTGGGAAATGAAATTGCCGTTAGAAAATTGATTCTACAATAACTCCTAAAATAAATATCAAAATCAAAACAGCAACAATAAACCAATTAATAGGAACCTCATATTCTGGTTTTCTCTCACATCTCTTCTTCGCCCGCCAAACAATAAACAAAGCCAGAATCCCTGTCAAACCCCCTGAAACCACTCCTCCAATCCCTAAAATAGAAACAAAACCCCCAATATTAAATCCAACAACCCCCAAATACAAAAACAACGGAACTAAAGAAGTATAGAAAAAATTAGTCCAATCCCCTTTCAGCAAATCATACTTAAAAATATCTCTCAACGCAAAACTCAAAACAAAATAACTTGTCATCATTGTAAAAATCCCAAGCAGAACAACAATCCACCCTGAAGACAAAGTCGCAACCTCTGGAACACCCTCTCCCATAACCCCAACAAAACTAAAACTAAAAAACAAATACAAAATTACAGGAATCAAAACTCCTAAAATTATCGCAGATTTAAGACGCTTTTCTCCACCTTTAATCACCATACGAACCTCCGGCATTGCAGAAAACCCAAGGAGTGCAAAAAGTGTCACACCAAACGGAAGAAAAAAATTACTATAATTAACTGAAACAATATTGCTCAAATCAACCTGAGGCAAAAACCAAACAAAAATTCCTACAATAATCAAAACAATCCCAATAACTCCATAAGACTCTACTTCTTTCAAGCCCCTCAAACCCTCTCTCAAAAGCAAAGTCATAAAAAGCCAAAAACAAATTCCAAAAATAACTGCATAATTCAAACCATAACCCAAACCCGAAGTATAAGATAAAAACAACTTGCCAAAACTATTTCCAATACCAATTAAATAAGCAAGCAAAGCAGAATAAATTCCAAAAACAACAGAAAAAAACATCACCTTTTCCCATCTTTTTCCAAGATAAAGTCGCGCATAACCTGGAAGATGATGAAGCCCCTTGGTCCTAAGAGCAACCTCTCCTAAATAAAGATTAACTGCAATCATAACAATTCCCAAAAGAATCAACCAAAAAACCCCGACGAAAAACCCACTCCGCGAAAAAACATACGGCAACCCAAGTATGCCCGCACCCACAATAGTCCCTGACAAAGTAAAAACCGTCGCCCAAAACCTCTTATCCATAAAAAACAAAATCAATTCATGCTTATAAACATTTTCAAGACAAATCAAAAAATCATTAAAAAGAAAAATTTATAAGCAGATAATCTCCTGCATTCATTATGGTCTCAGCTTTTTACGGATATAAGCTAGGAGATATTCCAGAAGAAAGGAATAACCTACCAGAAGGCATAATTGAAGAAGATTGGAGGATAGGAATTAATTTAGGAAAATTAGAACAACTTGCTAAAAAATATGGATTACATGTATTCACATACGAAAGAGACCGTTTACCATCTTACCCGGATATTGAATATATTCATCTTGAAATTCCTTTTCAAGAAAGTAGAACTATAAATCCTGGGAGTTCATTTCCAAAATTTGATATTAAGTCTCTTATTTCTCAAGCTCAAGTTCTTGAAAAGAAAATAATAGAAAGTAGCAAACAAATGGGACTATTAGTTAGACCAGAAGAACTAAGTATTTATTGTTAAATAAGATTAAAATAAATCAAAGAAACAAAGCCTTTTTAACCAAAACATAATTATATTAATCAGGGCCTATAATTCAATGGAATTAACTCCAGAAATTGCAGAAATCTGTGGAATTCATGCAGGAGATGGTTATTTAAGAACAAGAGAAAAAAACAAAGGAGAAATCGATATAAGTGGACATATAGAAGAAAAAGAATATTATGATAACCACATTGCCCCATTATTCAATAAAGTGTTTAATCTTAAATTAAAAGCAAAAGAATTTCCAAAAAGGTCTTCTTATGGAATAGTTATTTATCAAAAACATGTAAGAGATTCCTTAATAAATCTTGGTTTTCCAAATGGTAAAAAATCAGAATTAGTCAAAGTACCAAAACAAATTTTAAAAAATAAAAATAAAAATCTATATACTAAATTTCTAAGAGGACTATTTGATACAGATGGAAATCTTTACTTCAGGAAATCATATGCGGGAATAAATCAAGATAATAAAAAATACAATCATTATCCAATTATTAAAATAACCACCATATCAAAAGATTTAGCCGAAGGAACAATCAAAATGTTAAACGAATTAGAAATTAATTTTAACTACCACAATAAATCTTCTAAAAAAATAAATGAAAAAAGAAAACATATAATAAATATAAGTGGCACTAAAAACTTAAAAGAATGGATAAAAATAATTGGAATAAAAAATAATGCAAAATATTCACGATACCTTATATGGAAAAAATTCGGATTTTACCCTCCAAATATAAATCTAACCCAAAGAGAAGATATTTTAAAGGGTAAATTAGATCCTTATAGCATAGGGCTCGTGATGTAACGGATAACATAAGTGGTTTCGGCCCACTTTATCTAGGTTCGAATCCTAGCGGGCCCGTAATAAAATAGGTGAAAATGAAAAAAGAATTAAAAATAGTTAAACAATATCAAAAAGAAATTTCTATGCTAAGTTACGCAAGCGCTCTCTTAAACTGGGATCAGGAAACTTACATGCCAAGCAAAGGAATAGAATCTCGTTCAGAACAAATTTCTTACCTAAACTCGCTAATCCACGAAAAAGCAACCTCAGACAAATTCTTCGAAGTAGTAAAAAAATTAAAAGGCAAATTAAAAGGCGACGACAACCTAATGATAGAAAAACTTCACAAAGACCTCTTAAAAGCAAGAAAAATCCCCAGAAGCCACATAGAAGAACTATCAAGAGAACAATCCTTAGGAGTAAACGCATGGAAAAAAGCAAGAGAAAAATCAGACTTTGAAATTTTCCGCCCACACTTAGAAAAACTAATCACCCTAAAAAGAAAAGAAACAGACTACATAAAACTCCCAGGACATATCTACAACTCTCTACTAGACTCATTCGAAGAAGGAATGACAGTCGAAGAACTAAAACCAAAATTCGAAAGACTAAAAAAAGAACTCTTAGAAATAATCAAAAAAATAGAATCATCACAAACATACAAAAAACAAAAAACCACAATATTAAAACAAAAATTCTCCGACGAAAAACAAAAACAATTTTCAAAAGACATATCAGAAAGAATAGGACTAAAAACTGAAAACTCAAGAATCGACTTTTCAGTCCACCCGTTCTCAACAAAAGTAGGTTTCAATGACGTAAGAATCACAACAAACATAAGACAATCCCCCATGTTTTCATTCAGCTCAACAATTCACGAATCAGGACACGCCCTATACGAACTAAACCTGCCAGAATCCCACAAATACGACGCCCTAGGCGACGCACCAAGCATAGGACTCCACGAATCTCAATCTCGCTTCTGGGAAAACATGATAGGACTAAGCAAACCTTTTTGGAGATACTATTTTCCAAAATTCAAACACGAATACAAATTAAAAGGCGACTTTGAAAAATGGTACAAAGAAGTAAACCAAGTCCGTCCAGGAAAAATAAGAATCGAATCAGACGAACTCCACTATTGCCTTCACATAATACTAA
Organism: Candidatus Woesearchaeota archaeon; assembly: GCA_964534185.1. Lineage (GTDB taxonomy): Archaea > Nanobdellota > Nanobdellia > Pacearchaeales > GW2011-AR1 > JACPLR01. The sequence goes on along the minus strand of CAZHOH010000003.1, from coordinate 85,674 downwards.
GATTCGAACTAGAAATAGCACTTATCGAAGGTAAACTAAAAGTAAAAGACCTTCCAAAAGAATGGAATAAAAAAATGAAAGAATACTTTGGAATAAAAATCCAAAAAGGCTCAGAAGGAGTTTTACAGGATATCCACTGGAGCTGGGGCGAATTCGGATACTTTCCAACATACGCAATCGGAACAATTTACGCAGCCCAATTATATCAAGCATTAAAATACCAACACCCAAAAATAGAAAACGAAATACAAAAAGGCAACTTCAAAAAAGTCGCACACTGGCTCGAACAAAACATCCATAAACACGGAAGAAAAAAACTCGCAGAAGAATTAATCAAAAAAACAACAGGACAAAAACTAAACCCAGAAACCTACACCCAATACCTCAAAGACAAATACTACAAACTTTATAACATACAATAAAAACTTTTAATAAATCCTTTCATCTAAAATTATAATGGAAAAAAAGCACAAAATAGGCATCAGCATCTTTCTTGCTCTAAAAATAATCCTAATTATTTCTGTAATCTACCTCGCATTCACAATAGGAAATCTAAAAAACGAAATCGTCCAAACTCAAAAAGCACAAGAACAATTAAAAGAGCAATTAACACAAAACCAGCAAACAATTCAATCGCAAATCAACGACATAAGCTCATCTTTAATATCAACGAAAAAAGACTTGTCACAAGAAATAAATCAACTAAAAGCTGAAACCAGCGATGACTTCTCAGCAATAATCTCAGACATAATTCCAGGAGTAGTAAGTATAGGAACAGACGTATCACAAGGCTCAGGTTTCATAATCACTAACGATGGATATATAGCAACAAACGCGCACGTTTTAGAAGGAGCACGTTTCGCAAGAATCCTGACATATGAAAGCAACAAATGGGTTCAGGCACAACTAATTGCCTACAATCCTGAAATAGACATAGCAATATTAAAAATACCAGATAAAAATTATAAAGAACTAAAATTCACAGATTCAAATGAATTAAAAGTCGGTGAAAAAGCAGTCGCACTAGGAAATCCCCTAGGACTCTCATTCTCAGTATCAGAAGGAATAATAAGCAGTCTCAACAGAGTAGGTCCAAACGGACTCCCAATCTACATTCAAATCGACACCCCCCTAAACCCTGGAAACTCTGGCGGCCCTTTAATCAACAAAGAAGGAAAAGTAATTGGAATAAACAACTTCAAACTCGCAAACTCTGAAAACCTCGGGTTCGCAATTGAATCAAACACAGCAATCGAAACAATAAACGAAATATTTAAAGCACAAAATATCTCTATAACAATATGAGCAAGAAAAATCAACAAGGCATAACAATAAAAAAACAAAACTTACCAGACTGGTATTCAGAAGTCATACAAAAAGCAGAGCTCGCAGATTACGCACCAGTAAGAGGTTTCATGATAATCCGTCCAAGAGCATATTCAATATGGCAAAAAATACAGGAAGAATTTAACAAAATACTAAAAAAGAAAAATGTGAAAAACGCATATTTCCCCCTATTAATACCAGAATCCTTTTTCAAAAAAGAAGCAGAACACGCAGAAGGATTTGAACCAGAACTCGCATACATAAAAAACACAGAAGAAGGCGAAAAACTCGCACTACGTCCAACATCAGAAACAATCATCTATGACTCATATTCAAATTGGATTAGAAGCTGGAGAGACCTCCCATACAAAATAAACCAATGGTGCAACATAATAAGATGGGAAGTAAAACAAACAAAACCATTTCTTAGAACACGAGAATTCCTATGGCAAGAAGGACACTGCGCATTCGCAGATGAACAACAGGCAGAAAAAAACATGAATGAAATGGTAAACGAATACAAAAAACTAATAGGAAACCTGTTGGCAATACCCTTAATCTCTGGAAAAAAATCACAAGCAGAAAAATTTCCCGGAGCAAAAACAACAATGACAATAGAAGCACTAATGCCTGATGGAAAATCACTTCAATGCGGAACTACCCACAACCTAGGACAGGGATTTTCAAAAGCATTCAACGTAAAATTCAAAGACAAAGATGAAAAAGAAAAATATGTGTGGCTCACATCTTGGGGCTTTTCAACAAGACTAATCGGCGCACTAATAATGATTCACGGCGATGACAAAGGACTAATAATTCCACCAAAAGTTGCAAATGAAAAATCAGTAATAATCCCAATACCTATAGGAAACAAAAAAGAACAAGTAATTACAAAAGCAAAACAAATTCAAAATCAAATAAAAAAATTCAACCCAATCCTAGACAACAGAGAAGACTATTCTCCAGGCTGGAAATTCAACGAATGGGAATTAAAAGGCATTCCAATAAGAATAGAAATCGGCCCAAAAGATTTAGAGAAAAAACAAGTAACCTTAGTAAGAAGAGATACAGGAGAAAAATCGCAAATCAAAGAAAAAGATTTAGAAAAAACAATCAACCAAACACTAGAAAGCATTCAGGAAAACTTATTGCAAAAGGCAAAAAAATTCTTAGACTCTCAAATAGATTCAGCTTCAACAATGTCAGAACTAAACCAAAAATTAAAACAAGGCAAAATTGTCAAAGTTTACATGAAAGACTCTCCAGATATAGAGGACCATGTAAAAGAAAACACAGGAGGGGCAAATTCAAGAATAATCGAAAACACTTCTAAAAAAGGCAAATGCATTCATTCAGGAGAAGAGGTTAATACAGTAGCATACATAGCAAAAAGCTATTAGAAACAGCGTTATTCCTAATAAAATAATTATAACAAAGCCAAGTTATACTATTGCTCATTTTCAATCTCAACAATCTGACTCAACTTATATTCCATTCTAAGAGTTCTGTCTATCAACTCTCTTAACTCTCTTTCTACAAGATGCCTCTGGTCAAAACCGTTCATCTCGTAGTGCATTTGAGTTTTCATTTTACCTCCTTTGCACCATTTAATTAATCCTTGCAGAAGCCCAGACAAACACCCTCATCAATTCAATCCAGACCTCAAATGTACCGGATTAAATTAAAGGGTATTTAATACAGCCAACGCTAAACACAATCCAATTCATCGAACGGTGTGTTAGCAAACTGTCCATATTAAATTTAGTAGTCTCCTCTTTAAATATTTTGTTATACTCTCAAAGCACTTTCAAAATACTCTCGAAACTTTGGCAAATCCTCAACCATCATCTTAGAACCTGTAGCATTCTTATGCCCACCCCCCCGCGCACTCTCAATTTTCTCTACCGCCCCCAATGTAATCTCCCGCACATCAACACTTCCCCGCACAGAAACATTAGCACTTGCACCTTTCACATACGCAACCATAATAACCTTCCCAGGAAAGCGATAAGAAAGCTCATTAGCTAAATCAGCACTCATACTTAAATTACCCCCATACTGAAAAAACACCAATCTCCGAGAACTCCTCGCAATCCTCTTCGCCCTTTCAATCAACTTATCATAAACCTTCTTAACCTCTTCATACCTTTTCAAAATCTTAAAATTCTTCTCACTTTCAACCAAAACATCAGAAGGCGAATTAACCTTAAACAAAAAATTCATCATAGAAACAACATTTGTTGTCCTATCTTTTAAAGCAAAATTAAAAATATTCACCATTTTACCAACCTCCCCCTCATACAAAATCTCAAACGCAGACATCGCCCCTTTTTTCCAAAGCTGAGGATACTCTCTCGCAAAATCCTGATAAAACGGCGGCATAAAATTATCTCCAATACACCCAGCCATAGAAATCCAAATATCTTTTTTATTATTTACAATCTCATAAGCGATATAACTCACAGGCTCGCTGGATTTATCCTTAGAAAAAACAGGGTTGTAATAATCAACACTACTAGGAACATTAACTTCAACATCATGATGATCAATCCAAACAATAGGAATATTCTTTCCTTCAAAACTTTCAAAAAATTCTTCAGATACAACAGGCTTATCCAAAATAAAGATATAATCAGCATTCAACTCCTCAATTTTACAAGAATAGCTTACATCAAGTGCAGGAAAAGACTTTATAGCAACCCCGTTTCCCCGCCCAATAAGCCGCCTCAGCAGCACAAAAGACATCAAACCATCAACATCATTATCAAAAAAGAAAATTGGATTCTGAGCCCTCTCAAGATGCTCTCTAATTTCAAGTATTTGCTCTTTACTTAACATAAAAAATCAAAAGTTAATGGGTTAATAAAATTAACTACACAAATCACATAAGTCTAATTCAAATCCTTCAGAAAAATCCCTATCGCAATATAATTCATAATCAGAACTACTACAAAACTCTTCAATAGTTTCATAATCTGACTTGTCTTGCCCAACACAATCTTCAGAACACCCACATACACTTTCAGCACTCTCACAAATTCTATTACCGCAATCAGAACAAATTCCACCAGGATACCCTGAATCCATGCCCTTCCAATAACACTCATCAGCAACAGAAATCCCTCCAGCAGAAGAAACTGTTGTTAGACCTTCACAGCAAGAATTAGGATAAGAATCATCTCCAGCATCCCATAACTCTCCTTGTCCAGCACAATTCAAAGAATCAGAACCTTCACCAGAAAAATAAAAATAAATTCCTAAACCCCAAAACACTAAAACCAAAATAACAACCAAACCCCCAACCAATCCCCTTTTCATTATAACAAATTTACAAAAACATTATTTATAAAATTATCTCAACCGATAAACAACCTGCACATTTCCATAAACACTTAATTCCCTCGGAGCAATATCAGTCACAGCTTTTTCCAAACTTGTCCCCCCAACACCCGCCTCAGCAGCATCATAATAAAGATAAGGCCCATACCTATAATCACTTGAACTCACAGATACCAACTTCCCCAATTTACCCCCACTCCCCCTCGCAATCGCTTCAGCTTTTGTCTTAGCATCCTTAGTCGCCTCTTCTAAAGCTTCAGCTTTCAGCTCAGCTTCATGCTCTTTATCAAGCTCAAACTGAATTGAACTTATCAAACCACCAGAATCAACAACTCTATCAACAACAGCTCCAACCATTTGATAATTTTCCATTTCAACTTTTATCATATTATCAACTTTATACCCATTAGACTTCCGCCTCCCATTTTCCCAAGAATGTTCCTCATACAAATTCCAAGAAACACTCTCCACCTCACCCTCTCCAAAACCAAGGTAATCCAACTCATCCAAAACCTTTTCACTAATTTCAGCATTCTCATCCTTAGCTTTCTCAGCACTATCATTCAAAGTACTTACCAAAATATAAACAGAAGCAAAATCAGGCATTGAACTTATTTCAGAATTACCACTAACAGAAATATTCTCCCCACTTGCATCAGTATTAACATAAACATACGCTCCAATCCCAATTACTAACACAACCAAAATTCCAAGCGCAATATTTTTATCAAATTCCATTACATTCTCCTCCAATTCAAAACCATAAACACAATCAACGCAACACTTCCTCCAAGCAAAAACCAAAGCCAAACCTCTGGCATTACACCAACACTATTCACAACACTCTCACCAGCACGAACAGCTGCATCTCCTCCAACTAATGCCCCTTCACTAGCATAATCAGCACTCGAAACCTTCACATTATCCGCAGAATAAAAATTACCCTGATAAGTTCTCAACACCAAACTCCCAGCTCCAACAATCAGAATACTTCCAATAACACTTTTAATAACTCCTTTACTCCGAGGACTAATCACAATCTTCTTATTCGCAATTTTATACATCGGAATTTTCCGCCCTTTAACACTCCAAAAAAAATTCTTCGACTTCTCAATCAAACCAGCTTCTAACAGCTTCTTAACATTATAATTAACAGTATTCGCAGGCAGTTTCAAATCCCGCGCAATCTCAGTTTCATTCGCCTCGCGCTCAGCAAGATAATTAATTATCTTCTTACATGTCTTATTCGAAATCACATCAGCCAAGCTCGAAATCTTATCATCATCCAAATCCAGCATCAAATATCTTTCAACCATAACCAACATAAATAAAACCACTATATAAATAATTCCAAGACTTCAAAAAACATTGAAACAACATATAAAATACACAACAAATATCTTTTTAAACATAAAAACCAAACTAAAACCATGAATAAATGGATTGAAATATTGGTTGGATTGATTCTGGTAATAGGAACAATTTTAGTTTGGGGTTACTCCCTGAGCTGGCCAGACTTCTGGAACTTTGGAACTCCTGCATGGGAATTTTTCAAAGGAGGACTAGTTTGGTTTGTTCTAATGATAGGAGCACTTTTCTTACTACTTGGAATCACTGACTTGAAAAACTAAATAAAGATTTTCTCTAAACTTTTCAGAATAATACTTAGTTAAATCTCTAATTGCCTCTTCACGAATTTTTTCCCTTCTCTGAATCCTTCGACTGCCTTGCACACTCAAACCCCGAGCAACATAAGCACTTCTAATTGAACTAATCATCAAAAACCAAACAATTCAAACTAAATAAATTAAATTATCATCCAAAATATACAATCAACCATGCCTCAATAAATGCTGCAACCAAAAGCAAAGGAACAATAATCAAAAAGAAAACTCTAAGCGAATCATAAAAATACTCTCGAAATTTAGCAAGCGGCTTTTTATGAAAAACAAAAGTCCCAAATTTAATTCCCACACCAAAAGCAATAAAAATTGCAGGCAGTTCAAAAATACCATGAGGCAATAATCTCCAAAAACTAAAAACCCCTGCCTCTCCCATAACAAGACTCATAACAAACCCAATAAAAACCCCATTAAATACCAAAGTAACAGCAGGAACAACTCCAAACAAAACCCCTGCAAAAATAGATACAAGAGCAACACTTGCATTATTCTTAAAAATATACCCCATAACTCCAAACAAACCTTTTCCTTCTAAATCATCCATAATCTTCTCAATCCACTTCCCAACCTCATCAAGCAAAGGTTGCAAACTCTCCTGAGGAACTGAATAAGGAATCAAAAACCCAATCAAAGCAAACAAAACAAAAAACACAACAACACCAAAAAAATATCCTCTACTCTCTTTCAAATACTGAAAACTTCTTTTATACTCTTTTTTTAAATCAAAATTATCGAATCTGCGCATTCAATGCCCTCACCTTTCTAGAATACTTTTTCCTAAGATAAATCCCATAACCAAGTCCTGCCAAAAACCCTCCAAAGTGCGCCATATTCCCAATAGGAAACCCTGTCCCAATACTAACCAACCACGTAGCAAAAAGCACAACAGGAATCATAATATATGCAGGCAGACTAAAAAACGGCAAAAAGATAATAGCAAATCTTAGCTTAGGCGTCAAAACAACAAACAAACCTGCAATTGCAAAAATAGCACCACTCGCCCCAACCCCTGGCATCCCCGGATCTCCAAAAATAAGCGCCCAAATCTCGCCACCTCCAAACAACCCAGTAAAAACAACAGTAATCAAACCTGCAAAAATTCCTGCCAAAATATAAAACCAAAAAAATCTTTTACTTCCTATAATCTTCTCACAAAAACTCCCAAGAGAAAACAACACAAACATATTAACAAGCAAATGAAAAAAATTCGCATGCATAAACATGCTTGTCAAAAAAGTCCACAAATACTGCCCCTGCAAAATACTGCTCGGCCTCAACGCAATATACTCACAAATTGTCTGACTGCAATCAGTACTGCTCAAAGCCCCAAAAGCAAGAGCAAAAACAAAAAACAAAACATTCAGACCTATCAGAAAAAAAGTAACACTAACATTACTAAAAATCTGTGAAAAGACTCCCCCCTTCAAATTCTTTCGAGTATAAACTCTCAGATTCTTACTCATCTTCGCTTTTTGCTAGATTTTTTCTTAGAACTCTTTTTGATACTTTTCTTAACCTTCTTAGCAGACTTTTTCTTAACTGGTTTTTTCTTTACACTTTTCTTTTTACTAGACTTTTTCTTAACTGGTTTTTTCTTAATAGTTTTTTTAGCTGATTCATTCATACTCTTCTTTGCCGCCCTCTTTGACTTCCTTTCAGCAGATTTTTTCTTTGCCTCTCTCTTAATTCTCCTGTCAATACTCTTTGCCTTTTTATTCTCAACAATCCCCAGCTCACTGTTAACTTCTTTTAATTTTTCACGAAGTTTAGAAAGCTCAACCTCCATTTGCTTAATCGCCGAAGTATTATCTTTCAGCTCCATCAACTCTCCAGTTTCAGGACAAATAAAATTATAATCCAAAGCTTTTTCCTCAGTATACTCCGTATCAGCACCAGGGCTATAATAAAACCTCTTTGTCTTCCTGCTCTCAATATCTCTCTCAAGTCTTTCTATCGCTTTATGCAACTCTCTCTGAAGTAATATCAACGCCTTGTCTTCATTAAAAGTCCAAAAATAAGTATACCATCCCTTTTTCTTGTCCTTTTTTCTTGTCGAAGAAACCAAACCTTCATCAGCAAGCTTATACAATAAATTCCTAGTCTGATTAATTGTCAAACCAAGCTTCTTTGCAATCAAAAACTCATTAACATTTTTCCTTCCAACTATCTGTTCAACAATAAAGGCAGCATTCTTACCTCCAACTCCCAATGCAATGTCTTTAAGAAACTCAATATTCATATTCAATTCCCAAACACTTTTATTAATATACTTTTCGATATTTCTGTCACCATTATAAAGTTTATCCAAACATATAAATATTTACTTTTAAAAATTAAATTATGGCTTTCTTCAAAAAGAAAAAGAAAAAAGAGGATGAACCTCCAATTCTTCCAAAACTCCCTGAACTCCCGACCCACGACTATAATCCTAATCAATACAACCAGGACAATCAACAAAATCAAGAAAAAAACTCTCTGCCAAAATTCCCAGATTCAGACATGGGACAAAGAATGAATCAAAACACAATTAAAGATGCAGTTGATTCCCGTTACAAAGACAAAAGAATGCCAGACTTACCTCCGATTCCTGGAAACCCTCCTAAAAGACAAAACATGCAAAACCAACAACCACCTCAAAGACAACCAATGCAACCTCAACAAGAACCACAATATCAGGAAGACCAACAAAACGAACAGATTAATCCTCAAATAAATAAAGGCGCACAAACACAAGAAATTGAAATGGGGCAAGCACGCCCAATGCAACCATCACAATTCGAACCCCAAAATGAACCACAAGAGCAACAGGCATTTGAAATGCAGGAATGGGAGCAGCCTCAAAAAAGACATGCAAAACCAACAGAACCTCTTTACATAAAACTCGAAAAATACGAACAAACACTTGCATCATTCGACGAAATAAAACTCAAAGTCTCAGAAATAGAATCCTTGCTTAAAAAAATAAAACAAATAAAAACAAAAGAAGAACAAGAACTAAACGAATGGGAAAAAGAAATTCAGATGATAAAATCACGAATAGAACAAGTTGACAGGGACTTATTCAGTGAGGTTTAAATGAAAGCCCCAATTTATTCTAAAATAAATTACCAGTCAGCAAAAGAAGCAAAATCAAATCTCCTTCACATCGAAGCAAATCTCCTTCACACAATACAAAATCTTCAGGAATACAAAAATCTCAGGAAACAAGAACTATTGACAAAAATAAAACTAAGAAACACATTAAACGAAACAAAAACCTCAATAAAAAACCTAATAGAAAAACTTCCAGAAACAGAACAATCTGAAGAAAAAAAGAAAGAAGCTAAATCAAAGTCCAAAAGCAAAACAAAAAAGCAGGAATCGAAGCAAAAAAGCATCGACAAAGAATTAAGAGACATTAATAAGAAACTAAAAGAACTCTCAGAAAGATAAAATCTTTTAAACACCCTCTTCCTAATCCTTTAATGGAAATAAAAACCCGCGAACAGCTCATAAAAGCATACTTAGATTTCTTTAAATCAAAATCTCATGCAATCATCCCTTCAGCATCTTTAATCCCAGAAAACGACCCCACAGTTTTATTCACAACAGCAGGCATGCATCCTCTTGTTCCATACCTAACAGGACAAAAACATCCTTTAGGAAAAAGATTAGTTGACGTTCAAAAATGCATTCGAACCCAAGATATTGAAGAAGTAGGCGACACTTACCACCACACATTTTTCGAAATGCTCGGCAACTGGAGTTTAGGAGACTACTGGAAAAAACAAGCCATAGAATTCTCATTCGAATTTTTAACAAAAGTCCTTCAAATCCCAAAAGAACGTCTTGCAGTAAGCTGTTTCAAAGGCGACAAAGAAGTTCCAAAAGACACAGAATCAGCAGAAATCTGGGAATCAATAGGAATCCCAAAACAAAGAATCGCATTCCTCGGAAGAGAAGATAACTGGTGGGGCCCTGCAGGAGAAACCGGTCCTTGCGGTCCAGACACAGAAATGTTCTACTGGAAACCAAACACAAAACCTCCTGAAAAATTCAATCCAAAAGACAAAAACTGGGTTGAAATATGGAACGACGTCTTCATGGAATACACAAAAACAAAAGACAACAAATACCTCCCTTCAAAACAAAAAAACGTTGACACAGGAATGGGAGTAGAAAGAACAATCACAATCCTAAACAATTTAGAAGATGACTACCAATCCCAACCTTTTAAAAAAATAATAGCTAAAATAGAACACCTTTCAAACAAAACCTACAAACAAAACCAAAAACCAATGCGGATTATTGCCGACCACATAAAAGCCTCAGTTTTTATAATTGCTGGCGGCATAACCCCAAGCAACACAGAACAAGGATACATTTTAAGAAGGCTAATCAGAAGAACAATAGTAAACCTAAGAAAACTAGGATTTACAGGAACTGACTTAATCAACCCAATCGCTGAAGAAGTCTTCACAATATACAGAGATTACAAAGAACTAAAACAAAACAAAGAAAAAATTCTAAACGAACTAAAAAAAGAAGAAGAAAAATTCGATAAAACTCTTGAAAAAGGTTTAGCTCTATTCAATAAAATTACAAAAGACAAAAAACTCTCAGGCAAAGAAGCATTCTTACTTTTCCAATCATACGGATTCCCAATTGAAATGACACAAGAACTTGCAAAAGAAAAAAACATAAAAGTAAATCTAAAAGAATACAAACAAGAACTAAAAAAACACCAAGAATTATCAAGAACAGCCTCAACAGGGTTATTCAAATCAGGACTCGCAGACAATTCAGAAAAAACAACAAGACTCCACACAGCAACCCACCTATTAAATGAAGCACTAAGACAAGTCCTCAGAAAAGGCATAAAACAAAAAGGCTCAAACATCAACCCAGAAAGACTAAGATTCGACTTCAACTTTAACAGAAAACTAACTCCAGAAGAAATCAAAAAAGTCGAAGACTTAGTAAACGAGAAAATTAAAGAAAACCTAGAAGTAAAAACAGAATCAATGCCTTTAGAAAAAGCTCTCAAATCAGGTGCGCAGGCAGAATTCAACGCAAAATACCCTCCGGTTGTAACAGTCTACTCAATCGGAAACTTCTCAAAAGAAATCTGCACAGGACCTCATGTAAAAAACACAAAACAAATCAAACACTTCAAAATCCTAAAAGAAGAATCTTCAGCAGCAGGAATCCGAAGAATAAAAGCAACAGTCGAGGATTAACCTCTTTGTGAAACAACAGAATAAAATTCAGACATATCAACCTCATCTGCAGTTTTCTCAAGGAAGTTATAAACCCATTCAACATTCTTTTCTGAAACAGGCTTGCCCAAAATATAGCTCTTAACATATTCTGCATGATGCTCTCTCTGCAACGAAGATGTAATCCAATTAAATATAACTTCTGTTGGCTCAATAGGTTCCAAGGTTTTCCCATCATAATACTCTCCCCGCTCCCTTAAAGCCCTTTTTGATTCTTCCTGCATATTCCAAGCATGATCTCTAAACCACGCAGCCTGCAGATCTAAATAATGAGATAAAGAAGGAGATTCAAAGTTTTGATTAATCAAACTAATCAAAGAATTGGTTGAAATTCCTGGAACAAGTCTTTCAGACGAAAACCCTCTAGACTTAAAAGACTCAATAATTTCCTTTAAATAATGATCATTTCCAGCTTCTTTTAGAGTAGTACTCATAAAACTCCAAACAAATACCTATATAAAAATTTAACTAAAAATAAAGAAAAAGCAAATTTAAAAAATTAACTAAAAAAAGCCGTACATTTCATTAAGAGCCAATACAGCTAATGCAACCCAAACTAAAGTCGGGAACCAAGCTTTATTCCAGAAATTTCTGTCCTTAACCAGTTTATGTGCAAGCCCCATGAAATCTTTTGCATAAATTGAAAGTGTAAGTCCAGAAAGCAGAACAACAAAGAGAGTCACAGCAAAAATCTGTGTATATGTAATCCCTGCATTCATCAAAACACTAAGCACAAGATAAGCAAGCACAGCAAAAACAGCCATGGAAACAGCAGGCATCTTATACAAACTACCTGCAAAGTCAATCCACGCCTTCGGCTTTATCAACAAAACCAAAATCTTAATCGCAGAAATAACAATTACAATAAGTGCAAGCGTCTGGACAGAAATCCCTAACGATGGATAAATCATTTCAACACCTCCTTTTAATTAAAACAAAAAACCTCTTAATAAACTTTCCGCCCAAAACCCGACGACAAAAATTAATAAAAAGAATTACAAAGACGATTATACCATCGACTAAAAGAACTTAAAGTAATCTCATGTAACCTAACATCTTCTAATCCATCTTCTGTCAAACGAGCAGTTTCTCTATCCCCATTTGGATGAATTCCAAGACGCAAATCACCAAGAGAAACAAACCTATCAATTAAATGTCTCTCATGCGACCCAACTACCTCATCAATAATAGTCGCTCTCTTAAAATACTTCAATACTTCATATTCATAATCTTCTAACATTTTACTTCATCCTAAATATACCAACTACATTAAATTTCTCATACGATAATACATTCTCTTCCAAGCAGGAGCATGCAATCTATCATGCCATCGAACAGCTCGTTTTCCTTTTTGAGTAAGGCGTGAAGTTTCATTTTCTTCATATTCCTCCCCACAACGTGTATCAACACACAAAGTCAAATAACCAATAGAAACAAAATCATCAAAAATAACTCGACAATTATTTGGAAGTCCATCTTGAACAACTGCTCCATCTTCAAAAGGTTTCAATACTTCATATTCTCTTTCAGTTAACATAATCAAAACAAGAAATCAAACTATTTATATTTTTATATCACTCCAAATAAATCCCTGGCTTCCCCGGCTTCGCCTTCCGAGCCTTACCCTCAGGATCATACCTCTTAGAATCATTTACAGCATAAACAACAACTTCTTTCCCAATCTTCTCTTTTAATCCAGCAGACTCGTAAATCTCAACATCCGAAGGAACAGAATAAACATAAACTTTCTCAACCTTCTTATCAATCAAATTCAAAATATGTTTCACATCCTCAATAACTCCTCCAACAATCTTCTCTTCTTTCTCAATACTCTCATCAATCTTACTTTCATCAACTTCAGGCCAAGCAGACTTTGAAACAAATCCTTCCCCCCCAATTTTCAACCAAATCTCTTCACAAATATGCGGACAAAAAACACTCAAAACTTTCACAAACCTCTTAAAATCATCAATGGAAATCTCTTCCTCGCCCTCGACAAAATCAAAAAACTGCCGAATCTTTACAACAGCAGAATTATATTTCAAATTCTCAATATCTTCGCCAACTCCTTTAACAAACAAATTAATCTTATGTTCCATCTTCTTACTAGACTTCCCCTTCTTAAAATCAAACCCATAAATCTTCTGCAAAAGTTTCCAAACAGATTCAACACCTGCACCATCCCAAGCAGAATCTTTATCAGGCGCAGCATTTGAAATTAAAAACATCCTAAGACTATCAGCCCCGTATTTCTCAATAATCTCCATAGGATCAACAACATTCCCTCGCGACTTCGACATCACATGCCCATCCTCTCCATGAATCATTCCCTGGTTAAACAATTTCCCAAACGGCTCATCAATCTCAACCAAACCAATATCTCTCAAAAATTTTGTAAAAAACCTCGCATAAATCAAATGCATACAAGCATGCTCAGCACCCCCAGTATAAAAATCAACAGGCATCCAATATTTAACCTTATCCTTATCAAAAATCACATCAGAATTCTTACTATCACAAAACCTCAAATAATACCACGAAGAATCAAAAAAAGTATCCATCGTATCAGTCTCTCTAAAAAAAGTATGTCCATCTTTTTCAAAACTCCTAAAAGACTCAGAAGTTTTCAACGGATTCCCCTCGCCAAACTTGACATCGTCAGGAAGCATAACAGGAAGCTCATCCTCTCCAACAACATCAACATTTCCATTTTTATCATAAACAGCAGGAATAGGTGTCCCCCAATATCTCTGCCTAGAAATCAACCAATCTCTAAGTTTAAATTGAACAGTCTTCTTGCCAACCCCCTTCGCCTCCAAAAACTTCACAATTTCATCCATTGCATCCCGATTATTCCACCCATTAAACTTCTCAGAATTAATCAAAACCCCATCGCCAGTAAAAGCACACGACATCCTCTCCCCACTAAAACCATGCTCACCAGGCTCAATAACAACTTTAATCGGAATCTTATATTTTTTCGCAAACTCAAAATCCCGAGAATCATGCGCAGGAACAGCCATCACCATCCCACTCCCATAATCAGCAACAACAAAATTCCCTGCATAAATAGGAATCTTATCACCAGTCACAGGATTAGTCGCATAACTCCCAGTAAAAACCCCTTCTTTATCTAAATCAGCATTATCCTTATCACTAATCTTAATCTTTCTCAAAAAATCATTAACCTTTTTCTTTTGTTCATCTTTAACTAAATCCATCAACTCAGGATGCTGCGCAGAAACAACCATAAAAGTCACACCATAAATCGTATCAGGACGCGTTGTAAAAACTTTCCACTTCTCACCTTCAACATCAAACTCAATCTCAACTCCATGACTTTTTCCAATCCAATTTCTCTGCATCGCCTTAATCCTCTCAGGCCAGTTCAGTTTCTCAATATCTTCATACAATTCATCTGCATAATCTGTAATTTTCAAAAACCACTGATCCAAATCCCGAATAATAACTTCAGTATCACTATGTCTCCAGCACCTCCCATTATGAACCTGTTCATTAGCTAAAACACTATTACACTTCAAACACCAATTAACCTTCGCCTTCCTCTTATAAACCAAACCCTTCTCATACATCTTCAAAAAAATCCACTGATTCCATTTGTAATAATTAGGATCATGACTCATCAATTTCCTACTCCAATCATAACTCAAACCAAGAGCTTTCTGCTGCCTTTCAAAATTTTCAATAGCCTCTTCAGTAAATTCCCTAGGAGGACTTCCTGCTTTAATCGCAGCATTCTCAGCAGGCAGTCCAAAACTATCATAACCCATCGGATGCAGAACATTAAAACCTTTCAAAGTCTTATACCGCGCAAGAACATCTCCAATCACATAATTAAAAGCATGTCCCATATGCAATCCAGAACCAGAAGGATAAGGATACATCTCAAGAACATAAAACTTATCAGAGCCAGAATCCTCAACCTCAAAAACTTTCTCAGACTCCCACTTCTCCTGCCATTTCTTATCAATTTTTGAAAAATCAATATCTACCATAAAAAACACACAACTAGATTATTTATAAAAATTTGCGTAGCAAGTACCTTTAGGAAGGTGTGAGAGAGGAAACCTTAGGTTTCCTTTCATGTATTAAAATTTCTCATCTTTCAATTATCCATATCTATCAAAAACAGAAATAATATTTGAAATAAGAGAAACAAATAAACCAAAAGCACTAATCAACAAACCAAACAAATCAAGAGCATTCAACTTTAACAAAAAAATAATAAAATAAATAAAAATCAAAAAATTTATAGCATGAGAAAATAATGAAAAGATATCTCCAGGTTTCATTTACTGAACCAAAGCGCGAATTATCCCAAAAACTAACAACCCAATTGCAATAATTCCTAAAACCCAAACAACATAATACCAAAAACTAATCCTCTTTTTCATAAATAACTAAACAAATAATTCTATTTAAAATTTCTCATCTTTCATAAATCAAAAGATTTATATAGAAACTTATTGCATAAAATAAAATGAAAGAAAGAAATTTAACTCAAGAAGAACGCCAAATTTTAGTAGAAAATCTTGGAAAATCAAGAGCTGAAAAACTTTTACCGTTTCATCCAGGATTAATAGAAGGCGAAGCATATTCTGGTGATGAATCTGATGTAAGAGGGGCATTTGTTTCAACAGAAAATTACACAAATCCGTGGGATATGTTCGCAAGAACATCAACAGTAATATACAAATAATCACTTAATCCAACTTCTTAAAAAAAACCAACCCCCCCAACTCCCCCATTTTAACCTCAGCCTTATTATTCAACTCACCCGGAGAAACAATCAGCACAGGCATCTTCTCATCATGAACCCTTTGCAAAGCAATCATCAAATCATTTTCAGTAACACTTTTCTTATCCTTAGCAAGACATAACATCATCATCTTGCCCAATTGAGAATCAACTTTAACATGCGCCTCATACTCTCTTTTCTTAAAACCAATTTCCTTATGAACAAAAAAATCATTCTTCTCTAAAAAATTCTCAACACCCGCAACAAAATCAGACTTCTCTTTAACCTTTCCCCCTTTTTTCTGTTTAACACTAATCAAAGGTTTCTCTTCACTCTCGCCTTTTTCATCATTCTTTTCTCCACCATAAGAACTTTCAGCTTTCAAATTTTCAACAGCCTCTTTCTTAACCTCGTTTTCAACTTTCGGCTGAATAAACTCTGTCTGCCCTCTAGCAACCTCATACCCTCCTAAAACAGGAAAATGATTTTTCTGATAATCAGTCGAAATACCCCGCTCAATAAGTTCCTCTTTTTTTGGCTCATCTCCACGAATCATCCCAATAACCTCTTGCTCACCAACACTAAAATACCTCCAGTAAATAACATCCCCTTGCCTAAAAGAAAATGCAAAATCAGGAATTCCTCTTAAAGCAACACGAATCGCAGGATACTGAACATCATCTCTCAAAACCTTTTTCTCCCTCAGCAAATCAAAAGCCTCCCGCTCCTTTCCAGAAAGATAATTTGTAAAATTCTCAAGTTTCATCTCCTGCCCTGGAATAAAATACAAAGGAGAACTTCCAACTTTCATCTTGCTAATCTTCAGTTTCTTATCACTCAAAAGCTCAGAAAGAAACGCACTCGCAAGGATAGAATCAATACCAAGATGATGAGAAATCCGAACAGGCACACTCGGCCCATTACTATTAATAAAACTCATAATTTTCTGTTTACTATTCTCAAGATTCTGGCTCCTAGACTGCTCCATTAAAAACACAACAACACAAAGATTATAAGTTTTATTGTGAAATCAAACCTTCATCCACCGAACCTCATAATAAGTAACATCCCCCTCAGAATCAACAACCCCTACCAACAAATTCTTTTTTGTAGAATGCGCCACCCGATTCTTAGCAGAAAAATCATGCCAAGTCATTTCCTGCTCTTCAGAAACAACATACAAAATCCACCGAGCATGCGCCTTCCCTGGCTTATCACCCTTATCATAAACCCGAAAATCCGCCCCAAACTTCAACGCTGTCTTCGGCAAATACCCGTTATCTCTCAAATCAGAATAAGCAATATATTTTATCTTAGCTTTCTTATCAATACGATTACACTTATCAACCAACTCATTAAAACCAAGCTTCCGCGAATTAACAAAAACTTCCATCTTCCCTTTATCAACTAAATACAAAGCCTCAGCAAAAGCATAACTCACCTTTTTCTGAATATATTCTCCAAATAACCTATTCCCATACAAGTCCCGCGCCTCTTTCGACCCACTCACAATACTATCGCCACTAAAAACAGCCCGAATCTTTTTCCTACCAGAACCTTTAACAGACTTTCTCACAGTTTTCTTAGACTTAACACTTTTCTTAGTTTTCTTCCTTCCAATCATAAAACTATACAATTTGAAATTATTTAAACTTTTCAGAAGAAACATTTAAAAACACTATCCAAATTAAACTAATATGGGAAGAATATCCTCAGGAATAATCAAAAGAACAGCAAAAAAACTAGTCGAAGAGGGCAAAGAATTCACAAATAAATTTGATAACAACAAAAACATACTAAAACACTTCGAACTCCCTGACAAAAGAACAAGAAACAAAATTGCAGGATACATCACAAGACTTAAAAAGAGTGAAAAACATTCAAAAATAAATAAACAGTGAAAATGGCAGAAGAAACACAAACCCAAGAAACACAGCCAACTGCAGAAAAGAAATCTGAGACAAATGAAGTCTTCATAGGCAACAAGCCTTTTATGAAGTATGTTACTGCAACAATGATGCAGTTAGAAAACAACCAATCTGCAGTTATCAAGGCAAGAGGAAAATTCATTTCTAGGGGTGTCGATGTTGCTGAAGTATCAAAGAAAAGATACCAGCAAAATCAAAACGCTGACCTAAAACAAGCCATACAAATCGGAACAGACTCGTTCAAAAACGATGAAGGCAAAGACATCAGTGTATCAACAATCGACATTTCTCTAAACAAGTAATTACCTTTGTAAAAACTTTTATTTTATTTCTTACTCTTTTTATTTTCTTAGTAGAAATTATATAAGATAAAGATTATATGGAATAAAACCCAACCTCTTAGCAGCCTCAATAGAATTGTTATGGAACACATATTTATGTCTTTTATCCTCCCTAGCCTTTCGATAAAGTTTTGACAAAGCCTGCTCAGGACTCATCCCTGCCGGCAAATAAAAATTCTTTAACTTCACTTTATACCGTTCACTAAGCAAAACAACCCCTTCTTCATTAACTTCTATCTTCTTTCCATCTTTCAAAGCATACTCTTCTAATCCCATAAACAATCAAAAGCAACACACTATAAAAACTTCACCCAAACATTTTTTAAACATTCAAAGTTACCAAATCTAAGGCCTGCATAGCTCAGTTGGTTAGAGCGCGAGTCTCATAAGCTCGAGGTCCTGAGTTCGATCCTCAGTGCAGGCATAAAAAGGATCGATTGGTTGCAGGAGATGTTAAGAACCCGCAGGTGGTTCTTAGTTCAATCCTCAGTGCAGGCATAATTACAATAATTCTTTTAAACTACCAAAGCCTAAATAATTCAATTAAAAATAGGAGCAAACAAAATGGAAGAAAAATACCAAACAAAAGAAAAAGAACAAACTAAATACGAATACAATCCAGTTTCTGGAATGTATGAACAATCTTCACTCTTGCTCCTGGCTTTGAAATAAAAAGCCAAGAAAAAGACCGCGACTTCTGGTATGATATTGCAATAGGAATGTAAATTCCCTTTTTTATTTTACTCCAAAACCTTAACCCCATCATCCTCCCTACGAGGGATTAAATGAACATGAACATGATTAACAACCTGCCCGCCCGCCCTAAAATTATTCTGGACAATATTAAATCCTCCAAACTCTTCTTTTAATTTCTTGCCCGCAACTTCTTTCACAACACCAATCAACTCCCCACCAAGACTCGAAGGCAAATCAATCAAAGTAACAAAATGCTTCCGCGGAATCACAAGCATATGTCCTTTAACAACAGGATGTGCATCAGGAATAACAATAAAATTATCGCTCTCATAAAATTTCTCAGCAGGAATTTCTCCGCGAACAATTTTACAAAACACACAATCTTCTACCATAAAAAACACAAAGATATATCGTTTATAAAAATTTCCCAAAAAAAATTTCCTACACTAATGCTGTCCTTCAAAAAAGACAAGATAAATTTATAAACTAAACAGCAATAAACTATAAATTAAATGAAAAGCAAATTTAAAAATCGTTATTTCTCTTCGATAAATAATCATAATACTACAAGGAGGAGCCGAAAAAATGGCAAAGAAAAAAGCTGCTAAAAAGAAAAAGAAGTAAACCTTCATAATTTTCTTTTTTATTTTTATTTTTTATAATTATTCTTTAACCCTCGTTTCAACCCTCTCCCCAAATTTCAACAGACTTTTACCATCAACAACCCCCTGAACTACCTTTTTCAAATCTTTAATCTTAACCCTAACCTGATTAGTACTATCTCTGTCACGAATTGTCACACTATCATCTTCAGGAGTTTTATCGTCGATAGTTATGCACATTGGTGTCCCAATTTCATCATTTCGCGCATACCTCCTACCAATACTTCCAGACCTATCATAAACAATATTCCACTTCTTCCTTAAATCCTTAACAATCTTATCAGCAATTTCTTCATACTCTGACTTTTTAATAATTGGAAAAACAGCAGCTTTCACAGGTGCAATCTTAGGATTAAGTTTCAAAACAACATTATCTCTTTTAGAGTCATAAGTATAACTACTCAACATAAAAACCAAAAAAGCTCTTTCAACACCCAACGACGGCTCGCAAACAACATGGGGCACAACTTTCCCATATTTAGGATCATCAACCTCCATACTCTTTTTACTAAATTTCTCATGCTGTCTCAAGTCATAATCACTCCTATCAGCAAAACCCTCTAACTCTCTCCAACCCATCGGAAACTCAAACTCCAAATCCCACGTATCAGAAGAATAATGAGACCTCTCATCAGAAACATGCTGCCTAACCCTAAACTTATTTTTATTAGCTCCAAGTTTCAAAAACCATTCCAATTCAACACTAATCCAATAAGCATGCCACGGATTTTTAATTACTCCATTTTTCCACGCATCATAAATATCCATAACATCTCCTTTTTCAAAACCTGCCTTCTGCATTTCCTCACTATAAATCTCAACACTAGTTCCCTTAACATCTTCAATATAAGGACAATCCGCATCAGGCGCAATAAAATATTCAATCTCCATCTGTTCAAACTCCCTGCTCCTAAAAATAAATTCCCTAGGAGAAATTTCATTCCTAAACGCCTTTCCAACCTGTGCAATACCACAAGGTAATTTCAAACGCGCATTCTCCCAAACACTCTTAAAATTCGCAAAAATCAACTGAGCAGTCTCTGGCCTCAAATAAGCTTTCAAACTATCTTCTTCAACAGGACCGACTTTAGTGGTAAACATTGGATTAAACTCTCCTCTAACTTCAAAATCATCATTGTCTTCATACTCTGCAACCTCATGCTTATCAACCTTAAATTTCTCACCTGTCTTTTTATTAACAACTGCAACATCAACAAAACTCCCAACATGTCCAGAAGCCTCCCAAACTTTTGGATTAGTCACAATAGCCCCATCAATCCCCCCCATATCATCTCTCTGCCTAACATGAAAACCCCACCACTCTCCTTTAATATTATTCTTAAGCTCAACACCCAAAACACCATAATCCCAAAAACCTCCCAAACCCCCATACAACTCTCCAGACGGATAAACAAAACCTTTCCTCTTACAAAAACTCCCAAGCTCTTCAATACTTATTTTTATCTCTTCAAAATCATCCCCCTTCTCCAACTCCCTCAATTTTTCCTCAGCATCCTCCCACGTCTTCCCACCATAAGCAACCATTTTCGATTTCACTTTATCACCTTCACGCACACTTTTCCGAATATAAAAATAATCCCTCCCTGAAACATTCTGCTTTGCAATATACATAAAATTACTAACTACAAACCTTATTTAAATTTTATTAAGAATTCTTTTCCCAAACCCCCGCCCCCATACCTTTCAAAACCCTGTCAAGCATTTCCAACTCTTCATAAATTCCTTCAATTAATTCATAATTTTTCGCTTCTTCAAGACTAACCCATGCATGCTCAGTAAGTGCAGGACAAAGATTAATCTCACCCTCATGACTATCTGAGAAAAAACTTAGAATTACAGTAGGAATATTATCCTCACGCATATAAGAAAGACTCGTCAAATACTGGGCATTTTTAATATCAACACCAATCTCTTCTTTAACCTCGCGCTTCAAAGCATCTTCAAAAATATTATACCAATGAGCAGAGGTATCTTTAGGACGATTAACATAATCATCAGTTTCAATCTTCCCGCCAGGAACAGTCCAAAGATTCGGAAAAGCTTTTTCAGTCGGCGCTCTCTTTGTAATCAAAAACTTCCCATCCTTCACCAAAATCACAGTAGCAACAAGATAATGCGCCTTTTTTGAATCATACATAAAAATCATTAACAATTAAATTATATAAAATTACCTATACTAATCATTCCCCATAACTTTAATCAAAATTCTCTTATCCCTTTTCCCATCAAACTCTCCATAAAAAATTTCTTCCCACGGCCCAAAATCCAGTTCACCTCCACTCACACTAACAACAACCTCCCGCCCCATAATCGTCCTCCACAAATGCGCAAACCCATTATCCTCTCCAGTCTGATGATGCTTATAATCAAAATCCTGTGGAGCCAATTTTGAAAGCCAATCCTTAAAATCCGAAATCAACCCACTTTCATTATCATTAATAAAAATTGAAGCAGTTATATGCATCGGATTAATCAACACAATTCCAGCACGAACCCCAGACTCACGCACAATCTTTGCCACATCAGAAGTCAAATTAACAAACTCAATCCTTTCTTTAGTCCTCATATTAAGATACTTTGTATAAATCTTCATTCTATAAAATAAAACGCCCTCTGCCTTGTCTTATACCTCTTCCTAAGCTCACGAATCCTCTTAAACCGATAACCTGCAAAAACAAAAAATCCAACTAACAAAATCACAGACAAAAAACTATCAATAATCTCAATTACCATAATAAAACAAAAACAATCAAACTTAAATATTTTCCTACTAACAAGAACCATAAAAAACTTAAATTACAATACCCTTAGTTGAATAATATGAAAGATAACGTTATTTATGAAACAAAGTACTGGATTGTTAAATTAGCTGATAACCAATATGAAATAGGGAGATGCGTTATTGACATCAAAAGAGATTGCGGCCAACTTTCCCATCTTACCCCTAAAGAATGGGAAGATTTACACAAAAACATAATAATCAAATTAGAAAAGGCTCTAAAAAAATCATTTGAAGCAGAAATGTTTAACTGGTCTTGTTTAATGAATAATGCGTTTAAACCAAAAATAAAAAATCCTAAACCCCATGTTCATTTTCATTTTAGACCTAGATATAGAAAGCCTGTGTTTTATATGGGTGAGAAATTTATTGACGAAAAATTTGGATATCATTATGACAGACTAAAGGATAAACAAGTAAATGATAAAGTCTTTCAAGCCATAATATCAAAAATAAAAGAAAACCTATAAAAAATAAATTTTATCTTTATAATTTCTATTTACTAAATTTATATAATTTAAAACTATAAAAATTCATGTAAAATTAAAATCATTCATAAATTATCATTACAGTAAGAGCATAAGATTTGGATGTTTCATGCTCTGGAGGAACATCTCTAACAACGCTAAGTTTAATATCCTTAATCTGAGGATTTTTAGAAATCAAAATTTCAAGCTCCTTATTTATTGAATTCTCCACATCAAAAAGATCTGATTTCTCTTGTTCTAACCTAATGAGTTTAACTTTCATAATATAAATAACAGAAACTCTTTTTTATATTTTTTCCAACATTTAACAATATTTAAATAAATCAAAAACCTAATAAAATCATGAAACACCACATTCATTTATTCATCTTCCTAATCTTCATAACCCTTCTAGTAGCAATAATTCTCCCACTAGAAAACACACAAGTCATAACAAGTTCAGTAATCAACCTCCAAGATACATTCACACAAACAATCGCAAACAACAAAACAATCTACACAATTTTTGGAATTATAATTCTAGCAGCAATTCTTTTAGGAATTGAAAAACATTACAAGAAAAAACTCCGAAGACAATAAGCGGGGACCGGGACTCGAACCCGGGAAAATTCGCTCTGCAGGCGAACGCAGTAGCCGCTGTGCCACCCCCGCATAAAAATACGACTTATACTTCTTATTTAAATCTTATCCAGAATTCTTTTCTTTCTTTTTCCTTTGCCTATACTTCTTCAATGCCTTCTTCCTTTTTTCATTAGACATCTTATCAATCAAATGCTTCGCAGGATGAAAACCTCTCGCCTTAAAAAACTCATGAGTATTACCATAAACCCTATTGCTATACTTTATCAAACGCGCCAGACGCGAACGAGTCGAATGATAAACTTTTGTATTTGAACTTCCAACAAATTTATAGTGAACCGACTTAGTCTTCTTCCTCGGCTTTGGAACATAAACAGGCCTGTCAACATACTTAACAACCGGCTTTTCAATAGTCTTAACAACTTCAACTGGCTTAATAACCTCTTTAATCACCGGCTTTTCAAATTCCCGAATCTCCCGATTAACAACTTCAGTCATCAAACTCGGCTCTAAAAGAAAAAATAAAAGCACAGCATAAATAACAACAATACTAACTCCAAGAACAAAAGCCAGCACCCCATTCAACCCAAGAGAATAAACTGCAAAAGCAAAAACCCCAATAAAAACCAAACCAAAAACAATGGCAGTTATAACATAACCTTGATTATAAACTTGCTTCCTGCTAACTCTCGGCTCTAACCTTCTCACCCCTTGCATCAAAAATAAAGCAATCCAATATTTATAAATTGAACGAATTAAGATTAATATAGCTCCTAACACAATGCGGACAAACATAAACTCCTTTCAAAACAACCTCTCTAAAAGCTGCTTCAAAGGGCAAAGAATCCTCATCAATTTTCAACTCAGAACCACAATAAGTATGATAAACCTCTTCATTAGAACCAACATCTACTTGTTTTGTAATATGTGCCCTCTCACCATCAAAAATCTCTCTACTAAAAAATCCCTCTCTTTCAAAAACACGCTTAACCAAAAAAACATAAGCTAAATCCTTCACAATATCTCTTTCAGCAGAAGACAAACCCCAAACCATAGAAAAATAAAACAAAAAGAATATTTATTTTTTTGTATGCTAATAAGGAACTCCTTTTTTCCTCTGCACTTTCAAAGATTTAGCATACCACTCCAATTCATCTAAAAACTTCTTTATTCTTCTATTATACTCTTTATCTTTTGGATTTCCTTCATCATCAAAACTATCTTTAACATTTGGAACAGACATAATACTTGGGATAGAAGACATTCCCATTTCTGCAAGCATAGCTCTCAATTGCATAGCAGCTCGAACCCCTCCAAAACCCCCACCAGAATAACAAACAATCCCAGACGGCTTCCAAGAATACTCTTCTAAAAAATGGTCAAGCAAATTAGACAAAGCAGGAGGAATACTATGATTATACTCTCC
Organism: Candidatus Woesearchaeota archaeon; assembly: GCA_964534185.1. Lineage (GTDB taxonomy): Archaea > Nanobdellota > Nanobdellia > Pacearchaeales > GW2011-AR1 > JACPLR01. The sequence goes on along the minus strand of CAZHOH010000003.1, from coordinate 60,390 downwards.
ACTCACAACCACAACCGCATCTGCATTCTTAAAAATCTCAGACAACCTCTCCAAAACCTCAGGCGCCTTGCCTTTTTCATAACTCTTATACATCTTCTTTAACAAAGGCAAATCATAAACAAGCGGGTCAATAAAATCAACATCATGCTTTCTCTTTTTCAAAGCCCTAACAACAAACTTCGCAGCTTTAATGCCCTGCCTTTCATCTCGAACAGAACCATAAACAACCACAACTCTCAATTTCATAATCAAAAAAAGTAAAAATTTTATTTAAGTGTTTCTAAAACAAACATTTTTAACTCTTAAAGACATATAATAAAATGGAAAAAGAGCTGGACAAAATTTACAAAAAATACAAGAACTCAGTAAACATGACTTACTCTCAATTAAAAAAATGGGCTGCAAATCCTTGGTCAAAAAAAGCAAGCCTTTCAAGAGCACCAATAAACAGAAATCTAAAACTACTAAAAAAACCAAAATCAAAATGGACTTCACAAGACATCAAAAATGCTAAAAAAACAATTTCATTCAATGCAAGAATGAAAAAAGCAAAAAACGGAAAACACGTCAGCAAAGAAATCCCATTAAGCAAAAGAGACATCTCACTAAGAAACTGGGCATACAATCCAATTAAAAAAATACCTTTCTAAAACAAATTAAATTCAAAGCAGATTTATCCAATAAAACGTAAGTTAGATAATCGCTGGGCAGAAATTGCTTCTCCAATAGCAACCTCCCTTACATGAGCATTTAGTCGCTGTATACCTCCAATATCATCCAAGGCTTTCAAAGGTATTTCTTTTTGTCCAGATTCAGGATAATATCCAAAAAATTCTTCTTCCACACTATATTGTTGCTCTCTTAATGATTGATGTGAAAAACCCCCTCCTTCATCAGCAGGAGAATAAAAAACCCTATTAGAAATATTACTTCTATAATCCATAATAATCTCACAAAACTAAAGTTAATAAATTTAATGTTTCTAAAACAAACATTTTTTAATCAATAAACACTCACAATAAAATGCTAGACTTAAAACTTTTCATCATCCTCCCACTAACCGGACTAATAATTGGCTGGCTCACAAATTACATAGCAATAAAACTTCTTTTCATTCCGCAAAAAAAAGTCTTAGGAATTCAGGGATTAATCCCACGAAGAAAACAAAAACTCGCAGAAAAAATCGCACAAGCCAGTCTCTCCATACTCCCTCCAAAAATCGAAAAACTTTCTAAAACCCCAATCATAGGAAAACAAATAACAAACTACATCCAAAGCGAAATATCAAAAAAAGTTTCGCAAATGTCAAACCAAGAAATCCAAAACATCGTCGAAAACGTAGCAAACAAAGAACTAAAATTCATCCAATTTTCAGGAGCAGTTTTAGGTCTAATCATCGGAATAATACAGGCATTAATTCTTTCCTTCTATTAAAATAAAACGGACTCGACAGGATTCGAACCTGCGACCTATAGCTTAGAAGGCTATCGCTCTATCCAGGCTGAGCTACGAGTCCTTAAAATTATCAAAAAGAAATCCCTATATAAACGTTTTGAACTAATCAACGAGCAAAAAATCAAACCTCGAACTTATCAAGATCATTCCCAAGAACAACATTCTTAAATTTCGCTTTGGCACTTTTCAAAATCTCTTTTTCATTTGCGGCATGCTTCTGACTAATATGCACAAGAACTGCCTTCCCAACCTTTGCACTTTTAGCAATACCAACAGCCTCGCCAACAGTCATATGCTTATACTCCTTAGCCAAATCCTCCTCATCAAAATAAGTAGACTCAATAATAAGCAAATCACTTCCTTTCACAAAACTCGCAAGCTCTTTAAAATAAGCAGTATCTAAAACAATCGAAACCTTCTTACCTTTCACCTCGTATGTCACATCCTTAGCTTTCAACTTTTTACCCTCAATAACAACATTCTTCCCCTGTTGCAACAAAGCAAGTTTCGGACTATGGGGCAAACCTTTCACCTTCCTTTTATCCAACCTTAGTCTATCCTTTTCAACAAAAGAATAAGCCAAACATTTACTTCCATGCTTCACTTCTCTAGCAACAACTTCAAAATTCTTTTTATCAACAACCTTCCCGCCAGACACCTCATTAATCTCAATATCCAACCCACCAATACTATCAAACAAATCCAGCATCTTTTCTAAATATCTTTTAGTTCCAACAGGCCCATAAATTTTCAATTTCCGAGAATAACCATTAAAATGAAGACTCTGTAATAATCCTGGAATTCCTAAAACATGATCTCCATGCCAGTGAGTAATAAAAATCCGAGTAAGTTTTGACATATTTATCTTAGCTTTCCTAAACTGCCTCTGAATTCCTTCGCCACAATCAAACAACATAGCCTCAGCTCCATACTTCATAAAAATTCCAATATGGTTTCTTTTAGCAGTCGGAACAGCACTCCCACTCCCAAGCAAAACAACTTCTACCATCCCAAGAACACGCAAACCACATTTAATAAATTAACTAAGTATAAGCAAAAAATCTAAAAACCACATACAAAAGTAAATAACTCGCAAAGTTAATAATTATTGAAATATACAAAAGATTTAATCTCTTCACATTTGCCTTCCAAAAGAATAAAACAAAAAACAACCATTCAATTACAAGGGTTCCAGCAAAAAGAAATACAAATAAATTGAAAGAAAAATCAGCAATAGGAATAAATATACCGATTAAAGATGTTACAATATTCGCACCCAAAACAATCAAAAAAGATTTTCCCAAACTTGTAGGTATATCAAAAACCCTATTAACCAACAACCGGAATAAAATAAATTCAATTATTATAACAACCGGAATAAAATACCTCATTTCATAGGTAAAGGAAAGCCAAAATATATTCAAACGGATGCAGGAGTTTTCTATCCGAGAGCATTTAGAAAACTCTTTTATTCCAATAAATTAGGTGGTCTGACTATTGAACATAAAATCCAAAATGTAAGAAAAACAAAGATACATAATTACAGAATTGAAACTGTCTTTATGAAAATAAAAGATAGAGTTATAGATTTTAGAGGATTGAAAGCTTTGTGGTCTGCTCCAATCTTAATGACTGCTATTGTTATCCAACATAACTTTATAGAAAATCATTCTACTACCGATGAAGTTCCTTCTGAAAGAGCAGGAGTTAATCTAGAATTGGGAGAAAACAGATGGCTTAATTTGATTAGACTTAGTGTATGAGAATTTTGCCCAAAGGATTTTAAGCATCTCATAAAAGTCTAATTTCCCAGTCTTTATTCTTTACTCTAATTCTTTCAAAAATTCTCTCAGCTTCTCAAAAGCAATTTTTCTCATAGAAATTTTGTTTTTTTCTTCATCGCTCATCTCGGCAAAAGTTTTATTATATCCCTCGGGCTGAAAAATCATGTCCCAGCCAAATCCGTTTTTTCCTCTTGGTTCTTGACAGACTTCTCCTTTTATTGTTCCACTAAATATATGAATTTCTTTTCCGTCAAAATAACCTATGCTTGTTTTTGCATATGCCCTTGAATGTTCCATATTTTTAAGAATCTTTATAACTCCTTCGTTATTAACAGATTTTAAAACCCATTTAATAAGAGCCCCAGGAAAACCATTCATCGCCTCAAAATAAAGCCCCGTATCTTCAATTATGATTGGCTTTTTTACTATTTCATATGCTTTTTTGACTTTATGTTCTATAATATTATCTACTTCAATGTCTTGAATTTCGGGAATATCTATCTTTATTCCCTTGACTTCAAATCCTAGTATATGAGATGCTTCTTTTATCTTGCTTTCATTTCCAGTTGCGAATATTATTTCCATAAAGTTCCTAAAAAGAATGAAATTTATAAACTTAATTGATTTATAATATTACATGAAATTAATCTATTGCGCAATACCTTCAGGAATGTATGAAAAATCTAGATCTATTATGGACTATATAGGATCTAAAAATTGTGCACCCCTTAACCCTCTATTAGCATTTCCTCTAGAACGTTTTGAGTTTGGAGTTATTGGTAGAAAAGAAACGATGGAGTATTGTAAGAAGCTAATTAACATATGTGATGAAATCTGGCTTTTTGGATTGTCTAGAGGGACAATAGAAGAGATTTTGTATTCTATAAAAATCAAGAAACCTATAAGAGTTATAAAAAGATTTGATGAGGAATGGGAAAAGAAGGAATCAGATTTTTCTAATGAAATTGAATTAATTAAGAAGAATAGAATAATTTTAAACACTCATCCCTCATAAATCCCCTTATTAAAAACATGTTTTCTTCTGTATTATCTACAATGTACCTAGGAGGAACATCTATGGTTCTCCACAACCATTGGCTACTTGGATGAGATTTTCTATATGATGCCATGTCTTCTATATATGTTCCTGAAACAATACCATCCATTTTTGCCCAAATCGCTGCTGAGGTGCACATAGGACAAGGTTCGTGAGTTGAATAAAGAACTATTCCCTCTAAGTGTCTTGAACTAACTATCTTTGTGGCTTTTCTTATCGCTACAATTTCAGCATGAGCTGTAGGATCATTGTCTATTTTTACTCTATTTTCTCCAAAGGTAAATATTCTCCCATCTTTTACAGTTAAAGCCCCAATAGCATAATCCCCCTTTCCTCTTGCAAGATAGGCCATTCTTATTGCTTCTTTCATAATCTTTTCATCTGGTTGGTAACTCATGTAACTCTGGAGTTACAAATATTTATAAATGTTATTATAATATGATTTTTATGAAATATGATTTTTATGAAATATGATTTTATAAGTCTTGAAGGAATAGATGGAACAGGAAAGTCAACAATTGCTAAAAAAATTGCTGATGAAGTAATAAGATTTGGAAAAACTCCATATCTCACAAGAGATCCTGTAAGGGAAATTAATCCTTGGGCAGACCTATATAATATTTTTGAGAGGTCAGAAAGAATAGATAAACTAAGCGAAGCCCTGCTTTTGCTATCCTCTAGAGTAGATAATTCTAGGAGGAGAATAAAGCCTGCTTTAGATCAAGGAAATATAGTTATAGCAGATAGATTTCATGACAGCTGGTTTGCTTATCAGAGTATTAGACTATCTGAATATTTTGGTAATGAAATGAAGGCTCTTGATTATCTAATTTCCCAACATGAAATTCTAGTTAATAAGGGACTTTTGTTAGAACCAGATAAAACATTTATTTTCAAGGTCGATCCTGAAATATCTATGCAAAGAGTAACTGAAAGATCTGCAAAAATAAAAAAGTCAAAATATGATATTCTGAAATTGCAAAAAAGAGTTGCCGAGCAATATGATATTATATCAAATAGATTTCCAAGTAGAATCTCTGTGATTGATACTGAAAACAAAAATCTAGAGGAAGTGAGTGAGGAAACTATGATCGTTTTAGGATTTTACCAACATTAGTTTTGTTGTTCCCAGAAACATAAGGATTTCCATTAATGATATATCTTTGTTCCCAATCTGCATGTTTTGTTATTCCTATTCTTTTTGTAACTAAGATATCAAAGGGGGATTCATTAAAAGTATCAATAATGTATAGTTCTGACTCTAAATTTCTCAAATTTGCCCCATATTGATTCAGATTAATTCTAAAAGCCTGACAAAGTTTTCCTGGACCATTACATAATTCTTCTATCTTAGAGCTTTTGCTTTTTCTTCTATTTTTTCTTAAATAATCGTGATGATTAAGTGGTTCAAGTGCCCTAATCAAGATACAACCTGGAGAATCTGTGGGCTCTGCCACCACATTCAAGCAATGATATGCTCTTAAACTAAAAACATATGCGTGACCGGGAGAGCCATATAAAACATTAGTCCTTTTTGTTTTTCCTGCAGAAGCATGAGCCGCCTTATCGTATTCTCCAAGATAAGCCTCTACTTCTACAATTCTTCCAAGTAACTTTTTACCTTCAATTCTTCTAATCAATATTTTCCCAAGCAAATCTTGAGCAACTTCTTCTGTTTTTCTTTTGTAAAATTCTTCTGAAAGTAATTTTTCTTTAATCATAATAATTGTCTCAAAAGATTCTCATCTTAAAAATTTATCCTTTGCCTGACGTTTACTTTACAGCTCACTAAATCCTAAAGCAAATTCAATAGAACTCTTTTCTCGCTGCTGCTCACATTTAACAACAGGAACAGGAAATAATTTGCCAGCACCTTCAATTCCACTAACTTTCAAAGTTTCATAAGCTCTTTGCCTTGCAAGAAATGGATCACTCTCATGAGAAGCTATAACTTCTCCTCGATAAACAGCAACAAATTTTCCACAGTAGTCTGGAAGCCATTTATCAATGTTAGCATAAAACATATCCTGCTCAGATAACATCGCACTTGTCCATTCAAAGTCTTGCACTACCATACCAACAACACGCAAAACTCATTTAATAAATTAACTAAAAAGTATCCACTACATGTAAGACACCCCAGAAACCGGTGTCCATGAAAATTAAAAAAACCGGACCTATTCTTTCATCGCAGTTGATGCAGGCGATATAAAAACAATCGTGTCTCCTCTCAAAAAAGTCAACCCTATGTTTCTCTTCACTTCATTACCTTGCATTTCTTTTGCATTATCCAAAACCACATTAATGTGGATATCAAATGCAAGCAAAGTTCCTACTAATTGCTTGTCGCTTTTCAACTGCACCAAAATCTCTTTACCTTTCGACGTATTCAAAAGGTCAAGTGGTCGTTCAATGCCATTAGCCATAACAACTTCTCTTAAACCAACTTTTTAAACTTTCCGTACAACTAAAAAACAAATCAGAAAGATATTTAAACCAATTTTCAAACATCTTAACATGCAAAAAGGAAGAAAAATTACAGGCGGAAAATACAAAAAACAACACAAAAAGAAAAAATACGAACTTAGCCGCCAGCCTCGAATTGTAAAAATCGGAGAAATAAAAAGTAAATCAATAAGAACACAGGGTGGAAACAAAAAAACAGTTTTATTAAATTCCAAAACAATAAACCTAATCGACCCAAAAACAAAAAAATCAAAAACAGTAAAAATCAAAAACGTTCTTGAAACTCCCTCAAATCGCTTCCTTGCAAGACAAAACGTTCTAACAAAAGGTGCAGTAATCGACACAGAAGCAGGCAAGGCAAAAATCACAAACCGCCCAAGCCAGGAAGGTAGTGTTCAGGGCATATTAGTTGAATAAAATATTTAAATCAACAAATCATAAAAAGAAAGTTTATGAAAACTTCAACTAAAAAATCTATTCAAAAAGTAATTTCTATTGCACTATTCATCTTAGGGGGATATTATCTATTAATTGCTATAAACCTCCTGCCATCAATAATTGCTTTTGGAAGTTACGTGCCTTCAAATAAAGAACTAGCCATTATCTCAATAATAATTATAGCAACAGGTCTTTTTGTAAATGATAAATCAAGAAAAAAAATCATACAAGCTTTTCAATAATGAAATTGAAAAATCAATTTAGTTGTCAACTATTACAATAATCCTTCAAGCACCTTTTACAATAATCACAACTTTAGAAAACAACCTTATTTGAATTATAATATATCTCTTAAACCTAGAATCATTGCAATGATTTTTTCAATTTTCAAAGTATTAATCAACCCAAAACCCCCAAAAACTTTAAAAACCTTCCCCTACTTCTTTTTTAAACTTTACTAAACTCTTATAAAACAAAATGTCACACGTTAAAAGATGTCCAGAATGCAACAGCATTAATTTAACTTATGATGAAGAAAAAGGAGAGATTATTTGCAACGACTGCGGACTATTAATTGAAGAGGGAATGGTTGACACAGGCATTGACCCTGCAGGAAAATTCGATAAGTCAGAAAAAAAAGGACGCGGAGGCGCTCCAATTTCTATGCAAAAATTCGACAAAGGTTTAACAACTAACGTCGGTGAAATCTCAGATATTTACAGACTCGACACAAAACAAACTCGAAAATTCTTAAGACTAAAAAAATGGCAGGAAAGAGTCTCAACTTCAATTGAAAGAAACCTAAGACTTGCAATGGCAGAACTAAGAAGAGTCTCATCCTATCTAAATCTTCCAAACGTAGTAGGCGACGAAGCAGCACGTATTTACAACTTCGTCCTCCAAAGAGGATTTGTCAGAGGACGCTCAATGGAATCAGTAATCGCCGCCTGCATTTACGCAGCATGCCGTTCATACAACATCCCAAGAACACTAGATGAAATCGCACAAGCTTCAGACATAGAAAGAAAAGAAATAGGAAGAACTTACAGATTCATAATAAGAAGAATGGTAATAAAAGTAGCACCAAGCTCACCAAACGACTACATATCAAGATTCTCAAGCATCCTCCACCTATCACCAAAAACCCAAAACCACGCCCTCAAAATACTAAAAAAAGCAGATGAAGAAGAGCTCACTTCAGGAAGAGGTCCTGCAGGAATCGCAGCAGCAGCACTCTACATCGCAGCACTCCTCAACGACGAAAAGAAAACCCAAAGAGAAGTCGCAGACGTCGCAGGAATAACCGAAGTCACAATAAGAAACAGATACAAAGAACTAATCGAACGCCTCGGACTCGAAGACAAAATGAAACTCACAGAAATCGACAAAAAAGCCAAATAATTATTTCTTTCTAAAAATTATCCATTGTGCTTTTCCAGGCAAAGTTTTCTGAAATCCACTTCTTGCAGGAGAAATAACTGGAAAATTACTCCAAGGGTTCATCCAACCTTTTTTTGTTTTAATCAAATAATGTCCTGAAGGATAATTTTTATTTCTCTCAATAAAAACAATTGTTCCATTTTTCCCTAATAATTTTTCATTTTCATTATTAACTTTTGCAAAAGTATAATCATCAAATTTAGTATTCAAAACTTTAATAAGTTCTCTGCAATAATAACCTCTTGTAAAAGCACATTCAGGATTATCAAATAATTTCTTCGTTGACTGATAAGATTTATTCAAAGCAACTGCAACGCAGGCAATTCCACAACCCATAGGTTCTTGTTGGGTAACTAATTCCATAAAAATATTGAGATATCCAAAGTTATAAAACCTCTCACCCCAAAGATGTAACTACTACTCAAAGACTACATACCGAAAGGTTTAAATATTCTCTAAAAATAATGTAATTACTGAAAAATGGCACAAAAAAAAGCAATTAAAGCTATCATCTCAATTTTACTAATGTTAATTCTAATCCAGCCAATAACAGCTGGAGACATTGACTGGTCACGCCCAGTATCAGTTAATTTTTACGTAGTAGACAAAAACCCAGAACTTACAATAAACATAATCAATCCAGAAGCAAAAACTTACAACACAAAAAACATACCTCTTGAAATAAGCACAAATGTAAAAGCATCATGCTACTATCAAATCGACAGCGAAAAACCAGTAAATCTAGGGCTAAAAGATTACTTCGAAGAAACAATTTCTGTCCAAGAAGGCAGCCACACACTCAAAGTAACATGCTCAGCACTAAACCAAACAAAAACAGAATCAGTAACATTCACATCAGACACAGATGATAACAAACCAATATTTAATGAAGAAGACAAAAAAAGAGAAAAAGAACTTAGAACACCAATTTACGGAGAATGGAAATGTATAAAAAACCAACTCCAAAGAACTAAAACACTTAACAACCACACAAGCCTAGAATACAGAGGCATCTGCGGACTTACAATCACACCAGAACAACCAGAACAAACAATCCTTGGACAAATAATTTTCTACTTACTAATCGCAATACTGATAGTTGCAATCGCAATTATCCTTGTGCTTATCTCAAAACTAGCACTAAGAAGATAAGTAAATAAAATGATTCTAATCTCAATAATCCTTAATCTATGGAATTTCTTTAAACCAAATTTATCTACTAGCAGTTAAACTAAAAATTTATATATCAAAACTACACCTAAATAAAACCTGCACATCAAAGACAAATCACAAAATAGGAAATATGGAAAAAATTCGGTTTTTGTCCGCCATACACCACAATCAATCAAAGAAAAGATATACTTAAAAACAAACTTAACCCCTATAATTTATATACGCGAGGGTAGCGAAGTGGTCAAACGCGCGAGACTCAAAATCTCGTCTCTTAGTGAGTACGCAGGTTCGAATCCTGTCCCTCGCATAACAGGATTCGACATGAAAAAGGAAGGTTTTATGAAAGGAAACCTTGGTGTCCTTTATTCGAACCCTCTCTCCCGCATTAATCATTTTTCGAATCCTTTCTCCCGCATTAATCATTTCTCGCAAGAACAAGCCTATCCTCAGAAATCTCTTTATCAAAATTAGGATTAAACTTATCCAATTTAGAATAAGCAGGACGCGAAACACTCTCAACATAATATCGATTATATTTCCCTAAAAAAGTATCCAAACTTTCAACCTTAATATTCTTGCCAAACTGATGATAAATCATAGTCTCACCACTTGAAGAAGGATTAATAACAATCGCAGCATGACGATATTCATTCCCGCTTGTACTAAAATGAACTATATCTCCTGGAACCGATTCATCAACATCCAACCCTATACTCCCTCCATTAATCTCAACCCTTTCTTCAATATTTTTTGCATGAAAACCATATTTAGAACCGTCCTTACCAAGAATTTCAATAAATTCTTCATCACTTAAATCCAACCCATAAATCAAACCCCTTCTAACATTCTTCCCACAAGTTCCAGAAGTCTTGCAAGCATAATTTTCCTTTACATAATTAGCCTTTTCATAATCAATAGAAACCCTCCCATTATCCTTAAAATCCATTCCCTGTGAATTAACCTTAGTTTCATAAATATCTGCTTTAATCGTAGCACCAATCCTCCCATCAGAACTCTCATACTCACGGCTAACACTCACAACCCCTTCAGAATTTTCAACATAATTAAGAACATAATTTCCTGTATCAATTCCTGCACTACCATCAACTTCAACATTAGCATAACCATCATACTCAACAACACCCTCCCGTAAATTTGCAGATAGTTGCTCTTCAGAAAAAATTTCTTCATTAACATAAGCCCTTTGCATCCTTGACAAAGTCTCCCCACCTAACAAACCATCAACAACAATCTTATCATCTTCATGCAAAGAATTCCACTTTTCCTGAAATTCCATAACTGTCTGCTGAGCACTTTTATCATAAATCTCTCCAACCCCCAAAAACCTCCCAAAAGAAGAATCCAAATCATCCTCTAAATCAAAATAACCCCTCGAAGGCAAATCAACAGAAGGAAAACCTTTCATCGAACTCAAAGTCTCTTTACCAACCAACCCATCAATTTGCAAACTATTATCTCTCTGATACTTAATAATCATATCCTTAGTCCACTCACTATACTCGTTCAAATTTCCTTCAACCTCCTCCCCATAATAATCAGCCAAAAACCTATTTATATCTCCAACCCCTTCATCCCCCACCCGATAATAACCTCTCGAAGGCAAATCAATATCAGCTTTCAAAAAAGGATTTACACTAACTTGAAAACCACTCCCAACAGCTTCAAACCCATCACCATCAAAAATAACATAATTACTTCCGTGCTCAGTCAAATAAACATCATTAACTCCAGAAATAGTTTTCCCATTAATAACAACTTCAGTATTTTTCGGAACATAACCTCCAAACTCATCATAAACAACTTCCCCCTCTCTCATCATCTCACCAGAAGGCAGTTCAACATTTTCCCCTCGAACAACAACATCACTTTTCAAATCTTCTTTAGCCAAATCATCTAAAGAAACTTTCCCATCTTTCACATCTAATTCAATCTTTCCTTTATTTTTATCATATTGCAATCTTGTATTCGCAGGCAGACTCAAAACCTTCCCCCCAAGTTTATACTCCCCTCCCAAAAGATTAGTAGTAAAATCTGCCTGAACAACCTCTCCTTTATCACTCAACTTCAAAAACGCAGGCACTCCCTCTTTACTAGACAAAATATTCTCAAAACTCCTTTCAATCCCTAAAGAATCTGTAAACTTCACAAAACTATTAACTTTGTCAAACTCAACATTAAAACTCCCATCCTCATTAAAAAGTAAGCTTGACTTCCCAATTTCAAATTTTTCCAAACCTTTTTCTTTAACTAACTCACTCGCATCCTGCACATCATCAACACTTAACTTCCCTCCAACAACTCCCTTTTCATCATCAATCCGCAAACCATCTAAAACCTCCCCGCCAGAATCAACAATACTTTTAACCTGATTATGAACCTTCTGCACCGCCCCTAAAACCTGCGCCGCCTCAGGACTAACTTCCTGCAAAGCTTCAATCATACTGCTTTGAATAAATCCTGTAATCTTCCCAGCAATACAAACAGCAGGATTTGAAACACAAATAACAGTATTAACAGCACTTCCCAACTCTGGACTAATCAAACTAAGCCCCTGCTGTCCAATAGAAGCAATCAAACTCGCAGAAACAAAACCAATACACAAAACCAAAATCAAACCAATTGCAATATTACGTCCTGACATGTGCAAACTTCCAAACCTCCTCGCCATTTATTTCCTGAATTTCATAAACAATATAATAACTTCCATCTTCAAATTCCTGATTCCTAAAAACAACCTCATTCTCATTCGCAATCTCATTCAAACAACTCAAACAAATATCATCACGAACTGCCTGAATACTCGTAGCCTCAACAGCCAACCCATACAACTTCCTATAATCACTTTCAACTTTAGCCTCAAAATCATCAAGAACATAAACTTCATCTTCAAAATTCACACTAACAGGGATAGAAACAACAACATCAACAAAGCCCTCACCAACTTTTGACTCAGCATCTAAAACATCAAAATCAAACCCCACACTATCATAATCAACCCAACACTTTTCAATCTCATTCTCAACACCAAAACTAATCTCATCTTCAAGAACATTCACACTCGGAATATCTCTCTCACTATCAACCAAATAATAAGGAACTCTATGAACATCTTCTAAAAACTCAGCATCAACCAAAACCCCTTCATCAACATAATAATATCCTCCTTGCATACTATTAATCCTCAAAGTAGAATTCAAACTCTGCAAAACACAACCCTCAATCTCTCCATCAATTCTCTCAACTTCATCAGGATAAAACACCTCACCAGATAAAATCTTACCAACCCCCTCCCTCAACCCCGGATTCAAACTAAAAACCAAAATCACTCCAGCAACAATCACAACCGCAATTATAATAAAAATCGTTATCTGCGCACGTTTTGATTTAGCAAAAATTCCACCATGAACAAAAGTCAAAGCGCGTATTCCTCTTTTTTCCATCTATAACCTTAGAATTTTAAATATATAAATTAATTGTTATGCAGAAACAGAAAGAGAATCAGAATAACGCTCATAATATCCTTTAACACCTGGAACATAATTTGCTGTTTCAGAAGGAACATTTCTACAACTATTAAAAGAATCAGCACAATTATTTTGAACATTTCCAATTCCCCAATTATACGCTGCAAGAGTCAAGTCTACATTCCGTTTTACTTGATTATCATAAATACATTTTAAATAACAAGTTCCATAATACAAACTTCCTCGAGGAGTTCTATAATCATAATCCCTAGCATCTGGACAATAAGCCCTACACTCTCCATCTTTAATTGAATTAGCAGTTGAGGGTAGAACTTGCATCAAACCTCTAGCACCATCAGGAGATGTTGCAGCATCATCCCAATTACTCTCCTGACGAATTATTGAAAAAATTAAAATAGGATTAACATTAAAATCTCTAGCACTATCCTCTGCTAACTGAATCAAAGTTGTTCCTTGAAATTCATCCCCTTCATTTGAAGTAAGAATACGCCCATTAGGTAACTGGACATTAAAATAAGGAGAAAATTCAATTACTTCTTCAGCAAGTTCTTCCTCCTCACCCTCCTTTTCCTCTTCTTCCTCAACAACTTCTTCCTCCCCAACTCTTCCACTCTCAATATCATCCAAAATATCTCCATCCAACTTTGACAAACCAACTTCCAAATACTCATCCCACGCAATAGCATCAAAAGCCCCCGCCCTCAAATACTCAATCTCTGCCTGCTGAACATCACTCAAAATATACTTCTCATAAGCATCTCTAATCAACTTCAATCTTTCCTCACCCTCAGCATCTCTTATCTCCTTAAACAATTCAGTAGCCACTCTAGTATTATCCCACAAAGTAATCTTATCAGAAACAACTTCATTAAACACTGCCTGATCCAATTCTTCCAAAGTTTTATCCACAGCCCCAACATGTCCGTCAGTAATTGCATTTGAAACAGACTCTCTATCAATCCAACATCTTATTTTTTGCTCCCCACAATAACCAACATCCTGCCATCTATCAGGCTCAGTATTCAACCCAGGATTATCAGTAGCACAAATCCTAATAATTCCACGAGCATAAATCTGCGGATTAACAGCTTCCTCAACACCAGACTGTAAATTAGGATTAACCAAAGGCAAAGCACTCGGAGTCCCTGAAACACACTGCCCCTCACTAGTAATCTGGGTATTCGTCGCCTGCTCTTCAACATACTTATCAGCCAAATAATTCAAAGCAAACGAAGTCGTAACTTTCTGAAACCCGCACTCTTCCTGTTCATTAACCCGAACACACAACTCCTGAAAACCAGAAGCTGCAACAAAATCCCGCGCCTCATCAACATACTCTCCCTTTCCAATATAACCAGTATTAACAATAAACCTTCCACTCTCTTGGAAAAACGAAGTCCCAGGAGAATTCTTCAAATAAACACTATAATAAGCTCCTCTATCATTACCAGCAAAAATATGATAATAAACTTTATACTGCGAACGAGCAGGCACAGTTGCATCTGTCTGAGGAATCTCATCAAACCAGGCAGAAAACTGCGCAGGCGAATCAGGCTCAATTAAAGTCTTAAACTCATTAGCATACTTCAAAGAAACAAATCCTTTGCAAATTTGAGTCCCTGCCTCTTCAGTAGAACGCGCATTAAATGCTTTCAAAGCATTCACACTATACTCATTCTTAAAAAAATCAATTGAATTCTGCATATTACCCCAAGCAGCAGAAACACTTGCATACTCTCCCCCTCCTCTAACCCCGCCCCCAGTCACACTCTCTAACAGCTTCGGCAAAATAGTATTCATCAAAGGAGAAACCTGTCTCCAGAAAAACTCACACTGATAAATTGCAGTTATCTCATCACAAATTCCAACATACCTTCCACTCTCAACATTCTCCTGCAAACAATCTCGCGAAGCTTCTAAAATAGAAACAAAATTGTCAACACCCGCATGAACTCCAGTCAAACAAACAGGAATAGCAATTCCTTCTTTTGCATTCGGCAAACACATAAAAACACCCCCAACAATTCCAGTCTGAACAACATCATCAACATAATATTTTCCTCCAAGGTTACATCTTGAACTAGGACAAATCACAGGATCACATGTATTAAACAAAATCTGACAATCGCCAGGTGACATAAAATCAGTACAACTTGTTCCAGGTGCAGAACTCGCAGGATTTCCAACATTATAATTCCTTCCTAAAATACTAATCCTCCTCACACCAGAACCATACTGGCTCGCAGACTCTTCAATCGCTTTCCTTGCCTGATCAACTAAAAGCCTCGCCTCTCCCTGAGGAAGTCCAGGAAAAATATCCAAAGCCTGTCCAGTATTAACATTAAACTGCTGACAAATATCATCACCCAACCCCCCTTCAAATTCCTCACGCCCATTCGCCCCAACATTACATAACCAAAAACTCGCAACCATCCCACTATCTTGAAACGCCTTTATCTCACCAAAAGCAGGAATAGTAGGACGAGTCCCAGCATACCATCCATCCCTAACATCCAAAGGCACAAGCGCAGGCATCCCTTTGTAAGGCTCTTTCTCATGATAACGAACTTCAGGATTCTGATAAGGATTACTATAAGAACTACCATCCAACTTCACAAAATAACTTCCATAAGCATCAGTAATCTGCTCCTTAACTTCATTAGTAACCTCTATCCCACCATCATCAAACACCCTATCAATAGCAAACTTTTGCTGAGGATTTGTCCCACCATAATCCTGCAGACTAACAATATATCTCTCACCATTTAAAACAACAATCTCAACAGGTGTATTGCTTTCCAAACCCTTCCATTCAGAATTCAATTTACTTCCAGAATAAACAGCAGAAGGAAGCTCAACACCAAAATCAGTTGTCCTGCCCTGACTATGAATTCCAATCTGAGAAACAGGCAGTCCTGCAGCTCTAATAACCTCGTCAGCCAGACTACCTTCACTAATCCTAGCATACTCCTGCAACCTCTCCAACTCACCATACAACTCTTTCTCAGCCATCGTCTTCAACCTTTCATTTGCATCACTATTCCTAACCCTTAACAACAACTCAACTTTTGTAACATCATTAACATTAACAAAATCCTCATTCAAACTTTCAACAACCTCTCCAACATTAATCGACTTTTCAACACCTTTTGCATCAGCAACTCTCAGCTCCCCCTCCTCACTATACCTTTGTTTAACCTCCCTCAAATGCGAACTCAAAGCTCTTTGAGTATCAACAGAACTTCCAAACAAACCACTCTCAACAACAGCACCAGCTGCCTCTTCACGCGACTTAATATTCCCATCATGCTCCTGAATCAAATCAGTATAAAAATTAACATCAGAATTAATAGCCTCTGCATTCTGCCTAAAGCAATCATCCAAACTCTGATAAGTCCCAGGCTTCAATCCCAAATTTTCAAGTCTTTCAGTTGTAACACCATCATTAGCCATTGCTTCAGAACAAAGCTGATTCCACCCATCCTCCCCCCTCATAACTTCCTGCCTTGCAATCGCCTCTCCTGCCAAACCTCCTAACAAATTCTTAACCTGCAAAGCAGCACTTGTTGCAAAACAAGCCGCCTTCATACCTTCAACAACTTTCCCTAAACCTTCATTAATATTATTCCACTGCTCAATACTCTGATTCAATCTTTCAATCCTTGCAACAGATTTTTCAGGAGACAACTGAATCGCTCTCTGCTCAATACCAACAGAATAACTAATATTGACAGTACTTCCAACATGTTTATTCACAGGATCAACTCTAATCACTGCCTCTTGCCTAAAATTAATATCTCTAACAAAAACATCATTCCCACAAACACTAACACTTCTACCTAGTCCAACTCTCTCACTAAAATTATCTTCATCACCTTCACAATCCCCAACTAACCAAACATAATCCTCTCCAAACTCTCTCATCTGAATAATATCTCCATCTTCACTATCAGTAGGAGAAATCAAATACTCATCCTCTTTATCTAAAGTAATAACTTCATTATTCAAAACAAACTCAACACTACTATCTTCAACATCAGGCTCTCTAATTTCTTTCAACCTTATATTATGAGTATACCCATCAACTTTAATACTCGCAACAGCATTACTTGTATCAAAATTCCGAGCAACACTTAACTCATTCCCAGCATAAGAACCATAGCTCTCAATATACTCACCATACAACTCATCCAAAGTCAAAGACTGCCCAGTTTCAGAAGATAACTTAATAGCATCATCCAAAGCCTTCTTCCCATAAATCAAATCCCTCTCATACTCATAATCCCCATAATCACTCTTAACAAATCTATAAGTATCAACAGCCTCGTCAAAATTCAATTGAAAATCCTGAGAAACATAATTATCTTCTAAAACAACAGAACCTCCAACACCAACACCAAAAACCTCCCCACTACTTCCTTCAAATAAAACAACAGCATTGTATTCCTCACCAACCTGACTCTGAACTAAACTCAAATCGTTAATTCCAGAAACCTCCTCCCCAAAACCATTAACCTCTTTCTGAACCTTCCCAAGATTATCAGTCTCAACTAAAACAACAAAACTTTCACCTTCCCTAGTCACACCATTATATCCTAAATAAATATCGTGGTCTTCAATAACTTTATCACCAACAGAAAACTCACCAACAACTCCTTCAACTTCTAACTGAACATCCTTCCTTTCTAAACTAAGCTCAACCCTTTTACCATTACAACTTAAACTAACACTTCCTGTCCCAGCCCCCCCACTTTCAACATTCAACACCCTGCAATTCAAACCATCTTCAAACTTCGAACCCCTATAACCTTCAAACTCATTATTATCAATTTCAATAACAGCTTTTGTCCTCGGCCCAACAACATCTCTCACTCTAACACTATAAGCAGCATTGCAGTAAAAACCAGGAAGATAACTCTCACCAGAACTCCCTCCCCGCCGAACAACAAAAGAATCATACCTACGATTAACATCAGTATAAACTCCAATCCGAACACTATCACTTGTAATTCCTTCAACCCTCAAATAACCCTTGCCATCCATAAATGCAAACTCTTTATACCTCAATTGCCACTCTTCATCACTCAACACAGGCATAACTTTCTCAGTCAAACCTAACCCTGTACCATAAGGAACATCATAATCAATTCTTGCAGTCAAATTCCCAGACACAAATTCAGGCATCGAACTCTCATCAGGATTTTGATTCAAAACAATAACAGCATAACCAACATTATCTATCGACGGAAAACCCTGACTTCTTGAATTAGGTCTCAAAGCAACCTTAGGAGGATAATAAGAAATCCCTGCAACACCTTCAGGACTCTGCCCTTGAGTAGTCAACCTCATTCCCCTAATCCTCTCAGCTTCAATAGTCGGATTAATCATAGTCGCCTGCAACTGACAAAAAACAGGAACATCCTGTTCAGCAAGCAAATCACTTCTCACAACACCAGGAGAACAACCTCCAGGCGCAACCTGTATCACAAAATCCTGCCTCTCACGACAAACCTCTCTATGTTCACTATAATCAAAACCAACACCTGTATAACCAGGACTTCCATACTGAGGATTTGAAGAAACATAACTTCCAGAAAACTCCCCTCCTCTACTACCCTCAAAAACAGGACTCTGAGTCTCACCTTCAAAAGTCTGTCCACTAACAATTCCAATTAAAAAAATCAAAAACACTAAAACAAAAATCCCTCTTCTCATTCAAAGGTAACTCCAAGATTTTGATTTTCAACTAATTCAAAATTCTGTTGCAACTGCTGCAAACTCGTCGGAGATGGCAACAAATCAACACTCAACCTCACACTATTCGAATTCCTCAAGTCATCTTCTAAAACAAACTCAACTCTCTTTCCACCAGCACTCAAAGCATTATCCAAAGTCTGCGCAGAAATATCAACATTAAAACACTCTTCAGTTGTCTGTCCAAAAGCACCAAACAAACCAGCAACAGGAACCTCTACACACTCACGACGAGAACTCGCAGGAATCCTCAAATCACTTCCTGAAAAAACTCGAACAGAAATATTATACAATCCTTCAGCTAACTCAACACTTTCCTGCTCAGGATAAGCAACACTTGTCCGATATTTCTCACTTTCAAAAGTAATAACTCCAACTCCTCCCTCTCCCCTATCAACCAAATCCAAACCACCTACAACAACCTCCAAATCCATTTCATACAATCTATCCAAAATAATCTCAGTACTTCCCTCAGAATTAGTTGAAACAAATTTCTCACCAGGAACATACCCTTCAGCTCTTGCAACAACTCTTCCATTCACACACTGTGGAAACTCTACAGAAAGAACAGCATCACTTCCAGAAACACTAGTACTCCCCATATTACACCTCTGATTCAAACAAATAAAATCAACATCTGCCTCAATATCTCTCAACTGATTATCATAAGTATAAACGTCAAACTCTGTATTTCTATAATTACACAACTCCTCCAAAGGCTCTTGCTGAATGCCTACACTTGCAATAGCTTCTCTAGGAACACTATTATCAATAACAACTGCAACCGGGAACTGAAACAACTCCTCGCCATTATTCACCTGAATCAAAGTAGGATAGTAAATATCATAAACAAAATGATAAGGCACATAACAAAAACCTAAAATCCCCAAACCTTCATCCAAACCAACAGGCTCAGCAACAAGCAAACCATTTTCAGCAGGCCAAACCTCAACTCTCGTCGGCCAGCTCGGATTATACATAAAATTAACAGGAATATCAGAACTCAACCCCTCAACAACAAAATACTCCTCCTCCTTATTTTCAATAGAATAATAATTTCCCTCAGTTTTCAAAAAACCAGTATTAGCACTCAAACCACCCTTAATCTCACTAACAACCTCTTCAGGATTCCAAGTCAAAGGCCTGCAACTCAGCTCACTCCCAGTAACAGGAGCATAATTATACATCACATCAATAGCATAATTTTCCAAAAACGCATCCTCAACCTCTTTTTCATAAATCTCAACAGCAATACCATACATCTCACCAAAATCACTATCAACACTCACCTCATGACTTCTTCTTAACTCAGCATCCTCTCCCTGAATAACTCCCAAATCCATATCAACCCTCACTCTAACTTCAGAATCCAAAATCCGAACATCACTGCTAGGCGCATCAGAATCAATATCCCTCCCACCCTCTCTAAAAGAAGAAAAATCACAATTTTCCAACTGCTCATCCAAATAATCTTCCAACTGCCTTTCAATACTTGTCTTTGAAGGAACCTGCTCTTTAACAACCCCATTACCAGAAACATAATACCAATAAGGAACAGGATTTCCAAGAAAATCTAACTGAGATGAAAAAGGGGCATACTCACTTCCAGGAGAAAACTCAGGCACTTCAATATAACCTGCCTGACTTCCTGCAATTTTCAATCCTTGCATAACCTTAGTTTCAACACAACTATCAAAAAAATCATAAACCTCGCCAAATTCACTTCCACCCCCAGAAAAAACCCACCCTTGCCACACAGCAAAAGCAATAACAATTCCTGCAACAATCACTATTGCTATTATTACAAATAAAGTTATCTGCCCTCTCTTATTAAACATAAAACAAACAAAGATTTCTCGTATATAAATGTTATTGGGATAAAAAATATTTTCACTTCCGACTTTTCTTTCCCCCACTCACCCGCCCCCAATTATCCTCCACAAATTCCACCTTTAAATCCCCACCATCAACCCGCGCAATATAACACATTTTATCAAACAAATCCTTTGGCAAAAGATAAACTTCTGAAAAATAATTCTTCATAGTAGAATAATTAATCCCAAAACCAAACTGCTCAAAAGCTCTCAAAGAAGGACAATTAGTTCTTTTCAAAACATCCTCGATAAATTTCCTCTGCTCTCCTTTACGCAAAAACCGAACTCTCATAGAATAACTACCGGACCATAATATAAAAACCTTTTTAAACCAAGAAACAAGTCCAATTATACAATAAATAATGAACTGAAATTCTTTCAGCATTTTTAGGAAATGTTGATAAGAAGAACCTAGGTTCTTTTTATAATGAAAAAACCAAAAACAACAAACAGATACTGCCCAAGTTGCAGAAAAAAAACAGAACATAAAATCAAACTCCTAGCCACAGGTACAAAAAGAGGAACACTTACAAGAGGCTCATTAATCAGAATGAAATTAAGAGGAACAACACCTGGCTTAGGAAACAAAGGAAGAGGTAGCCGTCCTGCAATCGCAAAATGGAAAAGAAAAACTAAAAACACAAAAAGAAACGTCTTCATCTACACATGCTCAGTATGCAAAAAAGCACACCAATCTAAAAAAGGAAAACGCGCAAGCAAAGTTATGTTAGAATAAAATGGCAAAAGCACAAGAAAAGAAAAAATTTTACCCAGTACAAATACCCTTACTAAAAAAAGAAATCGAACTATTCGGAGAACAAGGAAAACTCCAAGACAGAAAAATAAAACTAGACTTATCAAATATATTAAAAGGAAAATCACTTGAAATCAAATTCTTAGTACAAGACTCTGAAGACAAAACAATCGCAGTTCCAAAAGAAATCTACATCCAAACCTCACAACTAAGAAGAATGATGAGAAAAGGAACAGACTATGTAGAAGACTCTTTCCTTGCACAATGCAAAGACCACAGAATCAGAATAAAACCTTTCCTAATAACAAGAAAAAGAGTTTCAAAAAAAGTAAGAAAAGGACTCAGAGAAACAGCAAAACAAGAAATAACAAACTATGTAAAAACAAAAACTTTCGAGGCACTTTTGCAGGAAATAATGAGCAATAAATTCCAAAAACACCTAAACCCAATACTAAAAAAAGTATACCCTCTTGGAATTTGTGAAATAAGACATATACTGATAGAAGATCCAAAAGAACACGAAATATACGAGGAAAAACAAGAACAAAAAACCGAACAAGAAACAAAACCAGAGGAAGAAAAAAATGATACAACAAACACTGGTGTTAATTAAACCCGACGGAGTTAAAAGAGGCTTAATCGGAGAAATAATAAAAAGATTCGAACAACGAGGACTAAAAATAGTAGGATTAAAATTAACACAGATTAACAAAGACTTTGCACAAAAACACTATACAGAAGATATTTCAAAAAGAAGAGGAGAAAAAGTAAGAGAAATGCTTTTAGACTTCATAACAGAAAGTCCAGTAGTTGCAATAGTAGTACAAGGAGTCGATGCAATTGAAAACGTAAGAAAAATCTGCGGAGAAACAGAATCAAAAGCAGCAATTCCCGGAACAATAAGAGGAGACTACTCCCACATAAGCTACAAACATGCAGACGAAAAAGGAATCCCCGTAAAAAACCTTGTTCATGCTTCATCAAATGAAGAAGACGCTAAAAATGAACTCGCACTTTGGTTCTCAATCGACGAACTCCACGACTACCCTCTTTCCCACGAAGATTTAATGTTCTAAAAAAACAAGAATAAATCTCACTACCATAATCATTATAAATTAACATCCTCTTTTGCACTCATGATAACTTACAATGATATTTATGAAAGTCTCAGAAAAGAAAGATACTCAGAACAACTCCAGCCAATAACCAAAAATTTCGTCTCAGAAGTATCACAATACATATCAGAAAAGAAAAAACTCTCAGAAAATCAAAATGACTCCTTCTCAGACGAAGCATCCAAATTAAAAAAACAACTCGAAAACACAGTATCAATTTTCAAAGAACTAATGCTATTAAGAAAAAAGAAACTCCTAGGACTTGTATTTGTAGCAAGCGAAACAGGAATCAGCAAAAGAGACTTCGACAACATGCTGGACTTTGAAAAAGAAATGTTCGACAAAATAATGGAAAACGTCGAACAAGCAGAAAAAAAACTCTCAAACCAATTCAATAACAAAGAAATAATCCAAAATGAAAACCAAATGAAAATGATACTCTTCACACAAGACTTAGAAGAATTCGTAGACTTTCAAGGAAACCAATTAGGTCCTTTCAAAAAAGGAGAAATCGCAAACCTCGACCAAAAAATAGCAGACATCCTCATCGATGACAAAAAAGCAGAGCTAGCAAGTGAATAATCAAATTTATTAACAACAAAAACAAACAATAAAATGGAAATATCACAGAAAATCACAGGAATAATCCTTCTAATAAGTGGAATATCTCTCCTAATTCTTGGACTATTCATCTGGCCAGCACTAATATACGCAATCCCTATCACAATAATCGGAATCCTCATCCTCATAGACATAGGAAAAGAAAGAAAAATAGAAACAATAAAATATAAAAAGAGATAAAATATCCAACAATATGGCAGACATAATTGTAACAACATCTGAAGATATACCAAATCAAAAAGTAACAGAAATTCTTGGAGTTGTAAGAGGAAACACAGTAAGAGCAAGACATATAGGAAGAGATGTCATGGCAGGATTCAAAAACATTGTCGGCGGAGAAATCAAAAGCTACACAGACATGATTTCAGATGCAAGACAGGAAGCCTACAACCGCATGGTAAACAACGCAATAGAAATGAAAGCAGACGCAATAATAAATGTAAGGTTCATGACTTCAATGGTTGTTCAAGGTGCAGCAGAAATGCTCGCATACGGAACAGCTGTTAAACTAAAATAAATTTGAAAAAAGAAAAATGACTAATTGTATTTTCCCTTTATGCCCGAAATGCGAAAAAGGTTACTTATTGCCATTTTCATACAAAGAAGACGTCTTTGAAAAATGGAAATGCTCTAACCCAGAATGCCATTTCGTAATTGAAAAAAGATAATTGAATTATAAATTCGGTTTTTCATAAGAACCTAAAACCCTTACAGTTTCATTACTCTTACCTTTAGGTGTTAACTTATATCTCAAAGAATCTACACACCTGCTAAAATCTTCATCATCCTTATGTCTCATAATCTCCAAATAAAACATTTGAGCCTCAAGCCCACCAACCAACACATCATCTAAAGCAGGTCTTGAATGTATTTTTGCATTATTCAAACCATGATAAGACACTTGCTGAAGTATCTCTGACAACAATCCCGGTTTATCCGTATGAGGTGTTATAGCAACCATGGTAAAATACACTTTAGATTTATCTTCTTCCTGCCCATCCTCATGAGAAACTAAATAAAAATCTGTAAAATTCCTCTTATCATTTTTTCTATTTCCTATATCTTCAGCAATAACTTCCAAATTACTGCCATTTAATGCATCAGAGTTAGCAATCGCCAAACCTGATTTTTCTTCTGCAACTTTTCGAACAGCTCCAGCAGTACTACTTGCGGGAATCTGTCTACTCTCCCTATAATTACTCCACAACCATTCAGAACATTGTGCCAAAGCTTTTGGATGAGAATAAATTTCCTCCATATTCTGATTTTCTTCATGCATACCAATAGACAAAACTACTGGCAGTCGTTGCATATCAATTATCCTCAAATCATTTTCATAAATCAAATCCAAAGACTCCTGAACAAGCCCCCTAAGGTAATTATAATACGCCATAACTCCAAAATCCACTTCTTGCAATGCCACACTTTTCGCAACTACTTCTATAGAAACCATACCCACAAGTTCTGTTCCCTCTACAATCTTCCCAGCAAGTTCCTTTGCTGCTTTTTCTGTATAAGTATTCTCAGGCCCTAAATATGCTATTTTTTTCATCTTACTCACCACCAATCAAAAATCAAATCTCTCAAACCAAACATAAAAAATGATCAACAAAATTAGAAAAAAATAAATTCAAATTTTTTATTATACTTTAACATCATAAAAAAACCACTACCAGGACATTTATAAAATTTTCTAAAAAAAATCAAGTTCATCTCTTTCCCATCGATATTTCAAACTCTGAAACAATAGCGTTGCCCACAAAAGAGCATTAAAAAAAACCATACCAGAAGTCAAATGTAAATCAAGTGACCACATTGCAAAACTCATAGCAAACAAACCCCCAGAAGTTAAAATCCCAGTCTGGAGTGCAATATGCTCTTTCTTATCCTTAAACCCTTTAATCACCTGCGGAATCAGAGCATAACCTAAAACAATATTCACAACCATCATCAAAGTATCTTGCCACACCATCTTTTTTCTTTATCCCCACAACAACTTGCATCAGCAAGCACCTTTAGGAAGGTGTGTGAGAGGAAACCTTAGGTTTCCTTCAAGCCTCCAGAGGGAGTCGAACCCTCGACCTACTGCTCACTTGTTCCTTCTGAACTACAAGGCAGCCGCTCTGACCACTGAGCTATGGAGGCATAATATCAATAATAAAAAACGCTTTAAAAGGTTTTACGTCAATCCTGCCAATCCACTAATTTTATAAGTCTCACTACACTCTAAAAAATATGTTCAAATTCTTCAAAGAAAAACTAAAAAACTACCTCGGAAAAGAAACAGAGGAAACAGAAAAAACTCCAGAAAAAGAAAAACCCAAAAAGAAAAAAGAAAAAAAACAGACAGAAAAACCAGTTGAACAAAAACCTGAAACAAAACCCCAACAAGAAGAACAGGAAAAAAAAGAAATCAAACAATTCGACAACAAAGTTGAATATTTAGAACAAACAGAAAAAAAACCTGTTGAAGAACAGGAAAAAAAAGAAGAACCTGAAACAAAACCAAAAGAACAAACTCAAGAACAAGAAACTAATGAAAAAAAAGGTTTTATCCAAAGATTCACATCAAGAATCAACACAAAAACTCTCACTCAAGAAACTTTCGACGAACTATTCGAAAACTTAGAATTAATTTTACTAGAAAACAATGTCTCCTTAGCAGTAGCAGACAAAATAAGAAACGACATGGAAAAAAAATTAGTCGGCTTAGAAATAAAAAAATCAACAGACTTAGAAAAAGAAATCTCAGACTCACTAAAAGAATCTCTTCAAGAAATCCTCTTAGAACCTTTTGACTTAATAGAAAAAATCCGTCAAAAACAAGAACCTTTTGTAATTCTATTTTTCGGAATAAACGGAAGCGGAAAAACAACTTCAATCGCAAAACTCGCACACCTCTTAAAACAAAACAACATCTCCTCAGTAATGGCAGCAGGCGACACTTTCAGAGCAGCATCAATTGAACAGCTAAAAACACACGGAGAAAGATTAGGAATAAATGTAATCTCGCAAACCTACAACTCAGACCCTGCAGCAGTCGGATTCGACGCAATTCAATATGCCAAAGCTCACGGAATAAAAGGAGTCCTAATTGACACAGCAGGAAGAATGCACACAAAAGACAACCTATTAAAAGAAATGGAAAAAATAATTCGAGTAACAAAACCAGACATGAAAATTTTCGTCGCAGAATCAATAACCGGAAACGACGGAACAGAACAAGCAAAACAATTCAACCAATCTTTCAAAATCGACGGAACAATACTCACAAAAGCAGACGTCGACGAAAAAGGTGGAACAGCAATTTCAATCGGCTACACAACAGGAAAACCAATACTCTACCTCGGAACAGGACAAGAATACAAAGACTTAGAAAAATTCTCACCAAAACAAATAATCGCAAATCTAGGATTATAACCCAAAATTTAATAACCCTCTTTCTACTCAATCTACCATGTTAGAAGGTATAGGAAACGCTCTGAAAAAATCAGTAGACAAAATAACATCCGCAGTTTTCGTAGACAAATCTCTGGTAGAATCAGTTGTAAAAGAACTCCAAAGAGCCCTAATCATGGCAGACGTCAACATCTCCTTAGTAAAAGAAATCAGCCAAAAAATCCGGACAGAAGGAGAAAAATACATAAAAAACGTTGACAAAAAAGAACACCTAATAAAACTCCTTAATGATGAAATTCAAAACATCCTCGGAGGTGAAAAAAAAGAACTTAAACTAGAAAAAAAAGACACAATACTTTTAGTCGGACTTTACGGAACAGGAAAAACAACAACCATCTCAAAGTTAGCACTCTATTACAAAAAACGAGGCAAAAACGTCGCACTCTTAGGACTCGACACCCACCGTCCGGCAGCATCAGAACAGCTCGAACAACTCGGAAAAAAAATAGAAGTCCCAGCATTCACAGATAAAACAGAAAAAGACCCATTAAAAATATATGAAAAATACAAAACCCAATTAGAAAAATACGACTTAATTTTAGTCGACTCAGCAGGAAGAGACGCCTTAGAAAAATCATTAATAAAAGAAATAAAAGAAATCTCAAATAAAATAAAACCCCCCCACACAATCTTAGTAATCGCAGCAGATATAGGACAGGCAGCAAAAGAACAAGCCTCAACTCTAAAACAAGCCTGCAATATAAATGGAGTAGTAATTACAAGAATGGATTCTTCAGCAAAAGCAGGAGGCGCACTAACAGCATGCAAAGAAGTAAGCGCCCCAGTCTATTTCATAGGAACAGGAGAAAAACCACAAGACATAGAACCTTTCAACCCAAAAGCCTTTGTCTCAAGACTCTTAGGAATGGGCGACTTAGAATCCTTATTAGAAAAAGTCCGTTCAGCAACAGACGAAAAATCACAGGCAAAATTACAAGAAAGACTAAGTCAGGGAA
This sequence comes from Candidatus Woesearchaeota archaeon, assembly GCA_964534185.1. GTDB lineage: Archaea > Nanobdellota > Nanobdellia > Pacearchaeales > GW2011-AR1 > JACPLR01. The sequence goes on along the minus strand of CAZHOH010000003.1, from coordinate 32,538 downwards.
AATTCACACTCAACGACTTCTACGAACAACTCCAAGGAATGCAAGGCATGGGAAGTTTTTCAAAAATAAAAGAAATGCTCCCAGGATTTGGAAAAGCAAAAATCCCCGATGAAACTTTCGACAATCAAGAAGAAAAAATGAAGCACTGGAAATACGCAATCGACTCAATGACTCCTGAAGAAAGAGAAAACCCAGAAATCCTCGAAAAACAAACATCCAGATTACAAAGAATCGCAAAAGGCTCAGGCACAACAACCTCTGAAATCCGCCAGCTCATCAAACAATACAAAATGATAAAAGAATTCGCAACAAGCTCATCAGACCTAAGCGACTTACAAGATGTCAACCAATTAAAATCAAACAAACAATTAATGAAACTCGCAAAAAAATTCAGCAAGGGAAAGAAATTCAAATTTTAAAATGGCTAAACAAAAAATCCTCCAACAAGGCGCAGAAGCAATAATCTACCAAAAAGAGAATTTCATCATAAAAGACAGAATAAAAAAATCCTACCGCCTCCCCATATTAGACGAAAAAATCCGCCGCCAAAGAACAAAACGCGAAACAAAACTTTTAGAAAAAGCCTCTTCACTAATCAACGCGCCCCTTCCCCTCCCAACAAAAGAAAAAACAATTATAATCCTACCTGAAATAAAAGGGAAAAAACTTTCAGAACATCTAGACACTCTCCCAGAAAAATTGACAAATCAAACCTGCAAAAAAATAGGACAATCAATCGCAAAACTTCACGACGCAGGAATAATCCACGGCGACTTAACAACTTCAAATATAATTTTAACAGAAAATGAAAAAGTCTGGTTCATCGACTTCGGCTTAGGCTTTCACTCACAAAGATTCGAAGACAAAGCAGTAGACTTACATTTAATAAAACAAGCCTTAGAAGCAAAACACTTCAAAAACCACGAAAAACACTGGAACCAAATTCTAAAAGGTTACAAAGAATCAAAAAACTATGAAAAAACAACCAATCAGCTAAAAAAAGTCGAATCAAGAGGGCGCTATAAAGAAAAGTATTAAACCTTCTTTCTTCTTAATAAATTTGCATTTGCAACAACACTAATCGAAGACAAAGCCATCGCAAGCTCAGCAATAATAGGATTCAGCAAACCAGCCATAGCAACAGGAATAGCAACAACATTATAAAAAAACGCAAAAAACAAATTCTGTTTTATCTTTCCAAAAGTCGCCTTACTCAAATTAATCGCCTGCACAACACCTCTCAAAGATTCTTTAGCCAAAACAATATCTCCAGCTTCAATCGCAATATCTGTTCCTGTCCCAAGTGCAATTCCCACATTACTTTGTTTAAGAGCAGGTGCATCATTAATCCCATCACCAACAAAAGCCACCATCCCTTTTTTCTGCAATTCAGCAACTTTCTTAGCCTTATCCTGGGGCAGAACATTAGCAATAACCTCTTTAATCCCAACATGCTTTGCAATCGCCTTAGCAGTTCTTTCATTATCTCCAGTAACCATAATAGTTTCATAACCCTTCTCATTTAATTCTTTAATAGCTTCTTTAGAATCATCTTTAACTGCATCAGCAACACCAATAATTCCCAAAACTCTCAAATCCTCAGAAACAATAATCGCAGTATACCCTTTATTTTCAAATTCACTAACTTTCTCCTCAACCTTCCCAAGACTAACACCTTTCTCTTTCATCAACAAAGAATTCCCAATAACAACCTTCTTACCTCCAATACTTCCTTCAAGCCCCCGCCCCCTCAAAATCCTAAACCCTTTCACCTCCCTATACTTTTTCAAACCAGCTTTCTCGACAATCGCCTTTGATAAAGGGTGCTCAGAATGCTTTTCCAAACTCCCTGCAATCTCCATTAAATAACTCTCTTTAACCAAAGAATAAACCTCCATAACCTCTGGCTTCCCTTTTGTCAAAGTTCCTGTCTTATCAAACACAACATACTTAATATTTTTAATAGTCTGAATAGCCTCACCTTTCCTAATCAAAATACCATTCTTAGCACCAATACCACTTCCAACAGTCAAAGCAGTCGGAGTTGCCAAACCCAATGCACACGGACAGGCAATAACCAAAACAGCAATTGCAGCAGCCAATGCACTAGCCAAATCTCCTGAAAAATACATCCACCCGCCAAAAGTCAAAACAGAAATAACCAAAATAACAGGAACAAAAATATTTGTAACCTTATCAGCAAATGCCTGAATAGGAACCTTCGAACTTTGAGTCTCCTGCACCAATTTTATAATCCCTGATAAAAAAGTATCCTTCCCAACTTTCTCAGCTTTAACATACAAAACCCCGTCCTGATTCAAAGTAGCTCCAATAACTTTGCTCCCTTTAACTTTATCCTTAGGAATGCTCTCGCCAGAAACCATACTCTCATCAACAGCACTCTCACCTTTAACAACAACACCATCAGTCGGAATTTTCTCTCCAGGCTTAACAACCATCACATCCCCAACACTAACATCAGAAATAGAAATCTCAAACTCCTTCCCCTCTCTCAAAACTCTTGCTTTTTTCGCACCCAACTCCAAAAGTTTCTGAATTTCAACACCTGCTCTTCCACGTGCCTTTGCCTCAATAAATTTCCCTGTAATAAAAATCGCCATAATCATAGCAGCTACTCCAGAAAAATCAGCTATTGGAAGAAAAAACTGCACAATTCCTGTAAAATAAGCAATAATAGTCCCAAGAGCAATCAACAAATCCATATTAAAATAAAACCTTGTAACTCCCTTAAACCCCCCCTTAATCGTCTCCCATCCAATAATAAAAACAACAGGAAAAGCAAGAACAAGCATTACAATAGTCATAACAGAACCGCCAAAAATTTCAAACTCAAAAATTCTCTCACCAAACATAATCAAAGCAACAGGAATTGCAAAAACCCAAGCATAAATCATTTTCTTTTTCCACCTACTTATCTCTTCATCACCTGCAGCCCCATGATGATGTGCATGTTCATCCTCCCCCTCCATACCCTTATGCTCACCTTCAACCTCAATTTTCAAAGCTCTATAATTTCCAACAGAAGAAATCGCTTTTTTCAAATCACCTTTATTCACCTCAAAACCTTCAACAACACCGCTCCGCGCCATCAAATTAACAGAAGCAGAACTAACACCCTTAACTTTTTTCAAAGCCTTTTCAAGATTACCTGCACACGAAGCACAATGCATCCCTTCAATTTCTATTTTATACTTCATAAATTTTCAATAACCCTCTTTAATTTTTCTCCAACTTGTTTTGCAATACTCTCTAATTCAACACTTTCAACAATAGCCATCGCCTCCAAAGGATTAACAGCAGCAACAATTACTTTCCCATCTTGGGAATAAACAATCACATTACAAGGTAACAATAAACCAATATCCTTCTCTATCTGAAGCGCTTTGTAAGCAAAAGGAGGATTACAAGCTCCTAAAATAATATAATTATCATAATCAACATCAAGCTTTTCCTTCAAAGTTTCTTTAACATTAATCTCTGTCAAAACTCCAAATCCCTGTTTTTGAAGTTCATCTTTTACTCGCTCAACTATTAAATCAAACTCTCCTTCTAACTCTTTCTTAAAACCATAATTCATTTTACTTTTTCTGTATCTCTTTAATCAGCCAGACTATCAACAGCACAAGAGCAACAACAACTAAAAGCATAAAAATCCATCCATAAATTCCCATCCCAGTTGTATACCCCATCATAGAATGATGTCCGTAAAAATCATCACCAGTATGTGCTGCAACACTAACTAAAGAAAATACTAAACTCATAAAAAAACCAACTGCCTTTTTCATTTTACCTCCATAACATTTAGATTTTTAATTAATTTATCCACAGCAGCTCCCTCCAAAACTTTTAGATTTCTCCAAATATTCATCAACTTCTTTTTTATACACTTTTACATGCTCCTCACAACAAAAAGCCCTCTTTTTTGTCCCAATAAATCCTGGAACTTTCACATTATCAAAAACTTCCTCACCCTTATCAATTTTTTCATTACAATACTCGCATTTTTTCCTAAATATGTTCATTCTTTAAACTCTCCCTTTCATTTTTTAATATATGAACACAAAACTGTCCCATATGCTTCTCAATAATCTCCATTAAAGGACGAATAGTTTTCTTATTTAAATTATAATAGCGAAATTTACCCTCAGATTTGACTTCCACAAAACCACATTTACTCAATCTTGCAAGATTATGACTAACTGAAGTTTGATCCATATTCAACTCTTTCATTATCTCTGAAACATTCATCTTCTTTTTTCTAAGCAAATTAATAATCTTCAATCTCGGCCCGCTCACCAAAGTTCCAAAAAAAATTTTATAAGCCCCATACAACTCATCATCCTTATATCCTTCTTTATGACAGGAGTTTAATATGTCTTTATTTATCATATGAACATTAAATGCATATATTATTTAAATGTTTTGGTTTTACATGAAACCAAATTAACTGAAATCAGATAAATTGAAAACATCATTACCAACACCCCAACAAACATCAATTCCATTCCACGAAAAGGAAAATAGGTTAAAGCCAATGGAAAACCAATTAATCCAAATAAAACAGCGCCGCATGTTGGACATCCAACTCCAAATGCCCCCACCAAACTGCCAAATGCTCCAAAAATTCCTTTTACACCCAAAGCATATTGCATTACAATCTTGAATACTAATAAAGAAATATAAATGCCAAACAACCCCGAAATCAAAAATATACCCACAATCGTTAAGGTAATATATTCTGCCCCAGACATCATAATCGCAACTCTAAGATTCTGATCAGCAACTTTTGCCACCATTAAATAATATAAAAGAAAAAACATCAAAAACCCAGAAATCAAAGTTAAAACTAAATATTTGTTTTTAGATAGAACAAAACCGATATTTTCAAAACTTTGTTTAATCCTCTCATTCCTCATGTCAGACACTCTCTATAAATATCAGGATGATGCGACATATGCTCTCTCCAATCTTCTTCTTCATATCCTGCAGGCGGAGAACACTTATCTTCAACAGCATTTCCAGTTATCCCAGAATCCTTAAATGCATGAAGCATACCTGGAAAAAAAGTCAAAACAATAAGTCCTAAAAGCACAAGCCCAACAATGATATAAATTATTATTTTATTCATTGCAACAACTACCTCCTTTCAAATTATTTTTCATCTTTCTTTTATGCCTAACCATCAAACCAATTCCCAAAACATTGGCCAAAATACCAAAACCCAAAAACCATTTCTGATAATTCATTAAAAAAACTGCCAAACCAGAAGCACCTGCTATAGGAATTATATTTAACAAAAAATGAGAACAACACGCAACCATCGAACCACCTGAAATCCCTCCTGTTCCTGCAACAGCCCCAGTAACCTGAGCATCGTGTTTTATCGAACTATAAAGTCCAATCTGAATCCCAAACCCTGCTGCAAGGGGAAACATCAAATACCATAAACTCCTAAAACTCAAAAAAGCAAAATCGACTCCTTGAAAAAAAGAAACAAGCACAAGATAAAAAACTATCAAAAGCGTTCCTGCAATTAAACCATACAAAACCGAATTACTCCCTTTATCTTTCACCATTTTTTACAGCACTCAACCAATTTATTCACAACAACACTAACTCCAGAATAATTTCTATAAAAATACAAAAACCCAAACAAAACCCACAAAACCAAAATTAAAACAAAAGAATTAAATCCAAAACCCAAACTAACAACAGAATAAATAACAAAAACCAAACTCAAAATAAAAGGCAATCTAAAAACTTTAAACCTCTCGTCAATCCTACTTTCTAAAAAATAATAAAACCCAATCGAAGACTGCCCCATTAATATCGCAATAACTAACATGTCCTCAAAAATACCTTCCCAATAAAAAAACAAAAGCACCAACCAACTAAAACTAACCAAAGCACAAATAACACAAAACTCTTTTTTCTTAATCAAAGACTTGCCAACCAAAAAAGCCCCAAATAAAAAAATCATTCCAACCAATACATAAAACAAACTCTCCATTTAAATTACAACCTGAATAATAACTCCTGCAACCGCTAACAAAACAAATGTTAAAATGACCCCTTGAAAAGGAATTGTCTTATTTCTAAATTTAGTAATCTGCGAACTCAAAAAAGGACTTGAAGCAACTATTAAACCCCCACCAATACTACTAATCAAAGAATAGTTAATTGCATAGGTAGTACCATATTCTCCAATAAAAGGAACATAAAAAGGCCCAATAATATTAAACACTGGCAGCAAAGGCAAAACTGTCAGTAAAAAAGAACCAACAACCAATATACTCTTTTGAAAAGGAACATATTTTTTCTTAATCACATTTCCAAACCACCACCCCATAGAAACTGCAAAGCCCCCAACAAAAAGAGCAACTACAACTTTGCTTACACCCAACCAAACAGCCACACCTGCAGCCGCCCCAGCCCCTATAGTGCAAAGCGGACAATGAGCCTTCACACTAGAAATCAAAAAAATAAATGCAAAAACAACAAAAAAATATTTCAATTTCATACCCTCATAAACTCCTCATAACTACCGTCATGATTTACTGCGTAAATTACAAAGTCAGAATTTTTAGGACCTGGCATTCCTGGCGAACCTTCAGGCATTCCTGGCATTGCAATCCCTGCAATATCAGGCTTCTCTTCTAAAAGTCTTTCAACTACCTCCAAAGGAATATGTCCTTCAACAAAGTAATCTCCAATAATAGTTGTATGACAACTCTCTAACTCCTGCGGAACACCATACTGACTTTTTATCTGTTCAAGATTCGGAAAGTCAACAAAATTTGCATTCGAATTTCCTTTTCTCTGAAAATAATTCACATAAACACCACAACAACCACAACTAGAAGATTTATACACGGTTATCTCATCTTCCAAAGCAATATTTTCAAAACTACTTGTATTCCCAGAAAAGAATACAATCCCAGCTATAACTAAAATAATTCCAATTATACTAAAAACTATTATCTTATTCATTTTACCTCCTTTCACATCTGATTTATTTGAACAGCAATCCATTTTAAAAAAGGAAAGATGCTAAAAATAAAAATAAAAAACTAGCATCCACCGACCATTCCGCCATACGAAGAAGCGGACTGAGCTGCACTGGCACCAGCAGGAACTGCTGAAACATCTCCACTTGACACTTGCATTGTCAAAAACAAAACTGCCAAAGCCAATATTCCAATTGCAATCCAAAGCACTGTTGATTTTTTGATTTCCATTAACAACCTCCTACCATCGAGCCGCCTTGCAATTGCCCTTTTTCAATTCCTCTATACATATTACTCGCAAGATTAATATAATTCATAGAGTCAATTCCATTTGTTTCCAAAACTTGCGCTTTCTGTTCATGAATACCTGGAAAAAATAAAACTTTCCATTTACCAAGTTCAGACAAAATCTCTTCATCACTCATCTCTGGATTTTCTGTCAAAAGATACTTTGCCAATCCACGCATTGCATAACTATGAGCACATCCACAAGCTCTTTCACCATTAGAAAAGATAATTGCTTTTGCACCACAGCAGTATTCACAAGAAATAGCTCCTGCAATCTGTATATATCTTTGCATCTGCTCAGAATTCAACTCCATATTTTCATACTGGGACAACTTTCTTATTGTAGCATCTGCAAGTCTTGGGTCAGAAAGTGAAACATCATCATAAGACACCCCTAATTTTTCTCCATAAAACTGGGGGGTTCCTTGAGGTAGAACTTCTGCAGACACCATACCAACTCCAGTAGCAATTGAATTTCCAGTCATTCCATAAAACTTCGCCCCATTATAAAAAAGCAAAATTCCAAGAACAGCAATTACAACTAACTGCACAACAAACTCAATGTCGGTTTTTCCTCCTTTCAATTTTTTCGTTTCCATACATTTTCCAGTCAAACAAAATTATATAAGCACTTTTGTGAAACTAGTTTCAATAGACAAAACTTATAAACCAATACATTTTCCATAAATCATGGAAAACAAAAAAGTCGGCTACCTTTTACTCGGAATATCTATCCTATTCATAATAATAATTTTCTTATTCAACTCTGCACTAAAAGACATTGTCAGTGTAAGTTGCAACGAAGCTCATGGAACATCATGTCCAATGTATGACACAATAACCCAACAAACATTCTTAGCATTAGGCATAACAGGACTTTTAATTATCGTAGGACTAATCTTAATCTTCTCAAAACCCCAGGAAAAAGTAATTGTCAAAACAAAAACAATCGAGAAAAAACCCCAAAAGAAAAAAATAGACACCTCAGGATTCAGACCAGAAGACAAACAAATCCTTAAAATAATACAAGAAAACAAAACAATTTTCCAAGCAGACATAATAGAAAAAACAGGGTTTGGCAAAGCAAAGGTATCAAGAATAATAGACAGGCTTGAAGGCAAAGGCATAGTCGAAAGACGCAGAAGAGGCATGACAAACGTAGTAACACTAAAGGAATAATCCAAGTACAAAGACAAATACTGAAAATTTATAAACAATCTATTTCTCTAAATTTCATAGCCCCGTAGTATAGTGGTCAAGTATTTGGGTCTTTGGAACCCGAGACCCCGGTTCGAATCCGGGCGGGGCTATTATCAAAATTGAGCAAAGCGAAATTTTGTAAATCCTTCAGGATTTGTGGCTGCAGGAGATGTTAAGAACCCGCAGGTGGTTCTTATTCGGACCGAGCGGGGCTATAAATTGCGAACACAGGCAGGGCTATAATAATCAAATTAACAAACCTCCACATCCAACAAAAAACCCCACCCCGTCGACAAAATTCCCAAATACACAACATTTTTAAACCACGACAAAGAAAGATAAATATGGCAGAGACAAAAACTAAGAAATCTGTTAAAAGAATACCAGAAAGAGCAAAATTCGAAGATATCGAAAAGATAGTCATAGACTTGGCAAAAAAAGGCAACTCCCCTGCCCAAATCGGACTAATGCTAAAACAAAAACACGGCATTGATAAAATAAAACCCCTAGGCAAAAAAATAGCACAAATCCTAAAAGAAAACAATATAGAATACAAAGATGACTTAGCATTCGTAAACGAAAAAATATCAAAAATAGAAACACACTTCGAAAAAAACAAACAGGACAAAAGAGCAAAGAGAGAAATTGTAAGATTCATAGGTAGAAGAAGAAAACTCGAAAAATACAAAGCAAAATAAACAAAGAGGTGAAACATGTTAGAAGCAATAAAAAATATTGCTAATGAATTTATTGAAAAATCTAAAGACAAAAAAATAAAAGTTATCAGCCATCATGACACAGACGGAATAACTTCTGCAGCCATAATTGCAAAATCACTTCAAAGACTAAACAGAAATTTCTCTTTAGAAATTGTAACACAACTAGAAGAACAAGTTTTCAATAAACTTCCACAAGATCAAATAATTCTCTTCACAGACTTAGCTTCAAATAGTTTCGACTACATAAAAAATCTAAAAACAGAAGTATTTATTTTAGACCACCACGAAATAACATCAGACATTCCAGAGAATGTAAGAATCATAAACCCTCACCTATTCAACGAAGAAGAAATCAGTGGAGCAGGAGTAACTTATCTATTCGCAAAAGCACTTAATGAACAAAACATCGACTTAGCATACTTGGCAATAATCGGAATGGTAGGAGACTCCTTAGAAAAAAATCCTGGAAAAATATACCAGACAATAATAAAAGACTCAGGAGTAACAATAAAAAAAGGTCCGACTTTATATCCCGCAACCCGCCCCCTTAACAAAATCCTTGAATACAACTCAGACATCTACATCCCAAACGTAACAGGCTCATCAAAAGGAACAAACGACTTCCTCAGAGACATAGGAATACCAAGAGTCGGTTACCAATACAAAAGCATAATAGAACTCAGCAAAGAAGAAATGTCAAAACTAATAACAGCAATTACATTACAAAGAGCAGACAAAGCAGACCCCTCCTCCCTAATAGGAAATATTTACCTCCTAAACTTCTTCAACAGAACAGAAGACGTAAGACAAATAAGCGCAGTAATAAACGCATGCAGTCGTTCAGGTGAAAGCGGAACAGCAATTGCATACTGTCTCCAAAACAGGAACGCAAAAGAAAAAGTTGATACAATATACACAAAACACAAACAAAACATTGTCAAAGCACTAAACTCTCTATCTGAACTTCAAAAAATACAAGATAAAAACTACCTCATAATAAACGCACAAGACAAAATAAAAGACACAATAATCGGAACAATCGCAAGCATCCTTTCAAATTCAAAACAATATGAAGAAGGCACAGCAATAATCGCAATGGCTTACAATCAGGACAAAATAAAAGTCTCTGGAAGAATGGTAGGCAAAAACGGAAAAAACATCAGAGACGTCTTAAACTCTGTCGTTGAAATAATCGGCGGCGAAGTCGGCGGACACCAATTCGCAGCAGGCTGCCTTGTAGAAAAACAAAAAGAATCACAATTCATTGAAGAACTCAAAAAGAAACTCGAAATAGAACTAGTAAAATTATAATCAACTCACAGCAACATCACTTTCAGGATAAACAACAACAGCCCCATATCTCTCTCTTAAAACTTCTGCAACCTGTTCCTGTCTTTCAGCATAACGTTCATTATTTTCAGAAGACACCAACCTCCCAACAGCATCTAAACCCCCAACATCCCACCCTTTACCTGCAAACAAATCACGATAACCCCCAACCCCCTCATAAAAAGTAAAAGACATCCTTGTAAGATCCGAGTGCAAATACTTCCTCTCCCCAACAACATCTTCAAGAAAAAATCCCTGTCTACCTAAAACACTATCTAAACCACTAGGCAAATCCTTAAACCCAATTAAAATCTCTCTATTTGAATTTCCACTCATACCACGCCCAAAAAATAATCTTATTTAAAGATTTCGGCAGAAACACAAACTCTTAAAAACCACTCCCCATTCCTAATTTCATGCAATATCAAGAAGGCGACATCATATTATGCAAAGTAACAAACATAGTGAAAACCACTGTATTTGTAGAAACGCTCGACGGTGTAAAAGGAAGCATAGTCCTAAGTGAAGTAGCACCAGGAAGAATAAGAAACATAAGAGCCCACGTTGTCCCAAATAAAATCATCGCATGCAAAGTCCTTCAAATAAGAGACAACCACCTTTTCCTAAGTCTAAGAAGAGTAAAAAACAGGGAAAAACAAGAACTTCTCGACGAATACAAAAAAGAACGCTCATTCGAAAGCATCCTCAAAAAAATATCAAATCAAGAAACAATTGAAAAAATAAAACAAGAAAACACTTCACTCCTAGACTTCTTTGAAAAGGCAAAAGAAAATCCAAAAATACTTGACCAATATTTCAACAAAGAACAAACAGAACAAATAACAAAAGTAATTCAGGAAAAAAAAGAAAAAGAAAAGCAAATCAAAAAAGAATTCACACTAACTTGCAGAGAATCAAACGGAATCCAAATAATCAAAAAAGTCCTGGCAAACAACGACAAAATCACTTACTTGGGAAATTCAAAATTCGCAATCAAAATCAAATCACCAGAACTAAAAAAAGCAGATGCAGAAATAAAATCTCTCCTTGAGCAAATAGAAAAAAACGCAAAACAAAGTAAGTGCGAATTCCATGTGATAAAATGATTCTAAAAAAATGCCCAAACTGCAGTACCTACACTCTAAAAACCAAGTGTCCTAAATGCGATTCAGAAACAAAATCTGCACACTACAAACACAACCAAAAATTCACAGACAACATCAAAAAAGCGTCTTCTGCTCCTCAATAACAGCCTCGCCATACCGCCCATCAAACCCCGGCTTAACCTTAATCTTCCCACCCCGATTCCTAATAATCAGCTCAACCAATTTCTCTTTAACTCCTGCATCTAAAAAATCTTCCCGCCCAACATTCAATAAAATATTAAACTCAGTTTCAAAATTATCAATCAAACTATTATAAATCTCCCAATTACCTTTAGAAGAAATCCCAATCCCAGTATACAAAGAAATAATCTCATGCAAAGGAAGCATCTTGTAAGACTCCTTAGCACCTTCAGGCTTAAACCCCTCCCCCCTATCAGCCAACTCCTCAACTCTATACTCAACACCAATCGTCAACTTCTCACCACACACAGGACAAATTCCCTTCAAATCTTTAGTCTTTTTAGGCGAACACGAAAAATTACAATTCCTATGTCCATCAAAATGATACATCCCATAACCTGGCTCAACTTCTACAGTCCCTTTAATTTTATTCCCACGAATTGCATCAACTATTTTTTTATATGATAACTCTTCTTTAGAAAAATCAAAGATAGTTGCCTCCCTCCCCATCCTCCACGGCCAAAAACTATGCATATCTGCAAAACTTACAATGGTAAACCTATCCAACTGTGACAATCTCCAGTTCATAGGAGGATCAGAAGACAAACCAGTTTCAATAGCATGAATATTCTTAATCTGCTCACCAAAAGCCTCATCCATAGAATCAAAACCAGACTTGCTCCCCAAAACCCCAAACCACGGCGTCCATATGTGTGCAGGAATAACCTCAATATCCTCAGAAATCTCCATCATTTTCTTAACAAAATCAATACACGAAATCCCAAAAATCGGCCGCCCATCATAATCCCGACGCGCAAACGTATCAATCCAATTATTAATCTCACGCGCAACAGAAACACTTGGAACAAGCACAACAAGATGAACCCTCCGGCTCCCCTCCTGATTATAAATCAAAGAAACCTCTCCACTAATCACAAATGGAAAACCATCATAATAATAAATCCCATCCTTATCCTCTAACTCCTCAATCTCCTTAAAATGCTCAGGATGCGTAAAATCTCCAGTCCCTAACAAATCCACTCCCTTAATCCGTGCATACTTCACAAGATTCTCAAAACTCAAATCCTTCGAAGTCGCCCTTGAATGCTTAGAATGCAAGTGTAAATCAGCAATTATCATACAAATTCCACCTCTTACAAATATAAAAAGATTATTGAACTAAATAACCCAATTAAAAGTCAAATAAAACAAACACAAAATTCAAATTTCTAAAACTAAAAATAAATCCAAGCAAAACAATTAAAACACCCAAAAAAAAGTAGAAAATGCAATTGCAACCAAAATCGTTTTTTGAGAATTCATTTTCATTCAACAAGACAACTTCATTGTCCATCTTTAGGAAGGGACATTTTACTTACCTTACAACTTGCATCAGCAAGCTCTTTTAGGAAGGTGTGAGAGAAGAAACCTTAGGTTTCCTTTCATTCCTTCAAAACAACATCCTTCAACCCATCAGTTGTAACCATAAAAACAGTCTCATTATCTGGCAAATTAGGACTATCAATCAACTTCGCAACTCTTGTATCCTTCCTCCCTCTCCTCAAATAAACCCGATAAGTAGAAGCATGCGCAACAATATTCCCACCAATCGCAGTCGTAGGATCTCCAAACATCAGCGCAGGATTTGCCATAACCTGATTAGTAACAAGCACAGCAATATTCCTCTGTTCAGCCAGCTTCATCAAATCATGCAAATATCTATTCAACCTCTGCTGTCTGTCAGCCAACTGCCCCCGCCCAGAATACTCTGCCCTAAAATGCGCAGTCAAAGAATCAACAATCAAAAGTTTAATCTGCTCTCCATTCTTAACCATTTCATTAATTTTCTCAATCAACAAAATCTGGTGGTCAGAATTAAAAGCCCTTGCAACAAAAATATTCTTCAAAACTTTTTCAGAATTAGCACCAATACCCTGTGCAAGCTGTTTCACCCTCTCTGGCCTAAATGTCCCTTCTGTATCAATATAAACTGCCTTTCCATTAGCCCCCCCACTCTCTTTAGGTAACTGAACATTAACAGCCAAAGCCAAAGCTAACTGCGTCTTACCACTTCCAAAAGCCCCAAAAACCTCAGTAATCGCTTTACTTTCAATCCCCTTACCTCCTAACAAATTATCAATATTTTTAGAACCTGAAGTAACATAATGAACATCCTGTCTCTTTTTTTCAAACTCACTCCCATCCATAAACCCCAAATCCAACATCCCACGGGAAGCCTGAATCGCTTTACGCGCAACACTCTCACCCAACCCTGTCAACTCAGAAAGCTGCGGCGGAGTCATAGTAGCAACACCCATTAAATCAAAAATCCCGGCAGCCTCAAGCTTTGCAATTGCAGCAGGACCAATACCAGGTAAATCACCCAGTTGCGGCTCCTCTTTTTCAATTTCTTTATCAGTTGCCTTCTCAACCTCTTTTGCTTTAGTCATACATTAAATTCAAATATTAACTTTATAAAGATTATTCCAATCTGAAGGTTGTTTTACAAAAACTCACCTTTCTTCCAGTCTCTGCCTAGAAAGTCGCGCATAATAAGGTTTCCTCCACGAATCAATATCACTAAAAAATCTTTTTTGCTCTATAATCCCATCAGGAGAATTACAGTATTTCGCCAAATCAGGAAATCCAACAACCTCATCTAATTCATCCCCATTAATTTCCGCATTTCTAAAACTTTCATCCATATCAAGAGCAGTAAAATAATCTTCCAAGCCAATAGCAGAAATTAAAAAATGTCTCAAATATCTAATTTTTTCTTCCCTCTCCTTACTCTCATTCCGAATACCTTCAATTGCAAAATCCATTACAAGCAATAAATTCTTTGCATCAGAAAAACTACTTCCTCCAGAAAAATCTACATAACTTGCATACTTCTCTTTATGTCTTTCCAAAATCCTATCAAGCTGTTCATATGCCATAAAAATCAACAAAAAAACTACTTTATAAAAGTTCTTAAAACCCGGCGTTGTCCGGAATAACAAATTCTCCCCAATTATGACAAAACCTTTTTAGCGTTGCTCAGAATTAATCTGGTTCTGCTAATCTATTCTAATCCAAAAAATCTATTCCGGACAACGCCTAAAACCCAATAAAATAAAGCAAAACAGCAACAATATCTAAAAAAGCAAACACAAAAAATATCGCCCTCTCACTCATACTCCCCTTAACCAGCATACCATGCGCCCGTCCAGAATAAGGCCAAAAAGGCACAACACCCTCACGAGTAAAACTATCTGCAAATAAATGAATTGCATAACCTAAAAAAAATCCAAAAGCAAGAACAGGAATAAAAACAGCTAAAACAACCGACAAAATAAAAGCACAAGTCAAACTATGGATAAAACCCCTATGCTCCTGAAAACCCTGCATCATATTTCCAAAAACATTATTGCCTGCAGTATTATTCCTAACATTCGCAAAACTCCCAACATTCGAAAAAGCATTATCAATATCAGGCAAAACACTCCCAATCAAAACCATAATCCCAAAAGCAATCGGACTATCGACTGCTCTCCAAAAAACAATTCCTAAAAAAGCACCAATCACAATATGAGTTCTCACCAACATAAAAAACCAAAGAATCTCCATATTATAAACTTTTTTTATCCTAACAACTAAAGATTAATATACCCTAAAAATCTAAATATTAAATGTCAAAGAAAAAATGTCGCCAATGCAGAAAACTACACAAAGGACTTTGCAGAAAATGTAGAGGAAAATAAAACCTCCCAATTCTATAAATAAAATTAATTATTTCAAAACCTCAATCAAATTCTCAATCTCAACTTTCTCAATCCCATTAACAATAAACTCAGTATTATTAAACAAATTATTTGTCCTCACATTAACATTAAAATACATTTCCTCCCCCAGCAACTCCCCCCTCTTCTTTGCAAAAAGCTCAGAATTATTCAACTCCTCATCACTAAAACCAATCTCTTTAATCTGCTCATTAAATAAAACCCCCCTCATATTCTCACTCCCATCATCAATAACAAGTCCAATCAAAGCCCTCTTCTCTAACTCAGTATTATTGTCCAATTCCTCCTGCGTCGGCTTTCTCCCAGTTGCCTTAGAAACATCAAAAAATCTCGGCTCAAAAATCTGCACAATAACTCCTCGAACACGCGCACTATTCCCTGGCTTCAACTCAGCAACCCTCTTATCAACACTCTCTGCCTTCTCCTTAACCTCCTCCAAAACCTCATCACTCTTTTTTATCTCAGAAAAACTTCCCAAATGCAGTTCATCATTCCTAACACTCGCATTAGAAACCTCAACAACATCTCCATTCTTCAACTCACTATTTTCAAAACGTGCAATATGATTTGTATCCCACAAAACCAAACGAGTATTACTCGTATCATCAGCAAAAGTCATAGAAGCAACCTTCCCCTCTCTACCATTCTTATTAAATTCATTTATCCTCGGCTCATTAATCACCTTCCCAACAACACTAACTCTTTTCATACCAGAAACAAGTTCAGAAATCTTCAACTTCTCTTTTTCAAAACTAATCCCAAGCTCTGAAGCAACAATCTGCGCACTCCCTTCTTTAGAAATCAAACCAGATAACTTAGCACACTTAGCATCAACGCGTTTATTCACCTCTTCAACACTCAAACCAGCAGACTTCGCAATTTTATCAATTAACTGTTCATAATTAGGCATCATTTTAACCTCTTTTCAAAAATATAACTTCAAGACTTTTTAAGCATTATGCCACTAAAAAAGAAACTAACAACAATCCCTTAACAAAATTCCACCCAAACCCCCAGACTCTCCACTTCTCCTCATTTTTTGATAAACTTCTGGAGAAATTTCTTTTCCTCTAAATAATTCATAAAAGTTCTCTAATCTACTATATCTTCCTTCCCCGCGAACTTCAGAATCAACATCAAAATCTTCTGCAGACTTTTCACCAGCCTTTGTTCTATTAAAAGTAATTAAACCTGCTACAGGACTAAATTGGCATGGACCTGAAATAACTTTATTAGGAACCCCAAAATAACTTCCAACAATATTGCCTGAAAGTAATTTTTCTCCATCAATAATAATCACTCCTTCAAATTCACAAGTAATATCCTTAGTCTGAATATACCAGGTTTGGTCTAAAACTGAATAAACTGTAAAATCTCCACTCTGCTCTCCTCTAATAATTTCTCCTTTCCTACTAATGCCTACAGCACTACCTGGTGCACCAGTCAAAAGTTCCCTGTAATCCGTCTGAATTTTATTATCAACAGTCTGATTACTCCATGTCAAATCACCCCCATTTAACTCTGCTTCATATGGAACTTTCTGTGAAGGCTTAAATTTATAATTACCCTCAATATTTGGAGGATTAATAGAATTAACTAAAGGACTTACAATAAAATTTACAGAATTACTTAAACTTTGAATAGTATTATTAACAGCAGGATTAGAAAGAATTTCTTGAGGAGTGTTCAAACCAGGAACTCCAGTAGTACTATATCTATTACTTGGTTCAGGAGTAGGGTTGGGATTAGGAATTGGATTAGGGTTTGGCGACGAAGAAGGACATCCAACCAAAGCATAAACCACAGCACCAGCCATAATAGAAAAAACATCTCTCCTTGAGATAGCAGGAAGATTAATTTTATCACCCATCTTACATTAATTAAAAAACTAATCATTATAAACCTTTCCAAAAAAAGCCAAATCAAAACATTTAAATATTTTAACGTAATTACGTTTTTATATGGTAAGCATAACAATCTCAGTCCCAGAAGAAATAAGAAAAATAATGAAAAACTCTCCAGAAGTAAACTGGAGCGGCTTAGTTAGAAAAGCAATAATCGAAAAAGCACAACAATTAGAACTAAAAGAAAAACTATTAAAACAATTAAATGAAGAAAAAGAACTTATTGAATGGAGTGTTGAACTTGGCAGAAAAGCAAAAAAAGGAAGGTTTGAAAAACTGAATGAACATAATAATTGATAACAACATTCTCTTTTCATTAATGAATCCCAATTCAACAAACTCTCAAATATTTCATTCAATAAAATTCATATTCCTCGCTCCAAAATTCATAATAGAAGAATTCAACAAACATCAAAAAGAATGTTTAACCAAATCAAAATTAAATAAAAAAGAATTTAATAAAAGAAAACAAAAGATATTTAGCAAAATAATATTTATCGAATTTAATTATTATAAAGATAATTTAAAAGAAGCAATAACTCTCACTCCTGACAAAGATGATGCACCATCTCTTGCTCTAGCAATAAAAGAAAAATGTGCAATTTGGAGTAATGATTCTCATCTAAAAACCCAAAACAAAGTTGTCGTTTTCAACACAAAACAAATATTAACAATTTTCTAATAGAAAAATTTAAATACATATATACATACATACAAATATGACAAAAATAATTTCAATATCAGATGAAGCATATGAAAACTTAAAAAAAATAAAAGACGAAAAGTCTTTTTCACAAATAATCATAGAAATAACTCAGGAAAAAAGCCAGGATAAATTAAGGAAATTTGTAGGTTCGATAACAAAATCAGAAGCAGAGAAAATAACTAAAAATATATACAAAGAGAGAAAAATAAAATCAAGGAGATTCCAATAATGGTCTGCCTAGACTCAGATATACTGATAAACTTCCTTAGAAATGAACAAAAAACAATCCAATTATTTCAAAAATTAAAAGAACAGGGAATAAAATTATCGACAACCCCAATTAATTCTTTTGAACTCCTCAAAGGAATTCCAAAATCATCAAAAATGGATATTTCAAAAGTTAAGGAATTCTTATCCAATTTTCAAATTCTTAACTTTGACTTTGAATCCTCAAAAAAAGCAGCAGAAATATTCGAAGAATTAAAATCAAAAGGAGAATCAATAGATCTTGCAGACATTATGATTGCTTCGATAGCAATTACAAATAAAAAGAAATTAATAACTAAGAATACAAACCATTTTGAAAGAATAACCAAACTAATTCTAGAAAAATCAGAATAAACCCAAACTCTTAAAAACTCCTCACCCCACAAATTAACATGGCAAAAGCAGCAATAAAAATGAAATTAATGCCTGAATCACCAGATTCAGACTTAGCAAGAATACAAGAACAGGCAAAACAAACAATCGAAGAGCTCAAAGGACAAGTCATCAACACAGAACAAGAACCAATTGCATTCGGACTAAAAGCAATAATAATCACTTTCTCTATTGACGAAACAACAGACCAAGACCCTTTCTTAGAAGCTTTGGAAAAAATCGAAGAAGTCAGCTCAGCGCAGATTATCGACTTCCGAAGAGAATTCGGATAATTCTTGAAAATAAAACTTAAGAAGTGCGAATAGTAAGTTCTGCAGTATTCAAAGGCTTAACATTATCGCTAAATTTTTTCTTTATTTTATCAAAAAGCCTATAAGCTCCGCCAACAATATGTCCCACAATAACTAAAGGAGAATAAGGCAATTCACTTGATAACCCTGGAACATAAGAAGAAAAAGCAGGAATCAAATACCTTCCAGTTCCATAAACTCTTTCATCCTCAAGCAAAGCATTATGGGCATTCTTCGATGCCATAAACTCTTGGTAAAGAGCTCCCGGAGGAAAAGACCTAAGCAAAGAATAAGCAGTAGTCCATTTCTTTTCCTTAAAATCCTTAGCATGTCCTAATTCATGTAAGGCAACAGCAGGAGCATCAGAATAAACAACTGCAGTCCGAGTAAAAGGATTATAATAATCTGCCCTCATCAACTTAGAAATCATTCCTTCAATAAGCGTAGAAGGTACACCAAGAAAATATCTTCCCAATGCAGAAATGTCCTTTAATTTTTTGTCAGTAAATAATCTCCAGGTATCTTCAAGAACACGAGAATGCCCCATACGAACAGTAACATTTTCTAAATCAGAATCCTTCAAATATTGTCTAACATAATTCGTAGTTTCATCACTAGGAATCTTACCCATGTTGCTATTAAGCATAATTATTTTCGCAGGAATACTTCCAACATAACTAAAAGGACGAATTAAAGTTCCATCTAAACCAACGTTCAAACTATTGCTTCCAAATTCTTCACTAACAATATTCTCTAATCCCATAAAAATTCAGAATTTCTTATTTTATAAATGTTACTATTAAACAATACTAACAAATAAAATAACTTATAGAAATAATTTTAAACAGTTTTTACTATAAACTATTATGAAAAAAGTGATTATCTTCCTTACGCTCCTGTTTGTATTAATTACTCCAATAAGTGCTCAAATTACAAACAATAGTCAAAGTGAAGAACCAATAAAAAAACTAAATAATCTCCTTTCAGACAATAAAGTGATTACAATACCTGATGCATTCAGATTTTTCTCCACAAACATATTAAGGATAGAAACAGAACTAACCTTACCAACATTAATAATCTTCACAACATTATTCATAATACTAATCTTAATAATCGCTTCAATATTGCAATACACTCCTTTTCTCAACGGGAAAATTACAAGATGGATAAGCGCAGTAATAATCACAATGTTAATATCCATTAGCGGAGCAGTAAAGCAAATGGCAATCTTCTTCTTAGACTTAGGAAATTTTTTTAATATATTCAAAGAATGGTCTGCACTAGCATTATTATTTTCAATAGTAATTGTAATCCTTTTATCTTATGGTGCCAGCAAACTAATTAAGATAATTGGGAAAAAAGCAGGGTTGGATAAAGCAGATTATGAGGGGAAAAATCTAAATACTTTAAGAAAAATATCAAAAATAGAAGCAAACTCTATAAAAGAATACTAATTAGATAATCCAGCACTTTTTATAAATCTTTTCAAAACATTTTGCCTATATTCTGTTTCAGCTTCTACATTAGCCTTTCGTCTCTTCTCTAGATAGTTTTCTAATGCCTTAGAAAGCGCAAAAATAATTAATATTCCAAAAATAAATATTATCCATCCAATTAATCTAACATACCAAATTTCTGGTTTAAATAAAAGAACAAGAATAAAGTCAGTAATTAACCTAAACAGTTTAAGCTGTGCCAAAATTACTGCAACACCTCCACCAATAGCATAAGAAACAAAATAAGAAAATCCAAATCCCTTTAAACTACTCCCTACAAAAAACATAACAATAAACCAAAAAATAACAATAAACCAAAAAGAAGAAAGAAAGGAATAATCTTCTGCAAAAATTACAACAAAAAAAGGGTTCAACAAAGTAAGAAAGCTATCAGCTTTAGAAACAAATACATTTTCCAATAAAATATTCCTCCACTCTTGTTTCAAATACTCGCCAGAATTACTAATATTATCAACCTTATCAGGCAATTCACCAATTCTATCTCCAATATTTCCAGCAATCTGCGCATCAACTAAATTCAATGAATTAAAAAAACCAATTAAAAAAATCAAAACAAAAAATAATGCAAACCAACTCTTTTTCATAAGAACATTAAGAATAAAATCTTTTTAAAGTTTACATAAGATTATCCCAACCTATCATCAATATCCCTAGCACGTTCTCTGTCAGAAATTCTTCCCAATTCTTTCATACCCAGATATCTATCAATTTTTGCTGCCTGATCAGACCTTACAAATCTTGCATAAATCCTTCTCTGAAAAAATAAAAAGATTAAAACAAGTATCAAAGTTATAGGGTAAGCCCAAGCACCAAAAGCACCTATTTCACTAACATCTGCAGATAACCATCTAACAACCAAAACAACTCCAAAAACAATCCATACAATACCACTAAAAGCTGCATATCCTCCACGGTAAAGTTTATAGGAAAGAGCCATAATTATCACAAAAGGAACTATAACACTTAAAGTAACCCCGAGAACATTATATGATAAAAGAATAGAATAAACTTGTGTATTATCAAGATAAAAAACAGATAAAATCCCGACAACAATCGCCAAACCTATTGCAATAAAATCTTTTTTTGGAGGTTTCCCCAAAAAAGGAAGAGCATCAGAAATTCCAAAAATAATTAATGCAACTAAAAAGAAAAGTAAAAGCTTGCTGAACCAAATACTATCTCCAAAAGATATGGCGGGAAAATTAAAATCAGAACTTCCAACAAGGTTCTGAAAAATACTTTCAGCAGAAACAAGATTAATACTAATAAAAATAAAAGATACCACTAACAAAAAAATCAAAAATTTTAACCCCCTCGTTTTTTTCATCTTATCTTTAATAAAAAAACATTATTTATAAACATTTCTACAATTAAGGTCCACTTGTATGACCTCCAGAACTCGTCGCAGAAGAACTTTTACCCTTAGGAATAACAAGCGAAATCAACAACCCCACAACAAAAATCCAAAAGAAAATCGCACTAGAAAAAAAATCCCAAAATCCTAAATAACTATAATAAAAATCCCCTCTACCAAGAATATCTGCCAACAAAATAGATTCATAAGGATCCAAAATAAAACTAATAACAATCCACGCAACCAACAAAATGCCAAAAATCGCAGGAGCAGCTCCAACTTTTTTACTCATACCTTGGTAAAGCGGAATCAAAAGAAAAATCAATCCAATACCAATAACAACATAAATCCAATTCAAAATAGTATCACCAAAATAACCATACCAAAGAGCTCTTTGTGTCAAAGCAGACGCAGAAAAAAGCGCAATCACAGCTGCAATAACAACTACTGCACCTTTATTCTCTTTAGGAATTCCCTCTTTACCTTTTGTTTTCATAAAATTTTGCAAACCCAAATAAATCATAGAAAAAACAATTAAAAAAATCCCTCCAAAAACAACCCACTCATTTTCCAACAAAGTAGTCGGACTTAGATTATACCAAAAATTACTAAATCCTCCACCCCGCCCCCCATAATAATACTGCGCACTAACCAAATTAATAAAAAATAAACCCAACCCAAACAAACTCAACTTCTTAAAGCTCATGAATTCCTCCTATATCCTACAATATGATTTCCCCTATAAATAGGAACCTCAAAACTCCCTCTTCCAACATCAACTCCTTTTCTCAATAAAATCACTCCAGCCGCCAAAACAACAACTCCTCCAATAAAAAAATAATAATTAGGAACACCCTGAACAACTTCAAAATTAGCAACAGCATATTCATGAATCGGCCCAATCCCCAAACTCAAAACCCCGATTCCAATCAAACTGACAACATAACCTAAAACTCTCATCTCAACCTCTTTAACTAACCACAAAAAATATCTATATAAACTTTTTTATAAAGTTTCAGAATCTACTCTACTTTCCAAATCATTTTCATTAGGATGATTCTCTTCACGAGGAGGACTATTAGTTTCCATATCTCTTTTAAAAAAATACCTAAAAACCTCCCTAAGAAAATCCGAAATACCTGCCATTGACAATGTAGGAGGTAAAGAAACAAGAGTTGCATTATTGCTATTACTTGCTATTGTTTCTTGATTGTCCATTCCTGCAAGTATCAAACCTGCCTCGCCAAGTTTTTCCTCACTTGCATTAGGAAAATAAACTCTTGAAGTTTCTTTATTTATA
The DNA here is from genome assembly GCA_964534185.1 of Candidatus Woesearchaeota archaeon. GTDB lineage: Archaea > Nanobdellota > Nanobdellia > Pacearchaeales > GW2011-AR1 > JACPLR01. Next base: position 9,172 of record CAZHOH010000003.1, on the reverse strand, counting down.
ATAGCTGTTTTATAGGTAGCATTTGCTCTTGTTAAATCTGCCTCTGCTCTTTGTTTTGCAACAAAAGGGATTCTCAAAGCCTCAGCAGACTTGTCATCAGGATCATTTTCCATATGCTCAATAGAAACAACTTTCACACCATAGCTAAGATAAGGAGAAGCTTCTTTTGAAATCTGATCATAACCCGCATCTTCTCCCTCTCTAATCTTTTGAACCTTCTCACCATTAAGATAATGAACAGCCTTATCCAAATAATCATCCAAATGTTCTCCATCACTTGTAATCTTCATTCCTTTCATACCAGTCAATTTCTTAGAGATTGCATCTTGAACAGCTTCGTCAACCAAACCCAAATCCAAATTTGCATTCCAATAAAACTTTGTTGCATCTTTTCTAGAAGGAATAACATACCTATACTGAAACCTCATATCTCCCTCAAGCCCAGTTTCAGTAGTATAATGCAAAGAGAAATCCTTATCCCTATCATATGTTGGAATTTTAACAGAATTTCCTTGCTCATCTTGGATTAACTTTACTAAAGGAGAAACATACCAAGCAGTCCTTGGCCCCTTCAAAACAGGGCCTTTATGTCCTGTAACCCATTCAGTTGGCTCATATTCGTTACCAACCTCTCTAAAAGGCCACTTATCAGCAAAATAGGCATAAATACCATAACCTGAAAGAGTTAGTAAAGAAAACTTCGCAGTATTCTTAAGAAAACTTGCAGGCTTTGATACAACATCATAGAGTTTCATAAAAAATCATCTAAAATACAATATTTAAATCTTTCTATTATGTAACCACTATCAAATAACAATTAAGTAAAAACTTAAGTTTTTTATAACCCAATCCCCTAAAAAAACCATGCTATCCAAAGAACAATCAAAACAAATCAAAGAACAACTCCTAAAACAAATAGAATCCTTTCCAAAAGAACAAAAAGAATCTGCAAAAGCCCAAATAGAAGCAATGTCAGAAAAAGAACTCGAAGAATTCATAAAAAAGAACAATCTCGTAAAGCAAGAAAACCAAGAAACCCCTTTCAGATTAATCATAGAAGGTAAAATTAAAAGTTACAAAATAACAGAAAATGAAGGTGGCTTAGCAGTCCTAGAAATAAACCCAATATCAAAAGCCCACACAATAATAATTCCGAAAAAACCCTCAGCAATAACAGAAAAAGTCAAAGAATTAGAAAAGCAACTAACAGAATCAATAGCTTACCACCTAAAACCAAAAAACATCCAAGTAACAGAACAAGAAGTCTTAGGAGAAAAAATAATTAACATAATCCCAATATACACAAATGAAACACCAGAATCAGAAAGAAAACAAGCAGATGAAAAAGAACTCGAAGAACTTCAAAAAATTTTAACAAAACCAATTCCAAAAGAAAAACCAAAACCTATCAAACCAGCAAAATTAGAAAAAGCCCCTAAAAGAATTCCTTAAAAATATCCCCACAATCCCCAGTTAGAATATCCCCAGTACTGAATATAAATCAAAACCAAAAAAGCAAACAAAAACGCAGGGGTAAAAGGAATCCCTTGCTTAACCAAAACCTTCTTCCTATAATTCTTTTTTATCAAAGCCAACTGCTCATCACTTAATCCTTCCCAATTCGGCTCAATATACTTCCCTTTAATCTTAATCCTGTCAACCAGCCAATCCCCAACACTCAAATTTTTAGGAGAAACATAAACCATTAAACACGCACTCTCAACTGCCTTTGTATAAATATAAAGCAAAGGAAACAACAAAATCAACAAACTGACAACCAAAAAAACAATCTGCCCAATAACAATAGAAACAATTGCAAACAAAAACAAAAACACAAGTGCAAAATAAAAATACCTTTTATTCCTGCCAAACTCCCTCTTAAATTCCTTAACAAACCTCTCACGATTTTTCAAACTCAAACCAACACTATAAACCAAACTGTAAATACTTCCCCCCAAAAGCAAAAACATTGTAAAAACAAAAAATATCAAAAAATTACTATGCCAATCATTAGCAACAGGAATAACAGCACCTAAAGCAATCAACAGTTTAGCATCCCCTCCAGCAAAAAGCCGCGCATAATAAAACAAATTTCCAATCACAAAAAATATCCCAAAACCTGCTAATCCAAATAAAATATAACGATAATCATTTAAAAAAATACTATAAAACAATCTAAAAACCAAAGCAAAAAGAACTAAAGAAAAATTCAACCAGTTAGCAACCTCACGAGTTTTGAAATCCTGCGCTATCGCAAACACAATCCATACCAACCCCAGCAAAAAAAGGAACTCAATCATTAAAAAATTAAAAGAAAAACCTTTATTAATCTTTTCTGCCTAATAAAAAAATGGAACACAACCACAAAACAAACTTCTACCTCTTCTGGGGAATAATAACACTAATAATCATACTATCTTTTTTCATCCTTCGCCCTTTCCTAATTGCCGTCGCCTCAGCATTTATCGTAGCATACTTATTAAAACCACTAAACGATGCTCTAGCAACAAAGCTCCCAAAACCTGCAGCAGCAATAACCTCAATACTTTTCGCACTAATTCTAATCCTTGGAATAACAATCACAATCCTCGGTTCACTAATCTCACAAATATCTCAGATAGCAACACCCCAATTAATTCAAGGAATAACAGACTCTGTAAAACAAATAATAGACACACCCTTAGTAACTGAATACCTGCCAACAATAATATCAAAAATCGGACAAACCCTTCTCTCAATAATCTCGTCATCAATAAAATCAATCCCACACTTCATCCTAATGCTCTTTGTAACCCTATTCACTGCCTACTACATCTTAATTGACTGGGACAATCTAAAACAAAAAATAACAAACTTCCTGCCTTTCAAAAACAGAACCTCTGTAGTGAACCAAATAGAAGACGCAACAAAAAACATCCTCATCGGAACACTACTAATAGCACTGGCAGAAACAATAGTTGCATTAATCGGATTCTACTTCCTCGGAATCAAATTCGCAATCCTTTTAGCATTTATAGTCGGCATCTTTGCATTCATCCCAGGACTAGGCCCTCTCCTTGTCTGGCTACCATTAATGATAATCGAAATAATAAACAAAGACTACTACACGGCATTCGGCTTATTAATCCTCGGAATAATCCTAAGCACACTAATCGACGGACTTCTGAGAATAAAAGTCGTAGGAAAAAGATCAAAAATCCACCCCCTAATCATGCTCCTCGGAATCTTAGGAGGAATCCAAATGTTCGGATTAATAGGATTTATCCTAGGCCCATTAATCCTAAGCATCTTAATAACAATAATAGAAAACATCCCAAAAAAAGAATTCAGTTAACTAAATTTTCTTTCTTAATTCTTCATATTCTTCTTTACTTAAATTAATCTGTCTTAAAATCTCTCTTAACAATCCCTTTCCTAAATCCTCATTTCCATGAACAGGAACAACAGTCATCCTTCCATCAGAATGTTTAAACCTTACATGACTTCCTTTTCCATATACCTTTTCAAACCCAATTTTCTCTAAAAGCTTACACATATCCTTGCCAGAAATAACAACCAATCTTGTCATTTTAATTATACTTCTCAATTTGAATTCTTTGAATTCCAACAAATCTCATAGGATTAATATTCTCTTTATCACCTTCTAAACAAACTTCTATCGCCTCTTTTATTCTTTCTAAAACCTCTTGTAAAGTTTTTCCTTGAGTATAACAACCTTCAATTTCAGGAACTCTCGCTACATAAATCCCCTCTTCATCCTGTTCAATTATCACATTAAAATCTATCACTGATTTTTCCATAATTCTCCAACAAATCTAAACCTTAAATAATTATCTATCCTAAACTAAAAATTCCTATTTGCCTTTATTCTTTCCTTTATTCTTCTCTTTCTCACTCTTAGCTCTATCTCTACCACCTTTCTTATATCCTCGAGATTTACGCTTCGCCCGCGCATCATTCTTATTCTTCCGCCTTTCAGGATAACCATATGAATCTGCCATAATAAATAAGTGTAAAAGAATTATTTAAATTTAATTAAGGCAACAATAAACTCCACTATTTCCAAGAAGGTTAAAATTATTTGTTGGACAACTAGCTACTGAAAGAGTTAATGTTCCTTCTGGACATTCTAAGTTTGCTAATCTTTCTCCACAACTAATTTCTTTACTATTAACTTTCAATAAATCTGCTTTATCCTTTCCAAGTTCATTTCTTTTACTTAAACAAAATCTTTCAGAAGTCTCAGAACAATTCGGCTTTTGAGGCATCTCATCAATAGTCTTTTTAAAATCTAAATTCTCATCATAATTACAATTAATATAACCTTCATCACTTCCAAATTTAACAGGAGTAAACTCACAAAAGCTAACAGCATCACTACTAAAAGTTATACAAAGTTTAGCTTTAGCAGAACTAACATCTGGAGCAATATCTTTTACTTCAGTAAAAACTCCAAAAAGATACATTAAAACTAATGCAACAACAACCAAGACCAAAACTGCTAAAATAACCCCGACTGAAGTACTCGAAAAGATTCCTTGCCCCTTTTTATTCCTAATCAATCCTCTTTTCATATTTCACTTAGCACTTAAACATTTATAAATATTTCTAAATCTCTCCGATAAACTCTTTTTCATAATCGTAGCTCAAAGAAAAAACTTCTTCATATAATTCACTCGACTCTCCATAATAATCAACTAAAAACCCACTCTCAAAAACTTTTCCTCTTTTCATCAAACTATCTTCAACATTAACTTTCAACAAAACACTAACTTCCCCGTCGCTAATAGAAACATCTCCAACATCCAAATTATTAATAACACTTTCAAATTCAGGAAAAATCCATTCACCATCAGGATACTTATAACTTTCCAGCACTATAACAAAATCAGAAACAAATTCTTCTTCATTTCCAATACCTAAACTTGCACGACTCACAGAATCTTGCAAATAAAAAGTAATTAAATCAGCCTTATCATAAACTCCAACTGCAACATCAACAGTTTGAAAATCTTCTTTAACCCCATTTTGCAAAGTAATAAAATAAAAAAGACTTAAAAGACAAACACCAAGAACCAAAAAAACCAAAATTCCCATTGACAAAGGTTGTCCTTTTTTATTCATCCTCTTCCTCCAAATAATTTTTATCATAAACAACAATCATCCCCAAATTCCCTTCAGGAGAAACAATAAAAAAACGTTGAGCATCAAAATTAAAAGAATTCAAATTATTTCCTTTTTTCAAATTATCCTCAAAATTCCCTTCAACACGAGAAATATATCCTTCCCAAATCTCATCAATATTGTCATACTCAATTCTAAATTCCTTATCTTCTGTTCGAATATAAAAAAATGGGTTTTCCAAATCACGCTCACCAGCAAAATCAGAAAATTTATCAAGTAAATTTCGGTATTCCAAAGGTTTATCCTCAACTGCCAAACCACTCAACCGAATCAAAGGCCCACCACCATCTTTAAACCCCTCCCCCTTATCAATCCAATCAAAAACTTCATCCTTATTCTCAGAATAAAACTTTACAGCTAAATCATTTGAATCAACAAAAATTTTATCAGTAGAAATTTCATTCAACTCGACCTTAGCCCCTTCTCTTTGAGGTAAAACAAATCCAACAAATCCCAAATAAACAAGCATAATTAAAAATACAATAAAAATTGCAACAGCCAATGTCAACCCATCAGCAATCTGTCCTCGATTATTCATTTAACGGCACCTCCACGATTACTAGAACCTGTCAAAATATAAATATCTCCAGAGGATTTTTCAGTGCATCGTGGATACTCTTTACTCTTCAACAAACCAAACGAAATCTTGCAACTTTCTTCCATACTATGTTTTCCATACCTATAATTTAAACCATCAACATTAACTAAAATAAAATAGTTACTACCTTCACCAAATTTCTCAGCAATCAAACCACACTTATCAAAAAAATTATCCTCGCTAAAATCATCCATCCCTTGAGAAACACAATCAAAAACCTCCACATTCAAAACATCAGATTCCATTTGTCTAACATCAATATGCGCAGAAAAAAAACTTGTAACTCCAAAAACAACACCTGCTCCAACTATAACTAAAATAAAAACCCATCCAAAAGATAAAAGTTTATCACCTTTCTTATTCATTTTCAACAACTCTAAAATTTAAATAAACTTTTTCTCCAATAACCTCATAACTCAAATCCTCAATAACCACATCATTAAAATAACCCATAGAATAACCGCGCGAACCACTCAGCTGGAAAACAACTTCTCCATTTTCAATTTTTACCATATTCTCAGAATTAAATCCTTTATCTGAAGCAATTTCATAACCTTCACTAACATCAAACCGAATTGTAGTCCCAATCTCAGAACTATCAATCAGCAAAGCAACTTCTTTAGCATAAATCTGTTCATAAACAAAAGCCCCTGACGCAGAATTAATAACAAAAAAAGCCAAAGCTCCAAAAAAAACAAAATTAAGAATTATAAAAATCACTTCTTCTACCAAATTATAATCTTCACCTGAATCTGTCATTTTAACTAATCAATACTTTCAATAACTCCACAATAACTCAAAATATCATTAACATCATAATTCACTGTCCTAACAGCAGAACACCCTCCATAAACATTATCTCCTGCCTCAACATCTCCACAATAAGTCGCAGTTATAGCTCTGTTTTTTGAAACAGCATAAACATCATAACCCGCAACCATTGCAATAGCTGCTGCAGCCACAACAGCACTTTTTCCAGCACCTACTGCTTTAACAACAGAACCAATAACTGCCTTACCTCCAGGAACAAAAGAAGCAGTACCTGTCCCAACACCTGCTGCCACCAACAATTGATTTCTAAAAACTTCTCCATATTTGGGAGAAGTTATTTGCATAAACATTATTGCAGTTTCCTCAGGAACCTCCTCCACCTCCAAATCTCCAAAATCATCAACATTAGCTTGAATCTCCCCCACACCATAAACGTTTTTATCATCCCCTTCTATTTTCAAATCAAAATTAACCTCACTTAGTTCTTGAACATTAAGTCCTACACCCTTTTGAGTATCACTAATTATTTCAAGATAAGTTCTTTCTTGATCCTGAATCAAATGAGTTGCCATATAATTAAACAAATCCATATCTTTAAAGCGGACTTTATCCAAAGAACTCTCATCAACAGCAATCCTTGAACAAATCACACAACTAGGATAAATTTCCCCAAAACCAAAATCCTGAGCAGCAGTCTGATGAAACAAACTTATCTGCCCTTGCCCCATCATATTCCAGCAACTCAAAGTTTCAAGAGCATAAATTCTCTGAATCTCATCTAAAGTCTTTTGACTATCATCATTAGAAACCCTCATATTAACAACAGAATCTTCATTCTTAAATTCATCACAATCTCCTCTCCCAAAAAGTTTTCCAGTAATACAAATTTTAGCAGTTTGGCATCTCAAAGGAGCATAATTAACTCCAGCATCAGGCCCAACTCCTGCAAGCCCTCTTGTCGCAACAGAAGCTTTACAAACATTCCTATTAATTTCTCCACTCCAATTAACTTGATAAAAAACAAATAATAAAATAGCCAAACCCATAACTGCAAGAATAAACATTACAATCATCATTTCTTGCCCTTTTTTATTCATCATGCACTTCCTGTAAAATTTAAATATATCATCCTAACAGCAAACAAAAGAACCAGAAAAAATATAATCCAGAGTATTACTCTTGCAATCTTATTAGCAACTCCTTTTTTATTCAGTTGGCCTAAATTCAATTTGCCCTCCTTCCAAACTAATTTTTAAAGATTTTCGTTTATCCACTAAATCGTCAACACTTAAAAAAGAATTTCTATTATCTAAAGAATCAGAACTAACAAGACCTTTTTCTGGCAATTCAAAACAAAGATTACATTTATTTCTAAATTGCTCAAAACTGCTTATAGCTCCACCCCCATAATAATTAATCCCCTCTCTAGAAAAAGTAACAGCCCCCTCTTCTAACATCAAAGTTTCCATACTATCAGGAGCATCACACAAACAAAGGCAATTTTCCCATCCTTGCCTTATACAAAACTCAGGAGGTGTGTCAAAACTCGCTCTGCTAAAAATTTCCTCAGGACCCTTACCTTCAATAACCTCAATTCCAGGCCACGCAACTAAAGCCCAACCTTTCGGATTCAACAAAACATACTCTTCCTCACCCCCACCCTGCACCTCCAACCTCTCAACAATCTTTTCAATCTTTTCAATATGAACTTTTGCCTGTTCCAAATGAGTCTTTTTCCCAACAACACCATATAATTCAACAATCAAAGCAATTAAAATAAGAATTACAATAACTCCCAAAATCATCTTCAAAGCCTCTCCAATTAAAATTCCTTTTTTATTCATTTCTACACAAAAGATTATTTAATTTAATTTTAGTATTATCTAAAACCTTCAGCTGAGCATCCAAAGCACCCCCATAATTCCCCCCAATTACCTCAATAACTCCATTTCTAACATTTGCAACTTTTTTATCAATCCAACCCCTATCAAAACCCCAAAGTGTCTGTTTCAGTTTAATCTCTCCATCAACCTTATTTCCATCAAAATAAAAATTAGTAGGGCTGGCAGTACGACTTTGAAATCCGTCTCTCAAATAAATAACATTATCCTTAATTCTGCCAACTGCATTTTCATCAGAACACCCCGAATCTGCATTTCCTTCTCCTGCTTCAACATCACTTTGATTAATAATAACTTCCAAATCTTCGTCAGGAAGTTCATAACTAGGAAGAATTTTAATAAATCCTATAAGCTTATCACCAAAACCAACCAATAAAATTACAACTATCACAATTACAATGACTGCAAGAATAAATGCAACAGTCTCATCTATCTCTATAGCTCCTTTCTTATTCATATTCCTCCAAGCCTCAAAAAATTTACAAAATATCTCACAAAACTTTGAAGCTTACCACTAATCAACAAATAAGCTATAAACATTACAACCAGAAAAGCAAGAGCAATTCCTATTTTAACAAGAATATCACTAACACTAGAACCTCTTTTACCTCTCATAAAAAAATTAATTCCCCACAATTAATAAACTTATCCCCGAATACAAAAACCCCAACCCCCCGATAACCCAAACCCCAATAACCCCCAACCCCCAACAAAAATC
>CAZHOH010000002.1:0-106034 GCA_964534185.1 Candidatus Woesearchaeota archaeon | reverse complement strand
CAGCGGGTTCAGCGGCAGCAGCGGGTTCAGCGGCAGCAGCGGGTTCAGCGGCAGCAGCGGGTTCTCTAGTTTTTCGGGATACAGTGGGTTTTCCGGTACGACCGCAGACTTGTCCTCTGGATTCAGCGTTCAAGGTGGAATTCAAGCGTCTGGATTTTCCTCCTGGGGGGACACTTTCATCGATGGCAAGCTGACCGTCGGGGGGATGATCGACCCGACGGGGCTGGAGCTCGCCCCGCAGACGACCAATCCTGGAGCGGACGAGAGAAGCACGCTGTGGGTTGACTCGGCCGACAACAAGTTCACTGTTCGGGATGCCAGGATAGAAGGAGGGCTCGACGTCTCTGGATTTTCCGCTTTCAGCGGCCACGCGGACGCTCTCAGCGTGTCCGGAATGTCCGCAGTCAGCGGCAGGTTTGAGGATCTATACGTGTCCGGGAACCTGGACGTTGACGGATCCATAACATTCAGCGGGATTAGCGCCTTCAGCGGCCAGTTCGACTGGCTGGACGTTGCCAGCGGCCTGTCCGCCTCCAGCGGTTACTTCGACTACGCAACGGCGGACGTGGCCAATATTTCCGAGGTGTCCGGCTGGAGCGGGGAGTTTGACTGGCTCGACTCTACGTCTGGCTTGTCCGCCTTCAGCGGGCAGTTCCAGTTCCTGTCCGCCAGCGACTTCTCGGCGGCCGGCGACGCCACTGTCAACGGGGATCTGGCTGTTGAGAATGACCTGGCCGTATCTGGCCAGGCCTATTTTTCCGAGGCCTCTGGCTGGTCGGGGGAGTTCGACTGGCTGGACGTTTCCAGCGGCCTGTCCGCCTTCAGCGGCCACTTCGACTACATCACGGCGGACGAGGGCTTGGTGGCGGACGTGACCAATATTTCCGCTGTCTCCGGGTGGAGCGGCCAGTTCGACTGGCTGGACGTAACTTCCGGGTTCAGCGCGTTCAGCGGTCACTTCGACTACATCACGGCGGACGAGGGCTTGGTAGCGGACGTGACCAATATTTCCGAGGTGTCCGGCTGGAGCGGGGAGTTTGACTGGCTGGACGTAACCTCCGGGTTCAGCGGGTTCAGCGGGAAAATTGATTATCTCAAGGCGAGCGAATTTTCTTCCACGGGCGACGCTTATGTAGGCGGCAAGCTAACGGTAGATGGACTCATCGATCCGACGGGCTTGGAACTTACCCCGCAGGTGGCCAACCCCGGGGGGGTCGAAGCAAATACGCTATGGGTGGACTCCTCCGACAGCAAGTTTAGAATGAAATCTATTCGCGTAGAAGACATTGACGCTTCGGGATTCAGCGCGTTCAGCGGCATGGTTGACTTGTTGGATTCCAGTCATTTCTCTGCCTTTAGCAGTCGATCTCCGTTTATGGAAGTCGGCTATGTCGCAGGGTTACTATACCTGTGGGATCTCGAGGAATCTAGCGAGCCATTCGTAGATTCTCGAGCCGGGGTAAAACTTTACGATGATAACTTACCTCCAACTAGACAAGTTAAATTTGGCCAACCAAGCATACTGGGCAACGGAGCCAAGTTCAACGAAGGAAGCTCGTCAGGAACCTCTGCATTGCCCTCTATCGGGGCCAGCGTATCTTTCTGGATGAAGTCTGAGGCTTCGTCTGACAGCAAAGCGTACGTCTATGATATTGGGGATGCATCGGCTGGTAATACTTTCTTCCGTTTTGCTGTAGTCAGTAACTTGGTTGAAGTATATACCGCAGGATCCTTGACTTATAGGAGTGTTGATTCTGCGGTCAATCCCATACAATCCGGCGAGGTTGTTCATGTCGTCGTTGTATATGACGAGACGCTACATGTTCGCGTCTATGTCAACGGGGTAAAACTGTCGCCGAGCATTGACAACGAATATACGACTATAAGTGGAACAAACATATCCATTGGTGGAACTACGGGAACAAACAAATATATCGGGTATCTAGACCAGTTTGCCATATACAATACGGCGCTGGATGACTACCAAGTTTCTCTTATCTATAACAACGGCAACGCTACCAATCTGAACCCAAGACTACAGGTTTCAGATCATGAGGTTTCGGTCATTGAATTCAGCGCGTTCAGCGGCCAGTTCGACTACACCACGGCGGACATAGCCAATATTTCCGAGGTTTCCGGCTGGTCGGGGGAGTTTGACTGGCTGGACGTGACCTCCGGGTTCAGCGGGTTCAGCGGCCACTTCGACTGGCTGGACGTTGCCAGTGGCTTGTCCGCCTTCAGCGGTCACTTCGACTACATCACGGCGGACGAGGGCTTGGCAGCCGGCGCGCATTGCGCGGCATACGTCAGCACATCCGTTGCAGTGACTGTTACTTCGGCGGGCACATATTACAACCTGTTCAAAAACTGCGCCCTAGCGGCCTCAACAGACTTCGCGCCCGCCAACTTCACGGTAGATGATGCGAACAAACGTTTCACGTATGACGGGGAGATGACGGCTGCTTTCAAGGTCCGCGCCAGCATTTCGTTTTCATCGGGCGATAACGGTACGGTGTCACTTCGATTGGCGAAGAATGGTACCGGAATGTCTCAGAGTACTATCAGTCTAGAGGATGTTATAAAAATTGGGAATGTTGGCATTGAGTGGCAAGTGGAGCTGGATGAGGACGACTACGTGGAAGTCCTGGTGACGCATACCCAAAATGGAGCAAATGTAACACCCGACAAGGCTACTGTTTGCATCGAACCTGTTTAGGAGAGCATAGATGGATAAGATCGGAACTTAAGATGACGTATATCGCGACATAGGACACGTCATGGACAAGAGCGAGTTCCTTACCCATGCGACCTCCTTCGACGCCTGCGGCGTAGTCGTGATCACGAGCGGCGAGTACCAGGAGGCCCGCTCGCTCGCATGCGACGCCAGGGACGCTATCCAGCAGTCGGGCGGGAGCGCCGTGGTCTACGACGCCGAGACGCTAGTGGCGCATACCCATGACGCCTACGTCGGCAAGTCCCTGCAATTCTGGGAGCCAGAGGAGAAGTACTACGCCGGACAGTACGTCGTCCCAAGCGAGATGGAACGCGCCGACTACGTCGTCTTCTCCCGCCCTTTTGACTGCGCAGACTCCATACTCCAGAGGCTCAGGTTCCGCTGCGTGCACTCCGGGCTATCCGGAAAGGCGCAGCCCCCGGAGTTCTCCCCCGGGGGGGTGGCCATAGGCCAGCGCGTAGCCGACGACGAGGGGCGTCCTTCCGGATATCCGGGGGCGGTCGCCGTGTGGGAGGCCGAGGCGTTCAGCGGGTCGCTCGGGACCGCTAGCAGCGAGACTGGTCTCGTGTGGGAGGCGTGGAGCCTGCTGCACAGGGAGGCGTCGGTAATCCTGGTGCCGAAGGAGACGAACCCGGCCAACGAACTCACTGGAGACGCCGTCACGGATGCTGTTCTGGATGTTGCCCTGGCCGAGAGGCCATTGTTCTGGCCCTACCAGAACCCCCTGGGGAAGCCTGTCCGAGAACTATTTCCTTATGTGGTCGCCCAGTACCTATATGTCCAGGCCAGCGACGAAGTGCGTCTTGTCAAATCCCAGGTCACTTGGGACGGCTGCGACTGGCGTCCCTCGTGACGCCAGTCCAAGGAAAAGAGCGGCTTCTCTTACAGGAATGATGTAGAGGACTTCTACGAGTTGCCACATTTGGGAAAGAAGGTGTCTCTTGCGCTGGTATGGTCGAATGTCTTCTTCTTTACTTTTGAAGATGGTTCGAGGCGAGTCCCGCGTTGCCGCCCAGGAGGTTCGGGAAATATTCGAATCCATGGGCAAGCGGGTTCGCGTGGCCTCTGGGGCCAGCGACGAGCTGCACTTCTACGTCGACCCGCGGCTGGCGGGCAAGTACAAGATCAATCTTCACCTGATTGACGAGAACAACGCCGACGGATCCAAAACAGTTACCGCGGCAGAGAAGGCCCCGGATTTCGACGAGGAGACGGTTTCGTTCCCCTCCTCACTGAAGAGGGAGTCGCACTACCTATGCAACGTCCTCTTCCAGCGGCCCGAGAAGAAGGTGTTCATGGTCTCGGCCTACTTGCTAGAGACGTACCTTGGGCGCTACGCCCTGCGCAAGGACTTTTACTTCCGCGACGGATCGAAGGGGGCCGCGCGCCGCTGCTACGAGCGCGTGCTGCGGGCCGTCCGGGACCTCAGGCAGGACATCATAGACGGGAGCCTCATGCAGAACGAGATTCCCGTCCACCTCGGGCGCATGCTTCAAGGAGAGGCCGGCGAGGTGGAGCCAGCAGTAAACCACATGGCCGTCTACCTCGACCCGAAGAATGTCCCGCGAAAGACGAGCGTGGGGTCGGAAAACATCCTGACCATTCCGGGCAGGAGGTCGATACTCGAGGAGCTGGGCGGAAAAGATGATTCTCCTGGCTAACAACACCTTCGAAGGGTGGCTTGACATCAGCTCCGACGAGGTTCTGGGCAAGGTATGGGAGATGCCTTACCGGAACACTATGGCAGCGGGCCAGGTTCTCTTCGTTCCGGACGAATTCTACCAGTTTCCGAACATCAGGAACGCGGTCTCCGCGGGGTACCTGACGATCCTGGCCTTTGACAGCCGGCCATGGTCGATGGTGGTCAACGCCGAGCTGGACGGCTTCGTCGGCGGCGGCAGCATGAAGGAGACGATAACCCAGCCGGGGCACGGCTTCGCGCCGGGGCAGGCGGTGTACATCAGGCCGGACGAAACGTGGGGCCTCGCCCAGGCGGACGACGAGGCAACGTCCGAGGCCCTGGGGATCATAGAGTCGGTGGCCGCGGACACCTTCGTCGTCGTGTACGGGGGTCCGATATCGAATATGTCGGGGCTCTCGGCGGGGGCGCTCTACTACCTGTCCGAGACGGTCGCCGGGGGGCTGCAGACGACGGAGCCGGAGTGCTGCCCGTCTATCTCGAAGCCCCTCCTGGTCGGCAAGAACGCCACGGGCGGCGTCGTCGTCGTGCAGAGGTCGATCTCCAACGACGAGAGCGACGAGGGTCGCCGCTGGATGGGGATGTAGGAATGGGATGCTTCACGGAAGGAAGCGCGGACGGCCTGGTCAACGGGACGGGGGACACCGTCGTAGTCCCTCCCCCGGGGGCGGGCGTCCGGAGGATCGTGCGCACGATGTCTGTCTCGACTTCCATCGAGGCGGATCTTAGCGTGGAACTCAAGAACGGCGCTGACTACCGGGTCATATGGGCCGGGGCGCTCAAGGCGGGGGACACGTGGCAATGGGGGGACGGCGGGGACGTCCTGATACTGGACGCGACGTCCAAGAGCGTAGTTGCGAGGCTGACTGGAACAATAGTAGATCCCATGGACTACATCACGGCATGGGGCGATCAGGAATAGCTAGATGCGCGTCATCAACAGCAAAGGCGAAATAAGGGTAACCGGAGGCCCAGCGGGAGACTCGGGCCTCAGCGGCTTCTCCGGGGCGGACGGGGCCAGCGGCCCGTCTGGCCCGTCTGGCCCCTCGGGGTTGTCCGGGTACAGCGGATTTAGCGGTTCCTTTTCCGGAGCGAGCGGTTTCTCCGGGTTCAGCGGGGCTGGATCCTCGGGGCTCTCAGGTTTTTCGGGAGAGGCCGGTGCGTCGGGTCCTTCGGGGCCGTCTGGCCCGAGCGGCTTTTCCGGCGTGGCCGGTGCGTCGGGTCCAAGCGGGCCATCCGGGTCTTCTGGTGTTTCTGGCTTCAGCGGCGCAGAAGGGGCCTCTGGCCCGAGTGGCCCATCTGGACCGAGCGGAGCGTCCGGAGATTCTGGCTTTTCGGGTCAAAGTGGGCAGGCGGGAGGAATTGGTTCTTCGGGTGCATCCGGTTTCAGCGGGTCATCCGGGGAGAGCGGCTTCAGCGGCACTTCAGGCGCAGTTGGTTCGCAGGGATACAGCGGGCAGAGCGGAGCCTCGGGGTATTCTGGTTTGCAGGGTCTGTCCGGGGAATCCGGACAGAGTGGCTCGTCAGGATCATCGGGCATTTCTGGCTTTTCAGGAACCTATTCTGGGTACAGCGGTTTCAGTGGAGAACCAGGGGCCAGCGGCCCATCTGGCCCCTCTGGCCCTTCTGGAGCGTCAGGCGTCTCAGGATTCTCAGGGACATATTCTGGCTTCTCTGGCCAGTCTGGCGCCAGTGGAGCGTCAGGTACATCAGGGCAAAGCGGCTTCAGCGGCGTAGAAGGCACCCCTGGGCAAAGTGGCCAATCTGGACCAAGCGGTGCTTCTGGCTACAGTGGAGACTCCGGAGCAAGTGGATTTTCAGGACAGGAGGGTCAATCCGGGGCGTCAGGGCGCAGCGGGGCAGCCGGTGAGTCTGGCTTCTCTGGCCAATCTGGTAAGAGTGGGGCGTCCGGCTTCTCTAGCACGACAGGCATCTCCGGCGAATCTGGGGACTCCGGGTTCAGCGGGTCTTTGGGCACCAGTGGGTTCTCGGGTCAGATTGGTGAAAGTGGGGCGTCAGGCGCCTCAGGGTCAAGCGGTTTCAGTGGATACTCTGGTGAGTCCGGTTTCAGTGGATACTCTGGTGAGTCCGGTTTCAGCGGAGCATCGGGTCTACAGGGTTCGTATGGCGAATCGGGGGTCTCTGGGTACAGTGGGGTTCCCGGAGAATCTGGTTATTCCGGGGAAAGCTGTTTTTCTGGAACGTCTGGATCCAGTGGCTATTCTGGAATCAGCGGAGGCTCTGGTCGGTCTGGATTTTCTGGGAAGAGCGGGGCGTCGGGATTCTCTGGTCATAGCGGTGGGTCTGGGTTCAGCGGTGCTTCTGGCCAGCAAGGTCCGGGTGGTGACTCCGGAACCTCTGGTGAAAGTGGCTTGTCCGGTATTTCCGGCTTCAGCGGGATAGAGGGTGATTCTGGTTATTCCGGCGCGTCCGGAACCTCAGGAGAGAGCGGGTTTTCGGGCCAGCAGGGCGAGTATGGGGACAGCGGTACGAGTGGCGAGTCCGGGAGCAGTGGCTTCTCTGGTTCCCAAGGATTGTCGGGTCAGTCCGGGGCAAGTGGATTCAGCGGCGATTTGGGCATCTCGGGTAACTCGGGGGTCAGCGGGGCATCCGGAGACAGCGGCATTTCCGGGTTTTCAGGGGAGGTAGGTGCCTCTGGTTCGTCAGGATACTCCGGCGGGTCTGGTGCCTCTGGTAGCAGCGGCGCGTCTGGCTTCTCCGGCACGTTCTCCGGATTCTCCGGATTCTCGGGCTTCAGCGGTACACAGGGGGCTAGTGGGCCGTCTGGCCCGTCGGGTTCCTCCGGGTACTCCGGGCAGAGCGGCTTCTCTGGAACGTTCTCTGGCTTCAGCGGGCAGAGTGGGACGTCGGGCTTCAGCGGCGCTTCAGGGATTTCCGGAGAGCAGGGCGAGTCTGGAACGAGCGGCGCGTCGGGGGCATCCGGTTTTAGCGGCTCTTCAGGCATTTATGGGGTCAGTGGCAAATCCGGGGCATCGGGCTTCAGCGGAACGCCTGGCGAGCATGGGGCGTCTGGGAATTCAGGAGCCAGCGGGCAGTCAGGATACTCGGGCTTCAGCGGTGACTCTGGCCAACAGGGGATAAGTGGTAATTCCGGCACGTCTGGCCAGAGTGGTGTGTCTGGATCGTCTGGTTTCAGCGGCTCCCCGGGCGAACAGGGCGACAGCGGTCACAGTGGGTCATCCGGCAGTTCCGGCAGTTCCGGCAGTAGCGGGGCTTCTGGCTTCAGCGGAACGCCTGGCATATCGGGCGACTCAGGATACAGTGGCCAGAAGGGTGAATCCGGATACTCCGGTGCCTCTGGGTTTTCTGGGCAGGTTGGAGATAGTGGATTCTCCGGATCGGTCGGAGAATCCGGCCCGTCGGGTATATCTGGATTCAGCGGGGAAGAAGGCGCGCTCGGCAGTTCTGGGCAAAGCGGGGCATCGGGATACTCTGGCTACAGTGGAGATTCCGGCTTCAGTGGAACTTCTGGACAACAAGGGAACAGTGGCCATTCCGGAACGAGCGGCTTTTCTGGTCAAAGCGGTTTCAGCGGCGTGCCCGGGGAGTCCGGACTGAGTGGGTTGTCTGGGTTTAGTGGCCACAGCGGGCCCTCAGGCTATTCTGGCCAAAGCGGCACGTCAGGCTTCAGCGGGCAAGAGGGGGACAGCGGAACTTCTGGTCATTCCGGCGACATCGGTGTCTCAGGAATCAGCGGTACGTCCGGTTTCTCCGGATACAGTGGCGATTCAGGAAGTTCAGGCCATTCCGGTGCCAGTGGTCCATCGGGTCATTCTGGCGCGAGTGGAACCTCGGGGTTCAGCGGCCTATCTGGTAGCCAAGGTGACAGTGGCCAAAGCGGAACCTCAGGTATTTCTGGGGATAGCGGCACATCCGGATTCAGTGGCACAGAGGGGACGTCCGGTGATTCCGGGTACTCGGGCCTCTCGGGCACCTCAGGGTATAGTGGAGAATCCGGCGCTTCGGGCTTCAGCGGAGAAGCAGGCGCGTCCGGAGAGTCTGGATCCTCTGGATTCAGCGGATCAGAAGGAAGTTCCGGTGATTCAGGGGTGTCTGGGTTCAGCGGTGCTTCTGGCCAACAGGGAGATGCTGGCCAGTCTGGCACAAGTGGCAGTTCCGGTTACAGCGGCGTACCCGGGGAGAGTGGTATCTCTGGGGACAGTGGCATCTCCGGTTTCTCTGGCGCGTCGGGGACGTCCGGCGATATCGGTGACTCCGGCACGTCTGGATTCAGCGGACAGCAGGGTGAGAGTGGCGCATCAGGGTATTCCGGATTCAGTGGGTCAGGAGGCATCTCAGGAGCGTCAGGGTATTCTGGCACGATCGGAGCATCGGGGAACAGCGGACAAAGCGGAACTTCGGGCACTTCAGGATACAGTGGTTCCCCTGGCCAGCAGGGTGAATCCGGATATTCCGGCACATCTGGGTTTTCTGGACAGGTTGGAGACAGCGGCTTCTCCGGATCGGTCGGAGAATCCGGACAGTCGGGATTCTCCGGCCAACAAGGCACGAGTGGCTTCTCTGGCCAGTCTGGAGCAAGCGGCGTTGAGGGGCCTGCTGGTGACCATGGTGACAGCGGGGAGTCTGGTGCCAGCGGGTTTTCTGGGGAGGTTGGTTCTTCTGGTTCGTCAGGAATAAGCGGATTCAGCGGCGCCAAGGGCGACTCAGGCGAGAGCGGCTACTCCGGCACGTCTGGAACCAGCGGCTTCTCCGGGTATGAGGGTTCAGTCGGCGCGCAGGGTGATTCTGGCTATTCCGGAACCTCCGGGTTTAGCGGCCCCCGGGGGTTGAGCGGGTTCTCCGGTCAGTCTGGAATGCAGGGTTCAACGGGTCTCCAAGGCGAAAGCGGAACATCGGGGTTCTCCGGGTCCGAAGGTTTGGCCGGTGCAACGGGATTCTCAGGGTTTTCAGGTGACTCTGGGTCGTCCGGGTTCAGTGGCAACATCGGGGAAAGCGGATTCTCCGGGTTCAGCGGATTTGACGCAGGAGATTTCGAGCGTTACCGCGTGATCTACGTCGGGAAGAACGGGGATGACGCCAACGATGGTCTGACTCCCAATGATGCCAAACTAACTCTTCAGGCCGGTATTTCTGCGGCACAATTTGACGTATCTCCTCCTCCTAGCTCGTGCAACAGGGTTTTCGTTGTAGTTGAGGACGCCGGGGTTTATGAGGAGGATATTTCTGGCTTCTCCGGAGTGGCCATTCATGCACCTAATGCGTCCCTGAGTCCGATTACCACCTCTGGGTGTCACATTGAGGGTGACGAGGTATGGACATTCAATTGTTTGTCGGCGTCCGGGACAGGCGTCACGTTCGCTGAGAGTGGGTACGCAGCAGTCTACCTGAACCGATCAAGGCGTCCGGTTGGGGCGACTCAACTAGGCACGTTCCAGTTCCAATCATCCGGGGCCTCTGGAGGGCACCTACACGTAAGGGTTGGGGAACACGACGGTGAAGCCGGCGTCATGTACGTATGGGGAAATACAGGGTTCGTACGTGGCAGCTTCGAGGCCGAGCGCGTCTACATCGACCCTGACGGCACGAATTGGTGGCTTGACTTCGCAACCGAGTCTACGACCGGCGGCGGCGGTCTGGGCGGCGGCGAGACCCACCTACACGTCAGCGTCAACCAGTATGAGCGCACCGCGGTCTCCGGATATGGCGGGTTCCGCGCTCTTAGTACGTCGACGTCTACGCTGGGTGATACCGTGCTGACGGTCAGGGGAGGACAGTTCAAATGGGGTTCCTATTATACCCCTCTGTTCCAAACCAACTCAAGCGTGGCTCACCGTGCCATCCTAGCCGCAAGAGTAAACGAGGTTTCTGGGTTTAGCCACTATGCCCAAGCCGAGGATTCGCTGGCCGAAGTAAACCTGATAGCTAACAAGGAATGGGGTGGGTATAGCGAGATAAATGGCGGCACCATAAGGATTAAGACCAACAGAGTTGATACCTCGGACTTCATTTTTGCATCTACTACCTCGTCGACAGATCCTACTACAGGCGCTCTTCGTATCTCTGGCGGCCTAGGCGTCGAGGAAAACCTCAACGTATATGGCGATGCTGCGGTAGGCGGCAAGCTGACAGTTTCTGGACTCATCGACCCCACGGGCCTAGTCCTGACCGAGCAGGACTCCGTCCCCGGGGGGACTCCTGCGGCGGGGGAGGCGACGCTGTGGTTCAGCGGGGCGGATCTCCATTATACTACTGACTTTCATGACCAGATCCTGGCCTTCAGCGGGTTGGGCGGTGGCTCTGGTTCCTCTGGCTTCAGCGGCGAGTCTGGTTCCTCTGGCTTCAGCGGGAGAGAAGGTACACCCGGTACTTCTGGGGTGTCGGGATCTTCTGGCTATAGTGGCGATTCCGGATTCAGTGGGAATTCGGGGCAACAAGGGGTCAGTGGCCAAACGGGAGAGTCTGGAACCAGCGGCTTTTCTGGGTCTTCCGGAAATTCAGGTTTCAGCGGGCAAGAAGGTTCTGATGGATCCCCGGGATCCCCGGGGGCGTCGGGGGCGTCCGGCGATAGCGGCGCCTCAGGATTCTCCGGATTCTCAGGAGCAGAGGGGGAGTCTGGATACAGCGGTGAGCTTCCCACGGGGGCAGTTTCCGGGGAGGGAGAGTCAGGGGAGGTGACGGTATGGGCCAGCCAGACTGCCGTGACCGGATTCAGCGCGCTGAGTTATGACTCTGACCTGGCACTTGGCGGGCTGGTAGTTGGAAATACTACTCCTGCCACCAACCCTACAACGGGCGCGCTGGTCGTCTCCGGCGGAGCAGGCATAACGGACGACCTCTTCGTCGGCGATCGCATGACGGTTGGCACGCCAACCGTCTCTAATTCTTATGTTCTAAGGGTTCATGGAACAAGCTCGCTTATCGCTGCCTTCGAGCGTCAAAATGCGACTTGGCCTGGCCAGGTATTTTTTGACGTATCGTCAGGGGACATTGAATTAAGGCTAGTAATTCCTGAGCAGAGAGAAATAACTCTTGGCATAGACGACTCAGGGAGCTCTTACACCCACCCGTTTGTCATTACGGCCACAGGTAGCATCAATGCCGACACCGCCGAGTTCGTCATGGACCCGGACGGGGCGAACCTGATACTCCGTTCAAACGTCTCGGCGTCTGGGTTCAGCTCCACCACCTACGCCCAGGCGAGCGGGTTCAGCGCATGGGGGCAGTCAGTGCTGGACGGCCCCGTGTACCTGGGGGACGTTGACGGAACTCTCGCTTCGAATCTCGGGATTGACTCCTCGGGCAAGGTAGTGAGCGGGGCGGCTGGTTCGTCAGGAACCTCCGGAACGAGCGGCTTTTCGGGTCAAAGCGGTTTCAGCGGCGTGCCCGGGGAATCCGGCCTGAGTGGGTTGTCTGGGTTTAGTGGCCACAGCGGGCCCTCAGGCTATTCTGGACAAAGCGGCACGTCAGGCTTCAGCGGGCAAGAAGGTTCTGTCGGACCCCAGGGCGCGTCTGGGGCGTCCGGGGAGAGTGGCTTCAGTGGCCAGTCCGGTTTTGAAGGGGCGTCCGGGGAATCAGGTTATTCTGGTTTTTCTGGGGCTTCCGCTGATGATGCTGTTATCGGAGGTGGTTCGTCAGGTCAGTTCGCGTATTGGGATTCCGCGAGCGGGATCACCGGGGACAGCGGAGCCATTTTTGACGGGACCGGAGCCATTTTCGAGGGCTACGGATCCTTTGGCGCCAGTTCTACGCTATCCGACGAGGACTCCGGTGGGGACACGCGCAGCTCGCTGGACATCATATCCAGCGGCGTTGCCAAGGATAGTCCCATCATAAACCAAGGCAAGAACTCCATCTTCCTATGGGGCGACGACCGCGCGTACTTCCATGCCCGTGCCGTTAACGCGGGTGGTGGCGCATCAGAGTTCATCATGGGGAACTCGGTAAACGGCGGGACTGTTTTTATCGGGTCCATGTCTAACCATGACCTGCAGCTACGCGCGAACAATACCGTCCGGTTGACTGTGGATTCGGCGTCCGGAGACGTAACGATTACGGGGGGGACTGAAAGTACGGGCCCGACCAGCGGCGCCCTCGTAACATCGGGCGGGCTGGGCGTCGTTGGCAACGCCAACGTCGGGGGCAACGCTGGCGTCTCTGGGCTACTCTCCGTCTCTGGATTCAACTCACAAACGTATGCTTACGCGAGCGGGTTCAGCGCATGGGGAGACTCTTGGCATGACGGGATCATCGAGTCTCAGGCCCTTCGACTAGACCCGCAGGGATTAAATCCTGACTCAGGGAATACAACACTGTGGAGCCGCTCAGCGGATGACAGCCTGTACTACGACGGCAATCAGGTAGTAGGCTTCGATACCGCATCGACGACGGACGCTACCGAAACAACGATACATTCCATAGCTGTGCCAGACAACACGTCGATGCTAGTCGAAGCCACCTTCGTCGCTCGCAGGACAGACTCGCCAGACAGGGCCGCTTATGTCAGGCGCGCTCTAGTCTACCGCGAGGGAGCCGGAGCGGCAACTATAGAGGGCGGGGTGGACATCTCCCTGAGTAGGGAAAGTGACTCCCAGTGGGATGCAAACATAAGCGTCAGTGGGAACAATGTCCTGATGACGGCCACGGGCGCGGCCGGGCATTATGTAAACTGGAACGTAAAGTTCGCATTGACTGAGGTGTCGTAGTGGTAATTATCGGGTCAACAGATCTCTGAAATGTATACCGGGAGGTCAACGTCGAGGAACGGTCACGCCAACCGACGTCCCGGCCGGGTCCGTCATCCTGACGGCGCAAAGGTGGCAGGCGACATAGTGCACAATCAACTGGCAATAGGCTTCTAAAGGAGAGGAAAAATGGCTCTAATCGGACAAGAAACGGTAAACAACACTTATGACAAGCGGAATCGCGGCTGGCGCTTGACGATCGACACTCCGTGGGCGAGCAATGACAGCGCCGCCTACAAGGCGGCCATCCGCCTCACCAACCACCGCGAGATCATCCTGGTGGATCAGGACACTGGAGAAAAGTTCCGGGAAGAGAACAAGTATGTCGTTCAAAAGAAATACTCGGACATCGAGTATTTCAACTGCCCCGTCGTTGGCGAGGACGGCACTACGTTGGTTTCCGTGCCCGCCGCGGAGACGCAGGATGACATCGGCATATACGACCAAGGGGACGGAACCTACACGGTTCGGCTTACCGGGGGGATGGCGTTCGCCCTGGTTGCCTACATGGTTGACGCCCTTGGCATAGCAGAGGCCCCGTAAGTGGACGCCAAGGACGGCAGGACGATTACCCGGTGGGTCGTATGGGGGACCATCGTCCTCTGGATAGCCTGGGACGTCATAGCGGTGGTCGAATGGGGTGGGTACGCCACCGAGAGCGCCGAGATCGGAAGCGCAGCGGAGAGGTTCGCGACGCTACCTCTCGCTTTCGGCGTACTGGGCGGACACTGGTTCTGGAAGGTTCCGGCCGGGACTCCGCCATGGAAGCACCGGCACTTGGTCCTGGTGGGCCTAGCCATCATGGCGACGTCCGCCGACACGTACTTCTACGTCGTGCTGGAGGTTGCCTACCCGCTGGAGTACATTGCCGCGATGCCTGTGGTTGGGTACCCGATCGGGCACTTCGTCTGGCCGCAGTGCCGAGTCAACGGCTAGTTGACTTGCATCTGGTTCTCGAAGCGCGAGAGCGACTTTCGCAGCCTCCTTGCTTCGGCCTCGCTGTATCCGTCCTTCTCTAGGGACTTCACGTACCTTGACAGGTCTTTGTTCAGCGAGTCCCATTCCCCTTGGCGCGGAGCCTTGGTTGTCTTAGCCATAAATGTCAATCTCCAACATTGACGCCACTCTTCGAATCTCGTCTTCCACGTGGGGCGGGTTGACCAAGTCCTCGAACTTCTCGTCCCTCATGACCACGTCCACCCTCCGGGGGCGGAGCCACCCATCGAGCGTCCCCTTCCATATTTCTTTGGGCTCGCCCCTGATTCCTAGTTCTGCCAGGATCCTGCCGAACCTCAGCGGGGAAGTCACGCCCCGGTCGTAGGGCGCGATTATCCTCGGGGGAAACCAGTCGGTCCAGTCGATCTCGCACAGGGCGCGGATTGTCCTCGCGATGGTATAGGCGCTGGTCATCGAGTTGGGCGTATCGACCAGCGACTCGTACTTGGCCAGCTTGACCAGCGTGTTACGCGGGCTGTCGACCGCGGAGTATACCTGCCTGGGCCTCAGCATGACCAGCCTGCCGAGGGCCTCCGCCCTCGCGAGCATGAGCCCGTCGCAGGAGGCCTTCGTCCACGAGTAGAACGCCGCTGGGTTCGGCCCGTCGTCCGGGGAGAAGGCGCCTCCCCCGGGTTTGTAGGGGCCGTCCCACACGCATCCGCTGCTCATGTGGATCATCCGCTTGCCCGCCTCCAGCACTTTGTTCAGCACGCGGAGGGGGGCCTCCACGTTGCACCGGAATGCCTCCCGGGGGTTGGCTTCGCACCATTCGAGGTTTGTCTTGCCGGCGCAGCACACGACTGTCTTGGCGCTTGACGACCTCAGGTCGCGCACGGTCATGTGATCCATTTCCCCTGTCCATGTTGCCTGGACGGGAAGTTCCCGCTGTAGCACCTGGGACACGTGGCCCTTGCCAACCAGAAATATTCCGCCTTCCGTCATGTTTGCCTCCTGCCGGGATGATACAGAGGTAGGAAGCAGGCCGATCCGGTGCGAACAGAGTAATTGACGATTTCTATTTCGAGGAAGCGCAATGGCGACATCCGGGACAAGCGGTTTTTCAGGCCTAGAGGGCTACAGTGGCACGTCGGGGTATAGCGGCCATTCTGGCATAAGCGGCTTCTCCGGCAGCTTCTCTGGAGAGAGCGGCTTTTCGGGGCCCAGCGGGGCCTCGGGGACGCCAGGCAGGAGCGGCTATTCCGGAATCGAGGGGTGCTCGGGGTATTCGGGGGCCTCCGGAGCGATAGGTCCCTCTGGGACGGAGGGGTCATCTGGGGCCTCGGGGCCTTCTGGCAAGAGCGGCTGGTCGGGGATCAGCGGATTTTCCGGGGCCTTTTCTGGACAGTCCGGGTTCTCTGGTTTTTCCGGGGAAAGCGGCACGGACGTCAGTTCTGGGTTTAGCGCCGACGGGGGCATTCAGGTGTCGGGCATGTCCTCCTGGGGGGACACTTTCATCGACGGCAAGCTGACCGTCGGGGGGATGATCGACCCGACGGGGCTGGAGCTCGCCCCGCAGACGACCAATCCTGGAGCGGACGAGAGAAGCACGCTGTGGGTTGACTCGGCCGACAACAAGTTCACTGTTCGGGATGCCAGGATAGAAGGAGGGCTCGACGTATCCGCTGCCTCCGCTTTTTCAGCCCACTTTGATTTCATCACGGCCGATGCCGGTCTGATCGCCGAGGTCACCGAGGTGTCGTCCCTCTCGGGGCTGAGCGGAAGGTTCGACACCTTCGACGTCTCTGGATTGTCCGCCTTCAGCGGCCACGCGGACGCTCTCAGCGTGTCCGGAATGTCCGCAGTCAGTGGCAGGTTTGAGGATCTATACGTGTCCGGGAACCTGGACGTTGACGGATCCATAACATTCAGCGGGATTAGCGCCTTCAGCGGCCAGTTCCAGTTCCTGTCCGCCAGCGACTTCTCGGCGGCTGGTGACGCCACTGTCGACGGGGATCTGGCTGTTGAGAATGACCTGGCCGTATCTGGCCAAGCCTATTTTTCCGAGGCGTCCGGGTGGAGCGGGGAGTTCGACTGGCTGGACGTTGCCAGCGGCTTGTCCGCCTTCAGCGGTCACTTCGACTACATCACGGCGGACGAGGGCTTGGTAGCGGACGTGACCAATATTTCCGCGGTCTCCGGCTGGAGCGGCCAGTTCGACTGGCTGGACGTGACCAGCGGGTTCAGCGCCTCCAGTGGCCAGTTCGACCACATGAAGGCAGGGGGAGTCGAGGCCTCGTCTATCTCCGGGTGGAGCGGTGAGTTCGACTGGCTTCAGGCATCAAGTTTCTCGTCGTTGGGCAGTGCTGCTTTCCTCGCCGAGATTGACATCGCGGGGGATGCTCGGATAAGGTCCATGACGGAATCAACGTCGCCGGCGACGGGCGCGCTGGTCGTAGACGGTGGCCTGGGCGTTGATGGTTCAATCTACGCTGGAAGCGAAGTCAGCGGCTGGAGCGGCAAGTTCGACTGGCTAGAATCGGAGTCCGGTTTTAGCACGGGCAGTGGCCTCTTTGGCTACGTTACGGCAGACAAACTTAATGTTTCCGAGGTGTCCGGGTGGAGCGGGGAGTTCGACTGGCTGGACGTTGCCAGCGGCTTGTCCGCCTTCAGCGGTCACTTCGACTACATCACGGCGGACGAGGGCTTGGTGGCGGACGTGACCAATATTTCCGCTGTCTCCGGCTGGAGCGGGAAGTTCGACTGGCTGGACGTGACCAGCGGGTTCAGCGCCTTCAGCGGTCACTTCGACTACGCAACGGCGGACGTGGCCAATATTTCCGAGGCGTCCGGGTGGAGCGGGGAGTTTGACTGGCTGGACGTGACCTCCGGGTTCAGCGCGTTCAGCGGGGACTTTGACTGGCTGGAGACCTCCGGGTTCAGCGCCTCCGGGGACGCCTACGTCCATGGCAAACTGACGGTTGATGGCCTCATCGACCCGACGGGCATGGAGCTGACCCCCCAACTGTCAAACCCGGGGGGCTATGACCGGAACACGTTGTGGCTGAACGGCTTCGGAATATGGATGTCCTACTCTGGCCTGACAGGCAGCTTCTTGGTTGGGGATGTGGTAGTCGGCCAGGACTCCGGGGCGACCGGGGAGGTGACCGAGGTCTGGGCCCCCTGGATAAAGGTAAACCTGACCAAGGGGGCCTACCGGGCGGGGGAGCTCATCTTTGGGCCGAACGGCTCGGCCACGGTGGACACGCCAGCGGTCGGTATAACGGCGGTCGAGTCCGAGTTCTCCGTGAGCGGCTGGGCCTACTTCAATGACAGGATACAGGCTCTTGGCAACTTCAACCAGTTGGGGGACTGGGCCTGGATTGAGAACATCCTTGATGTATCGGGGGTCGCAACATTCCACGACCAGATTACCGCCTTCAGCTCCGTGTCTGTACAGAACGGA
The DNA here is from genome assembly GCA_964534185.1 of Candidatus Woesearchaeota archaeon. Taxonomy (GTDB): domain Archaea; phylum Nanobdellota; class Nanobdellia; order Pacearchaeales; family GW2011-AR1; genus JACPLR01. The sequence goes on along the minus strand of CAZHOH010000002.1, from coordinate 88,479 downwards.
CAGATGTCGGTCGAGGGAAACTTCTACGCGGAGAGTGACCTGTGGGTAGACAACGACCTGTACGTGGACGGCAACCTGGACGTAGCAAGCCTCTCCGAGGAGGCGGTGACCGTGTCCGGGGGCATGGGGGTCGGGGGAGTGGTGAGCGCCGCGAGCGGTAGGATCGGCGACCTCGACGCCTCTGGCTTTTCCGCCTTCAGCGGCCACTTCGACTACACAACGGCGGACGTGGCCAATATTTCCGAGGCGTCCGGGTGGAGCGGGGAGTTCGACTGGCTGGACGTGACCAGCGGTTTCAGCGCGTTCAGCGGCCAGTTCGACTGGATCGAAGCCTCCGGGTTCAGCGCGTTCAGCGGGTCGGTCGATTACATCAGTTCTTCGGGTCTGAAGTATACAGAGAGCCTCGCCGGGTTATCGACCACAGGGTTTTCCTCGCTGTACGTGGATGTTCTCGAGGCGAACGTCCAGGAACTTACCGTTACGAACGAAGTCTGGGTTGGCTTTTCGGGTGCTCCCTCGGGGGCGCATTCCTTGAGCCTTTACCTCTACCATACCGGCGACTACGACGTGGAATTCATAGATACCATCCTATGGCCAGGCGGGTCGTTGCCGACGCTGACCTCAGGGGAGGGGAACATTGACGCCCTCTCGTTCACGACCACCACGGCCGGGAGTAGCTGGTTCGGGTTCGCAAACACCAACATGGGGACGCCGTAGCAGTTAAAGGAAATTGGGACAGGCACGCTGGGATGGGAAGGAAGCAGAGAGCATGTTAGGATCGACAAGGGGGGTATTCCAAGGGGCTTCCGCCTCTGTCCCTGTGAACTGGCAATATGAAGTCCACATGAACGGTGAGGGCTACATGTATCGCGAGTCGACCATCGGAGCGGGTAACGTGGTCGATTTTTCTGCTACCATGCTTATTGACTGGGAAACGGACTTTGTGGGTTGGCAGCAGATCATTACGAGCAGCGAGTCTGGAAATCTGTACGATGCCTGGGGGTGGATAATCAAGGATTTTGATTCATGGCGTTTCGAATGGTGGCCCGATGGAAGTAGTTCGTCGATCAAGGTTGATTTCCAGGTAGATGGTCTGTCCGAAGGATGGCAGTGGGTTCGTCTCGATGTCATCTGGGGCGATGGCACCGATGTCCAGATCACTCCGTATAGCAGCACCAGCGTGCATCTCAACGACTGGGACGCCGCGTGGTCGCAGATTGCCGATACGCAGAGCGGCGTAGGCGCTCTCCCCGGTGACATGGGCGACGTAAGGCGCTACTACATCGGAGACCGCTACAAGGCTGCGGAATATGTCATGCGCGCAGCGCGATGCTGGCGGTTCGGGAACATGGGCGACGACGAACACTGTATGGTCGATCTGACCGGCAATGACGCAGAGACAGACACGACCGGAACCAGCGCGATCACCGGCCAGGAATGGACGCTGGAAGGTGGCGCGGATATCCCAGCCATGAGTTCCTAGCAAAGCCCCCGGTAGAATTAAAACATGAAGTTGCAGGCCATCCACAAACCGACGGGCAAGACGCTGCTCGTGTCCGCGGGCAACGCGCCCGAGGGCCAGTTCAGGAAGATGGTCCTGGCCAACTTCCCCTCCATGTGCCCCTCCGAGATAGTGGTAGTGGGAACGCAAACCAGCGCGCTTGGATCCCCGAGGGAGACCTCGTCCCCGCTGGTGGACCAGAGCGAGGTCGTCTGGCGCGGGTCCTTCCTTGACCTTGGCGGGTACGCCAACATGAACCGCGAGATATGCCTGCGCCTCCCTCATCATGGACTCAGCGTCAAGATAGACGTGCTCCCGACGGGCCCGCAGGTCGACCCCATGACGCGAGGCCTGCTTGGCGCCCTCCAGTCAACCCGCCTCGAGGACGAGGCGGCGGCGACGCTGGTCGTCGGGTTCACGCCGATGTCCGTGCGCCCCGTCGCCGGCAGGAGAACCGTGTTCTTCACCATGATGGAGACGCAGGGCCTGCATCGCGAGTTCGTGGACAGGTGCAACGAGGGGGCCACCGAGGTGTGGGTCCCCTGTGATTTCTACAAGGAAGTGTTTGAGGAGGCCGGGGTCGCCCGCCCCATTCACGTCATACCGCTGGGGGTCAACCAAAACCTGTACCACCCGGGGGCGAGGGAGCCGCGCCTGAGGTACGTCGAGTACCCCTCGGGGGAAGAGGTCTCGTCCTTGCCCGAGGGGTTCCGCTTCATGTCCTTGTTCGGGTGGTCGTACCGGAAGGGGCCGGACGTCTTGTGCCGCGCCTTCCTGTCTGAGTTCGACGGGGCAGAGGACGTCTCCCTGGTCATTTACAGCCGGTACATGGGGTCTTCCGCCAGGCAGCACAACGACTTCATCCGCGACGAGATAATGGGCTGGTACAAGGAGGCGGGGAAGGCCCTGCCCCCGCGGATATACCATTGCGGCGAGGAGGTGCCGATATCCAAGTTGCCGGGGTGCTATTCCGCGGCGGACTGCTTCGTGTTCTGCTCCCGGGGGGAGGGCTTTGGCCTGCCGGTCATCGAGGCGGGGGCCTGCGGGACCCCGGTGATATCGGCCTACCACACGGCGATGACCCATTACCTGGACGACGAGGTGGCTTTTTTGGTCGAGCCGGACAAATATGGGCCAGCCAATGACAGGCTGACATGGATCTCGGGATATTATAGAGACCAGAGTTTCGCGTGCCTCGAGGAGCACGAGACCCGGAGGTTCGCCGCGCTCATGAGGGAGGCGCATGAGGACGGAGGGTCGGCGAGCCAGAGGGCCGATGCCTTCAGGGACAGGATCCTTTCCTCCTACACCTGGGACGCCTGCGCAAGGAGGGTTGCCGAGAGGCTACTTGTTTGATGCCGCGCATTTCCGTGTTTTACATAGTCAGGAACGAGGCGTCCTTCGTCGGTCGCTCGATCGAGTCGGTGATCGGGCTCGCCGACGAGATCGTTGTCGTGGACACGGGGTCTGCCGACAAGACCGTGCAGGTATGCTCCCGGTTCGGCAAGGTGCGGCTGCTTAGCTTTCCCTGGGCGGACGATTTCTCCAAGGCGCGCAACTACGCGGTGCGGGCCTGCGAGGGGGACTGGGTCATGTACCTGGACGCCGACGAGGTGCTCGACCCCAAGTCCCATGCTTGGATCCGATCGGCGACCGCGAGCGCAGCGCCGCAGGTGACCGGCCTGGGAGTCCACGTCGTGGACTGCCCGCGGGGGACCGAGGGGCCAGAGGAGCCGTGCTTCTTCCCCAGCCCGCAGGTGCGGCTCTTCCGGCGGCAGCCGCACGTCAGGTTCTCGCGCAAGGCCGGCGAGAGCGTCGAGCCATCGATCCTCGCCAAGGGCGGATCCATAGACGTCATCCCGGCGAAGATACGGCATCACGCCTGGAAGGGCAAGGGAGCCGAGTTCGCCGCCAACAGGATACGCTACTACAACGAGCTGGGGGCGGGGCTGGCCGTGCCCGAGGAGGCCGGGGTCATGCCGTCGCCAAGGGAGCAAGTGCCGGAGCCTGTCGCGGGGGACGACGTCGCCGTGGTAATGGTGGCGATGAACGCGCTGGACAACACGAAGCAGGCCGTCTCGTCGATGAGCAGGCAGGCCGGCTGCCCCTTCCGCTTCTATTTCCTCGACAACGGCTCCTTCGACGGCACGGAGTCGTACCTTAGGTCGGTGCCCGACTCGCTCGTCATCCGGAAGGACGAGAACACGGGCGTGGCCCGCGGGCGCAACGAGGCCGCGAGGGAGGCGCTGAAGAACCCCTCCCTAAAGTACATAGCCTTCGCCGACAACGACATCGTGACCCCCTCGGGATGGCTCGCGAAGATGAAGGCCATCATGGACGGGGAGCCGTCGATCGGGATCCTGTCCGCGACGAGCCGTCTCTCCGTCATGAACGACAAGGGGCTGCCCCAGGACGTCCGGCGCCACGCCAGCAGAATGTCCCTCGAGCAGCTAAACAGAGGGGCGCTGGGGCGCAAGGAGGACTTCTCTACGGTCGAGATGACTGACGGAACGCTGATGATGGTCAGGGTTGACCTGGTCAGGGAGATAGGGCTCTTCGACGAGTCCTTCGGGCCTTACGGCTTCGAGGACAAGGACTACTGCGCCCGCGCCAAGCGGGCCGGCAGCAAGGTGGCCGAGGCCCAGAAGGTGTTCATCGAGCACTTCGGGGGCGCGTCCAAGAGGTCCATCAACAAGGACTGGCATGCCGTCATGCTCACCTCTCACTCCCGCTACCTGGAGAAGTGGAAGAAGGAGGGGCGGAATAGATCCATGCCCGTGGGGGCCTCCCCCGGGGAGGCCATGATGAGCGTCTCGGCGGCAGTCCCGAGCGTCAGCATCGTGGTCATCGCCCACAACAGGCTGGACATGACGCGCGAATGCCTCCAGTCGATCAAGGGGGCCACGCCCGACCACGAGCTCATCTTCGTTGACAACGGCTCGACGGACGGGACGGCCGAGTGGGTCAAGGCGAACACCCGAGCCAAGGTCATAGAGAACGAGTTCAACCTCGGCGTCCCGAAGGCCCGCAACCAGGGCGTCCGGGCCAGCAGCGGCAACTACGTCGTCCTGATGGACAATGACTGCGTCGTGCAGCCAGGATGGCTGGACGACCTCTTCCGCCCGATCAAGAAGGGGGCCTCGATCTCCGGGATAGAAGCCTGGCAAATGGGGCCCGACCATGCCCCGATCAAGCAGTGCAAGTCGCCAAGGGAGAGGTACGACTACCTCGGGGGCGCGTGCTGCATGTTCAAGCGGGAGGTCTTCGAGACCGCCGGCCTCCTGGACGAGGGGCTCTCTCCAGCTTATTTCGAGGACGTGGATCTGAGCATCCGCGCCAAGAAGCTTGGCCACCGACTCGAGTGGGTACCCACTCCGAAGGTCAGGCACAGGGAGCATGCCACCCTCATCAACGGGCAGAAGACGTTTCGCTACCAGGAGGCGATGAATGCCTCTCACGCCCGGTTCAAGGCCAAGATGGAGGGTAAGGTGAAGTTCGAGCCAGAACTCTTGCCCAAGAAGGACAAGAAGTTCCGCATATTGTACTGCGCCATGTACCACGACTATGGAATCAGGGACAGGGGCACGTCCTTCGAGCAGGACAACTTCTTCCCCTCTTTCCAGCAATGGGACCGGACGGGGAACCTGGAGTGCTTCGACTTCGTCGACATAGGCAAGCAGCACGGCATCCCCCGGATGTCCGACATGCTCGTCGAGAAGGTCTACGAGTTCGCCCCCGACGCGGCATGGTTCATTTTCTTCGACCCGAACCATGACCCCCGGCACGAGGCGGTCCGCAGGATAACCGAGCAGACTCCGTGCAAGACAATCGGATGGTTCTGCGACAGCCACCACCGCTACGGGAACTTCGACTCGCAATGGGCCCCCCACCTGGACTATTGCGTGACGACGGCCCAGATGGCCTACCCTCGCTACGTGTCGGACGGCTTTGGACAGAAGGTCATCAAGTCTCAGTGGTTCGCTTCACCAAAGTACGAGAAGCTGGATCTGCCGGTTGACATGAACGTCACTTTCGTGGGTCAGCCTCACGGGGACAGGAAGCAGGTCATAGGCGCGATGAAGGCCTCTGGCCTGGGGGTTCAAGCATTCGGCAACGGCTGGGGGCGCAGGCTCTCGTTCGACCAGATGGTCGCGGTGTTCAATCGCTCCAAGGTCAACCTGAACCTGAACAACGCGTGCGACGCCTCTTACAAGCAGATAAAGGGAAGGAACTTCGAGGTGCCGGCGTGCGGCGGGTTCCTCCTGACCGGGATCGCGGAGAACCTTGCCGAGTACTACGTCCCCGGCAAGGAGGTGGTGACATTCGATTCGACGGCCGACATGATTTCTAAGGCACAGTATTACCTCAACCATGAGGATGAGAGGGCGGCCATTGCCCGGGCGGGCTACGAGCGGACGATGAGGGATCATACGTACAAGCAGCGGTTCGATGCCATATTCGCGCGGGCAAAGCTACTTTAGCGGAGGAAGACATGAGCGTCAGCGTGCTGATGCCTGTATACAACGGGGTTAAGAACGGGCAGATAAGATTCCTTGAAAAGGCGATCAATTCCGTGCTGGCACAGGACTTCGCCGACTTTGAATTTGTCATCGTCGACGATGGTTCCGATGATGGCACGGATGTTGTAATCCAGCAAGTAGGTGATCCCAGGATCAGGCTCCTGCAAATGACTCGAAACAGTGGGATTGTTGATGCCTTGAACTTTGGCCTAGAGCATTGTAGTTTTCCTCTGGTTGCGCGTCATGACGCGGATGACTACAGTGCTCCGGAAAGGCTGCGGGCGCAACTTGATTTCTTCGATGCCAATCCCTTTGTTGTCGCTTGCGGGACCCACTGGCACTTGGTCGATGAAAACGAGCAAGTAATCGACAGAAGAGAGAACTGGCCTTGCTCCCCGATTGAGGTTCGGGCGGCACTAAAACATACCTGCGCCATAGCCCACGGAAGCGTCATGTACAATCGGGACGTCATACTGTCGGAAGGAGGGTATTCTGCGAATCCCGAGCATCGCCATGTAGAAGATTACGAACTATGGGTACGCCTCGCGGCAAAACATGACCTTGCGAACTTGCCGGAACCGCCGCTTTACTTTCATAGGGTTCATGACCAGAAAATTGGAAGTCTTTATTCCCAAGAACAGGCCATTGCCGTTCCAAAGATCATGCAAAAAGCACGGAGCACCCTGTAATGACACTAGATAGGCTTAGAGAGAAATACGCGTGGCCTGAGCGTAAGCCTCAACGGACTTTTGACGACCACGGCTGGTTCGGCTGGTGCCACAAAGCTCTGCTGGACGTTGTTCTGTCGGAAGATGTTTCTATAATCGTTGAACTGGGTTCCTGGCTAGGCAAATCAACCCGTTTCTTGGCGAGCAAGGCGGTGAGGTCAACGGTAATAGCGATTGATCACTGGCAAGGAGACGATTCCATACGATCAAGCAACGACAAGGACGCAATCAATAAGTTGCCCTTGCTCTACGAACAGTTTCTGGCCAATTGCTGGCCCTACAGGCAGAGGATCATCCCGGTGAGGTCGGGCACCATCGACGGCATTCATGAGGCCTCTTCCATGGGGATAGTCCCTGACTTCGCCTACGTCGACGCATGCCACTCGTACGAGGAGGCGCAAAGAGACATCCGGGAAGTTATCTCCGCGTGGCCCGAGTGTAGGATCGCGGGCGATGACTATGGAGGTAGGTGGCAAGGGGTAAAAAGTGCGGTGGACGAGGCGGCGAGACATCATGGTCGGGCCATAGTAACTGCTGACCATGCTTGGGCGATGGTCTCAGAGGAAAAGCGAGAGGCATTTCAGGCGCGAATCGAGGAAAGGGCCAAGATTCGGAAGCACGAACACTACGAAGTATTACGGCGTGGAAATTGAAGCAGGAGGAGCCATGAACGTAGGTCTGCTGGTCATCGCGACCAACAAGTACATCCAGTTTGTAGAGCCATTGTGGGAGTCAGCGAAGAAGCATTTCATGGCAGGAACAGGCCATGATCCCCACATGTTTGTCTTTACGGACGCCGATGCGGTTCCAAAAGGAACGCTGAAGGTACCTCATAGGCACAGGCCATGGCCCTACCCGACGCTTCTTCGGTACCATGCCTTCACAGACAACGAGTCATGTCTGCAAGACATGGACTATGTTTTTTACTGCGACGCGGACATGAGGTTCGAGGGGGACGTGGGAGAGGAGATCCTAGGCGATCTCGTCGCTACTATACACCCTGGCTTCTGGGACAAGCAGCCGGAGTTCTTTTCTCAGTCCTACGAGAAGAATCCTCGCTCATGCGCCTATATGCCCCCGGGTATGCATGGCAAGCACTACTACGCGGGAGGCTTCAATGGCGGTCGCAGGGAAAGGTGGCTGCAAATGGCCCGGGAGATTCGAGGGTGGATTGACAAGGATCTGGAAAATGGCATCATTGCCGCCTGGCATGACGAATCACACCTGAACAAGTATCTGACCGGCAACCCTCCCACGGTGGAACTGGACACGTCCTACTGCTACCAGGAAGAACTGGACATGCCCTTCCCCCGGAGGCTTGTTGCCCTCAAGAAGGACCATGACAAGGTAAGGGGTTGAGATGGTAGAGGACGTCTCGCTAATCGTATGCGCGGGGATGTGGCGCAGCGGTAGTACATGGCGATATAACTGCGTGCGACTACTGCGGCCAGACAGAATTGTCCGTAAGGTGCAAATGTAATTTCTGCGGTATAAGGATATTTGTAGAGGAGGCTTCATGAATTCAGTTACAAACCCACAACTTATACACGGAAAAAGAATACTAATAACCGGAGGAACAGGATCCCTGGGAAAGGTTCTAGTTAGACACCTGCTGTCTGGTAGTTATGGAACTCCTGAGAAAATTGTGGTTTTTTCGAGGGACGAGGCAAAGCAGCATTTTATGAGAATGGCTTACCTCAATAAGAAAGTAACGACAGATGAGGTTATCTATTCCAACTTTAAGCGCATTGTTGAGTTTCGAATCGGTGACGTGCGCAATTTTAAGTCGATTGCTAACGCCTTGCAGGACGTAGACATTGTAGTAAACGCCGCGGCCCTGAAACAAGTACCGTCTTGCGAGTACTTCGTTGAGGAAGCCGTCCTTACAAACGTCATGGGACCATGTAACATAGTTGATGCCATCAGGAACTTTCGATTGCCCATAGAAACTGTTGTAGCGGTATCTACAGACAAGGCATGTAAGCCAGTCAATGTCATGGGCATGACCAAGGCCCTTCAAGAGAAGGCCATTATCAGTGCAAACATTCATGTTGATACCAGAATGGTTTGCGTAAGGTATGGAAACGTATTATCTTCGCGGGGGTCAGTCATACCCCTCTTCCACGAACAGATAAGCAAAGGAGGCCCCGTAACGATTACGACGCGGGACATGACTCGATTCTTGCTTACGCTGGACGATGCCGTTCGGACGGTCATGGCCGCGCTGGAATATGCCAAGCCGGGGGAAACGATAATACCGGTAGCCCCCTCGGCACGAATAACGAACTTGGTAGATGCCCTGATCGGAGATCTGGACATTGAAACGAGGGTCGTCGGCATCCGTCCCGGGGAGAAGGTTCATGAGATCTTGGTTTCGGACGAGGAGGCCCCGAGAACCGCGCGGTTGGGTAACTACTGGGCCATATCTTCTGCGCTTCCAGAACTGGCGGTTGATCGTCCCGGTGATCGTCTTGACCGTCATTTTTCGTCCGCAGATCATTTGCTCGAACCGTTAGCCCTGAAGAATATGCTGGTTGCCAATGACCTTTTGGTGCCACAAACTACAGCCGAGGAACTTTTGAGGTAGGCATGGTTACCTGTACTATCATAGTATCGCATATAAATACTCCTGGCCTCTTGCGGGCATGTCTGGAGGGAATCCGAGTAAGTCAGTCACCGGATGTTGAGACGGAAGTACTTGTCATTGACCAAAGCGATGATCGCGTATGGGATCAAGTTCGTTCCGAACACAAGAATTCCGACGTCAGTCTATTGCGTTGCAAAAAGGTAGATGCTGGGTATCCCATTGATTTCGGTATCAAACGGGCCAATGGGCAATACCTATGTACACTTGATTGTGACGCCTTTCCCGTCCACACGTCATGGCTTCTTCTGCCGATCAGGTTGATCCAAGAAAATGGCTTTTCGATGGTTGGCCATACGACCGGGCTCCATCGGGCATATCCCCACAAGGGGGAGTTCTTCGAACTTAACAACTACTACAGGGTATGCAAGACCGTTGATGTATCCTTCCTATCCGACCAGGTAGGCTTTATGAGGCCAGGGGCAAGAGACAAGGCAGGTTTTGTTCCGAAGAATACAGACTACGAGCGATTTGTATCCGCTGGAAAGCCCCCTTTTGATCCTCAATATGCGGATACTGGAGTCATAGCCAATTGGCTGTTTGACCGCCAACGCAAAGGAACAAAACTTTCTCTGCGCCTGACGCGATCATTGGGCAGGTGCCCTCGTTATTTCGACGGGGTTTTTGGCATGGTCATCGACGACCTAGTATTTCACCTTGGTTTTGGGTACGCTGAGGATCACATGCCCCCGGTAGAACTGTCAAGGCTTGAGACGCGCTTGTTCGAGGTTAGAAGAGCCATATCTAAGGACGGATACGTGGCCGTTCGAAAACTTCTGGAATCATGCCGTCTGGAAAACGAGCCTCGTCAGATGACTCGATTTAATCCTTGGAAGATTATTGATGCTCCGGATGCCATAGGCCTGAAGATTGCTAAGATGAAGGAGAGCAGAAAATGACTTCTTGTACGGTGCTCATATCTCACGCAGATACGCCCAAGTTGCTGCGCGTATGCTTGTCTCAGGTCAAGAAGCACATGCACCCGAAAATAGACCATGATATTCTTGTTGTTGACCAAAGTACATCAGAAGTCTTCAAAGAATTGACCTGCGAGTTTTCTCCAAAAGTTCGGTTTATACATGCGCCCAAGATTGACGCAGGGTACCCAATAGACTTTGGGTGTTATCATGCGAAAGGAAAGTATCTTTGTTCTCTTGATTGTGATGCTTTTCCTATCCATGACAACTGGTTGATGGTACCGATAAAGATGATCGAGAACCATGGTTTTGGCATGGTTGGGCACAGAACTGGACTCGACATTTCGTATCCCCACAAAGGGAAGTTTTTTGAACTCAACAACTACTACAGGGTATCACATACGAGTTTAATACGGGAGGTATCGCAGCAAGTAGGTTTCATGCGGCCTCAGATCAGAGCGCGAGCCGGATTCAAACCCAAAAACAGAGAGTTCGAGGAATTCTGTTCCAGTCCTCCCCCCTTCGATAATGATTACGCCGACGTAGGGGTTGTTGCCAACTGGTACATTGATCGAAAGAAGCTTGTGTCAAAGCTTGGTCTCAGTATGTCGAGGTATTCGGGGGCGACCTCCAAGGATGGGGTTTACGGGATGTTCATCGAGGATCTCGTATACCATCTTGTTTATGGTTATGCCGAGGATCATATGACTGACGTAGGGGATCGGCTGGGATCAGCCTATCTTGATTTACGTTCCAGAATCGCTGTCGGTGGACTTGATGACGAGTTGATCGCCAGACTGAAGGATGAGGCGAAGAATAACAGAGAGACTAGAACAAACTCAGTAATTTCTGAGAGGGAGTGGCGCATGGAGTTTTCCCTTCCTGAAGTGAATGACGCCGTTGAAAAGTACAAAAGCATATAAACTATACAAGAGAAAAACGTACTTCCAAGAACCTGTACAATTCAGATACGTAGGGCTAAACGAGGGAACAGAATGAAAAGAATTGCAATCTTAGGCGCGACAGGAATGCTCGGTCATAAGGTCATCCAGTTGCTGAGAGAGGACTACGAGGTATGGGGAACCGTCAGAAAGGAGGCTCCGGCCATACTGGGCGGTACTCAAATGATGAAGATGTCAGTTTATCCTGATCAATTTTCCAGTGCTATTAAGGAAATAATGGCGATTAAGCCAGATGTCGTAGTTAACTGTATTGGCATCATAAAGCAATTAGCTGAGGCAAATGAGTATATTCCGTCGATTGGCATAAATGCTTTATGGCCCCATGTGCTCTCCAAAGGGTGTCTCGAGGCGGGGTGCCGAATGGTACATATCAGTACGGATTGCGTTTTTAGTGGTAACAATGGATTCTATACGGAGGATTGTCCTACCGATCCTGTTGATCTTTATGGTAAAACCAAGGCAATGGGGGAAGTCAAGATTGCTCCCTGCGTAACCCTGCGAACATCAATTGTAGGACGGGAACTGAGGTCGTCAAGCGGTTTGTTTGAGTGGTTCATATCCCAGAGGGGAGGGCAAGTAAATGGCTTTTCTCGGGCCATATATACGGGCCTTACTACGTTAGAGATGGCGCGTGTTATCCGAATGGTAATCGAGAAAGATGTCCCCCCGGGGCTATACCATGTATCTTCAGACCCTATAGATAAGTATTCTCTTTTGTATATGGTAAACGAAGCCATGTCCTTGGGCATACAGGTAGACCGTGATGACGAATTAGTCTGCGATCGTAGTCTGAATTCACGATACTTCAGGGATATGACGGGCTATGTCCCTCCCTCTTGGAAACAAATGATCGAGGAAATGACGGTGGATCCAACTCCATACTAGGGGGGGCAAAATGAAGATAGGAATTTACGCACCATGGGCCTCCGGCGACATGGCTGGTGCTACTGCCTGCCTCAAATACAAGGAAGCGTTGTGGCCAGGCTCAAAGATTGTTTGGTTTGTTCTCCCAAGAGAGCGAGCGGGATCCATACATGCGGCGAGTTCGGATATAGTCGCTCATAATCCAGTTACCTTGGACATAAGGACAATAGATTGTGATCCTAGGGCTATTCTGGATACCAGAATGGGTCATCGTCAAAACAAGGAGGGGCACCCGTTTTCCGTCGCCGACCGATCCTTGCTGGGGCAACTTAACAAGAAACGAAAGAAGTTCCAAATATTGGATGATTTAGATCTGTGTTATTTTCCCGCTCCTTGGGCCAACTGCGATAAATTAAACGCGCCCTTTGTGCTTGCGCAGCGTGCTGCCATCCCTTATTTATCCGGCATGCAAATTCACCCGTTCATCGGCTTCTCCCGGGAGGAGAGGGAGAGGGGGCGCAAGTTTGTAGCCAACCTTCCGTACAAAACGACTGTAATGCTGGAGACAAAGTGCGGATCAAACCAAAGCAATTGGAACGATGATACGACTGTCCAAGTAATGCGTGTTTGTTGCCAAGTCGCAGGTAACTGCAACTTTATCTTTGCCAGCCCTGGATCGCATAAGAACTTTGCTGGCCCCGGTGTAACTGATTGTTCCTCTTTTACTGTACGTCAGTGTGTCACGGTTTACAACCAATGCGACATATTTGTAAGCACAGCTAGTGGCATAGCGGTCATTACCTCTGCGTGGCAGGCTAATCCGAAGGTAAAGAGAATAGAATATACGAACAATCCAATGATAACTACGTCGCCGATCTCAATGAGCCAGACTTATACCGTTGCGAGCGAGGCGGATTTGATCAGTAGAATCCGGGAGGCAATGCGCCGATGAAGGAGGTATGGATTGTCGCTCCAGCGGGGAACGGGGATGTTGGATGTTCAACATGCCTTTTACCCTATAAGGACAAGTTGTGGCCACACCACAAACTGATATGGTTTGTTCATCCTCATTGTCAGGACATGTTGGCTCACAATGACAAGATCGACGAGGTAAGGTTAGGAAAACCATCTTCTCAATCATCGGATGGTATACTCAAGTTTTCAACGACCCCCTATGGCAACAAACTTGTCAAGCAGAATATACCGCTGGCATTCATTCCCAAGCATACGGTAGGCGCGCCGACAATAGACGAATGGCATCCTTATCTTTGCTTTACAGAACAGGAAGACGAAAACGCAGACCGTTTTATGTCGGGTCTTCCCGAAGGTCGACTAAATGTAATGATGGAAACTTTCTGTAAGTCAGGCCAAAGCAACTGGACTCAGAATGATACCAGAGTAGTCATGAATATATGTCGCAAAGAGGGAGGGGCATGCAACTTCCTCTTTGCTAGCAAAGCAGGGTTTGCCAAGTCGAGGCATCCGATTACAGGCCTTGACAAGAAAGATGTTTTTTATTGTGGTGATGACTTTACTATTAGGCAGATTATTCCCGTTTTTAATAGGTGTCATTTGTTTATCGGAATCTCGAGCGGTTTGTCTGTTGCTACTTGCGCATGGCAAGCGTTACCAGACGTAAGACGAGTTGAGTATGTCTATCACAGGAGATTTTCTTCTTCGGCCTACATGGCGAGAGGCCCATGGAGTATGTCTACCAACAAAAGCAAGTTTTTCCAGTTACTTCGTACTGCGGTTGTCGAGGTCAAAAGAGAAATAAGATGAAGAGATTCGGACTACGAGTCGGGATCGGTGACCTGATTTGTCAATGGAGCATTTTGCGCGCCATGGCGGCAAGCGAGGAAGAGATATTGGTATTCCCCCACGTAGCATATTTGGCTTTCAGGGGTTCGGAATACAGCAAGTTTTTGGAAGGGTTTATGCCTCTTATCTATCGAGAGGATTGTTTTGACTGTAGCGTAAGGGCACAAGATGGCCCTGCGATGAACTGGCATCAATACGGGCCAAGAAAGAGGGTAGTACCAATAGATTTTGTAGACAGGTTAACTAAGAAGACCAAGATACCGGAAGGGGACTATATCTGCATCAATACGAAAGTTCGGGAAATACACAAGGATACCGTCCGGCAAATATGTAAAGAACTTGTACCCTTGTTGGATAAACAAGGATGCAAGGTAGTTTTGCTTGGAGAGCGTGACGTTGAGCTAAACCAAGAATATTTGAGGTACAGAGAATATTTTAGTTCCGCATATGATTATTTGAAGGGACTCAGTAATGTTGTTGACCTGACCGTTCCGCGTCTTGGGGTGACGGCTCCGAATTTGGAAAAACTCATGAAGGATACATACATCATGAGCCGCGCACTATATTCCATAAGCATAGGGGTAGGGGGCGGACTAATACTGGGAGCAGCAGTAGGCAGGATGACGTGTATCGTATCTGAACCGTGGTTCAAGAATACAGTTTTTGACTCGTTGCTGCCTAGAATGTTTGGCCATCGTTTGGCACATTCCTGTACCATGCAAGACTTCAAGCAAGATGTCAAATTTGCCACCAAGATAACGTCAGCTACAGAACCCGAAGTACATAAATTCCTCGACATTGCAGGGGATTCTCTGTCAACGTTCAGATATTTTAACAAGAGACCAGCATCAATTATCCGCAGTCATGAAGTAACGCTTCTGTGTCGCGAGGGCGATGCTCCCGTTGCCTATGGGCACTTAGACCCGGAGGACGGAAAAACCTGGTTGGGTATATGTATTATTCCAAGCGCACAGGGAAGGGGGTATGGTCGCGCCATGATGCTGGCTCTTTTGAGGCATGCGCGAGCCAAAGGTATTCGTACTATACATTTAAGTGTAGACGCAGACAACATGAGAGCGTGTAGGTTATACGAAAGTCTTGGTTTTGAGAGAATGAAGCAGAAAGACAATATCTGCTTCTATATAAGGAGCTAAGGTATGGCAGATACGTTTGGTGGATTGATAGATAAGTTGATTACCGTTGACCTCAAGATGTGGGATAACCAGGAACTCCTCTACGAGATCCGGCGGATGTCTTTCAAGGAATTCAAGGACAAGTACTGGAATACGGAAGATGGGGCACAAAGGCTTTGGGCATGTCTGAAGAAGGCATGCGATCTCAATGTTCAGCGCAACCAACTAATGGATGAGATAGACGAAAATCTTGTACAACTGCTTGAGGCCAGTTCCCGGGGGGAGCAACTTGATGATGGAAGAAATATACAGCGTAAACACAAGACCTATTGATTGGAATCATCGTGTTTCCAGTATATAGGCCCTTTGTCCCGGCCCTGAGCCGCCAGTACGCTACGGAGGCCATCCAATCGGGGTGGATTTCGTGGCGAGGCAAGTATGCGCCTGTCGTCGAAAAGAAACTGTCTGAGATTTTGGGGGCAGAGTATGTCCTTTTGACTTCCAGTGGAACGATGGCTATGAATCTTGTAGCCCGTTGCTTGCGCCATTTTAAGGGAGCCAAAAGAATTCTTGTTCCGAATAGCGTCTTTGTTGCGGCATGGAATTCCTTTGTTCGCGAACACTATGACATGTGCGTCATGGGCGTAGACCCGAGGACATGGAACGCCGATCTACCGCCCGATGCAGACGCCGATGCCATACTAATCGTGCATAACGTCGGGAATGTCATGAACGTTCCAAGGCTAAAGAAGAACTTTCCAAAACTGGTTTTTGTTGAGGACGCCTGTGAAGCGTTTTTTGGCAACTACGAAGGTTATCCGGCCGGGAGCGCCTCTTTTTGTTCTGCCATGAGTTTTTTCGCTAACAAGAGCATAACAAGTGGCGAGGGTGGGGCTTTTATTACCAATGACAAGGATGTCGCTGATTTTGCTCGCAAGGTTCGAGGACAGGGCCAAGGTAGCAAGTTATACCACCATGAGATTTTGGGATCCAATTACAGGATGACGAACGTTCAAGCGGCGATTCTATTAGGGCAACTGGAAAGCATGAACCAGATAAAGGAAGAGAAGGCGAGGGTATTCGACGCCTATAAGGAGGGGCTTGATTCAGAGGAGGGTATTCAGGTGCAAGAGGTTGAACCGGGAACCTCTCATGCCAACTGGATATTCGCTGCCAAATTCGTCGGCAACCCGTCTTACGAAAGAGCCAAAGACTATTTCACTCAGTTTTCCATTGATACGAGGCCCATGTTCGTCCCCATATCCAAACATCCGTACCTAAGGCATTTGGCACCGTCGGATGAATCGATTGCTCACCTGCTATCTCGCGAGGTTGTTATGTTCCCCAGCTACCCCGAATTGCCAACGAAAGATATTTGGTTCATATGTGATAAGATACGCAGCTACGTCAAGACGTTGAAAGGAGCATAATATGAAGTTCCTGATCTTTATAGGTAACCCCCGTACGGGCCATAGCCTTGTTGGGGCAATTATAGACGCCCACAAGGATGCCGTAGTATCCCATGAACTCAATGCGATTTCTCTTTATTCGACCGTGGGTAGGGATGAAATGGTACGGGCCATAAAGGAAAACTCTGTAACACATGCGAGGGCTGGAAAGAAGGGCCAAAAGATATCAGCAGAGGGTAAACCCGTTTTGGGTTACAGTTACCAGATACCTGGCCTATATCAAGGTATAGTATCGCCTAATCCGGTTCTCCTAGGGGACAAGAGGGGATTCAGTTCTACAGAATTCATCAACGCGCATCCTGGCTTCTTGGGGCGGTTCTCCCGAAAAACGGGTTTTGACCTGCGGTTGATACATGTAATCAGAAATCCATACGATACGTTGGCAACATGGTCCAAATTGATTGGCGCAGCATCAGCGCGTGACCTTTTTCGGATGGCGAGCCAAACGGTAAGTAGTATCAAGTCTGAGTACGACGTTTTGGACGTCTATTTGGAGGACTTAATTGTTGCCCCGGAGAGAGAGATCCAGAACATACTGCAGTACCTCGGGCTTGAAACCCATGATGACTATGTAAAAAAGTGTACTGCCGTAGTATTCAATAAACCTAATTGTACCCGGTATGACAATAAGTGGGAACCCGGGATGCTGGAAACAATAAATGGGTATATTCAACAGTTCGAGTGGCTTGGTCGCTATAAAGGAACTCTATAGATGGGATTCCATGTTCAGAGAAAAACAAGGGTACAGCGATCGTACTTGAAGATGTGGGAGGGAGGGAGACCTCCTCCTTCTCCTCAAAATAGGGCCAGAATACTAAGGTCGAGTGGCGAGCCGGGATCCTATAGGGCGGACTATCTATCATCTACTTCCTGGTTGTCCCGGCTCCATCCCTATCAGTTTGTAGTGCCAGGTAATACTGTCGTATGTTGCGGGGCCTGGATGGGCTTAATCAAGGCAGGCATGTCGCAGCCGATGGCATTTTCTGCGGTTGTTGGCCATACTGGTCATGTAGTTGTAGTAGAGCCAGACCCCGTAAACGTAGTTGTAGTCAGGAAGTACATTCGTGACTACTCGATAGAAAACATGGAAGTCGTAGAAGCGGCTGTATGGAGCAACATTGGAGAGAAAATCTTCAATGTTACCGAGAATCTTAGAAACGGTAGCAGCCTCGTTGACCAGTTTGCAATCGGTACGAAAATTTCTGTAGAGACAACAACGCTTGATGCTTTGTACAAGAAATATGAATTTGATTTTGTCAACTTGACGATCAATGGAGCGGAGACGGATGCGATTCAGGGTGCTAGTATGGTCATAGCCAAAGGGGCTATATTCTGTTTGGCGATGAAGTCATCGTCCCATTGCATGTTCGAGTATCGCATGAAAGGCCTGAGGGCGCTCCAGGAGGCGGGCTATGAGATTGGCATTGCAGAAGGCGAGCCTAGACCATGGCTAAAAGAGCCATTTTGGTTTGCCGTCGCGACGAAAGAAACCAAGGAACTCGCTGATTTAGGTTTTGTGCCTACAGATGAACTTCCTTCCAATATCATGACAAACAGGAGATAGTCGATGGCTCATATTTTTATTCTTGCCGGACAGTCCAACATGGTAGGTACGTGCTCTTCTAGCCGGACGGTGTCCAACTCAATAGATGGCGTCGAAGTTTACTGGGACGGCAAAAAAAAAGGTTTTTGTGAACTTCCTTTTGCGGGCCCTGAGTATGAATTTGCGTCACACATACGAAAACGGGTAAAGGAACCTGTCAAGATACTCAAGTGCGCCGCGAACGGTACTTCTCTCTTGGCATGGGCACCCGAGTGGACCGAGAAAAGAGCTGCGATTACCCAAAACGTTTCCGATGGCCCGATGTACCAAAAACTCGTCAGCGAGTTTGGTCGTATTTACCGGAAGGGGGATGGTGTACGAGCCATTTTCTGGATGCAAGGAGAAAGAGACTGCAAGTATAAGCCAGCAGCCATGACTTACTTGGACAACTTTCGTCTCTTGGTATCCCGGTTGAGGAAGGATATCTCAGACGTACCATTGTTCTTGGGTCGCGTTAATCCTCCTGTTGGGAGATTCCCGTTTCGGCCCAATGTAAGGGACGCTCAAGATAAGGCAGCGTCTGTTCTGGACAGAGTAATCTGTTTGAATACGGATGACATTCCTCTCAAGGATGACGCACTTCACCATACTTTCCAAGGGATGGGGATGCTGGGCAGAAGGTTCGCTGAGGCCTACATCAAGACGTTGTCATAGGAGAAGAAAGTGGAAGTATTGGTTGCATGTCCGAAGAATATCCTCTGGGTTGATATTGAGACGGGACGCTACGAAGTAGTCGAGAGCGGTCGTACTGAATACTATGGCATTTCTTGGACAAGAGAGGGGCTGTGCTTCTCGCATAGCAACATAGACAATGCTTCTCTCGGAACGGAAGAATCATATAGAAACTCAATAAAGGGAACAGTATCCGTAGCTCGAAGAACGTCCGCCGCGTTTCTTTCTCAGCCCCACCAGATTGTTTGCAATAATGGCAAAGTAATATGTACTAATACGGGGCGGAATGCCATAGGTATCCTTGATACGCAAACTCTAGAATATGAGAACTTCTGGATCAATGATAAGAAATGGGATCGACTAGGCCCAAAAGGTACCGGAAACCATTTCAACTCTGTCTATGTCAAGGGGGGTAAACT
Organism: Candidatus Woesearchaeota archaeon; assembly: GCA_964534185.1. Classification (GTDB taxonomy): domain Archaea; phylum Nanobdellota; class Nanobdellia; order Pacearchaeales; family GW2011-AR1; genus JACPLR01. The sequence goes on along the minus strand of CAZHOH010000002.1, from coordinate 69,226 downwards.
GTACGTATGTGCGCATAATTGGGAGCGCCCTTCCAAGATATTCATAGTAGATTTAACTACAAAAGTCATTGAGAAATACATCTCGATGGAGGCTTCTTTGTGGGCGCATAATGTATGCCGCGTGCAAGGCCAGACCCTAGTATGCGCTACCAACAGGGGACAATTGATTGAGGCTTCGTCAGGGGAAATTCTTTGTCAAGCCGAGAAAAGAGTCCTTACTCGTGGGTTGGCTATTTCGCGAGATCTCATTCTCATGGGCCAGTCAGTATGGGATGGGAGCCGTGCTGCGAGGAATCATTCTGATGGTGGCATCTGGGTTTTGGATCGCAAGAGTTATAAGAAGTTATCATTCATAAAGTTGAAGAAATCAGGGTGTGTTCATGAGATTCGAATTACGACGGAAAAAGATTATGCGCATTTTGGGGATGAATGGGTAGATTTTCCTGGCATCAAAACTAGGGGGAAGATTTACGGAGGAAACCGATGAAGGTTCTAACACTACTCGGAACCAGGCCTGAGATAATCAGGTTGAGCCGGATAATCCCCAAGTTAGACGCGTTGTGTGATCATGTCCTAGTTCATACGGGTCAGAACTATGACGCCAAACTGAATGACGTATTTTTTGATGAGCTGGGGGTTCGTACTCCGGATCGTCTCCTTGGAATACGAGAGTCTACTTTCGGTGCACAAATTGGCCGCATCCTTGCCTTGTCCGAAGAGGTAATGGAGGAGGAGCTCCCCGATCGCGTCCTCTTGCTGGGGGATACCAACAGCGCATTGTCGGCTATTGTTGCCAAGAGGCTCGGCATCCCGGTCTACCACATGGAAGCTGGCAATAGGTGCTTCGATGACCGCGTGCCCGAAGAAGTAAACAGACGTATCATAGACCATTCGAGCGATGTGCTGATGCCTTATACAGAAAGAAGCAGAAGTAACCTCCTGCGCGAAGGTATAGAAGGTAATCGGATATTCGTAACGGGAAATCCCATCGCCGAGGTACTTCGATACTACGCAAACAAAATCTCAGAGTCACGCATTCTTGATGACCTAGGACTTTATGAATCCTATTGCTTGGTTACTATGCACCGTCAGGAGAATGTCGACGACAAACTTCGATTGAGACATCTGCTGGACTCCCTTGGAAGCATCCGAAGGGATTACGAACTCCCTGTCGTATGCAGTGTTCATCCCCGAACTAGAAATCGCTTGGAGGAGATGGACAAGGACCTCGTAGACAACAAAATACACTTCTTGCAGCCGTTCGGGCTATTTGACTTCGTAAAACTCGAGCAGCAGGCTTGCTTCGTTCTAACTGACAGCGGTACCGTTCAGGAAGAGTGCTGCATCATGGGCATCCCCAATATTACGATTCGCGATTCCACAGAGCGCCCGGAAACCATCGAGTGTGGCAGTAACATTTTATCCGGTGTCCTACCAGAGGACATCATGCGCTGCGTTCGTATTATAAGGGACAATGATTCCAAGTGGTTGATACCCCCGGAATACGCGGTCGATAACGTTAGCCAGGTCGTATCCAACAAAGTATTGGGTTTCTAATGCAAAGTCAAGCGTTACAGGACGAATTCGTAGTCTTTTGCCTCAACGCCAAAAGGGAAGGAACGTTTGTTGATATCGGAGCGGGAGACCCCATTCAGATCAGTAATACATACGCGCTGGAGACCCGGTATGGCTGGCGCGGATGCCTTGTAGACATGGACGCGAGCAGAAGAGCCTCGTACGAGAAGAAACGTCCGCGCTCCGAGGCAGTTATGCGGGACTCTACATCCATAGACTATGGGTCGCTTTTTCGTAGGCTATCCTTTCCCGCGCAGATAGACTACCTGAGTCTTGATGTAGACGACGCTTCGTTGTCTACGTTGAAGAAGATCGAGGCGGACGTACTCGATGACTATAAATTCTCCGTCGTAACATTCGAGCACGATTCTTACAGGCTCGGGGATGATCTTCGTGGCGCGTCCCGCGGCATCTTTCTTGCGCGTGGTTACGTTTTGGCGGCGCCTGACATCCGAAACGATGGGTACCCGTTTGAGGACTGGTGGGTATCGCCAGAAGTCTCAGACAGAATAAATGTTCTTCAAGAAAGTCTCGAAGGGACAGAAGCTCTTCGGGCTTTTCGGAAACAATGAATATAGCCATTATAATCCCGACATACAGCAGGCCGGATTTGCTTGGGCGTGCTGTCAAATCCGCATTGAACCAAACAGTCAAGGTGATGGATATTATTGTCGTCAACGACGGTCCCCGTGCCCCGAATCCTGTTCCTGGAACCAGGCTCCTGTCCACCCCCGGGGGAAGGGGCCCTGCCTACGCCCGCAACTTCGGCGTCAAGATGTCTTCCGCGGACTACATCTGCTATCTCGACGACGACGACGAGCTGCTGCCGAACTACGTGGGAGAACAACTCCGCGCCATAGGGAGCCACGAGTTCTCCTTCTCCCGGGCGTTGTTCCGCTATGCCGACGGCTTCGAGACCACCGACCCCGAGCCAAACAACCCCGGGCCGAAGCGCTATTACGACCCCGACGCGCTCCTGTCGCAGAACATCGCGCCCGTCTCATCGTTCATCCACACGAGAAAGGCGTTCGAGCTCGTAGGGGGATGGGACGAAAGCCTGCAAAAAATGGAGGACTGGGACTTCTGGGGGCGCATGTACATCGCGTGCGGAGCGCCGGGCAAAGCCGACGCCGTGACAAACGTCATCCATAGGGGAGGCGGGCCCTCGCGCGGAAGCGGCAGCCCGTTCTCGTACTCCATGGCCTGCATGCTAAGGGACGTCGTGGAGGCGCGCCTCAGGAAGATGGGGGAGGCCGGGGAATTTTCCTTGTCCTCCCAATACGTGGACAAATTTCGGGTCCCAACATTGGGAATCGTAATAATAGGCAGTATGAACGACTTGTCCAAGGTCACAAGGGAACTGAGCGGAAGCGGCCTTCATGACTTCGAGGTCACACTCGTATCCGACGGGCCGGCGCCAGAGGGAGTCAGGGCCGTAGTCCCACCCCCGGGGGCATCCAACACGGGAGCCTTCAACCTGGGCCTCTTGATGACCCGTACCAAGTACGTCTGGCTGGCCGACAGGCAGGAACCGCGTCGGCTGGCGGCCCAACTAAAGGCACTGGAGGGCCCCGGCCACATATTCGCCGCTGGCGCGCCCGATAGTTTCGTCGCGAGGAGAACAGTGCTGGAAAAAGTGGGAGGCTTGGACGAGAGCCTGCCCCTTGACGAGGCTCGGCGAGACTTATGGTTCCGGGCGAGCGACGTTTTACCCGTATCAGTCCTGCCAGGGAGATCTTAATGAACAGGAAGGATCGTGCCGACGCCATTCGGAAGAGGCTGGCGAAGAGAAAGTCAACTCGGAGGGTGGACGCCGTCAGTGCGTTCATGGAGAAGCACGGGGAGGATCCGCTGCGGTTCTCGTGCCTGCCCGGCGTGACAGCCGCGTGGGACGCCCCAAAGATGGTCGCCCTATACGAGCTGGTGTCCAGTAATTCCAAGCTGTCCCATGCCGCGATGGCCGACGCCCTCGGCTACGAGCGCTCCACGATCACGAGGAAGGTCAATAGCGTCGACTGGGATAGGTTCGCCGAGGTGCTGGCCGAGTTGTGCGACATGACCTACGACGACGTCCTGCACCTGGAGGCCGAGTCGGTCCGGGACAGGGAGGCCGCGAAGAATGTCGTCAAGGTGCGGAGAAAGGAAGTCAGCAACAAGGCCTTCCTGCGCGAACTCCAGGAGGCGATCGAGCGGAGCGCCACCCCGCTGCCCCGCCAGGCCCTGCCAAAGCTGACGCTCAACAGGGCGAAAAATAAGAAGCATTCCGACGAGCACATGGTGCTCATGCTGTCCGACCTGCACGTGGGACAGGAGTTCTCCCCGCAGGACACGGGTGGCCTCGGCGGCTACGACGTCGAGGTGTTCAAGGAGAGGGCCAGCAACCTTCGCAGCGCCGTGCTCGAGATACTGTCCCTGCACAGCGAGGTCAGGCAGGTGCCCGTGCTGCACGTTATGGGCCTGGGCGACTTTGTCCAGGGGGCCAACCTCGCGGGGGAGTGGGGGCCGGCCTACACGACGCTAGACATCACTCAGCAGGCCATCATGGCCGCGCAGGTGGTCTCCGAGATGCTGGACGCCTGGAGCGCCTACTTCGAGCGGGTCGAGTTCGACGGAGTTCTTGGCAACCATGGGCGCGCGGGGGTCTCGAAGAGCTCCGACAAGGTGTCGGCCAACTGGGACCTCATATCGTACAAGTTACTGCAGGCCCTCCTGCAGAACAGGCCGAACATCAACGTCAACTATTCACAGGCATGGTGGCAAACGAAGACCATCAACGACTGGGAGTTCCTGCTTGTTCACGGCGACTACATCTCCCAGAACATCAACTCCATCTACAAGGAGGAGCTGAGCCTGCAGAACCTGGTGTCGGGAGCGACGCGAAAGCCCTTCGACTACCTTTGCCTCGGGCACTTTCACTCCTTCAGCGACCTGCAGACGACGCGCGGCGAGATCATGGTCAACGGCAGTTTCGTGGGGGGAGACATCTACTCGATGCACCAGCTCCGCAAGGCGTCGCGGCCAACCCAGTCCGTTTTCGGGGTGCACCCGGAGCACGGCAAGACGTGGAACTACAAGATCAACCTCGATTTCAAGCGCGAGTAGGTAGACTGCTCGCAGGAAGGAAGACAGGCATGTCCTATAAGATCGTCGTTTTCATGGCCGCCGTGCCGGAGGAGAGCCTGCTTCAGGAAGGCAAGCAGCCGGTGCGGCTCGAGACCCGGAACCGCACCGTCACCCTCGTCCCCGCCGCGATCTGCGACGTGGACACGGGCGTCGACGTCGAGTCGATGAAGGGCAAGGTCTGCGAGAAAATCGACAAGCTCGCCGCAGCGTCAAGGACTCCCCGTGAGGAGCAGCCGTCCTCGGACCCTAAGGTGCTGCGGGGCAGGGTTGCCCCGCAGCCCGGCATCCCCGGTCTCCCGGGGGTGGGGGGCCTTCCCCAGGTCAGGGGCTTTGGCAGGAAGAGCAAGTAGTTGCAACGGACGCCGCGTGCGGATATCCTTCCTTTAGGCGATCTAGCGAGGATCCGTGATGAACTACGAGCAAGCCGCGCGCAACTGCATATTCCGCTTCATATCCGGGAGCCGCGCCTACGGAACCAGCACCCCCGAGTCCGACGAGGACATCAGGGGCGTCTTCATGGCTCCCCTTAGCCTCGCATTCGACCTATTCCACACGTCGTTCGTCGGGCAGGGATCCCTGCATGATCACATCGTTGGGGCGCTGGAGGCCGTGGAGGCGGGGTTGCCGGACTCCGCGATGGGGCATCTAGGCCACGCGCTGCAGGTCGACCAGGGAGACATGAACTGGTCCGCGGGAACGGTTCGGAGGCCAGGTGCGGACGAGGAGATGCAGGAGCTGCGCAAGTTCATAAAACTGGCGGCGCAGTGCAACCCCAACATCATTGAGTTCCTCTACGTCGACCGCAACATCCTTCACGAGACCGAGGAATGGGGGCTCATCCGTGACGCGAGGGGGCTGTTCCTGTCGCAGAAGGCGCGCTCTACATTCGCGGGCTACGCCACCGCGCAGTTGAGGCGCATCCAGAACCACCGTCGGTATCTGCTCAACCCTCCGAAGGAAAAGCCCTCTCGGAAAGCCTTTGGCCTCCCCGAGGAGACCACCGTGCCGCAGCAGTACCGGGGCGCCATCCTCTCGGTACCAGACGAGTATGTGCAGCCCGAGTACAGGGACTCCGTCCGCAGGGAGAAGGCGTACCAGGAGGCCGCGGGTGACTGGAAGGCCTACGCGAGGTGGGCCCGTGAGCGCAACCCGAAGAGGCGCGAGCTGGAGGCCAAGGCGGGCTACGACTCGAAGCATGCGATGCACTTGGTCAGGCTACTCAGGATGGCGCTAGAGATCCTCGAGTCTTGCCAGGTCAACGTGTACAGGCCGGACGCGGCCGAGTTGCTTCACATTCGCGACGGTGGCTGGACGTATGATGACCTGATGGTCCACGTCGATTCTCTCAACGAGAGGATCGAGGAGGCGGCCAAGACCACCAGACTGAGGAAGAAGCCGGACTACAAGGCAATAGCCGCCATCTACCGGCGACTGGCCGAGGAGAGGTACGGCGTATCCATAGGGGAGCAAGAATGAAGGCGGACGTGGTTCTGATGCGGATGATCAAGGTAAACATAGAGTACTTCCTCGCGGCCGCGAACAAGAAGTCCGACAAACTAGGTCGGGACGCCACGGGGGCGGAAATAAAGGAGTGCATCCAGGAGAAGTTCGGGCTTCTTAACCCGAAGGTCAGGTTCATCTGGCCCTCGAAGCCCACGGCAATGACGAGTCCTTTCGTCACGGTCGGCGTCGAGGCGGTAAGGTTCGAGGTCAAGCATGCGCACGAGCCCCATGCCGGCATCACGATGGCAGATCCGATGAACCCGAGGGAGGTCTTGATGCTGGACGGCACGCTGCTCGGGGAACTGGAAAGGCTCGGCATCTACGCCGATGCGCGCAACATACAGTGGGGCCTCCAGTGGAAAACTGAAGGGAACTGAATTGGCTGCCGCCAAGTGGCGATGGCATCGTTGGCCATGGTTTTGACCGGGAGATGATTGAGAAATGAAGTTCAACTACGAGGGATTCACCAAGGACGGCGCAACCAAGGCCGGGTCGATAGAGGCGAGCGACGTGGAGGCGGCCACCCAGCAACTGCGGGAGGAAGGACTCTACCTCAACGCCATCGCCAAGGACGGGGAGGAATTCAAGACGGTCCTGAACCACGAGGACCCCGTCATCTCTGACCTGGAGGAGGCCTCGGAAGAGGACGCCAAGTCAGCTCCTCCCCGGGGGAGGCCGCGGCGGGATGCCGGGATGAGCGACGACTTGAAGGAGGCCCTCAGGGCCAGGGTCGCCGAGGCGCTGGACGCGATCGACGTCATCCTTTCCGAGTTCAAGGAGTGCGACCTTCCCAAGGAGCTACAGAAGGAGGTCTCGGTCGACTTGTTCAAGAGCGTGTTCCGTGACCTCGCGATTGAAGCCCTGAGGATAGATTGATGCATTACGGGTGGTATGTCCTGATCGCCCTGTCGTTGCCCTACTTGGCGCTAGGGACGTGGATCGCGTCATGCCGGTGCCGGGATGTCCTGTTGTACAGGGCTCAGCAAGTGTTCATCGATGGAAAGAGGCCCGCGGGGGTGCACTGGGAGCCTTTCCTCGTCTTTCTCGCGGTCCTGCTGGGCTGGCCAATCGCTTACCTTTTCCTTCTTGAGCGGAATATCCCCGGCGGGCGGCCCATCCGCATCCTGGCAATAGAGGATTCTTCCCTTATAAAGGAATGCCTCGGGGGAAAGCTGCCTCATGGACGCTGGGCGACTCACTTGGTCGTCTTCCGCGACGACGTGGCCTTCGTGGATTCCTTTTGCCTCCCGAAGAACGTGCCCACGGACGACGTCCCGTACTCTCTAATGTTTGACATCAGGGGCCTGTCTAACCGCAGTCTTATTGACGTCGTCAGGCCCTTGGCTCGCTACGCACACGTAGAAGTGTTCTGTACGAGGATTAACCCGGACTTCCTCGACCTTAGGAACCTGATTGTCTCCCACGGGGGCAACGTAATATTTTATCTTCCATGGGAGGGGCTCCTCCGGCAGTTCGAGGCCATTGGGCTGAAAGCGACATGCACCAAGAGATTAGATCTCTCTAGGTTGCCGCAGAAGTCACTGGAGGAATACGTCCATCAGGCCCTGGGATGCTCGACCCGGCAAAGGTAGCGAAGGCCGCTAGACCAATAACGCCCCCTGCGGAGTACTGTTGAAAAGAAAATACGTCGTGCCGGCAGTGAAAAGAACGGCCCAACCTAGGGAACAAAAATCAGTCCCGGCGCCAAACAGTTCAGCGTAGCAGGCGGATGCCGGCACACGCTCGACTGCCGTGGCCTCATGCCTTCCGCCGCGCGCTCGTCCAACCGCAGCGCCTATTTCCCAACCTTCAACGTATAATGACATCATGAAAGGAATCATCCTTGCCGGCGGCACGGGCACTAGGCTGCACCCCCTGACGCAGGTGACAAACAAGCACTTGTTGCCCGTCGGCATGAAGCCGATGATCATGTGGCCCTTGGCCAAACTCATCGAGGGCGGCATCCGAAAGATCATGGTCATTTGCGGACCCGAGCATTCCGGGGACTTCATGGCGCTCCTCGGCTCCGGAAGGAAACTGGGGTGCGAGCTGACCTACCGCATCCAGGACGAGGCGGGCGGAATAGCGCAAGCGCTTATGTTGTGCGACGACTTCGTCGGCAGGGATCGGTTCTGCGTGCTCCTTGGCGACAATATATTCTCGGATCCGCTGCTTCCTTTCGTTCAGTCCTACGACGCGCTGCCCGACGACCACGCCATGATTCTCGTCAAGGAAGTCGAGGATCCCCGCAGGTACGGGGTGGTCGAGGTAAGCGAGGATCGCGTCGTCGCGATCGAGGAGAAGCCCCGGGAGCCAAGGTCGAATCTGGCACAGACGGGCATCTATTTTTACCCGCCGCATGCCTTCTCTTTGTTGCCTAGGCTGCAGCCTAGCAACCGCGGCGAGTTAGAGGTCACTGATCTGAACATGGAGTTCGTTCGGGAGGGCAAGCTGCGGATCGCCTGCCTGGATGGGGAGTGGACCGACGCTGGCACCCCCGAGTCCTATGTCACAGCCAACAGGATAGTGTCATGCACCCAAGAATCACCGCATACGGAGTGACCGAGATCTCGTACGACAGGCCAGAGGCTATCATGTTTGGATGGTGCATGCTGTGGCCCTCTCGTCGCGGGTACGTGAAGGTCATACCGATCCTGAACTAGGTTGACGAATGCCGACGCACCCGAGTCTCGCGTCACTGCCAACAGGAGCGCATAGGGCTTGGCCTCCTCGGCGATGCCATGGACGCCCTCCCGCGCCCCCCGGGGGAAGGAATTTTTCTCTCGGCATCCCAACAGGCTGGTAGGAGGCAACATGGCTCGACAAAGAAAAACCTCGTCCCCCGGGGGACGAGGTTGTTCCTACGGATCCAAGAGGTGCTGGGGCTTCTCGCTCAATCCTCCGGCCGCGGCCCCACGTCAGGCCAAGGTTGAGGAGGAGGAGGTTGAGGCCAAGGTTGAGGAGGAGGTTGAGGCCTCCCCTCTGCGCCGTCCCAGGGAGAAGATAGATCTGGATCTTAGGAACATCATTCACGGCGGTGAGTTCGGCGAGGTATGCGTCACCCGCATATGGCCAGCTTTCCTGTTGAAGCGGTGGCTCGGAGACGAGGTCAATATACATTCCGAGTGGCTTGACGACCTGAAGGAAGAGGTTTGGAGCCAGTTCAGCGATTCATATCATTTCCCGGCCAAGGAGGGGACGGGAAAGAGCGCCGTTCTGAAGTTATTTTCCAAGATGCGGAGGGACTTCCCGAGGGAACTGGTCAATGCGAAGATGGACTGGTCCTGGGTCAAGAAGGATCCTCGCAAGTACGTGTGCTTCATACCCTGCTTGTCCGAAAGGTGGCTGAAAGGAGACGAGTTTGGTGGCACGGCGGGAGGCAGGAGCCTGCCTTTCCTAGAATGGCTGGAATTAAAGGAGTTGGTCAACCACTACGGCTACGAAGTCATCGGGGTTGGTTGGGCCCCACACACGGGCCTAGATCGGCTGGATCGGGTAGACCGTAACAGGATTGGCAACGAGACTATGTTTCTGGAGACACTGAAGAAGCCGGTTCGAACCGAGTACCTGCAGAGACAGCTAGAGGTAATGAGCGGGGCGGAGTTTACATTAAGCATGGGAGGCGGGGGCTTTCTTGCCCCTTCCTTTGGTATGCCGGCGATCTCGGTAGACGAGTTCTGGGGACTATACGTGCCAGGATGGCTTCCGCTCCATGACAGGCCCGACGTGAGCGTTCTCTACTGGGGAAAGGAGCGGGATAAGATGACTCTCCAGGAAAAACTGGACGCGACGCGCGTGTTTGTCCGCGAGGAAATCAAAAGGAGGCTGGCCCCGTAGAATATTTACAGGCAACAGGGGCCAGGAATGAACAAAGATGTGGGCATACGTACCTTCAACGTTCTGTCTCTCTGCTCCGGCGGCGGCGGACTCGAGCTCGGACTCCGAATGGCGGTCGGAGGCTCTCGCGTCGTCTGCTACGTGGAGAGGGAAGGATATGCCATCGAAGTACTGGCATCACGCATGGAAGAAGGGCGGCTGGACGACGCGCCTATTTGGACGGATGCCAAGACCTTCGACGGCAGAAGATGGCGTGGCGTCGTGGATTGCGTCACTGGAGGGTACCCGTGCTTCGTCTCAGGAACCCTCGTCTTATGCAAGCGAGGATATGTCCCCATCGAAGACGTTCGAGTTGGAGATCTGGTCCTTACCCACCGAGCCAGATGGAAGCCAGTCACAGCGGTCATGCGCAAGGACGGTGCCCCAATCAGGGAAATCAAGGCGCAAGGAACCCCGGGAATCAGATGCACAGAAGAGCACCCCTTCTTCGCTAGGTGCAAACAAAAGGGAAGACAGCGATCTTTTGGTTCCCCTGATTGGGTGCAGGCAAAGGAACTCACCGGAGCGCATTGGGTGGCTCAGGCTCTCCCTCCAGTGCGCCCAGACAAACGATCAAAAGAATTCTGGTGGCTCGTCGGGAGGTACTTGGCTGACGGTTGGCTCCAAAAATCTCCTTCCCACAGAAATGGTCGTGTCAACATCTGTTGCAACAGACCAGAGGCAGACGAACTTGAAAGGCGAATACAAGAAGCAGGGCTTAGCGCCTACAGGAGCGAGGAGCGAACAACAACCAGATTCGCCATTACAAGAACATGTTTCTTCAAGTTCTTGCAGCAATTCGGACGACATGCCCGCGGCAAGCGTATCCCCGGAAAGTACCTTTCCCTCGGAGAGGGAAAGGCCAGGGCCTTGCTTGAGGGATGCTTGTCTGGAGACGGAGGAGCACATAAGAACCCTGTTGGAAAGGGGGGATTTCGTCGAGTTCAGTCCGCGAGCAAGGCCCTTGCTCTCAGTGTCGCTCTGCTCTCTCAGCGAGCATTTGGGGTCATTGCTGCCGTTCGATGCTGCCAAAGCGCAAAAGATAAGGTCATCGAAGGCAGACTCGTCAGACAAAGGCCGTCATGGATCGTGTCCATCCCTGATCGCAATCGTGCATCCTTCGTCGACCAAGGTCTTGGATGGAAGCGCGTCAGCTCAAACGCCCCTGTTGGCAAGGACACAGTCTATAACATCGCAGTCCGAGACGATGAGTCTTACGTGGCAGACGGAACTGTCGTCCACAACTGCCAGCCGTTCTCCTGTGCCGGGAGAATCAAGGGCAAGGAGGATCCCCGCCACCTCTGGCCCAGCGTCAGGAGGATCGTCCAGGAGGCAGAACCCCGCGTCCTCTTTTTCGAGAACGTACCCAACCACGTTAACGTCGGCTTCGACGAGGTCGCCAGAGACCTACAAGGCCTGGGCTACGACGTTGAAGCAGGACTATTCTCGGCGGCGGAAGTCGGACTGTGCCATGTCCGAAAGCGTCTCTTCATCGCCGGCGCGAGACCGGGAGAAGAGGCCATCCTCCGGGCGGCAGAATGGGCCGCTGTGGCCAACGGCGGTGGCGAACGACGACAACAAGACCCCTGGGGCCCACATGGCGATGAAGCGGCGCATGAAGGGAGGCCCCCGGAAGACTCCGACGAGCCTCCAGGTCGTAGCGAAAATGTGGAGCGACGTGTGGAACTGTCTCTGGCCAACGCCGAACGTGCCCAACGGGGGCAGGGCTATGAGCGTCGAGCAGGTTCTTCGGAAGGGGCAGTCGGAGAGCGGCAGCCATCAGGTTCATGTCGAGACGCTGGCAAAGGTGTGGTCGCAGGTTTTCGAGGCCCATCTGGAACAATCCTCCCCCTCGCGCCCCCGGGGCCAGGGGACTTCAGGGAATGGGAGCAAGTCCTTGAAGCCGAGCCGCTTCTTGAACCCGCTCTTTGTAGAATGGCTGATGGGGTGGCCTCCGGGATGGACAGACTCGACCACGAGCGTCGAACAGACCAGCTACGCCTGCTGGGAAATGGCGTCGTCCCAGTTGCTGCTGCGTGCGCTTTCGGAGTGTTATCCTTTCGATTGGCCGCCACGTGGTGACGAGCCGCCTAACATGTTCGACTAGAACGGAGAAGTCATGGCCGATACCTCTTCCGCGCCTTCGCGCCAGCCAAGCGCCCTGAAGATTCTCACGTATCCGGATCCCGTCCTCCGGGGGGAGGCCAAGGAGGTTACGTCCTTCGACGAGTCCGTCGCCTTCCTCGCGCACGACATGCTTCATACCCTGTCGCTGGAGAGGGGCATTGGCCTCGCGGGGCCACAGGTTGGCGAGACGAAGAGAATCATAGTCCTTCGCGTCCCCGATGGCGAGAAGATGAGCGTTTTCGCGATGGTGAACCCCGTCGTGGTGGAGTCGTCTGGCGAGCAGAGCATGCAAGAGGCCTGCCTGAGCCTCCCCCTGCAGAAGGTGACGGGACACGTTCGGCGGGCTTCGAAGGTGTCCGTGGAATACCAAGACGTGACCGGCGTCAAGCAGGGAATGAACGCCACGGGGCTATTGTCTCAAGCGATACAACATGAGATCGACCATCTGGACGGGGTGTTGTTCGTCGATAAAATCGGCCCCGTCAAGAAAGGAATGATCGAGAAACACCTGAAATTGCTAAGAGGCGAGGACTTGAGGCCAGCGAGGCGCATGCCAAGGCCAAGGCCAAAGAAAAAGCGCCGCAAGAGTTGAGCATTCCCATCCACCCTACTGGGGAAAAAATGAATAAATTACTCCGTTTCCTCGTGTTCTACATATCAAAGCCGATATTCAGTTCCGTCGTTGCAGCGATTGAGTCCCTGTTCCTGAGGATGTACTACGATCGGGCCAAGATGATAGAGGGGCTCGAGGGGCTTCGCGAGTCCTGCCGCACGGCTGGGGACCTAGAGGACTGGTACGAGGAGGTAGGGTTCGCCTGGAAGGGGGATCCCCTCGGCGGCGCCCTGGACTATGCCTCCCGGCCATGGGTCTCCTTCGCCCGCAAGTCGGGTGACTGCGATGACATGGCAGCGTTGGCGGAGCAAGTCCTCAAGGGCAAGTACCCCGAGGTAAGACGCGCACAGACCAACGTTTCCATAAGAAAGGGCCACGTCATCGTCGTCATGCGAGACAACGAAGACAAGTGGTGGATGATGTCCAACCAGAACTGCAAGGGATCGTTCCCCGACGCCGAGACTGCCATCCGCAGTTACTATGGCGACAGAACCAGCTTCTTCTACGTCTATTGATTTGCCGTGCCCCCGGGGGATGGTAAAATGGCTTCCGAAGTAAGGTTTCCCCCGGGGTGGATTGAAGCAGGAAATGGACAAAACTGACATTGGCGACAGGATGAAGGAATACGAGCGGATGGAATCGGGCCGCAGGCTGATGCCTCGCCTGCCCGCTTGCATTCGAGTCGATGGCCGCAGTTTCAGCAGGATGACCCGGGGGCTGGGGCGCCCATACGACAGGCGCATGTCCGTGGCCATGGCCAAGGTGGCCAAATACTTGGCCAAGGAAACAGGGGCCAGGTGCGCGTATACGCAGTCCGACGAGATCAGCCTCGTACTCCATGCGGACCACCCGGCGTCACAGTTGTTCTTCGGGGGCAAGATACAGAAGATGGTTAGCGTCATCGCCGCCATGGCATCGGTCAAGTTTAACCAAGCGGTAAACACCAAGAGGAATGGATGCTTCGTGCCTGCGGAGGGTGGCATTCCCGAGCTCTGTGGCAAGACCGCCTCCTTCGACTGTCGCGTATGGAACGTTCCGTCGCTGGAAGAGGCAGCAAACTGCATCCTATGGCGCGAGTTGGACGCGACTCGTAACAGCGTGCAGAGCGCCGCCCGCGCCGTTTTCTCACACAAGCAGTGCGTCAACAAGAACTCCGACCAGTTACGGGACATGCTCTCGCAGGAAGGGGCCCACTGGGACGATTATCCTGGATTCTTCAAGCGGGGGACGTACTTCATCCGCAGGGAAGTTTCCGTTACCAAGACGCGAGCGATCGCCCTTGGGGATGAGCCGTCATCCGTCGTCTGCCAGAGGAGGGCCTATCACGAGGCAGTGCTTCCTCCGCTGCGACAGGTTAGGAACAGGGTGGAGGTTCTTTTTTATGGCGCGGAGCCTGAGACGGATTCTCCGTGGGAGGAGCGCGCGGATCTGCTGCTGGGAGAAGTTGACGATGATGGGAGCAACTGACCAAGACGGAACTGGCAAGGTGCATATTGACGGTCAGCAGTTTGAACATTTGATTGGACGCCCGATCTCCCGGGCAGAAGCCCTTCAAATTGCTCGCCATATCCTTGAACGAGCTGAGCGAGAACGCGTGGAACTAGCTGATTGGGAAGCGCAGCGGGGCATTCAGTTGTAGGGAGGAGAAATGTCCATAAAGCAAGAAGAAGCGGAGCTAACAGAACTCCTGTCGGTGAGTTGCCCGCCAAATCCAAAACAGTGGCAAAAGACAGAGGAGGTATGCGAGGCATACGAGACACCGAGGCATGCAGATGCAGATACGAACGCCTACGTGCAATGGACGCAGAACGGCCGTAACCTGTTGCCCGTAAGTAACACGATCCCGAAGTTGCCCCCGGGCGTCTATGGGCCAAGACGTTTGCCTGATAGCGTCTACCTAGAGAGGCTGCCCATGAAGGAGGAGGAGGTCATCCGGTTCAAGGACTCCCCGACCGACGAGATCATAGAAGACATCCAGACGTTCTGGCAAAGGGAGGATGTTTTCAGGCGGCATGGGCTTTCATACAAGCGGGGTATCCTCATGTGGGGACCCGCGGGATCCGGCAAGACGTCCGCGTGCTGCGCCATATGCGAGCAGGTCATAAGCATGGGAGGCATCGTCGTGGTCTTCGATGCTTCTCCTTGCATCGTTAAGGAAGTGCTGGGCGTCATACGTGACGTTCAACTGGACACCCCCGTCGTCGTGCTGATGGAGGACCTCGAGGCCATTCTGAATAAGCACGAAGAGAGCGAGGTCCTGAACCTGTTGGACGGGGTCGGCAAAGTTCACAAAATAGTCTTCCTGGCCACGACCAATTACCCGGGTGAATTAGGCGCGCGCATCGTCAACAGGCCGTCGCGCTTCGACCGTCGGCTCAAGGTGGGGCTTCCTCGCGAGGATGATCGCCTGTCTTACCTGGAATACCTGTTTCGTAACGTGGATAACATCGACGACTACGACTTGGTTCAGTGGGCAGAGGATACGGACGGCCTGTCCGTTGCCCACTTGAAGGAACTATTCATATCAGTGGTAATCCAGGGGCAGACTGACTATTCTGCCTCCTTGGAGCGCCTGAAGGGTATGAAGGACGCCATCGACGATCGCGACGAGAACGCGATCGTAGGCTTCGGCAGCTAACAAGACTTGACATCCTCCGCCCCCTGAAGGGTGCGGATTCCCGGGGCTAGGCCCCGGGGCGGCTCGCGCTTCGCCGGGGACCGATCGTCGAGGCCTTGTCCTCGACGAGTTTGGCCGCCGAAGGCGATGGTCTCCTCGGAGAGTTTTTCATGAAAGATCCAGCAATCAACTTTGGGCCAGGCGACAGGAGGTCCCCTGACGAGATCGCTGCCGACTTGAGGGCGGCCAGCGAGGCCTATTACAATACGGGCATGACCCTGATGACCGACGCGGAGTTCGACGCGCTTCGCGACGAGCTCCGGCGCGCGGCCCCGGGGCACTCGTTCTTCAGCGAGGTCGGCGCCCCTGTCTCCGGGCATCGGGACGAGGTCAGGCTTCTGATGCACATGGGAAGCCAGAACAAGGCCAAGGACGAGGCCGGCATCCTGGCATGGTTCGAGAAGGCCGGCAAGCCCGAGGTCATCGTGTCGGACAAGGCTGACGGCTCCAGCGCCGAGGCGGTCTATCGCGGGGGCAGCCTCTGGCGCGTTGCCACCCGCGGCGACGGCAAGATCGGCATGGACATCACCCGCAACGCCCGCATGTGGGAGGGGTTGCCGGAGAAGATCGACGTCAAGGCTCAGGTCATCGTCCGGGGTGAGGCCCAGTTGTCCGTCAGCGCGTGGAGGGAGCATCTCCCAGACAAGGAAAACCCCCGCAACGGCGGCAACGGCGTCATCGTGGCGAAGAGCGACCCCAGCGCGAACAAGCACATCACGTTCCGGGCGTTCGACCTGGTTCACCCCGAGGTTGCGTTCAAGAAGCAGAGCCACAAGTTCAAGGCGCTCGAGTCCATGGGCTTCGAGACGATCCGGTGGTTCCGTTGCCGGACCTGGGACGACCTCGTCAAGTGCCGCAAGCGATACGAGGACTCCCGCGTCGAACTCGAGTTCGAGATCGACGGCATGGTCGTCGCGGTCGAGGACCTCGAGAAGCAGGAATCCATGGGGTACAGCGACGGGGGGAGCCGCCCCCGGGGGCAGGTGGCTTGGAAGTTCGAGACGGAGAAGGCCGAGTCCAAGATCCTCTCGATAGAGCTTACCATCGGCCAAACGGGGGCGATCATACCCACCGCCGTGTTCGAGCCTGTGAGGCTAGCGGGGACGACCGTTACGCACTGCTTGCTGAACAACTTCAAGTACGTCAGCGAGAAGAACATCAACGTCGGAGACGTCGTCGAGGTGGAGAAGGGAGGGGACATCATCCCGCACATAACGAGGGTGGCCAAGAAGAACACGGCCGGCCCCTTTCCTCCCCCGGGGGCATGGAAGGCCTCCGATGGCAAGGAATACGACCTGTCCTGGGAGGGCAAGCGCCTGCTGGTGACCGACCCCACCTGCCCAGACCTCTACTTCCAGAGGATCAGGAACTGGGTTGACAAGCTAGACATCAAGCAACTTGGCTCCACGGCGCTCAGGTCCCTGGTCGAGGCGAGTCTGGTCAAGGACATAGATGACCTTTACTCGCTCGACGAGGCCAGCGTGTCGAAGTGCCCGGTGGGCAACGGGGTCATCGGCAGCAACGCCAAGAAGATCGTGTCAGAGATTGACAAGACGCGAGAACTCCCGATCGACATGTTCATGGGATCGCTGTCCATCAAGATGCTCGGCAGGTCTCGCGCTCGCCTTATCGGCATCGATACCGTCGAGGAATATCTTGGCCTCGCACCCAAGGATCTCGTCGGAAAGCCATTCAGCGAGAAGGGAACGTTCGGCGAGGAGCCGGCCAAGGAGGTTACAGAGTCGATCCAGTCCCGCAAGGATCTAATAGAGAGGCTGGTCAGGATAATCAAGGTGACCCCGCTCAAGAAGGAGGTGTCCGACGGCAAGTTGTACGGGAAGACCTTCTGCTTCTCTGGGGTACGAATGGATCCTGATCAGAGGCAACGTCTGGAAGCGGCGGGAGGCAAGGAAAAGAAGAGCGTGAGCAAGGGACTCAGTTACCTCGTCCTCAAGGATACGTCCAGCACGAAAAGCAAGGCTCAGAAGGCCCGCGAGTTGGGCGTACAGATCATAGGAATGAACGAGTTCGAGGCGATGCTTTAGGCTTAACGATGAGGAGACGAGTGATGAATTATACAAGCAACATCGGAACAAACTACGACCGATCACATGTGCTAACCAGTACAGAAAAAGACGTTCTGTGCTTCCTAACGGCAAATCCCGGAAAAGACGCCGAAGACATATCCAATTACTTGCAAATAGGGCATTTCCAAGCATTGGATGTCTGTAACAGCTTGGTCGAGCGCGGAATTTTAAGCGTGTAGGGCACAACGCGAGGTGTTTATTCAAGAAACCAAGGGAGGTGCCGATTCCTCCGTCGACTTAAGGCGACGGTCTCATTGGCAAACTTATTATGAACTCTGTGTCGTATAAGAATCTCCTGGCCATTACTTCTTTCCTTCCCTTGCTTGTTTAATAGCGGACAGAAACTCGAAGACCTCGAGGTTCCATTTAGCGTCCTCGAGGGCATCGTGCTCTCCTTCCCCTTGCTCGGGTAGGTCAGGATCCCCGAGGTGCTTGGCAAGTTGCTTCAGATCCATGGTTAGCATTGGCATTCCCTCTGGCAATTCGACCATGGATCCGAATAACCAGCAGAGGGCCACGTGGTCATAGTCCCCGTAGTATGCCCATAACTCGACCGGGTCATCATTCGATGGCCGCAGGAAGCCTAGCACCCTCTTCTTCATGGCCGGCAGGGACATCCATTCCGGCGACTCCCTCGAGGGGAGCTTCGAGAGGACGTTGTCGGTCACCCACTGGTTGGCCATGGTCGGATCGAAGTGGCTGTTGATGGCGTAGAACGTCTCCCCTTCCTCTGACACGATGCCAATGCTTATTAGGTCGATCGTTCCCTTCCGGGATCGACCGTCCTTCAACAGGGGTGGATATTCTATGAACTCTGTGTCGTAGAAGAATCTCCTGGCCATTACTTCTTTCCTTTCCTTGCTTGTTTAACAGCGGACAGGATGGCCCGGGATCTCTGTTCGGCCGTGGCCGCAGCTCCTGTCATGAACTGCTCGGTGCTCATTACAAGCAGGTCGGCGTTGCCTAGGAGCAGATCCTTCAGCGCCCTTCCATACTCGTGCCATAGGCCCATCTCTCTTGCCTTGGCTTCTGCCTCCGCTACGGCGTCCAGCGACGAACAATAGTCTGGAACGCGATCTCCAACCTGTCCCATTATATTCAGTTCGATGGCCTCATTGATCGCCTCATTGATCGCCTGTGTATCTTCTGTGTCCCCCACGATATTTCCTTTCGTTGTCTGGTTCTCGCATGGCTGACCCTTCATTCTATTGCATCACCACATAGCAGCCCTCTTTGCCAGGGGGCATTAGTACATGATGACATCATGCGATGCACACTCAAGTTTTAGCGGCTCAAGGATTGCTTTCGGCTCCTTGCGAACTTCAAGGAGAGGAGAATTCATGATCACGTCAAACTGGGTACTGCAAAATTGCCGCTTCGCCGCGGCCAAAAGGATGCCCAAGCGCCCCTTGGGGAGGACAGGGCACCAGGTCGGAATCTTCTCCCTTGGCGGCCAGGGCTCGCTAGAATCCAACCCAGGGGCGAAATGCAACATAGACATTATACGTCGCGCGTATGAACTTGGCGTCAATTATTTTGACACGTCACCGATATATGGCAAGCACCATGCCTCGGAACTGGCGTACGGGGAGGCCCTTGATGGGTTCCGCGACAAGGTCTTCCTGGCGTCCAAGACGCACAACAGATCCTACTCGGCGTCCATGGGACTCTTGGAATCATCGCTCAAGCGACTGAGAACCGACCATATCGACTTGTGGCAGTTGCACCACCTGGCCACCCCCGAAGAACTGGATCAGATATTTGGCGACGACGGAGCCATGAAGGCGCTCCTCAAGGCCCAGGAGGAGGGCATGGTGCGGTTCTTGGGCATAACCGGACACGAGAACCCAGGGGTGCTGATAGAGGCCATGAGGCGCCATTCCTTCGACGTCGTCCTGTGTCCGGTAAACCCGGCGGACGTCCACGTGAAGCCGAGCTTCTCCGACGAGTTGATCCCGGCCGCGCGACGGCGACGCATGGGGGTCGTGGGGATGAAAGTCTTTGCGCAAGGATTTATATTCCGCGAAGGCGGGGTCACCACCCCCTGGGAAGCGCTCTCGTATGCGTTGTCTCAGCCTGTCAGCACGGTGATTGCCGGGGTGGACTCCGTGGCCCAACTCGAGGAGAACGTGGCCATAGCGAAGTCCTTCGAGCAACTGGAGAACAAACGGATAGAGGAGATCGAGGAACTGGCCAAGTCTTACCCGCGGCGCGGCGCGTTCTTCAGGGACAAGTTCGGTGGATATTCCTCCAAAGAAGAGCTAGAGAAGGCCTGGCTGCTCGCCAGTTGCCGGTTCGCCAAGGAGAAAGAAGAGGAGCAGGGCCAGGTCAGCATGAGTCCCGCCCCGGGATCAACGCACCGCGGCAAGAAGTGCCGGGTCTGCGGCCCAGACTTCGAAACGGACATCTCCGAGGGATATGCCCCTTCACAGAAGGGCGAGAAGTATATACATCCCTATGGCCATCCCAAGAAGAAGAAGAAAGGCGGGGAGCCGTTCCCCGAGTGAGTGTTGCGTGAGACGTGCTTCGAATATAATGTTGGGTGTTTCAGGAGGAGGACTCAGCATGATCTCAGGCATTCTCAGCGACGAAAAGATCGAGGCCGGCAAACTTGGACAACTCGAGGTATTCCGCGTTGAAGGAGCGGAACTAAAGAGGGTTGACGCCGCGCTGGCGCGCGCCCCTGGCCTCGAGCGGGTCCGGGAACTTCCCGACTTCTTCCACGGGGATCCTCGTCCCGTCAGGGAGGACGAGGACATAATCGTGCAGCACGTCGGCTCCGGCATGCTCTACCGCCTCAGTTCCATGGCAAAAGTAAGCCAGTACATTTCTGGAGTTTGACATCCCCTTAAGTTGGCGGATTCGCGAAGGCGCGTGCAAGGCTTGCTTCTTGCGTGGGCCTGTAGTAGAATCTGAATCGGTAACGGACTTTTCCGCTGGAATTGAGGGAGCTTATGAAGACATTGATCAAGGATCTCGTCGGCGGGGAGGCATTCGATTCTTGCTTCTACGTCTCACAGGCGCGCGTGCGAAAGGCCAAGAACCAGTCGAAATACATCCAGGCCACGCTCGTCGACAAGACGGGCCAGATCGAGGGCCGGATGTGGGACGCGGCGCAGGAGACCCTGAAAAGCAACTTCCCCGTCGGAACCGTCGTGCGGATGACTGGGCACGTCGACGTCTACAAGAACATCAACAGCTTGACCATCAAGGACGCGCGGCCCGCGGAGGAGTCCGAGTACGACATGAATGACATCGTGATGTCGTCTTCCTTCGACCTGGACGCTCTTGGAACCGAGTTCCTCGACTACATCGACGAGGTTAGCAACGAGCACCTCAAGGCCCTCCTGAAGAAGGTGTTCGAGTCGCTGCCACTGTGGCAGAAGTTCAGCCAGCTCCCGGCCGCCCGCAACAACCACCACTGCTTCCGCGGGGGTCTGCTGGAACACTCCTGCATGATGGCCCGCGCCGCGGCGTCGTTCTGCGAGTCCAACCCGAGGCTGGACAAGGACATCCTGGTCGCGGGGGCGATGCTGCATGACATTGGCAAGGTATGGAACTACAAGGACTACCTGGATCGTGAGATAACCCCCCCGGTGGTGATGCTCGGGCACATATTCCTAGGGGCGAACTACGTGGACAAGGCCATCTCTGGCATCGACGGGTTCCCGCAGGAGTTGAGGATGCTAGTCCTGCACATGATCCTGAGCCACCACGGCAAGCTCGAGTGGGGGTCGCCCGTGGCCCCCGCGACGACCGAGGCGATGACCCTGCACTACATAGACATGATTGACTCGAGGAGCGAGTATACCTCCCGTCTCATCAGGAGCGATCCTGACCCGACGTCTGTATTCACCGACTACCTGCACTCCTTCGGCACGTCTCTCTACAAGGGGGAGACCCAGGAATAGCCCCCATGCGATACGGCATCATTGGGCTTCGCGAGCACATCGATCCGCTGCTGGCTGGCGCGGTGACCCGGTCTGGATCAGGCAGGCAAGACTGGGTCTGGTGCGAGCGCAAGACGGGCCGTCCCCATGGCGAGTCCTACACGGTATGTGCCGACATCGCCCTGAGGTGGCTCCGCGGCAACGCGCGCAACTGTCGCTTCGTGGTATACTTGCTCCCGCCTTGCGGCGTAGGCGCCACCCTGTATCGCGACTCCGTGGAGAGCGACCGTGACTTCGTGCCGGGCCACAGGAACGTCAGCGAGAGGAGCAGGGTTCACAACAAATACGAGGGAGGCCTAGGAGAGAAATACGCCAGGTACGTATCCTACCTCCTTCGCGAGTTCCCCAACCTATACCTGTTGCCCGTCGAGTCATACATGGGACATGGAGACCCGGGCTATGGACATGCCGAGCTGATGCGTGACTTCCCCGGGAGGGTGGTCGACCCCGCGTTGCTGGGGTCGATGGAGGGCGGACTTGGCCCGGGGCACCGTAGCGCGTTGCTCTCCGCCCTCGGCCTCGAGTGGCCGTCCCGGGGCAACCTGCGCCCCATGGACGGCGGGGAGGATGTCCTTCAGGTTGGCTGCTATACCCCCGACTTCTGGCCATGGGCGATCGATCAAGCGGTCAGCCTTAGGATGCTTGGAGGATACCATGGCAGGATCGCGCACCTCGTCTATGGCGACCTGGGTCAGCGGCAAACGGATGCCCTTGACAGGCTTGGCGTAGAGGTCTGTCCCAAGGGGCCTCCCCCGGGGAAGATGATGGTTCAGAGGTTCCTGGACATCAGGCCCCTGCTTCGACAATGCCCCCCGGAGTCCCCCGTGCTGTTCATGGACACGGACGCCTGGGTGCAATCAAGCATGGCGGACATTTTCCCTGTCATCCGGGAGAGGTGCGCTTTTGGGTCCTGGCACGGGCAGGAACTATTCGTGAAGAAGATGCCTGGCCTCCAGGACAAGTACGTCCGCGTCCTGGCGGCATACTCGGAGCCCGACCCTCGGACGGGGTCCCCGGCCCCCGTGGGAGGGATGCCGCACGGAGGACTTCACGGCGGGCCGGCAGGGCGCATCCTTGACAAGTACGAGGCAATGTCGCGACACCTAGAAGCCGGGGACATCAGTCTTGACAGGACGATGGACGAGGTCAGCCTGCTGATGTCGTTCGAGGTTGGCGAAGACGACTTCTCCATGAACAGGTTCTGGACGTCGGTTCCCGCGACGGTCGACTTCTCAAGCAGGATCATCTCTGATCCGCTGGGCAACGAGCCCCCGATAATTCACTTCGAGAGGGGCCTTAGCCACGCGAGGCTGGCGAACTTCGGGGTTCTATACCCTGACGTCTTGGCGCTCGCCGGGGAGAAGTTCGGGACTATCTGAGTGGTTACGCATATCCTGCCGCTTGGGCTGCTTGGGCCGCGCGCGTGGACAGCCACTGCGCGAAGGCCGGGTTCTGCACGATCATGTTCACGAAGGCGGGCTGGTGCGAGAGGTATACAGGAAAGTTCGCGTCACGCATAAGCGAATCCATAACGGCGGGGTTTTTGGCAATCACCTCGGGGTGCCGGCTAATGACCTCGACCATGGGTTCCGGGTTGTTAGTGATTACGTCCTTTGCCACGTCGGGCATGCTCTGGATGCCCTCGGCGATAAAGGTTGGGTCAAGCTCGACCATCGGCTCCGCGGCAGGGGCCGCGGGTATGCCCTGAACCCCAGGGATTGTTTGCGCGTAACGAACTGTCACAGGCTTAGGAAGTTTCATGACTCGCTCTCCTTGCTACGTTTTACTTCGGGGAGCGACGCACAACATCCTCTCAGCTCAGGCTACCGGGGTCTCGCCCCCCGAGGATGCTGCCGTGGCGGCGCACGTATGGGTTCGCGTCATTCTTCACGTTGCCTGACTTCTCTTCCTGATTATCCCGTCGACGGTCGCGCTGGCCCTTCTTGAAGAAGCCACTGTTGCCGCCGCCTTGCCTGGGAGGAGATGCCCTTCGCACGTCATCCATCTTTATCCACTTGAAGTCACCGGATCTGTTGGCGAGCAAGAAGACCGTTGAGGCCCCTCCTTGCTCGTCTTCCTCGATGTCAATCTCGTAGACGGGGTAGACGATGTCTGGATCGAAAGATTGCGAATTGGCGAATTCCTCGCTCTTGAACCTAACAAACAGTGTTGCAGTAGCCACTACTTGTCACCCTCCTTGTCTTCGTACGGGCTTACTTGATACTGATTCCCAAGGAAATCCAGGATGTCCTGGTATGTGACCCGGCAGTCCCCCGAGATCGCGGCCTCGTCGGCCATTTTCTCCGCTAGTTTGTTCCAGACGAGCATCTCCGCGAGCAGTTTCTCTCGACACAGGCCCAGGAAGGACTTCTTGATGTCCTCGGCGGAAGTGCTCTTGGGCGAGGATGCTATCGGCACGGGCTGGTTGTCCTCTGGGCCCGCCGCGAAGTAATGCTCGTGCTCGCCGAGCCACACGATGAACTTGCTCAGGTGCTCCATGACGACCACGTCACGGTCTCCCACCTTAGACTTGATCCAGTCCTTGGTCTCCATTTCTCTCTCCACTGTCAATGATGCGAAAAAGTGGGCTAATCGCGATGCAATGATTATATGGGGACAGTCGCTATTCCGGCGGTTCCTTCTTGTTGCTCGGCCCGCGCCTCTGAGGCCTGGGACAGATCCCCCTCCCCGGAGAGTATCATCTGCCGCAGAATTTCCTGGAAGTCCGAGGCATGCTGCATCTCGTGGGGGATCGTTTTCTTGGCCCACTCGAAAAGTTGCTCAGCGACCTTGATGCGCACTTTGTCCTCGACCCCGTCAGCCTTGATGATCTCCTCGGGGGGGACGTTCATCTGGGCCGCCAGTTGCCCCACTTGCATGTCCAAGGCGTTTTGTATGAGGCGTATCATGCCATCCCAGTTTATGTAGACTGTATGAGGCGTGGCGGAAGAAGCGTGTCCGAACTCGCCTTCTCCGAAGTCACCTACAACCACGGTCGTTATGCTGCCTAGTTTGTCGGCAATCTTTCCTGCCAGACTGGCCAAATCCGGTTCGGTCAGGGGCGCGGATTGCATCTGCTGCAGGTACGACTTTATAGCCTCGAAGACCTTGGATATCGTGAGGTCGATGTGTATCTGGTGGCCGCCGACGTTCAAGTCGACCGGATGGTCACCGATGATGTTTACCTCTGGAGTCCCGATCATCGCAGGGGACTCCCCGGGGGCGAGCAATTGTTCTTCTACTTGCTTGGCCTGCTCCGGGGCCAGTATCTGCGCGAAGCGGCAGTTTCTGTCTATCCAGCCTATGGATCGCATATCATCTCCTCAAATATCTGTTCGTTGACTTGTCGGCAGTTCCTTTCGAGGCCTCAAGGACTGTTTCTGCGCGCTATGGAACAAAAGAAAAGGAAAGAAGCTACGGAAGGAATCAAAGCAGGAACGATCCCATGTCTGACTTAGGTGTGTTCATAGATCTTGACCATACTCTGATACTGCAGTCATACTGCAAGTCTCACCCGTTGTTCCGGAGGACGGGCCTAGGGGGCCTGCATGTCCTCAACATGAACGAAGAGGAACTAAGAAGAGAGGTGGAGAGGGACTGCAACGTTCCTTTTTCCATATTTGAGCGAGGTGGATTCCGACACCTCGTGTCAATGCGCCCCGGTGCCGCCGCTTTCGTCGAGGCGGTGAAGACGATGACCCCTGACGTCTATTGCCTGACCATGGGAACGTCTAGTGGCCAAAAAGATCCGATGGAAGCCATGGGAATCCATGGCTGGTTCAAGGACGTCATTGGCCGGGACAGGTACGACGTTGTTCCGCGCTTCGAGAAGGGCGTCTTGGTGGACGACCTTCCTGTTGGTCACCCAAATACAGAGCGCAAGATGGAGGCCAGCGGGGTATCGGCGGAGAGGGTGATCAAGGTCTCCCCATTCAACGGGATTGATGACGACGATGAACTTGACGACGCCTTAAAAAGAATTAGGGACATTGCTGGAATTGTAGAGACGGCTCGCTCATGGGTATTGATGAATTGTAAGGGCAACAGGAACACCATTGCTTTGAATAGAAGATACGGGTGAACCTCCGGGAGAACCCAATGCTTGCAAACGCGAACGTAACAATCCCGCTGGACCTGACCACGGTTCTGGCCGCCGTTGGCGTCATCAGCGGCATGTTCATGTTGCTGATCAAGATCATTCGCAACAGCGACGAGAAACGCTGGGGCAACATGGAGAAGCAACTCGGCGAACTGCCGCGCCTACAGGGGAAGGTATCGATCATCGAGGAGAAGGCCCAGAAGTTCGGGCGAGTTTTCGATAAGGTCATCGAAATCGAAGTCTACATGAAGAGAATGGAGGTTCTAGACCATACCAGTGCTTCCCTGAGCGATGCCATAAACAGCCTGAAGGACGAGTTGTCCAAGGTCAAGGAGCAGGGGGCCGTCAGCGTCAAGGTAATCGAGCGACTAGAGTGGGATCTGTGCGCGATAGGCAAGACAGTGGAGAAGATGCGCGAGGATCTTGCCGATGCGCGAGAAACCCTAGTCGGATTTGGCAAGGACTTCCTCACAAGGAAAGAATACAGGGAAGACCGAAGAGAAAGATCAGAGACGAATGCGCATACCTTAGAGACGCGAATCCTGTCGAGGGAAGGGAGTTTCCGTGATGGGCAGACCGACCATGATTCTGGTAGTTGATACAAATAAGGTTTATGCCAAGGAAATTCAAAGCATTCTTTCCGAGAACCTCCTGAACGCAGTAATCGACACTGCGTCAAATGTCTACGAGGTACGAAGGCGCCTACAACTGAAGGACTACCAATTGGTTCTCGCCGACCTCTCGGTCTCCATGGAGGAAGACGAGATCAAGCAACAGCTTGATGGCATTTCCGCGACCGTTGTTCTATGGTCGGACATCCGTCGGTCAGGCCATACCCTCAAGAAGCCAGGTTCAGTAAATGAGCTTTCAAGCGTCATGTCAGAACTGAACTTGGGCGCTGCGTAACATCCAGAGACCGTGCCACCTGATATCTGTGTGAATCTATCCAACTTCACTGAAAACTGGAATCGCGAGATCCTTAACTTCGTGACAACGAAACCTGCGCCCTACGTAGTGCCTACACCCGTGGAACCGGCTATGGTTTACTCGGTTTGTGTCACAACGATGGAACAGGTTTTGCCTCCAGCGACGGGAGCGGCGCACAACCTAGTTCACGCACAATCCTTGCGAGAGGTTGCAAAATGCAACAGGATTGGCTCAAATGTCAAGTCCGGCCTCTTGGGATAGTTCGATCCCAGTGACCTTCTTGTACGACTCCTTCCACCTGACCTTCGGCTCGTTCCTCAGCATCTCGTAAATCTGCCTCACCCGCTCGTCAGTCTGGCCCGCCTCTATCTTCGCGACGTGCCTCGAGACCAGGGGGTCATCATTGTCGATGACACGAAGGGTGATGCGGTTCATCTTGCCAATCCAGATGCTGTCGGTGACCCATGGCTCCAGGGCATGGAAGAGATCGTAGGCATTGTCCGCGTCAAGCATGGGTTCTGCGCTGACTGAGGTCTGCCACCCGCGGTCGCGAGCGAGACGCAGAGAATCCAACCTCTCTTTGAATCCAGGGGCGCCTGGCTCCCAAAACGACAGGATGTCGTCGTCAGAGGCCCCGATTGTGAACCGGAACATGCACTGTCCCTTAAACTGGACCAGCTCGTCGGTCAGGCGCGAGATGCACTCGAGGTGGGGCTTGCTGACGATCAGAACCTCGTTCCCGGGGGAGAGGACGTTCTTCAGCAGTTTCAGACAGGCGTCGACGTTCGTGGGAGTAATGTCGTGGGTGGTCGGGAACATGAACCGTCGCCCCGCGGCCTTCTTCCCGAACTTCTTCTCGAGGGCCTTGTCATTGACCTGTTCATCGGACCATTCCCCGGGGGATGATATTTTGCCGAAGCGCATCGCGTTGGCCCGGGCGTAGCAGTACCTGCAGTTGTGGCTGCAGCCAAGGCAGCAGTTGACGCTATCCGTCGCCCACTCTTTTGTTCCGCTGATTCTTGACATGACCAACTCCTGCAACTCTGCCCACGTATGGTATGGAGTCTTCCGCGTAGCCACAGAACCTGCAGCACTGAGCCATGCCATTATACCACTTGGCAAAGCTTTCGCAATTTCCCTGGGACACATCGTAGAAAGCGGATCCGGAATGGTCCATGAAGCCTTTCGTAACATCCTCGCTTTTCGGGGCGTAGTAGCCCGCGACGGCACATTTGACCAGTCTTCCGTCAGGCAACAGGTGCATGCACTTCTTGACGGGACAGGATCCTCTCCCAGCGGGGGATTCTCGAAACCCGACCTTGTAAAACCTGTCGTTACGGTGTTTCTGGGCCACTATGTGATGTTTCTTCTTGATCGTTCTCAGCATCTGTTCAACAACCTCGCCCCCGGGGGACTCGGGGTGCATGCTGACATGAAGCGCATCTATTTGGTCGAGGACTGGCGCGTGACGCAGCAGGCCGCGCTCTGACAGCCAGAAGCCGTTTGTATAGAGGCGAATGAAGTCGCTTACCTTGTTGCTCTCCTTGATGGAGCGGATGAATCCGTACAGGTCAGGGTGCAGGAAGGGTTCTCCTCCAACTAGGTGTATTTCCTTGGCGTAGCAGAATTCCCCCAGTTTCTGGAGCGGCTCCGAGAAGCATACCGGGTCGAGATTGTTCGGCTCGTAGTATGGGGAAGCGTGGTTGCACCCGATGCAGTTGAAGTTGCAATGGTCGGTGACATGAAGGCTAAGTTGTTTGACGATGACCTTGTTGAAGAACTGAGAGTACTCGGCCTTGTCATAGTTCAATTGCCACGGGGGTGGCTCGTTTCTCTTTGCGAAGTGCCGCATGCGTTGCTTGAGCGCCGCGTTGCTGTCCTTGATCGCGAGCCGTCGGTTCTTCTTGTCGTAGAACTGAACCCTTAGATGATCAGGGTGCGGGACGTGCTCGACGCAGAGCGGGTTGACTTGCAGCGGCTCCTCTCCGTTCTGGAAGAGCCTGTACTTGAACTCTATGTCTTTGCCGCCGTACTCGTCGTAGTAACTGCTGTAGCCTCCTGCTTCGTAATACGCGTCTCGGGAGCATGCCATCAAGCCACCCATCCCCCTGCGGGGGACGAGGTCGTTCTTGGCGAAGAACAGGAACTGGCCTTTTTCCAGGCGGCACAGCTCGGCCAGGAAGTTCGGATGGACTTTTATGTCGCAGTCCATCCAGCAAAGCCAGTCGTTCCTAGCCGCCGCGGCCGCTAGGTTGCGAGCCTCTCCAGCGTTATACTTTTTCTTGTCCTTTACCTCGATGACCGTCACGCCGGGATGGTTGCTCTTGACCCACTCCCCTGATCGTTGCGGGCAATCGTAGTCCACGAATATGACCTCGTGCCCCTGTCCCACGAAGAAATCCAGCAGAGGGAGAGTCTGCTTGGCAAACTCCAAGCGGTTCTTGCAGGGGACGAGGAAGGAGGCTTTCTTTTGTGGCTGGCAGGCCGTCAGGAGAGAGCCTGCGTCCCCGAGGCGCGGAAGCGCGGTGATGTTCCTATGCTTGTATGTAAAGTCAAGGTCGGCGCCGTTGCGGACGACCCACGTCGGCGCGCCGACGTTGAGCGCGAGGTGGGTAGGTCCTGTGTCTATGCCGACGTAGAACTCGCACCATGACAGAACTTCCAAACATCTATCCAAGGGGACATGCTTCCCTACCTCGATCGTTCTATAGCCGGCGAGCGCCGCCTCCTCCAGGAAGCGATCCTCCTCCCCGGGGGCGCATTCCTTGATGTCCTTTCTGGATCTGGCCCTGAACTGATAGGCGATGACCCTGGAGCGCAATCCAAGGTGTGTTTTTCTTGTCTTGGCAAGGGGAACCTCGAAAAGGTAGTTCCAGGGGATGATGCGCTCCGGGACAGGATTGTCATACCCGTCTTTCATGAGCCTTTCGAGGTCGTTCTTGCCGCCATCCCTGGAGAAGAATACGACTTTGGCTTCGCTGTCCGACTCGACGATCTCTCCTTGCGTGTCGAAGTACTCCTGGTAGTCCACGGCGAAAGGCCTTGGTTCACCCCTCGTCTTGCCCCGGCGCAGCCTGAATGGCTTGCCATGCAGTTCACTTGCCTGTAGGAGAGCGCCGCAGAGGAGCCAGTGGTCGCCGAACCCGCCGCCTTGGGTCGAGTAGACGACGTCCGGGTTCAATGAGGCTAGTTCGATGACCGTCTCTTCCTCCTTGTTCTTGGCCTTGACCTTGGCCTTGACCTTGGCCTCGACCTTGGCCTGACGTGGGGCCGCGGCCGGAGGATTGAGCGAGAAGCCCCAGCACCTCTTGGATCCGTAGGAACAACCTCGTCCCCCGGGGGACGAGGTTTTTCTTTGTCGAGCCATGTTGCCTCCTACCAGCCTGTTGGGATGCCGAGAGAAAAATTCCTTCCCTGGCGCCCCGGGGGGACGTGGAGGGGGCTCGTTTTAACATCAGAAGCCCAGGAAGTCGGTTAGTTCTTTTTTCTTGTCCTGAAGGGCTTGTTCGTGCAAGCGTTCGCCAACACGTTTTGTTTCTTCAAGCCAATCGGGGTCGAAGGTCGCGATCCTTTTGAAGTCATTGATGTCCAGAATGGCCGATGCCGCTGAGTTTCTTTCTCCATTCTCGTCATTGATCGGCGAGTAACAGAGCTCTTCCACGGTGCTCGGGTATACTTCGACCCCGTCCTTTACGGGCAAACGTCTCTTGTAACAGTGAACAAGAGGCCGGTCCGCAACAAGGTCCCTGACCTTGCCGACCGTAGTTGCGTAGATTGAGTTGACGGGATCATTGGCCATTCTGCCTTTCCAAGGCTTGTTCCAGGACACCACGATTATCAGGGCAGTATCCCGGGGATACTTGACTATGGTCTTGACGTTGATGGAGACGGCGTCCTCCAGCCGCGAGAATCCAGGGTGCACCATGTCCCTTCGGGCCATGCCCTTGCCGATCAGTCCGGCCTCCTTGATTGCGCGCAACGTTTCCTCAGGAAGCCTGAGCATTGCGTCTAGCTGGCTGTTGACCGAGAAGAAAGGCGTCAGTTGGTTTTTTAGGTCGGCTATAACCTTGTTACCGGATGACATTTCAAGTTCGTATTCTGGTTCCACGGCGCGAACAACTACTTTGCGGATCTGTTTGACCTTGTATGGAAGAAGGTAGGCAGTTCCGTGTTCAAATGCTTTGAATCGGTTAACCCACGCCTTTTTTACTTCGGTGGTTACGTTCAAATCGTCAAACATCTTGCATCCCCCAGGCCTCCATGCCTGCTTTGGTGAGCTCTTCTTCCTCCGCTCTCTTGCGCGGGCGGACTGGCGTCCTTTCTTCCTCGCTGGCGTCTTTGCGCACGCGGGAGGCCTTTACCACGTGGCTTTTGCTCATGGTCGAGAGCAACGCCTGCCCGATTGCGCGCCCAAGCCTGACGGGGACGGCGTTCCCTATCTGCCTGTAGACTTCCGTTGTGTTCCCCCGTATGCTCCACCCCCGGGGGAAGTCCTGTATCCGCGCGTATTCCAGCGTGCTTAGGGGGCGGGTTTTCTCCGGGTGGCACAAAATCGTGGATTTCTGCGTCGGCGAGGTCACCAGCGTCGGGGAGGGCTCGTCGTAGGACAACCGGCGGAAGAAGCCTGTCTTGCCTCCCCCAGAGTTGTAGGCCTCTCCCATGGCCTTCCTCTGGTCTTGCTCCGACAGGCTCTTCCAATTCCCCCCCGGGGGGATCTTCTCCAGCCATGATTTGCGCCGGGGCGAGAATTCCTGGAAGTCCCCCGGGGAATCTATGGCTATGCCCTGGAGGGCTTTGCCAAGAGTCACCCACCTCATGCTTTCTTCCTGGTGTTTCTGGAAGTGCGTGGGCAATGGCAGGAAGATGTCTTCGCCGTCGCGGGATCCGATCATGATGAGTCTGTCCCGAAACTGTGGGGTTCCATAGTCGACCGCGTTCAGCACGCCGCGGACCACCTTGTAGCCGATGGACTCGAACTCTTCCTCTATGACGTTTATGGCCAAGCGGTTGTCGCCGGTCAGCATGGAGGTGAGTCCGCGCACGTTCTCCATCACGAAAAAGCGGGGCCGCAAGTCGGCAACCACCCGCCCAAACTCTAGGACTTGTTCCCCCCGGGGGTCGTCGAACCCCTTGCGCCTGCCGGCCGTCGACCATGACTGGCAGGGAGGCCCCCCTGCCACTATGCAGGGGTTTCGCGGCGCCGTGTCTATCGTTACCTTGGCGACGTCATCGAGGATCCTGGACTCTGGCTTGTTGGCGGCGATGGTCTCGCGGCAGAACCGGTCGGTGTCGGCGCATACCTCGGCCTGGAAGCCCGCGGCCTCTAGCCCCAGATCTAGCCCCATGGCTCCCGTAAACAGCGATACGATGTTCATTCCGTAATTATACGGGCCACTTGAAGTTGAATGTAACATCTCCTGGAAGGGATTTTTCTCTCGGCATCCCAACAGGCTGGTAGGAGGCAACATGGCTCGACAAAGAAAAACCTCGTCCCCCGGGGGACGAGGTTGCTCCTACGGATCTGAGAGGTGCTGGGGCTTCTCGCTCAATCCTCCGGCCAAAGCCAAGGCCAAGGCCAAGGCCAAGGCCAAGCAGGTTGAGGTCGAGGGGATCGGTTCGGTGCTTGCGACGGGAGGCGCCCCTAGAAGAAAAATGAAGATAGACGTGGCTGCTTTGGTCTATGACGAGCCGGACGAGGTCATCCACAGATGCCTCAGGCTCGCCGTTACCGCCTTTCAAAACGTTGGTAATGTATGGATATGCCAGCGTCGCGAAAGGAAACTGCCCGACGTAGGACTACCGCTGAGCGTCTTTGCCGGAGACAACAGGCATCACCTCTTCTCCTCGTACAGGGACATTTTTCGTAAATTCATCAATCAGGGCGACTCGGATTTTCTGGCCGTCGTAGACCCGGACACCCTGATCTTGCGCCATGATGCTGCCCCGTATGACGTGTCAGGCTTACTGGTGCGCTACCTGCCCAAACTGATCAGAAAGAGGTACGACAATGCATCGGAGCAATGGCAGAGGAACCATAGAGACGTTCCTAACATAGGTTGCCTGCATTCTCTTCAGGGCCATTTCTGGTGGCTATCACGCAGGGCTGTATCTCTCGTCCTGAATGAGATCCCAGGCAACACATTCCCTCTCGTCATGCGTGACAATACGATTACTAGCAGCGAGTTGTTCTTCGGTATATATCTGAGAAAGGCTAGATTTGAGGCTCGAAAAACCAAACCTTTATCCGAGAGAGTCTGCTATTACGAGGACGAGAAAAGGCTCCATTACGACGTGGCTGAGGGTCGCGTAGGCCCCGGGGTCGCAAATCAAGCCATTTCAAGGGCCAACGAGATATTCACTCTTCATCCCGTCAAAAACACAGAGGAATGGCTGCTTATTTTGAAGGCATTGCCCGACGCGCTCAAATCAGACCTATTGAGCCGCATCGACGATTGATTTCCGGCTGTTGCCGAACCTGTCGTGCGTTGGTAGAATACCCGGCAAGGAGGCAAGATGAGCGATCTCGTGCTGATGGTTGGCCCGCAGGGGTCGGGCAAGACGACTTACTGCGACAAGAACCTCAAGGGCTACGTGCGGGTTTCCCAGGACGATCAGGGCAAGGATCACCTGCGCCTGTTCGAGGAGGCAGTGGCGCGCGGGGACAACGTCGTCGTCGACCGCATCAACCACAATCGCCAGCAGCGGCGCCGGTACCTGTCTCCCGCCAAGAAGGCCGGTTATCACACTAAGATCGTATGGCTGAACGAGAACTGCGACGTGTGCCGCGAGAGGATCGCCTCGCGTGGCAAACATCCCACGCTGCGCCCGGAGAACGCGGGAAAGGCCCTCGGCATGTACTTCTCGCAGTTCCAGGCGCCATCGAGGAGGGAGGCCGACGAGTTGACAGTAGAGGGCGAAGCCCCGTGCAGCGTCCTCGTTAAGGACGTCCGCGATGAGATCGGGGGCCGCCGCTACATCATCGTCGGCGACATACACGGGTGCTATGACGAGTTTCAGCAGGGCCTCGTCGAGCTTGGGTTTCGTCCCGAGCAGGACGTGCTCGTCTCGGTAGGGGACGTCATCGACCGAGGGCCAGACCCCTTGGGGGTGGTGCGACACCTCATGTCCCTCAACCTCCACATGGTCCTTGGAAACCACGAGGACAAGTTCCTGCGCTGGGCCAAGGGCAACCCGGTCAAGCTAGCCCATGGCCTGCAGGCAACGATCGACTCGTTCCAGCAGGACGAGGACGGCGAGCAGGTAAAGGATGAGTTCGTCTCCTTCCTCAAGGGCTGCCCACTGATCCTCCGGGTTCCCCATGGCTACGTTGTCCACGCGGGATTCGACCCGACGCGAGACCCGGACGAGCAGTTCAGGTCCGACTGCCTCTACATGCGCTACTACGGAGGGGACTCCTACTTCGACGCGCAGACGGGGATCTTGTGGAACCGTCTATGGCCGTCCGACGCCCCGAGGGTCTTCTTCGGGCACAACCCCGACCCCGCGGGGCCATGCTATAACAACATCGCCCACCTTGACGGCGGCTGCGTGTTCGGCGGGTACCTGAAGTTCTGGGACTCCGCTACCCAGCGGCCCCACTACGTCCAGGCCAAGCGCGCCTACGCGACGAACTCCTTCCCCGGGTGTAAGGAGAACCCCCACGAGCACGTCGCCCGCAGGGAGGCGTACATGGAGGCGGGCCTGCTGCGCGGGGACAGGACGGACGACGACAGGCTGGCGATCTACACCTATACCGACCAGTGTGTATTCGATCGCGCCTGGGACGACGTGACGCTGAACTGCCGTGGCCACATCTATGATCTTGAGACGGGGGAGTGCGTGGCCTGGGCGTTTCCAAAGTTCTTCAACCTCGGGGAGCGCGAGGAGACCCTTCGCGAGAACCTCCCGTGGGACAAGCCCTACGAGGTCTACGAGAAGCTGGATGGATGGCTTGGCGTCCTCTACCGCCACCAGGGCGAGTACAAGGTGGCCAGCCGGGGGTCGTTCCATTCCCCTGGGTCGCAGTGGGCCACACAGTACATCTCGCGCAAGAACCTGTCGGCCTTGCCGGACGAGGCGACGCTGGTCTTCGAGATCATCAATCATGACCAGAAGATCATCCTGGACTACGACGAGACGGGGCTCTACGTGCTGGCGGCCTTCAACCGCCATACCGGGGAGGAGTACCCGCGCGACCTGGTCGAGGAGTGGGCCAGACTGGCCGATTTGCATGTCGTTCGGCGCTACGACTCGCTGAGCCTGGAAGACTGCCTGGAGGTGGCGAGTAAAGCCAAGCACTTCGAGGGGTACGTCATAAGGTTTCAGGACGGCCGCAGGGTAAAGGTCAAGACCGACTGGTACAAGGACATGTCGAAGGTCATGATGGGCCTCTCGCCCATCTTGATGTGGGAGGCGATGTCGGACGGCAAGGTCTCGGAGTCTCGAATGGCCGAGATTCCGGAGGAAATGCGCGAACTGGCCGAGCAATACAAGGACAAGATCGAGTCCCAGTACGACGAGGCAAAGTCTAGGATCTTGGCCATGGCCAACGACTTTCTGGCCAAGCACTACGACAAGGGCGACTCGCAGGCCAAGAAGAAGCTAGGAATCGCCCAGAAAGATGCCCCGGCCGTTTTGAGGGGGGTAATATGGCACATGATCAACGGGAAAAGCCATAGAATTGACAAGGCGATCATGAAGGTCATCTACCCCTTGGCCAACCAGTGGGTGGACGTGGATCAAGAAATTGACAACTGAAGTATGCATTTTAATATGCAACCGGTGGTAGGTCTTGGAGGAGGTCTTTGGAGGTCTTTATTAAGTCCGGACTGCGCCCACCAGCCCGGAAAAAAGGGGCGTGGAGGAGGCAAGACCAGGGGCAAGGAAGGAGAGAATTATGTTGATCCAGGTTATGATGAATAGTGGTGAGGACGCTTTTTATTATGTGCAGACTGATGATGAGCTGCAGGCGCGGTTTTTGGCTTATTGTCGTGTTTATTGTGATCCAGATGATCGTGAGTTCTCGCCAGATGAGGACACTGTACGTGAGTATACTTCGGTGGTTGTTCCTAAGATGTTGTATCTTGATAAGCAGTCCGGAAAAAAGGGGCATGGAGGAGGCAAGATTGGCTCTGCAGGATTGAGGATGTCTCACAGATTCAAGAAGGGCGATTTCTTCAGGATAGTGACTTGGCCCAAAGGGGATGATAGGGCTACGAAGGAAGAAAAGGAATGGGCCAGGAAAAGGGGTGAGGAGTTGAAGGGGAGGCTTCTCACAGTAGAATCTACACGGCTGTATCGGGGGATACAGATATTGTCGTTCCACCATCCTGATGAGGAGGGTCAGGAATTTTATCAAATTTGCGCTGACTTCGTAGAATGGGTACCTAAAGGGGCGAAGACGGATTAATGAAATCGATAGGATTGCTGATAATTTGCCTGAGGATCCAACCGGCCCTACGGTTGTGCAGATGTTGGCTTCTGGTGGACCTTGGAAGGCAACTGCATTTGAAGTGGATCGCAGTGGTATTCCGCAGATGTGGCAGGTGACTGATGATAATATTGTCCTCACCGGCCATCAATCGACTGATCGGGTAGCTTGGGATATAGAGGTGGCTGATCAGGACCTTGATGAGGTCCTTTGGAGTGGTCGCGTGAATATAGGTACGGAGAATTGGTTACAGTCGCTAGCGGGCGGCCGCTAGGTCAGCAGTCAACTCCTGATTTGCAGTCCTGCTGCAAGCCGGATTTGCCCGAGTGGCGTGGATTTAAATAAATAAGCGACCCTGACAGGAAGAGCGACAATTTGTCCAGGGCCTGGCTTTCGATCTGGCGGACGCGCTCCCTCGTCAGCTCGAGCTCTTGGCCCACCGTATCGAGCGTGCGTTGCTTGCCGTCGTCTAGCCCGTAGCGGAGGCTGATGATCATGCGCTCCTTGCTGTTAAGCGCAATGCTGATGGCGTCCCTTACCCGGTAGTCATCGAACTCAGAGATGTTCTCCTCGAGCTCTCCGAAGAGGTTCTCGATCCCGCAGCTACTCTCTTCGTCCTCCACGGAGACGACCCTGGAAGCCAAAGCGTTCCTCAGGCACGCCTCCTGGGGCTCCGACAGGTCCATCGCCTCGATGACATCCTCGTCTTCCGGGTCGCGCATGAGACTGTGGGCGAGTTCCGACTTGGTCTTGCTGAACTTGTGCAGGATGTTCCTCGTATTGACGGGGAGCCGGATTACGTTGCCGCCTTTCTCGCTTACCGCGCGACCGATCGACTGCCATATCCACCAAGTAGCGACGGTGGAGAGCCTGTTTCCCCTGTCTGGGTCGAACTTGTCGATCGCCTTCATCAGCCCGATGTTGCCCTCCTGGATGAAGTCCATGAGAGACATGAAGGAGCACGTGTACTTGACGGCGATGCTCACGACAAGACGCAGGTTATGCAAGCCAAGTTTCTCTCGTGCTGTCTCGTCATGGTTCTCACGCCAGGCCCTCGCGAGACGCATCTCCTCATCGCGCGTAAGCAATTCATACTCCCCTGCTTGCTCGAGATACAAGCGAATATCGTCCTTCTCGTTGCCTCTGCCCATGGTCATCCTCCTTTTTCTTTCAATCATCTCCCGGGCAAAACCCGGGAGCAACTCGGAATCATAATTAGAATGCAGTCTTCTCTTTCGCGTTCCGGTACTTTACTTTCTTCATGGCGCCCGGATTCTTCCTGGGTCCGTTGAGGTCGCCAACGAGGTGCCCTCGGACGTGCCGCAGAACCAGGCCCTCGGACAGGGGGTTTGCTTGTTCCTGCTCGAACGCCTGCGCCAGGTTCTCCTTGTAGGGCGCCAGCAGCCTCACCCGGGGGAAGTTCTCGGGTTTGCCGCGGGCCGCGTCGTGGAAGATTTCTGACAGGTGCACCCACCTTTTTGCAAAGGGTGTCTTTCCCTGCCATTTCCACGCGCAGTAGGTCATGTCGAAGATCCAGAACTCGTGGTCGTCTTCGGTTGGGAAATGTTCCCGTAGCCGGGGCCCCATCCACTCCATGTCGATGGCGATACCTTCAGGCCAATCCATCGCGGAGAAAAGTTCGACTAGCCCCTTGGGAGGGGACTTGCGGGCCTCGATTCCGTCACCGCGCTTCGAGTGGAACGTCCAGACTCCACTCCCTTCGCAGTAGGCAGGCCGTCGCCATCCGTCACCCTTTGTAAACCCCCACCATAGACCCGGACTCATTCTCTCCAGTCTGGGGAGTTGGTCCGCCGGCATCCGTGCGGGGTCGTCGGGGTAGCGGAAAGTCAGGTTACTCATAGCGCGCTCCTTGGTCAAGACAAAAGTCTGTCTTTTTTACTTAGTGTCACGCCGCCGTGCTCCGGCGCGGACCCAAGTAACTTTCCAAGGCGCGCGGACCCTATCGAGGCGGTCCGTTCCGCATGCGGTACTTCTTGAGAAGCCAGCATGCCCAGCCGGGCAGTTTCACCAAGGCCCATCCCTCTTTCTGGGCCTTCCAGGAGGGGTGGAATATGCCCGTGCCAAGATCGTATACAGCGTGCGAATCGGCATGAATGCAGCAGGGCATGTTGTGGGTGGCCCAGGGGCCGCCGTCGGTCTTTACCTGAGGCCGCATGAGCGGCCCCGCGTCGTGAAAACTCTTGTCCGTCGTGTCACTCACTGTTGTACTCCTTAATACTCTCCGTCTTAATTATACAACGTTCGAGGCCCTTTCTTGTTTTCAAAAGGCGCGCTATAATATAGGTAAGGAGGCATGAATTATGCAACTAGATTGCTTGGAATTCCGCGAAATACCGATGGTGCTAAAGAGGTTTGGCCTTGACGACTCGTCCGTGGCTATAGCGAGAGCCCTGGAGGCGGCTTGGAAGTTGGGTCGTGCCCGTGGGAAGGTCGAGGCGACAGACTTCTTCTCGGCGGCCAGTTCCACCAAGGAGCACCTGAAAGAAGAGGAGAACAAGGCCTACCTTGACATCAGGTACGGACTCATGTGGCACTCCTACGTACCGAAGAGAAAGTGGGATCTCGACTTGAAGTGTCATTGCTGCGGAGCGGTGGCCGAGCGCAGGATAGATTGGAACTGCTGGGGCACGGTTTACGAGGCAGACGTTTGTTCGTCTTGTGCCGAGAAATATGACGGGGCGTGCTCCGATGGCATACCGCTCTACAAGGACAATAAATGACTGACGCTAACGAAATCTTGCAGTTGCTGGAAGAGTACCAGAAGAGACATAGGCATGAGGATGCTGATCGGAAGTGGATGAGGAGACTAAATGTCTTGCGAGATGTCTGTCGCAAGTGGGCCATTAACAACTTGTGGCCACAGAAGATCTTTGTAAATTTCGAGGATCTTGAGTGTGAGGTATGTATATACGTTTACGCCCCCGCGAAGCACATCAAGACCTCTGAACGCCAACACACCGCGATGCTGGGAGTGGCCTTGTCGCAGGGGATAGGCCTGAACTGCTCGGCGCAATGCGTCTCTGGGAAAGTCGATGCCATAATGATTTTCGACAAGGAAATCAACCAAGACGCTGAAGCAAACCGAGACGGCGAGTTTGAGAAAGCAGGCAATTTGATAGCAGACGAAATATGGGAGCCCATGAAGCATCAGCCACGATGCGAGGGGCTGTATGCTGCGCGCCACGCGTTGTGGCGAGGGCACTACGGGATTGTACGGGTCAAGCGGACCTGCCATGTGCCCGAGAAATTCAGGGCCTACGACGAAATAGGCCGAGAATATGAACTGGAGGAACTGACGGACTGGTGTGGTGTCCCGACTTGCTGTCCTGAGTGTGGGCAGATCGATCTTGACCCTGCCGATGGATCATACTGGTGCGCCTGTTGCGGACGAGAACATGACGAGGCTGAATATACGCCTGGCCCACTGCCGCTGCCGCAACAGGATGATCAAAACCTTGAGTGAATCGTACGTTGAAGCTGGGATTGCGGACAATGCGGGCTGTCATAGGGCGCCTCATGGACTCGTTGTACAGACCAACTTGCCTTTGATCTCCGTGGGGTCTATATTGAACACAGTCAAGCGCGAGGCATGACAGCCCCAGTTGGCCTAGGAGAACCGCAATGTCCATGGTTGAGAAGAAGAAGCAACGTCTGTCGACCCTGCGGAGGCTGGTTCACGAGCAGCAGTTAAATGCCGAGCGCAGCCATCCCGAGTGGGAGGATCTGAAGTGGCTGATGGACCACGGCTATGCCGAGGCGGTTCGGGTGACCTACGAGATCCGGGCGACCTTCAAGGGGCGGCGCACCGTAGAGGAGATGGGAGACCAGGCTGTCCAGGCCGCGCAGCGCAAAACCGACGAGGCCATGCGCAACATGGATGCGCGCGTCGCATTGAAGGTAGATGAGAGCCGTCACGAATCCGTATTGAAACCGATATATGACCATGACTTTGAGGGCCAACTCAGGGCCGTCAGCATCCAACTTGCCGCCATAACATGGGTCGATATTTGCGGATGCGAGAGCAAGATCCTGCCCGCCTGCTGCGCCAACGTCAGCCGCATGCGAGACATCTTGTTCGACGCGCTCCGTCAGTCGTCCGAATGTGACGTCTGCAGCATGGAGGAGTTCTACCACCTTGCCACAACGCATGAAGGGTGGATGGAGGAAGACCTTGAGAAGCAGCCCCCGAGCGACCCCATCGTCCGCATCATCAAGGAGTGGAAGGTTCTCCGGGAACAGGAGAACGTTGCAACCCCGGCTGTCCTGCCCAAGGGAGAGCTGGATGACTGTCTCTTGCGCATACACAAACATACGCTGGACGTGTGTTGGCAGGATATGATTGCGGACGACAGCGAACATGGTGTTCACCGGGCGTTTTACATTGCCCGCCTGATGCCAGCCTTCCGCCGCGCGCTCCAACTAATGGAGGAGAGCGAGCCGCTGGAGGCCTGGGGGGCCTTCATCGGAGACGTGCCTCTGGAGTTGGTTTCGGGGCCTGCCCTCTTCGAGGACAAAAGAACCATCGACCTATCCCGGGATGCTTGGCAAGAGCAACTTGACGAGAGCGAGACGATCAAGATAAGGCGCGTTCGCCTGTCCCCCCGGGGGGTAGAGTTCATTTAGGTTCTTGTCAAAGCGTACGTACATGTGCGCTTGCGGGCAAGAACCCAATCCTTGGTGACTTCTACGAGTTGCCGCATTTAGGAAAGCAGTTGACCCGTGAACGGATTCCAAATTGCCGGTGGGAGCGTCAGGGGCCGCGATCACGAGATGGCCGGCCGGAACAACCAAGACTCCTACTTCTGGAAGACCGACGACAACCTAATTGTCGCGGCCGTGTGCGACGGCTGCGGCAGCGGGAGGTATAGCGAGGCAGGCGCGCTGCTCGGGGCCCGCATGCTCGTGATGTCGGCATGGGCGCAGAAAAGGAGGCTGGGCCGCGTCGACCAGGAGAGGCTGCGCATGGAGGTGGCCTCGAAGTTGTCCGTGGTCTCGGAATGGGTCAGTGACAGCCTCTCGAGTGCCGTCTCAGATTTCTTCCTCTTTACCTCCATCGTCCTGGTCATGGACGACGAGAAGACAACCGTGCTGTCGTGCGGGGACGGCCTGATTAACCGCTGCACCTTGTCGGAGGGACTCGTCGTTCATTCCATCGACCAGAACAACGCGCCGTCCTATATCGGATACGCGGTTACGAACCCGGACCAGCGGGACAGGAGCGCCTTCGATCGTTGGGAGTGGAAGACGGCGGACATCGAGTCCATTCTTGTCGGGACCGACGGGGTTGATAACATCCCGGAACTCAGGCGCCGGAGACTCCCGGGGAAGAGCGAGGAGGTTGGCGCTCTCTCCCAGTTCTGGGCTGATGACCGCTACTTCAGGAACTCCTTCGCCGTCTCTCGACGGCTGCGCCTGATCAACAGGAACTCGCGCAAGGTGGATTACGAGAACCGTCTTCTGGAAGAGCAGAAGGGCCTGCTGCCGGACGACACGACGCTAGTGGTGGTGAGAAGATGCAAGTCTACGTCAGAAGCAAGCGCATAAGCGTTGCTCCTACCGATAGCATAGGCAAAGGCGGCGAAGCTGACGTCTACCGGATCCCCGGTGGTCACGCGCTCAAAGTCTTCAAGGGAGAGAACCATCCCGACCACCTGACCGTCGACCAGCGCCAGGCCGCGAGGATTCGCATAGAGGAGCACCAGCAGAAGTTGACCCAGTTCCCCCGGGGGGTGCCGTCGAACGTCATCGTCCCGCTGGACGTTGCGACCGACAGGAAAGGAAAGATCGTTGGCTACGTGATGGACATGGTCGAGGGGGCAGAGCCTCTGCTCCGCTATGGAGAGAAGTCCTTCCGGCATGGCGTCAACAACAATGTCGTCAACAGGATTCTGAAGAAACTGGCCCAGGTGGTCGAGGCGATCCACGAGAAGGACGCGGTGGTTGGTGACTTCAACGACCTCAACGTCCTCGTCAAAGGCGATACGCCCTACGTCATCGACGCTGACAGTTGGCAGTTCAGGACGTTTCCCTGCCGTGTCTACACGGAGCGATTCGTGGATCCCCTGCTGTGCGACGCGCGCCAGAACAGGCCCGTCCTGGTCAGGCCCCACAACGAGGACTCCGACTGGTACGCCTTCGCGGTCATGGTCATGCAGACCCTGATGTTCGTTGACCCATACGGGGGGGTTTTTCGTCCCAAGGACAAGAAGCGCAAGGTGCCCCACCCGGCGCGGCCCCTGCACCGGATCACGGTATTTGACTCGGAGGTCAAGTACCCGAAGCCCGCGCGGCCCCTCAAGTCCCTGCCGGACGACCTGGCGGACTACTTACGCCAGGTGTTCGAGAAGGACACGCGGGGTCCGTTCCCGCTGCAGTTGCTGAACACGCAGTGGCGCGTCTGCCCGGGCTGCGGCTTCGAGCACGCGAGAAAGTCCTGCCCGGAGTGCCAGAAGGTCGTTCCGCTC
Organism: Candidatus Woesearchaeota archaeon; assembly: GCA_964534185.1. GTDB lineage: Archaea > Nanobdellota > Nanobdellia > Pacearchaeales > GW2011-AR1 > JACPLR01. The sequence continues at coordinate 26,754 of CAZHOH010000002.1, read as the reverse complement.
GTTAAGGAGGTCGTCAAGGGCAACGTGGAATACAAGAAGATATTCTCCACGAAGGGAACCATCCTGTTCGCCGCCATGCAGGATGGCCAGATGAGGTGGCTCTATTGGGAAGACGGACATTTTTGGAGAGAAGGGGGAGTAAAGGTCCTCAAGGGGTCCGCGCATCACCAGATGCGCTTTCGCATCTGCGGGAATCAGACTCTCATTGGCATGTCCGGGAAGCCGGCGCTGGTCGTGGACAAGGATGGCAAGTTGGAGCAGTTGCCGGTCGACTTCTACGGCAACCTGCCCATATTCGACGCCAACGGGCGCGATAAGTTCTGGTTGCAGGACGGTGTACTCTATCGTGATGATATACTGGGATACAAGAGGATAGGCGACGTGCTGAGGAACCAGACCCTCTTCTGGGTGGGCCCGGAGTTCGGCCTGGGCTTCTATCGCGCCGGCCAGTTGAGCGTGGCCTTCGTATTCGACGTCAACGGAAAGATCAACGACTCCGTCAACGTCAAGGTTCGCGGCCAACTGATAGACTCGACCTGCTTTTTCGGGGATCATTGCTGCTGGTTCTTCGTGAGCACGCAGCAGGGCAAGAGGAAGGTCAACGAATGCCACGTGGTCAGTCGCCACGGCGAGGTTCTGGCGACGGAGCAGACCGACCAGGCCGACCATCCCTGGCTATCCGGAATCAGGGGAAAGTGGGCGTTTGACAAGATGCTGCTAAGCGCCTCTGACGAGGGCTTGAGGCGGATCAGGAACAACGGCGGCTTACTGGAGGTGGAAAAGGAGTTCCCCGACACGGAGCCGTTCGTGAATGAAGGTTGCCATCTCTTCGCTGGGAAGAATGGCGTGTACGTCACCGGGCGCCAGGAGGTTGGCGTCCTGAGTTTGAAGTGAAGGAGAAGAAGATGAGCACCGCGACGCCAGTCAAGCAACTGCCCCTGCCTGACTTCTACGACCCGAAGTCCGCCGAGAAGTGGGGCTACCGCCCGAACGAGGCCATGTTGTTCGAGAAGGCGCAGGAGTGGGTTAAGAAGCATGGCGTGGCTCCGTCCGGCGCCGACAAATTCCGCGTCCACCTGCTGCTGATCGACGCCCAGAAGGACTTCTGCTTCCCCGAGGGGACGCTCTACGTAGGTGGCCGCGGCGGACGCGGCGCGATCGAGGACTCCGCGCGGACAGCGGAGTTCATCTACAAGAACCTCCCCGCCATCACCGACGTGACCTGCACGATGGACACTCACTTCCCGTTCCAGGTATTCTTCCCGAGCTTCTGGGTCGGCGAGGACGGCAAGGCCCCGGCCGCGCACACGACCGTCTCCACCCAGGACATCTCGGAAGGCAAGCTGAATCCCAACCCCGCCATGGCGAAGTGGCTGTGCAACGGCAACTACACGTGGCTGGTCAGCTACGTCAAGCACTACTGCCAGGAGCTGGAGAAGGCTGGCAAGTACCAGCTCTACCTCTGGCCCTTCCACTGCCTGCTCGGCTCTGAGGGACACGCGCTCGCGGGAACAGTCGCCGAGGCGCGGGCTTTCCATTCCTTCGCCCGGTCCTCCAAGGGGGATCTGGAGGTCAAGGGGGGCGCCCTGCTGACGGAGAACTATTCCGTCCTGCGCCCGGAGGTTCTGGCAACCCAGGACCACAAGCCGGTGGGCCAGAAGAACACCCGGTTTCTGAACACGCTGCTGGACAGCGACGCCGTCATCATCGCGGGGCAGGCCGCGAGCCACTGCGTCAAGTTCACGATCGACGACCTGCTGAGCGAGATCCGCGCGCAGGACGAGTCCCTGGCGCGCAAGTGCTACATCATGGAGGACTGCATGAGCTCGGTCGCGATCCCTGACGGCCAGGGAGGGTTCGTGGCGGACTTTACCGACGACGCCGTAGCGGCGATCCAGAAATTCAAGGACGCTGGCATGCATGTCGTCAGATCCACCAAGCCCATCGAGGAATGGGATGGCATCAGCCTGTAGCTAAGGCTGACCGACATACGAGCCCCTCCCCCGGACTCCAATCGAACGTGCCAACGCTTACTGTTTTTGTGTCGAGCCGTTCCAGCGGAGTTTGTTGGGGGAGGGGTTCATCGAACGAGGAGACGATCATGAGCAGCAACGTGGCAGACTTGGGCGAGGTATTCAAGCAAGCCCATGACGAGGGGGATCTGAGCCTGCAGTCGATGCAGGCCCTGAACTCCATTGACCTGGGGGCACAGATTCAGGCCGGTCTGGGCATCTCCGCCGACGACGTGGAGGCCAGCGAGGTCGTTCTGGTGACGATGATGCCGGACGACAGCGGGTCGATCCAGTTCGCAGGCAACAAGCAGGCGGTCATCGATGGGCACAACCTGGTTCTGGATGCGCTGAAGAAATCGAAGCAGACGGACGCCGTTCTGGCGCACACCCGCTATCTCAACGGGGACGTGCTGTTCCCCTACCGGAAGCTGGAGGACGCCGAGGTCATGACGCCGCAGAACTACGACCCGCGTAAGGGGACGCCGCTGTACGACCAGACCATCGCCCTGCTGGGCACGGTCATGGCCAAGCACCGCGAGTTCGCGGACTCTGGAGTGCCGGCCCGGACGATCACCCTGATCGTTACCGACGGAGCGGACCAGCACTCCTCATCCAGCGCCTTGGACGTCAAGCCCTTGGTCGAGGACATGTTGCGGCAGGAGTGCCACATCATTGCCGCCATGGGGATCAAGGACGACGCGGGGGCCGACTTCAAGCGCATCTTCCAGCAGATGGGCGTCCAGGACGAGTGGATCCTGACCCCTGGCAACAGCGAGACCGAAGTCAGGAAGGCCTTCCAGGTCTTCAGCCAGAGCGCGGTACGCGCGTCCCAGGGCGGCGCCAGTTTCAGCCAGACGGCCATGGGGGGGTTCGGTAGTTGAGGCACTCCCTGTGGAGGCAGCGTGACCCGCTTTCCACTACGGTGGCCACTGTGAGTTGCATCGGGAGCATAGCGATGACGGACTACGAGGAATTCGTTGCCTTCTTCACCTGCATGGGAGTAGGGCTTGAGGAATGGCGAAACGAATATGGCGTGTACCGTGGAGACCATGGCATTTCCGTGGCGCAGACGCATTTCTGCTTTGACGCGGACGGGCGCTATATTGGGGCGCTGGCGGATGAGATGGGCTACTTTGAGAAACGGAAGAACGAGCATTGAGCGATAGCGGTGGTGCTATCGTTGAGGAGTTTGAAAAATAAGGCAAAGAGGCCCCGGTTGCTCCGGGGCCTCTTTGCCGACGCTTGTGCGTGCGCCGCATTTTGTGTATTATAGACGCATTCGAGGAACCCGCTTGGGGCATAGTATTTTTCTTTTTGAAAACAGGAGACTGAAGATGGGCAAAAGCAAGAAAAGGACGTACATCAAGTCGAACCGGGAGAAGGTCGGACCTCGCAAGGCCAAGCGGTGGCTGGAAACGCAGGAGGCGAACCGCAAGCTTTCCCGGAGGCGCATCGAGTTCTACGCGGATCAGATGCGTATGAACCAGTGGTCTTTCAACGGCCAGACTATCACCTTTGACGAGGAGGGGCATCTGATCGACGGCCAGCACCGTCTGCAAGCGATCATCGAGTCAGGCCAGAGCATCGAGACCATCGTCGTTCGCGGCGTGACGGACGACAACGCGCAGGCCACCATCGACTGCGGCATGGGCAGGACCGCGGCCCACATCATGCAGATACGGGGCGAGGCGAACTCCACCGCGCTGGCCGCGCTGCTGAAGTACATCTGGCGCTACGAGAACCGATCGTCGCAGAACATCGCCCGCAACCGCGCGGGCAACGTCGACATCATGAGCGTGCTCGAGCGCCATCCGAAGGCCCGGGACGCAGTCCGCCTGCCCGCCGGCAAATACCTTCGCGAGATCGGGGGGTGCCTCGCGCAGGCTGCGTTCTGCAAGTACGTCCTGATGCGCGCGCTGGACGATGAGGAACTAGCTGACGCCTTCATCGAGGAGGTGGCCACGGGGGTGAACCTCGAGACCGACAGCCCGTCGCTGGCACTGCGCCGTTCCATCCTTCGGCTCAACAGGGGCCTGGGGCACAACGGCAGCGGCTTCCGAGACTACGTGCTGGCGCTGTTTGTCAAGGCCATGAACGCCTGGGCCAATGAGCAGCCCATGAAGCAGATCCGCTACGCCACGAGCGAGGCTTTCCCGCGGGTGTTCGACGAAAGCATGTTTCGTGTCCGCAAGCCGGCCGCAGATTTGGCTTCCGCCAAGTAGCAACGTCCCGCTGGCCCCGGTTCGACGACTCTCCGGGGCCAGCGGAGTACCTCTGGCTCATCGGCGGGGGCTAGATAACGATGTCGGATAAAATCGAGCGGATGATGCGGGAAATCGAGCAGTTTGTTGACGGCAAGATGACTGACCCCTCTTTGGAGGGCAGGGCGGTTCTATCTGCCGAGGGGGTGTTCCTAGCCAACATGTATTCATTTGCTCCTTTGTGGACTCGCGGCGAGAAGCCGCTCAGGGATGCTGTCGTGAGTTTCGTGGAAAAGCATCGCGACAACGAATACATGAATGTTTTTACCTCCGCAGGCGTCAGGCTCTTCATTGCGATGGCTTCCCGTAGTTCATTGGACTGTGACGTGATCGCTCGTTTCATGAGCATGAAAAACCAGGCTCTGGTATGCGAGGCGACCAAGATGGTCGCGAGAAAGGCAACCGTTATCCCCGACAATATTCATGCGAACCTGGAGGAAACTCTTTTTCAGGTGTTTGCATCTCATGCCAACGACCTGCTGCTTGACATCCCGTATTTCAGTGCCATTGTTGCTAACGCCGCCGTCGCAATCGTATTGATCGGAGGCCAGGAATATGCGAACAAAGTCATGGGCCACCTAGACGCGCTGCCTGCAACGAGGAGTTGGCTTAAGAACTTCGTTGCCAGACGGATCGTCAAGGTCGCGCGTTATTGCGAGCAGGAACTAGGAAAAGAAGACGCTCGCACCAAAGAGGTTTCCGACTTGGCCAAAGACCATGGGGGTGAAAATGTCAGAATGCCGTGTAGGTCAGAAGGTACGTTACCACCCGATCATCGGCGGTCCGCACGACGATAATGTCTACGAGGTTCGATACATAGGCCACCTGTTGTCGGGGGGCGAGGTGGCGTGGCTCCGCGGGAAGGCTGGGGCAGTGTCTCTCGAATCGCTTTCCCCCGTCGAACTCCACGCGGCAGACCCGTAAAACGTGAGGGGACAAGAAGACGTATCCGTCGATCGGAGTAGGGGGGGTACAGGGTCCGCGCCATCCGACGATTGAACATAAGGAGAATGTCAGATGAAATTTCAGACGATGTCGCTTGTCGCGGGGACCAAGGCCTGCAACGCGCAGTGCCCGTTTTGCGTGTCGCGCATGACGGAGACGAACAAAGGCTGCGATGTTCTGATCGAATTGAACATACGGAACCTGCGCAAGGCGGTGCAGATAGCCGAGAGATGCGGCATCACCAATGTCCTCATAACGGGGAAAGGGGAGCCTACCCTCTATCCGAATCAGATATACACCTACTTGGCGGAACTCGAGGGTCGATTCCCGTTCGTCGAACTACAAACGAACGGCGCGTTCCTCGGGGAATCCACTTGGAGAGGATATCGGGTTGGGCACATGCTTGTCGACTGGTACAGCGCGGGCATGACTACCATCATGATATCCAACGTCGGATCGGATCCCGACCTCAACCACAGGATCTACTGGCCAAAGAGGAAGAAGCTCCTTGACATGAAGGACGCCATCAAGCGCGCCCATGACGCGGGCCTGATCGTAAGGTATACCACGATCGGCATCAAGGGGGGCGTTGATGGCCCGAAGGCCTTCGAGCGCCTCGTGGACTTCTGCTTGGAGAACAAAGTCGAGCAACTGACATGGAGGCCCGTGACACCCGCGTGGGACGCGACAACCACTAGTCCGTTGGTCAACAAGTGGATCGACTTGAATCGCCTCAGCGATCTCGCGTGTCTGGCTATTCAAGAGCATGTTCAGACGGAGGGGACCAAGCTCTACACACTGCCCCACGGCGCCGCTGTCTATGACTTCCGGGGACAAAACGTCTGTGTGTCGAACTGCCTGACGCTGGAGCCGGATACGAACGTCATCCGGCAATTGATCTTCTTCCCGGACGGGAAGTTGTTCACGGACTGGCAGTTCACAGGAAGCAGGCTATTGTAACCCTGGGAAAAGAAGACGAAAGAAATGGCTACCAAACTACCAAAACGTCAGTTTCCTGCTTGCCATGGCCCCGATGACTTCGAGTGCTTTGGCCCTCCTGCGGTCAAGGATGGGGAGTTCGAGGACACTGGGGTCGCTGACCTGGGATGTTTCACCCAGGACGGACGGGACACCAACAAGTTCTACCACGGGGCCGTCGTCAGATCCAAGCAGACGGGGGAATGGTACGCCTATTTCGAGTGGGGCCGCACCGGCGCTTCCCGTCCGGACTTCCAGTTCGTCATGGCCATGTGCGAGGACGAGGCGCGGAAGGCATACGAGAAGCAACTGCACAGCAAGAATGACAAGCGCGGAGAATGGACGAAGATCTCCGGGATACAGGCCCTGCGGGCAAAAAAGGGCAAGGACTGCTACCTCGTCCGCCCGCAGGCAACCAGGTCGACCGGATTGCCCGGGGCGAAGAAGATTCAGACGGGAGACGCTCCCGCCAAGAAAACCAAGAAGTCGAGCAAGGCGAGGCGCGCGGACTCCCTGCCGGATCCGAAGGTCATGCAGTTGATGCACGACCTAAACGTAGCGACCGCCAACTACACGCGCAACTCGATGGCGGACGACAGCATCCCTACCCAGGATGCCATCAACGAAGGTAGGCACATCCTCACGGAGGCCCTGAAGCGGCTGTCGAAAGTAGGCGACGACCCTGACCGTCAGGTCAAGGACAAGCGGCTGAGAGAATTCAGTCGGCTGCTCTACTCGCGCATCCCGAAGGTCAAGCCCGTCGGCGCGGACGAGTCCACGTGGGTTCTGTCGCAAAAGAACATCCTGACATGGCAACAGGACCTTGACGCGTTCGAGCAAGCCTTGTCCACCAGCCTCGAGGACATCGACGACATGACCCGCAATCCCCTGGATGGGATAGACCTCGAGATGCGCTGGCTTGACCCCCGGGGGGAAGGCAAGTGGATCATGGACTTCCTGCCCCGGGCGACGCGAAACCTCCACAGGGGACTTGGGCAAATGAAGGTCCATAACATCTGGGAGGCGAACAAGCCGACCTGCCGCCATCGGTTCGACGCCAAGCAGGCGCAGATTGCCGCGCAGAAGCCCAGTTCCCGGGAGAAGCCTATGTTCTCGCCTCGCTCGCGACCCGACCTGAACGGGACGCTCTCGGCCCATAGGGACTCCAGAACCGCCCTGCTGTTCCACGGCACCCGCTCCGTCAATGTCAGCGGAATCTTGTCCAAGAGCCTGATGATGCCGAAGAAGCTGGTGGGCGTAGCCATCACAGGAGCCATGTTCGGACCTGGAACGTACTGGGCCGACGACTGGAAGAAGGCCGCGGGATACTGTAGCCTACAGAACTCGTTCTGGTCCGGAGGGCGCGGCGCAGTGCGAGGCCGCAAGGCCTTCATGTTCCTCGGCGACGTCGTCCTCGGGAAACCCTTCCTGGCTCCAGGCCCGCGCGGGTATACCTCCCCCCCGGGGGGTTGCCACAGCGTGTTTGGCAAGGCGAATTACAGCCATGTGATGAACAACGAGTGGATCGTTTATCAAGAAGACCAGAACGTTTTGCGTTACCTTGTCGAGTTCGAGACCTAGGTCGTAGCCTGACGAATTGCCCCAGGGTGTCAGCAGTTAAAGGGAAGCGAGGCAGGCATGGACGTAAAAGCGATCAAGGACAGATTGAGGTCGCTTGATGACTCTCCGGTTGCTATCGTCACCCATGGAACCCCGGACCCCGACGCCATCGGCGCGGCCATGGGGATGCAGTGGCTGCTTTCCTTCTCGTTCGACAGGAAGGCGAGGATCTTGTATACGGGCGAGATATCCCATCCGCAGAACAAGACCATGCTGAACACGCTCGACGTCGGGATGATAAAGGACTCGGATGACAACGACAACTATCAGGGATGTGTCATAGTCGACGCGACGACGGCTAACTCCAAGCCGAAGGGCCACCCCATACTCGTCATTGACCATCACAGGTCTGAGGAGTCGGAGAAGGATTGCATATCGATCATAGATCAGGTTGGCTCGGCCAGCACCCTCGTCTGGGAGATGATCAAGGGGGTAGTCGGGCATATCCGGCGCGAGGAAGAAGGGGATGAGACGCCTGATGGCGCCAGCGCCAGCGCCAGTAGCTTGGACCCCAGGGTCGCCACCGCCCTTTTCTTTGGCATCCGCAGCGACACGCAGGACCTTACCTCTGACACCTGCACTGACAGGGACTGGGAGGCGTCCAGGGAACTGAGCGCCTTCATTGACCGGGCCAAACTCAGTCAGATAGAGAGGTACCCCTACCCGCGATACTTCTTCGAGCTTGAGAAGGAGATAAACAAGGACGGGAACTGGGAGCAGCGCGACTCCACGTTCGTGGGCACCGTCGGGATCATCGCCGCGGCCAAGCGAGACTGCCTGCCTGTCATCGCGGACAAGATGATAAGGCTGGAAGGAGTCGAGACCTCAATCATATTCTCCGTCGTCGGGGAAAATCTGCAGGCCAGCATCCGTAGCCAGAACAAGTCGATCGACGTCGACGACTTCGCAAAGCGCATCTTCGGCAAGAAGCACTCCGGGGGCAAGATGGGACAGGGAGGCGCCAGCGCTCCACTCGGCATTGCGGCCCCCGTTGGGGAAGGGCCTTTGTGGGAAGGACTCAAGCAGAGAGTAATCGACCGCATCTTCGAAGTGGCGGGAGGAGACTCGTAGAACAGGTAAACAGTTGCGGAAATCGTGAAGCCCAGGAAATCACGAGATCCGCGTCATCCTGCGTTGACCGGGTCCGCGCGGTCTGGAGAGGAAACAGGTTTATCAGGCGGCGACCTCAGGGATGCCCGTAGCAGGAAACAAACAAGGAACGAGGGGGCAGGCATGAGCACTGGCATTCTGGACAACGACCTGTACAAGTTCACCATGCAGCAGGCCGTCCTGGAACTCTACCCGGACGCGCAGGTGGAATACCGGTTCCACAACCGCGGCACCGCTCCCCTCCCCCCGGGGGTGGCAGGCGAGGTTGAGCGCATGGTCACGGGCACGGTCGGGAAGTTCAAGATGACGGACGCCGAGGCCGACTACCTCCGGTCGATCCCGTTCTTCAAGCCGCAGTACGTCGAGTACCTGCGCAACTACCGCTTCGACCCCCGGGAGGTGGAGGTGGTCCACGACGGCGACCTGCAGATCGTCGTCCGGGGGCCATGGTGCCGCGCTATCCTCTGGGAGGTTCCCCTGCTTGCCCTCGTGTGCGAGGCCTGTCATAACCTGGCATGGGACGGCCGGGACGAGGACCTCGTCAAGGAGGCGGTGAGGAAGGCTCGCGCCAAGGGGCAGCGGATGGAGCTCGCGGGAGCCAGCTACGCCGATTTCGGGACCCGTCGGCGCCGGTGCCACATGGCGCATTCGGCCGTGCTGGGAGAATTGAAGTCGTTCGGGACGCTGGCAGGGACCAGCAACGTCTCCTTCGCCAGGTCGATGGGGCTCAAGCCCATCGGAACCATGGCGCACGAGTGGGTAATGGGGGTCAGCGCGCTTGAGTCCCTGCGTCACGCCAATCGCTACGCGCTCCGGCAGTGGATGCGCGTTTACCAGGCGAGCCTCGGAATTGCCCTGACCGACACATTCGGAACCAAGGCGTTCTGGGAGGACTTCGACATGGAACTGAGCAGGGCGTACGACGGGGTAAGGCATGACTCGGGAGACCCCTTCGAGTTCGCGCAGGCCGCGATCGAGCACTACGAGAAACAGCGGGTCGACCCCCGGGGGAAGACCATCATCTTCAGCGACGGCCTGACCATCGACAAGGCCATCGCCCTGCAGGAGGCTTACAAGGACACATTCAAGGTGTCGTTCGGCATCGGAACCCACCTGACCAACGACTTCGACGACTGCATCCCGCTCAGCATCGTGATGAAGCTGCGCTCGGTGAACGGCATTCCGGTGGTAAAATTGAGTGATGAGCCAGGCAAGGAGACGGGGGATCCAGAGGCGATTCGGGTGGCGAAATGGACCTTCGGCCGCGAGTGAAACATGATGTAAGAGGAGGCGCCGCAAGGACTTAGAGGGAATAACAACGGAGACAAAAGGAAATGCAGGTCTATGTCTGGAAACCACTAGCAAACCCGATAGTGGAGTACCATACATGTTCGTCAGACGATCAAGTGATTTTCCTGACAAGGGACACTGGGGCGTGCTGGTGTTTGAACCCCAAGGCATGCAGTACCATGCGCTGGAGACCACTGAGGAAAGGAACAAGCTGATCGCGGGGCTTGGCGCGAAGGACGTCGACTTCGTTGTGTTTCCCGCGCATGGAAAGGTCAGAGTTAAGCGCCGCATGCGTCCGGTCCTTTACATAGAGAACACCCCCATCCCGGCTTCCCCGGGAAAGTCCGAGCCCCAGGAGGCCCCTGAGACCAGCATGGGAGCCGAGTCAGAGGCCAATCTCATCAGCGACGTCCGCAAAAGGTTCATCGACGCCAACGGATTACCTTTGAAGGATGACGACGAGACCCAGGAATTGACCCCGATTCGCTGAGACAAGGTGACAAACATGATCATCGTCTGGATAGCATTCTTCGTCTATGTCTTGGGCGTGGCGGCCTGCGCGAATATAATTGGAATATGGCACGGGCTGTCCTATGGACAGGCAAGAGGATTAGAGCACGTCTTGGCGGACGGCCTCCTTGCCTGCGTCCTGTCCCTGATCTGGCCCGTCTCCCTGCTGGCAGTGGCGGCCACTGCCCTTGTGTACGCCCGTGAGCACTCGGAACCGCAGCCCCCGGGGGTTCGCCCCGCGGGTTCATTTAACTCCGCCGCGCCCTCCGCTGGCGTCCCATCTAGGCCCCCGGTCATCAAGGAGGGGGAAGATGGCCAGTGGTACCTCAACGAGGAGGCATCTTGACCAGGCCCAGTCTTACCGTGCGGCACATCACGGACAACGACGATTCCATATCGGGCACCCCGTCCGGCTACCACAGCAGGCACTACGGGGTCATACTCGAACTCGAGGACGGTCAACTCATTGACGTGTCCTTGAACTTCGTGCAGAGCTACGCCCGCTACTGGAACGACAACACCATATACTTCTGCGGCGCCTGGATTATCAGGGCCATGAGCGAGGACTTGATAGAATACGGGGTGCCGCAGCCTTTCGAGGCGGAAAGCGAGGCGCGGGAGAAGGAAGTATACGAGAAGGCGACGGAGGCATTGGTATCCCACCTCCGCAAGAAGGACGATCAATTCTGGGGCTTCGACGACCCCGATGTGGTGCACATAGAGGTTGCCCCGATCGGGAAGCGATCCAAGGACGTCAGGCTGGCCTGCGCCCAGGCGGCGGCGCTGATCCGAGAGAGGATCAACGGGAAATCAGACGTGCGGGACGCCGCTCTGGTCAAGATGCTCTTCGACGCGCTGGGGTACGACGAGTTCAACCACACATACTCCATTGAGCGTTGGAGCGGCAAGTGGGAGGAGGAGCTCTCGGGAATGTCGGAGGAGCGCGCGATCGGCTTCATGCTCGGGGTAGAGGAGCTGCGGCCCGACGGCAAATACAGGATGGTCAGTGACGACACAGGGTACTCCTCGTGGGACACCATGTCCGGGAATCGAGACTACGACGAGAACGGGAACCTGACTTGACTCTCATCCAGTCGCGGAAGTACCACATATCGGTGTGCGGGCAAGGACGCGCTGGATCCAGTTTTCTCTGGAAGGCCGCGCAGCGCGTGTTGACTCAGAACGGGATCAAGCACGAGAGTCACCTCGGCATAGGCTTGCATCACTCGTTCGAGTGCAAGGAGCACTGCGTCCTCAAGTTCCACCCCTGGAGGCAGGACGTCGAGGACTGGACGACCCACCTGATCCTCCCCCGGAGAGACCTCCGGGAGGTGGTAAGCTCCTACCACGTGAACCTCCGCGGTATAGTATCTAGCAAGGCCGACGCCAGAGCCGCGACGCTCGAGGCGATCAGCCTGCACGAGCAATGGGAGGGGGAATCCTCCGTGGAGTTCGTCTACGAGGAATTCCGCGAGGACCCGGCCGCGCAGGTTCTGAAGTTGGCGCGCCACCTCGGGCTGGAGTGCGATACTGAGTCCATGCTAGACGAGCTTGGTCGTCCTCCCGAGCGTAAGCCATGGGCGCTCCCCATGGAACTGATGCAGGTGATAGATGACGTCGGTCGGGATTGGCTCGACCGCTTCGGATACCCGCGGCTCGAGGAAATGGACAACCCCTGCGACCCGATGGCAACAAGGAGAAAGAATTGAGTCATGCAGACACTGTGCTGACGGAGATGAACAGCCTATGGGAGGGAGGCCGCCAGGCTAGGAGACATCAGCTCGCGCGCCTGAATCCCGTGGACTATATTCGGGACTTCGCCACGCTTACGCTCGGCCTGCCCAGGAGAATGGGTTCGACTGCGGCCGCGCTTAGACTGGCCAACTCTCGCGGCAAGTTCATTTACTTTGCCAAGACGTACGATATGGCCTACAGGAACAGGGGCCGTTTCCCGAAATATTCCAATAACGGGATATGGCTCTCGGACAATAATCGTGACGCGGCCCGGGGCCACAGGGGCATTCGCACCGTGGTCTTTGATTGCGTTGAGCTCTGCCCCGAGGACTGGAGGAAGAGGTTTGAGGAGATCGCTCGCCTCGGGAGGACGGATGACTTGATGGTTCTTCGTGTGGGATGAAACTTGCGCGTGCGCCTTCTATTGCTATAATGTTTAAGGCGAAGAGGATGCGGGAAGCCATCCTTCTAAATAAGCGGTTTCCCAATTGCCTTTAAAAATGGCGGCTACGGACGTCCATCCTTCTATACTTTACGTGATACCGGGCGTCCAATTACCGCCAATTACTAAGTCGGGCGCCAGGGGGTTACCCCTAGCGCCCGCACTCATGAAGGAGCAGAGGCATGGGGCGCAACAACATTTATCTTCGTCACCGAATGAGGGTCCTTCCCCCGAGGGGGGTCGCGGACCAGGACAACACCAAAGAGGTGGCAACCCTCCTGAAGAACATCGAGTCGCTCGGCTTCACGCTCGACTCCGATCTCATCATGCATTGCCTCGGATCTAGGAAGTTCAACAAGTGGGGCCATGGCCTCATGAGGGCCTTGCGCGAGATGACCGGGGCTGACAAGAAGTGGGAGCCGATGTATCCCAACTTCCCCGAGCAGGTCATGGAGGCAAGCGACGCTGAGTTGTACATCAATGCCATGATGCATTACATAGGTTCCGCCTTCGGGCTGCGGATACTCCCGGCCTACGAGAAGGCGCCACGGGAACCCCTAGGCGAGGATACGAACCTCAAGCTGATACGCATGGGCAGCGACGGGGACTTCCTCGGCATATTCGAGGGGTTGCTTTCCTCCGGGACCTCGATCTCGCCAGCGGACGTCGAGGACCTGAGGTGGTACTTCAAGACCTACCGGGAGAAGGCGCGCGTGCCAGAGATGAGGCACAAGGAGATAATAGCCACAGTCGCCGGGATCCTGAGCGACGAAGTCTTGCCCCTGTCCCTCATCAATGGGGCTGTCAAGAACGTGACCGACGTGCTGCGGGTCGCCGTCGCCCTCTCCGGGGGAGACGTGTCGCTGGCCAGCGACACGCGGTTCCGCAGCTTCTCCCGCCCGGAGCGCCGCGCCTTGATGGAGATGCTCGCCGGCACGAACATGAAGATGGAGGACTTCGCGAGGCACAGAGGCAAGTGGCTGCGCCTGGGAGAGCGAGTCCATCCCGGGGAGTTCGCGCGCAAGAGTCGCCTGCGGCCGGTCGCTGACGCCTTCGGGACGCTGCGCAACCATGAAGAGACCATACAGACCTTCGATGGAATGGTGGAGGCCTTCCTGGCCAGGAGGGACGTGACGAGCGCCATTTCCTTGCTGGAGCTTCGCCCCAGCCTCTATGCGCGGCGGATGGATCACATGCTTCGCCTTTGCGACGACGCGTCGACGCGAGACAAGGTCATCAGCAAGTTCGCCGAACTGTCCGTAAGCGAGCGGATATCCGCACCTGTCCTGCTGCAGGTGATGGCTCACTTCCGCGGCCGCAACCACTGCGACAGGGTGGTCATTCCGAAGGGCAACGTGGCCAAGCTGGAGGTTCTGCCCCGCCACGAGCCCCTTCCCGCCCAGGTCGTCGCCAGCGTGACGAACCAGGCGTACAACGGGCTCGTGAACATCTTCAGCAGACGCCCCTGGTTGGGCAAGGTCTGGATTGACCCCGCCCTCGAGAAGTGCGTTATACCCTTCAGCCAACGCAGCGCGTCCAAGTCCCTCCGTTCTCTGGCCAGGGGCAGCCGCCTCCCGTTCGTCGGTCAGTTCGTGCGGATGTTCCTCTGGTGGAAGAACGTGCCTCGCCAGAACACGGATATTGACATGTCCTGCGGCTTCTTTTCCGCGAACCATGAGTTCTTGGGCCAGGTGTCGTACTTGAGACTGCGCAACTCCTACGCCGTTCACAGCGGGGACATAGTCAACGCCCCGCAGGGGGCCTGCGAGTTCCTCGACGTCGACGTCTCCGAGGCCCTGGCGTCGGGGGTGAGGTACGCGGTAATGACCGTCCACTCGTTTTCCGAGCATCCCTACTGCGATCTGCCCGAGTGCTTCGCGGGGTGGATGACGCGGAGCGGCATGCAGACGGGGGAGGCATTCGAGCCTAGGACGCTGCAGGGTAGGTTCGACCTTGCCTCGCAGTCCAGGAGCTGCGTCCCCGTTATATTCGACCTGGGAGCAGCGGACGGGCTCAGCCCCAGGGAGTTCGTCTGGGCGGACATCGGCATGCCTTCGCAGGTCATCAACAACATCATGCGCTCCAAGGGGGACTTGGAGAAGGTGCTCAAGGGCATGTCGTCCTTGTCGAAGCCCAACTTGTTCGACCTGTTCAAGATCCATCGCCGCGCCCGGGGCTCCGCCTCCGACAAGCTCCACGCCGACGTGAAGATCGGGCTAGACGACGACTGCGACATCCGCGCGACCGACATCAGCAGAATCGTTTCCGATTTTCTTTAAGGAGAACCGGGGCGCGGCGACTTCGCCTGCGCCCCGAAGGTCTAGCGCGCCTGACCAGACAGATCCTTCCTCCCGGTATCATTAACCGGAAGGAGAAACAATGATTCGATTCGTCGATACATTCGCCGGCATAGGCGGGTTCAGGATGGCCGCGGAGGCCGCTGCCAAGGAGGCCGGGGAGCGCCTGGAATGTGTCCTGTCCGTGGAGCTGGACGACCAGGCGCGCGCGACCTACGAGGCCAACCACGGCGAGGAACCCGCCGTCGACATGACCCGGATTGACCCCCGGGGGATCCCCGACCATGACCTCCTCATGGGAGGGTTCCCGTGCCAGCCATTCTCCAGGAACGGCCGCTACTACAACAAGAACTCAAGGACGCTTGGGGACGACGACCGCAAGAACCTCGCCCTAACCCTCATGGGCGTGCTGCGCGCCAAGCAGCCGCGCTTCTTCGTGCTCGAGAACGTCAAGGAGATAAGGTCGATCCTGAACGCGGACGGGTCCTCTTTCTTCGACACCCTGATGGCAAACCTAGAGGACTGCGGCTACGACGTGGCGTGCGAGGTGCTCGACACGAAGGACTTCGGGATACCCCAGCAGCGCCGGCGCGCGTACTTCGTCGGCACGAGAAAGGACCTCGGGCTGCGATACGTCTTCCCCCGGGGGAGGCCGCTGAGGTCATGCGTCGGAGACCTGATGGACGACTGCGCGCCCGCGCGCTACCTGCTCGAGCGCCTCTGGGGGAGCCGGAGGTTCGGCGCCAGGGACGGCAGGCCCGTGTCCTGGATCATCCGGGCCATGCGCGAGCGCGGCCTCAAGAAGCGCTTCGTCGACCTCCTTGAGAGGGAGCACGGGTGGTGCAACGACCCGCCCCTGAGGCTGGACGTGCTGCGACTCGCCATCGAGTGCGGCGAGTGGGAGCCTCCCCCGGGGAAGGTCAGCAGGATATGGCCCCTCGGTATCATATACGGAGACACTCCGTCCCTGCTCCCGAGGCAGCAGGACAAGCTCTACAGCAGGCTGGGCGTCAGCCCGACCATAGCGACCTTCAGCGCCCCAGCCTTCGACCACCCCCGGGGATGGAGGGTTCTAACCCCGCGGGAATGCCTGAGGATGCAGGGGTTCCCGGATTCCTTCGCGGCCCACGAGAAGGACGCGGTGGCCTACCGTCAGGCAGGCAACGCCGTGACCGTGGTCGTCGCGCAAGCCGTCCTGTCCAGGCTCCTTCGGGTGGCCAGCGGGTGGGAGCCTAAGGAGGCGGCGCCCGCGATCAGGTGGGAGTAGCTCCTTCCCGTGGGATGGATTTCTTGACGCCAGGCCGCCGGGAATATAGAAATGTATTGACCCCCGGGTGCAGCGAGTTGATCGCCAAGACGGCGAAACGAGGCAATTGATGCGAAGGACAATAAGGGTCACACTGGCTCGATCCGGAGAGCAATGGCATGGCAGCGTTCATTCCGACGAGGCCATCCGGCGCATGGCCCGGCAAGTTCGCAATGCGGGACACGCCGCCATCAGACGCTGCTGGTCGCAGAAGCGGGATGACGGGCCCCGTGAACTATGCGCTGACGTGTACGTTTCAATCATCATTCCGAGGGGCGCATTCCGCTTGCGCGGAATGCCCGGCCGGCTTTAGCTTGGGAATCATGACCAGCGCGGGCATGCTTTTGAACCTGTTCAAGTGGAGTAAAAAATGAGCGTACCAAGCAATACGATGTGCGAACCTAAGTTCGCCTTACCACGGCCATACGTCAGCCTTACCGGCATAACGACCCCGGAAGACGTGGACATCGTGGTGAAGCATGGGCAGGTCTTCGACGCTCGCGCTCGGCACCTGCTGTTCGCCGGCTTCCTCGTCGGGCCGCGCTCCTGGGAGCCCAAACCCCGCGACCGCGGAAAGTACCTCGACCTGTCCAGCCCGACGAGCATGGGCCAGGCGACAGAGATGGTGGAGGATCTTCGCGCTCGCGGGTTCCACTGCATCGCGCACATGTGCAACATCGGATTCCCGTCGCACGCATGCGACATCGGCTGGGAAAACGACAAGGACTGGCTTTCCGTGCCATGGGATGGCATCCAAATTAACGCGAACTCGCTCGATCAAGCGGAGCTCGGCGCCGCGGCACACGACAATTGCATCCACCAGTTCCATGGGGGCCTCGCGAAGGAATACTCCTACATGATGGGCTTCTGGCGGGGACTTACCGGCAAGGGCTCGCGAGTCCTGTACGACATGTCCCGAGGTAGCGGAGCGAAGGTGCACGAGGAAAACATCAGGGAGTTCGTCAAGATGTACGTGGACTTCGCTGGCGAAGGAATGCACCTTGGGCTGGCTGGCGGGATCAATGGCCATAGCCTGGAGCATGTCGTCGAGACCCTGAGGAAGTACGGCTTCGACCCCCGGAATCTCTCCATAGACTCGGAGAGCGGTGTTCTGCGCGATCAGGGCGGCCTCGACGAGCGCAACGTGCAGGAATACTACTGGGAGGCCGCCAGGCTGGTCGCCGTACGCCTAGATGAAATCACGGGGGTTGACGCCGTAGAACCGGTAGGGGTCTCGGGCTAGCTCCTCGCGATCGACCAGGGCATCAAGGTATTCCTCGTCCGGCCGGCCCTCGAAATACCAGACGATCGTCAGGACGCCGTCGTGCTCGTAGGCGTCCCGCTTCTTCACCTTGAGGGAATCTACGTCCAGGAAATTATGGGCCGCGTCGTCGTCCATCTCGCGCGAGAAGGCGCCTGCCTCCTGCTGCTGGGCGACGAAGCGCAGCGCCTCGTCCGTCAACTGCCGCGCGAGCCTCTCCGCGTCCGCCTCCGTGGCACCGGGGACGTCCGCCTCGACCGCCACGGACGCGACGTGGTCGACGTAGACTTTCCGGGTCTCCGGGTCAGCGTCCTCCCGCCTCTCGTAGTCGAGGTTGCGCCACTTCCAGTTCTGGGCCTGCGCCGGCTGCTCCTGGGCCTCCTTGCGGGCGCCCACGGGCCTGACCATGCCTGATTTCTCGCGCGGATCCATCTATAGCCTCCAGTCATTGCTCGGTTGGTTCCAGTTACAGGTTCGCCCCCGGGGAAGGCGCTCCCTCTTATTAAAGCATCCGGGTCAATAAACGCCAGGTCGCGAGGAACTTGCCTCTCGCCCCCGGTGCCGGTAACATTGCACTAAGCAGAAGCCAGGTGGGGAGGAGACAGGCTAGGAGGCGGTCTCCTAGGAGATTCTTTTGAAGCTGATCTGGATGACAGACCTGCATCTCGGGATGGCCTCGGCCGGCACGCTCCGCAAGTTCCTGCATGCGCTCGGGAGGGAGAAGGCGGACGTCGCGCTCGTCGGCGGAGACATGGGGGATGCCCGGTCCCTCGGGGGCCACCTACATCGCGTGGCCGAGGCCGCGGGATGCCCGACGTACTTCGTCCTGGGCAACCACGACCACTACGGGGCGACAATAAGTTCGGTGCGCGAGGAGGCCGCGTCCCTCCATGAGCAGCATCCCCTGCTGAGTTGGCTCCCCCTCTCGGGGGTCGTCAGCCTCTCCCCCGGGGTGGCGCTCGTGGGAGAGGGGTGCTGGGGCGACTGCCGGGTCGGCTCCCCCGAGGACTTCGTGACCCTCAACGACGAGTTTTTCATCCAGGACCTGAAGGGCAAGCGGGGCGCCGGGCTAGCGGACTTTCTTGGAGGGCTGGGGCTGGAGTCTTCCGCTAGGCTGCGCGAGCATCTGTCCCGCTCCCTGGACGGGCACGAGAGCGTCATCGTGCTGACCCACGTGGCCCCGACTCGTTCCTCTGCCCTGCACGAGGGGCGACCCCCGGACGACTACTTCGCGCCGCGTTTCGTCTGCCAGTCGGCGGGGGCCGCGATTCTGGAGGTGATGGCAGACCACCCGAGTCAGGGGGCGCTGGTGCTCTGCGGGCACTCCCACGGGGGCGGCACGGTGGCCTTGGGCCCGAACGTTGTGGCGATTGCTGGCCGCGCTGTATACGGGATGCCAAGGGTCAATGGACAGTTCCGCCTATAGGAAGGCGCGGTCTGAATATATGTCATATGATCTGCCCCAGAATATACCTATAAAAAAAGACTTGACATTCCATCACGTGGGTGTAAGATGATTCCTGTTGGTCAACAGTGCTTGTCCGCGCAACTTTGTCCAGTTGGATACACGAGGAAAGGAGATGTTCGATGCAAGTAGGCGTGAATATCAGCGGGCCATTAGCCTGCTTCACTGCTGCGGTTACTCCGGTCGAGAGGGTGTCCTACCCTGTCATTACGCCGTCCGCTGCAAGAGGAACGGTCGAGAGCGTCATGTGGCGCCCCGAGATGAGGTACATAGTCGAGCGTATCGAAATACTCAGGCCGATCCGCTACTTGTCCCTCCCGAGGTTGGAGGTCAATAAAAAGATCAAGGTGAACAATGTGATTTCATGGATGAAGGATCCCTCCCGTTTTACTCCGCTTGGCGCGGAAAGAACGCAACGGGGCTCGATGGTTCTCGCCGACGTGTCGTACAACGTATTCCTCCGCATCGAGGTACTGGATGATGCAGGCGGACAGAATACCCCGCAGAAATACGCCGGCATGCTTGATCGCCGCGTCAAGAAAGGCCAGTGGTTTACGTCTCCCTACCTTGGTTGCCGCGAGTTTGCCGCGACCGTGAGCCCGATTGATTCGTCCGCAAATCCGCAGGACATCAACGAGAACTTCGGCTGGGTGTTGTACGACATCCTCTACCGTAACAAGAAGTGGGAGCCTCTGTTTTTCGAGGCCAAGGTCAAGGGCGGTGTAGTAGACACTCGTCCCGAGCAAGCCCTTCAGAACGCCCAGCGGCGTGAGGAGTATCTTAAATGAATATTGGATCACTTCTGCGGAATTTGCATGCTTTTGGTCAGCGCAACCTTATGGAGCAACTCGGCAACAGAGCGTTCCAGACCAAGAAAGTCACGCGACTGAAGCTCAAGGAGGACGGGACTTTCCTCGAGTACAGCGACGACAGGGTTGAGTTGAGCATCCCTCGGTCTTCGGGAGGATCGAACAACGCGCCGCCAAGGCTCGCTTGCGGAAACCTGAAGTACCTATTCGGAGGAAAGAAGGAGTCAGAGAAGAATAAGCACGATGCCTTCGTCCAGGAAATATCGAGTTACGTCAGCAAGACTGAATGCAAGGCAGGCAAGGCACTCGCCAAGTTCTATTCTCTGCCCAAGGAGGTCGACAGGGCCTACGAGGCCTGCCGCGACGTTCAATCCACCATCGTTATCCAAGTCGGACTCAACGTCGTTGTCTCGTTGCCTCAGGCGCGGGACTACTGGCGCGCCCGGTACGAGGAAATATGCAGCGAGACGAGGATCGCCGGGGAGGGCACGTGCCAGGTCACGGGCAAGTACGGCCCGATACTGCGAACCCATGACCTCGTCAACGCCAAGGGCATGCCGTCCCAAGCCCCCGGGAATTCGGTAAACCTCATGTCTACCAATCAGGAGGCATTCTGCTCATACGGGTGGGAACAGGGAGAGAATTTCCCTGTGTCCCCCGAGGGAGGGACATATGCTGCTGTTCTGGAGTACTTCCTTACTCTTGGAGAGCACCCGTATCGAACTAGGAGAGACATCGGGGACACGGTTTTCTGCTTCTGGACTGACGTTGGGACGGACTTCAACGTCCTTGGGGTTGTCACTAACCCTGAAGCCGGGCTAGTTTACTATACCGCCCAGCGAGTCGACCAGGTATTGTCAGCGCCGTACGGCAAAGGAGACGAACAACGAGTTGTGAGCGCCGTGAAAGACGAGGACAACGTGCACCTTCTTGCCCTCAGCAATCACAGCAAGCGTCTCATTGTCCGTTCCTACGATACGGCGTCTCTGCGAGACGTGAAACGGAACCTGAAGGGATACTCTATCGCGTTATCCATGGGTTCCCAATATGCCCCGTCCCTGTTCCGGATCGTCAGTTCGTTGCATCCAGGACTGGAGCCCAAAAACTGGATGAGCAAGGCCAAGGGGCATATCGTCAAGCTGGCGGAAAAGTTCTTGCGTCGAGCCATCATTGGGATCCCTCTCGGGGAGGACGTCATGAACAAGGCCGTCAGGATGTTCGTAAGGACCGTGTTCCTGCGGAAAGGCGATGCCAAGGAGACGCGAAAAGCAAGACAGGCCGCGAAGAGAGTTCTTTGCGGCATCATACATCTTTCTTACAACGAGAGCAGAAAGGATGGGAAAATGAACGAACTCAAGCCTTACCTTGACGAGGAGAACAGGGACAAAATGTACCTTGCTGGACGGCTACAGGCCTTTTACGAGGACTTGCAGTCGTTTGTCTACGGCAAAAATTTGCCAAAGCGTACGTTCCACGACCGTTTCTTCCAGTCTATGGTTAACAACCCGGGCGGAACGCTCCCGCGGCTTGCCGAGCAGGCCTCCAGGTACCTCTACTCCAAGGCCCGGAGCAAGAACGAGGGCGTTACGAAAAGCAAGCGTCGTAGCATCCAGGAGATGCATGCGGAAGTGGCTCTCAAACCCGGTCCTACTTCATCGAAGGACAAGGCCCTCTTCATCTCCGGGTATTTCCATCAGATGAAGGCATTCATGGAACGAGCAGCAAAAGCATCAGCGGCGAAGTCAGGGTCCGCGCAAGACAATGAACCCGCGTCCTCCGACGAGGAATAGCGGGATTACGCGGAGGAGCCGCGAGGATATGCCTTGGCTAGTGGTCTGGCCAAGCGGGAACTGAAGCCCCATTATAGGAGAAATAAAATGGGCAAGAAGGTTATTTCGAAGCGCCGAGACCTGTTGATCCTCACGGAGGCTTGCATGGGCAACATCAACGGGGACATGAACATGGACAACATGCCGCGACAGGATGACGTCACGGGCCACGGACTCGTGTCCGACGTCTGTCTCGCGAGACAGATGCGAAACTACGTCATGCTCGCGAAGACGGACGAGAACGGCAAGGTCGAGCCGGGGTTCGACATCTACGTCCAGCCTGGCGTCACGCTCGAAGAGCAACAAAAGCGCGCCTACGACCACCTGGAAATGGAGGCTTACAAGAAGGAGGACAAGGACGGCCCTGAAAAGGTCGCCCGAGCGAACAAGTTCATGTGCGAAGCCTTCTATGACGTCAGGATGCGCGGCGCGGTGCTCAATGTCACGAGCTATCGCGGCGGCGCCATCACAGGCCCCATACAGATGACGTTCGGGCGCTCGATTGATCCCATCAATCCGACCGAACATGCCATCACTCGCTGTGCGTACACCACCGTCGAGAAGTCAAAGAAGACGAGCGGCGAGAACGAGATTGGGCATAAGTGGACGGTGCCCTACGCTCTTTACCAGACGCAGGCCTTCGTGTCTGTTCCCCATGCCCGCCGCACCGGCGCAACCGAAGAGGACTACGAACTCTTCATCGAGGCCCTGAAGAACATGTGGGATCACTCTCGTTCCTCAACCCGGGGAATGGTTTCAACCCGCGCCATCTTCGAGTTCGAGCACGACTCGGCCCTCGGCAATGCGCCGTCGTTCAAGCTGTTCGACCGGATCAAGATCAAGCGCAAACCAGGGGTCGAAGTTCCGATGAACTTCGATGACTACGAGATCACGGTTGACGACTCTGATCTGCCGGAGGGAGTGACGCTCAAGCGCGTCCTGTAGGGGCCACCAAGATGAAGTACTACGCCAGACCACATCCCCAGCACCGTCCGCCGGACGGTGCTGAACCCCCACTCCTCTGCCGTCACTTGGTTGAGACGGCCCGATTGACGAGGTCGTTCGCCAGCGGCCTGCGCCCGGGGGACGAGGCCTTCGCCCAACTGGCGTTCCTGATTGGCCTGACCCACGACATAGGCAAGTATTCCGATAGATTCCAGTACAACCGCATATGGAATGACAATAGCACGGTACATGTCGACCATTCAATATACGCGGCGCTGCTCCTGCGTCCCCTGAGCGAGGTAGCCGCCTTGATTGTCGCTGGACATCACACGGGGATGACGTCCGTCAATGGACATTCCAACGGCATAATGTCCCTGGAGGAGAGGGCCGCCGGCAAGAAGGACGAGGCCCTGCAGTTGCTAAAGAAGGCCATAGATGACTTCCGGCGCAACGAAATTGAGGCGCCGCTCCTCGATGACCTCCTCATCATTTGCAGGGCCTACTACAACGAGGACAAGGACATGGCCTATGACATGGTCATGAAGGACCTCGCCGCTCCCGAGTGGATGCTGTCCTCCTGCCCCTCCGACAGGATCAGGACGGACGAGGCCGCGCGCATGCTCTTTTCCTGCCTCGTGGATGCAGACAAGTTCGACGCGGCCAGGTTGTCTGGCTTAGTTGCCCCCGACGGCACTTTGCCTCGCAACAGGATAGATGACCCCCGCGTTCTAGTCGAGTGGGTCGAGGGCCACGTCGACAGAAAACGCAATGCCGCGGCCGAGGCAAGGACGTCGGAGAAGGTCATGTCCGCGCGCGATGCGGTACTGCAGGACTGCATCCGGGCGGTCAATGTCAATGACAAGATGTTCTCCCTGAGCGCACCCACGGGGTGCGCCAAGACGATGTCGTCCCTGACGTTCGCCATCAAGAAGATGGCTCGCGACAAATCAATAAGGCGCGTCATCGTCGTCGTACCGTACCTGTCAATCCTGGAGCAAACGATCGAGGACTACAAGAGCGCCCTCGGCTCGGACGTTATCCTCGAGAGGCATTCCGGGAACATAGTGTGCCAGGCCAAGCCTGACTGCGACGACGAATTTATTGAAGACGCCATCGTGGCGGCGAGGGAGAACTGGAGTCCCCTCATCGTCGTCACGACAATGGTTCAGTTCGTCGAGGGATTCTTCAGCAACAAGCCGAGGGATCAGCGAAGGACCCACAACCTCGCCAACTCTATCGTCATCATGGACGAGTCTCAACTCGTCCCCCGGGAATGCCTAGTACCCGTACTCTCGATGATGAAGGGACTCGCCGAGAACTGGAACACGACGTTCCTGTTCACCACCGCAACGCCCCCGGCCTTCGAGTCCGCGAGCGAGTCAAACCGCCTCCCCCGGGGGACGCTCAAGGAGATATGCTCGGAGACATCCAAGAAGATGTTCGATGCCCTGCGGCTGGTGGACGTCAAGTGGCCCAGGGATGTCCTGGGAGATTACTGCTCATGGCAAGAGGTCGCGGCCGAGGTGGCGAGGCACGAGCAGTCTATGGTCATCGTCAACCTCAAGAGGCATGCCCGGTGGCTGTTCGCGCTGCTGAGGAAGAAGGGCAGGCGCGTCTTGATCCTCACGTCCCGAATGTGCCCCCGGCACAGAAGGCAGGTTCTGAGGGAGGTGACGAGCGCCCTCAACGCCGGCGAGGAGATATGCCTAGTCGCAACCCAGTTGGTCGAGTGCGGGGTCGACATAGACTTCCCTTTCGTGTTCCGTGCCATGGGTCCTCTGGACAGGATGAAACAGGCCAGCGGGCGCTGCAACCGCAAGGGCAGGCTGAGCAAGGGCGTACTCGTCATCTTCAGACCGGCCAAGATTCTCGGTGGGAGCATGACCCCCCCGGGGGCGTACTTCGAGGCAACGGATATCACTTCCGACCTGTTTTTAAATGAAGGCCCACTAGACATCTACGACCCGGAGGTCATGACTCGGTACTTCGACCTGCTCTACAGCAGGCAAAATAACGAGCAAAAAAACGATCGGAACTACATCGAGACGCGCAGGGAGTTCAGGGACTTCCCTGAGGTTGCAAGGCTGAGCATCATCGAGGATGAGAGCACCCAAGTGGTAATCCCCCTAGGGAAAGAAGGTCTCAACCTCGTTGAGTCATTGAAGGACTCGCCACGCGAGACGTCACGAGAACCTGGCTGGAAAGGAAACCTGCTCCGTAAAGCCAAGCCCTTCCTTGTTGGCCTCAGGGACAAGGAAGTTGAAATGTTGCTCAACGAGGGGCGGGGATATGAGATAGAGTTAGGCAAGTCGCATGTCGTCATCGCGCGCGACTGTGCCTACGACGAGCACATGGGCTTGATTTGCTGCGATGCGGAACTTGAACGCTCTTTGAAAACACCATAGCGATCTGACGCGAGCGGTCCGGTGGCGCCAAAACCCCCGGGGGCGCTCGCGTCCGTAAGTCCTTGCTGGAAAAGGACTTGCAAGGCGAGCGCCTCAGGACCCCCTCAGAAAGTCCCCTCGAAGAGGAGGCGCTCGAAAATGCCCTCCTAAGTCCTTGCGCCGCAAGGACTTAGGAGGGCCGGGGTCTCCCCCGGGTTTAAGCCCGGGGTGGATTGAAACGGCCACAGGAACGCCGGCGACCGGTAGCCCTCGAGGTCTCCCCCGGGTTTAAGCCCGGGGTGGATTGAAACGCGGAGGGGGTGATGACCCTGGACTCACATGGGCGGGTCTCCCCCGGGTTTAAGCCCGGGGTGGATTGAAACTTGGCATGATTGAACGCGCATCTGCTCCAGCGCCATGTCTCCCCCGGGTTTAAGCCCGGGGTGGATTGAAACGTCTTCCGGGGGCCGTGGCAAAGGCCAAAGGTCGTGGTCTCCCCCGGGTTTAAGCCCGGGGTGGATTGAAACGCGACGACGCTGGCCAGGACGACCAGGTAACGTGGACGGTCTCCCCCGGGTTTAAGCCCGGGGTGGATTGAAACGACCACACGATGGTGTCACGAGTCGGGTCGAGGACGTCTCCCCCGGGTTTAAGCCCGGGGTGGATTGAAACAAGTTGGATTTGAAACTGCCGATACCCATTATCAGGTCTCCCCCGGGTTTAAGCCCGGGGTGGATTGAAACCCACCCGCAGCAACTTCGACCGCAGCCTGCCTATCGTCTCCCCCGGGTTTAAGCCCGGGGTGGATTGAAACAATTGATACAGCATTCCCGAGGTCTGCGCGGCAGGATCGTCTCCCCCGGGTTTAAGCCCGGGGTGGATTGAAACCTCTTGCCGGGGCGGGATTGCCCTCGGCGTCATATGTCTCCCCCGGGTTTAAGCCCGGGGTGGATTGAAACTGCTGAGCCTGTGGCGGGACTCGCGGACGCTCAGGCAGTCTCCCCCGGGTTTAAGCCCGGGGTGGATTGAAACTGCTCCGCCGACTCCAGGGCCGCCAGGCTCCGCGCCAGTCTCCCCCGGGTTTAAGCCCGGGGTGGATTGAAACGAGTCTATGTCCCACCCGTGGGACGAGGCCGAGGAGTCTCCCCCGGGTTTAAGCCCGGGGTGGATTGAAACGAGTCTATGTCCCACCCGTGGGACGAGGCCGAGGAGTCTCCCCCGGGTTTAAGCCCGGGGTGGATTGAAACGGGAAGACGTAGTGGGTGGCCGCGTTCAGGCGGTCGTCTCCCCCGGGTTTAAGCCCGGGGTGGATTGAAACGATCGGATCCTCGAGATGATTGATGGGCTTGGACGCGGTCTCCCCCGGGTTTAAGCCCGGGGTGGATTGAAACTGGATAAATGATTGACATAACGCATATGATGATGTAGTCTCCCCCGGGTTTAAGCCCGGGGTGGATTGAAACGCTGTCGACTGCGTTGGCCTCGGCCCCCGCGTCGATGCCGTCTCCCCCGGGTTTAAGCCCGGGGTGGATTGAAACTTTGACGGCCTGGAGCAC
>CAZHOH010000001.1:107656-107729 GCA_964534185.1 Candidatus Woesearchaeota archaeon | reverse complement strand
CAGCGGGTTCAGCGGCAGCAGCGGGTTCAGCGGCAGCAGCGGGTTCAGCGGCAGCAGCGGGTTCAGCGGCAGC
>CAZHOH010000001.1:0-107556 GCA_964534185.1 Candidatus Woesearchaeota archaeon | reverse complement strand
AGCGGGTTCTCTAGTTTTTCGGGATACAGTGGGTTTTCCGGTACGACCGCAGACTTGTCCTCTGGATTCAGCGTTCAAGGTGGAATTCAAGCGTCTGGATTTTCCTCCTGGGGGGACACTTTCATCGATGGCAAGCTGACCGTCGGGGGGATGATCGACCCGACGGGGCTGGAGCTCGCCCCGCAGACGACCAATCCTGGAGCGGACGAGAGAAGCACGCTGTGGGTTGACTCGGCCGACAACAAGTTCACTGTTCGGGATGCCAGGATAGAAGGAGGGCTCGACGTCTCTGGATTTTCCGCTTTCAGCGGCCACGCGGACGCTCTCAGCGTGTCCGGAATGTCCGCAGTCAGCGGCAGGTTTGAGGATCTATACGTGTCCGGGAACCTGGACGTTGACGGATCCATAACATTCAGCGGGATTAGCGCCTTCAGCGGCCAGTTCGACTGGCTGGACGTTGCCAGCGGCCTGTCCGCCTCCAGCGGTTACTTCGACTACGCAACGGCGGACGTGGCCAATATTTCCGAGGTGTCCGGCTGGAGCGGGGAGTTTGACTGGCTCGACTCTACGTCTGGCTTGTCCGCCTTCAGCGGGCAGTTCCAGTTCCTGTCCGCCAGCGACTTCTCGGCGGCCGGCGACGCCACTGTCAACGGGGATCTGGCTGTTGAGAATGACCTGGCCGTATCTGGCCAGGCCTATTTTTCCGAGGCCTCTGGCTGGTCGGGGGAGTTCGACTGGCTGGACGTTTCCAGCGGCCTGTCCGCCTTCAGCGGCCACTTCGACTACATCACGGCGGACGAGGGCTTGGTGGCGGACGTGACCAATATTTCCGCTGTCTCCGGGTGGAGCGGCCAGTTCGACTGGCTGGACGTAACTTCCGGGTTCAGCGCGTTCAGCGGTCACTTCGACTACATCACGGCGGACGAGGGCTTGGTAGCGGACGTGACCAATATTTCCGAGGTGTCCGGCTGGAGCGGGGAGTTTGACTGGCTGGACGTAACCTCCGGGTTCAGCGGGTTCAGCGGGAAAATTGATTATCTCAAGGCGAGCGAATTTTCTTCCACGGGCGACGCTTATGTAGGCGGCAAGCTAACGGTAGATGGACTCATCGATCCGACGGGCTTGGAACTTACCCCGCAGGTGGCCAACCCCGGGGGGGTCGAAGCAAATACGCTATGGGTGGACTCCTCCGACAGCAAGTTTAGAATGAAATCTATTCGCGTAGAAGACATTGACGCTTCGGGATTCAGCGCGTTCAGCGGCATGGTTGACTTGTTGGATTCCAGTCATTTCTCTGCCTTTAGCAGTCGATCTCCGTTTATGGAAGTCGGCTATGTCGCAGGGTTACTATACCTGTGGGATCTCGAGGAATCTAGCGAGCCATTCGTAGATTCTCGAGCCGGGGTAAAACTTTACGATGATAACTTACCTCCAACTAGACAAGTTAAATTTGGCCAACCAAGCATACTGGGCAACGGAGCCAAGTTCAACGAAGGAAGCTCGTCAGGAACCTCTGCATTGCCCTCTATCGGGGCCAGCGTATCTTTCTGGATGAAGTCTGAGGCTTCGTCTGACAGCAAAGCGTACGTCTATGATATTGGGGATGCATCGGCTGGTAATACTTTCTTCCGTTTTGCTGTAGTCAGTAACTTGGTTGAAGTATATACCGCAGGATCCTTGACTTATAGGAGTGTTGATTCTGCGGTCAATCCCATACAATCCGGCGAGGTTGTTCATGTCGTCGTTGTATATGACGAGACGCTACATGTTCGCGTCTATGTCAACGGGGTAAAACTGTCGCCGAGCATTGACAACGAATATACGACTATAAGTGGAACAAACATATCCATTGGTGGAACTACGGGAACAAACAAATATATCGGGTATCTAGACCAGTTTGCCATATACAATACGGCGCTGGATGACTACCAAGTTTCTCTTATCTATAACAACGGCAACGCTACCAATCTGAACCCAAGACTACAGGTTTCAGATCATGAGGTTTCGGTCATTGAATTCAGCGCGTTCAGCGGCCAGTTCGACTACACCACGGCGGACATAGCCAATATTTCCGAGGTTTCCGGCTGGTCGGGGGAGTTTGACTGGCTGGACGTGACCTCCGGGTTCAGCGGGTTCAGCGGCCACTTCGACTGGCTGGACGTTGCCAGTGGCTTGTCCGCCTTCAGCGGTCACTTCGACTACATCACGGCGGACGAGGGCTTGGCAGCCGGCGCGCATTGCGCGGCATACGTCAGCACATCCGTTGCAGTGACTGTTACTTCGGCGGGCACATATTACAACCTGTTCAAAAACTGCGCCCTAGCGGCCTCAACAGACTTCGCGCCCGCCAACTTCACGGTAGATGATGCGAACAAACGTTTCACGTATGACGGGGAGATGACGGCTGCTTTCAAGGTCCGCGCCAGCATTTCGTTTTCATCGGGCGATAACGGTACGGTGTCACTTCGATTGGCGAAGAATGGTACCGGAATGTCTCAGAGTACTATCAGTCTAGAGGATGTTATAAAAATTGGGAATGTTGGCATTGAGTGGCAAGTGGAGCTGGATGAGGACGACTACGTGGAAGTCCTGGTGACGCATACCCAAAATGGAGCAAATGTAACACCCGACAAGGCTACTGTTTGCATCGAACCTGTTTAGGAGAGCATAGATGGATAAGATCGGAACTTAAGATGACGTATATCGCGACATAGGACACGTCATGGACAAGAGCGAGTTCCTTACCCATGCGACCTCCTTCGACGCCTGCGGCGTAGTCGTGATCACGAGCGGCGAGTACCAGGAGGCCCGCTCGCTCGCATGCGACGCCAGGGACGCTATCCAGCAGTCGGGCGGGAGCGCCGTGGTCTACGACGCCGAGACGCTAGTGGCGCATACCCATGACGCCTACGTCGGCAAGTCCCTGCAATTCTGGGAGCCAGAGGAGAAGTACTACGCCGGACAGTACGTCGTCCCAAGCGAGATGGAACGCGCCGACTACGTCGTCTTCTCCCGCCCTTTTGACTGCGCAGACTCCATACTCCAGAGGCTCAGGTTCCGCTGCGTGCACTCCGGGCTATCCGGAAAGGCGCAGCCCCCGGAGTTCTCCCCCGGGGGGGTGGCCATAGGCCAGCGCGTAGCCGACGACGAGGGGCGTCCTTCCGGATATCCGGGGGCGGTCGCCGTGTGGGAGGCCGAGGCGTTCAGCGGGTCGCTCGGGACCGCTAGCAGCGAGACTGGTCTCGTGTGGGAGGCGTGGAGCCTGCTGCACAGGGAGGCGTCGGTAATCCTGGTGCCGAAGGAGACGAACCCGGCCAACGAACTCACTGGAGACGCCGTCACGGATGCTGTTCTGGATGTTGCCCTGGCCGAGAGGCCATTGTTCTG
The DNA here is from genome assembly GCA_964534185.1 of Candidatus Woesearchaeota archaeon. GTDB lineage: Archaea > Nanobdellota > Nanobdellia > Pacearchaeales > GW2011-AR1 > JACPLR01. The sequence goes on along the minus strand of CAZHOH010000001.1, from coordinate 104,169 downwards.
GCCCTACCAGAACCCCCTGGGGAAGCCTGTCCGAGAACTATTTCCTTATGTGGTCGCCCAGTACCTATATGTCCAGGCCAGCGACGAAGTGCGTCTTGTCAAATCCCAGGTCACTTGGGACGGCTGCGACTGGCGTCCCTCGTGACGCCAGTCCAAGGAAAAGAGCGGCTTCTCTTACAGGAATGATGTAGAGGACTTCTACGAGTTGCCACATTTGGGAAAGAAGGTGTCTCTTGCGCTGGTATGGTCGAATGTCTTCTTCTTTACTTTTGAAGATGGTTCGAGGCGAGTCCCGCGTTGCCGCCCAGGAGGTTCGGGAAATATTCGAATCCATGGGCAAGCGGGTTCGCGTGGCCTCTGGGGCCAGCGACGAGCTGCACTTCTACGTCGACCCGCGGCTGGCGGGCAAGTACAAGATCAATCTTCACCTGATTGACGAGAACAACGCCGACGGATCCAAAACAGTTACCGCGGCAGAGAAGGCCCCGGATTTCGACGAGGAGACGGTTTCGTTCCCCTCCTCACTGAAGAGGGAGTCGCACTACCTATGCAACGTCCTCTTCCAGCGGCCCGAGAAGAAGGTGTTCATGGTCTCGGCCTACTTGCTAGAGACGTACCTTGGGCGCTACGCCCTGCGCAAGGACTTTTACTTCCGCGACGGATCGAAGGGGGCCGCGCGCCGCTGCTACGAGCGCGTGCTGCGGGCCGTCCGGGACCTCAGGCAGGACATCATAGACGGGAGCCTCATGCAGAACGAGATTCCCGTCCACCTCGGGCGCATGCTTCAAGGAGAGGCCGGCGAGGTGGAGCCAGCAGTAAACCACATGGCCGTCTACCTCGACCCGAAGAATGTCCCGCGAAAGACGAGCGTGGGGTCGGAAAACATCCTGACCATTCCGGGCAGGAGGTCGATACTCGAGGAGCTGGGCGGAAAAGATGATTCTCCTGGCTAACAACACCTTCGAAGGGTGGCTTGACATCAGCTCCGACGAGGTTCTGGGCAAGGTATGGGAGATGCCTTACCGGAACACTATGGCAGCGGGCCAGGTTCTCTTCGTTCCGGACGAATTCTACCAGTTTCCGAACATCAGGAACGCGGTCTCCGCGGGGTACCTGACGATCCTGGCCTTTGACAGCCGGCCATGGTCGATGGTGGTCAACGCCGAGCTGGACGGCTTCGTCGGCGGCGGCAGCATGAAGGAGACGATAACCCAGCCGGGGCACGGCTTCGCGCCGGGGCAGGCGGTGTACATCAGGCCGGACGAAACGTGGGGCCTCGCCCAGGCGGACGACGAGGCAACGTCCGAGGCCCTGGGGATCATAGAGTCGGTGGCCGCGGACACCTTCGTCGTCGTGTACGGGGGTCCGATATCGAATATGTCGGGGCTCTCGGCGGGGGCGCTCTACTACCTGTCCGAGACGGTCGCCGGGGGGCTGCAGACGACGGAGCCGGAGTGCTGCCCGTCTATCTCGAAGCCCCTCCTGGTCGGCAAGAACGCCACGGGCGGCGTCGTCGTCGTGCAGAGGTCGATCTCCAACGACGAGAGCGACGAGGGTCGCCGCTGGATGGGGATGTAGGAATGGGATGCTTCACGGAAGGAAGCGCGGACGGCCTGGTCAACGGGACGGGGGACACCGTCGTAGTCCCTCCCCCGGGGGCGGGCGTCCGGAGGATCGTGCGCACGATGTCTGTCTCGACTTCCATCGAGGCGGATCTTAGCGTGGAACTCAAGAACGGCGCTGACTACCGGGTCATATGGGCCGGGGCGCTCAAGGCGGGGGACACGTGGCAATGGGGGGACGGCGGGGACGTCCTGATACTGGACGCGACGTCCAAGAGCGTAGTTGCGAGGCTGACTGGAACAATAGTAGATCCCATGGACTACATCACGGCATGGGGCGATCAGGAATAGCTAGATGCGCGTCATCAACAGCAAAGGCGAAATAAGGGTAACCGGAGGCCCAGCGGGAGACTCGGGCCTCAGCGGCTTCTCCGGGGCGGACGGGGCCAGCGGCCCGTCTGGCCCGTCTGGCCCCTCGGGGTTGTCCGGGTACAGCGGATTTAGCGGTTCCTTTTCCGGAGCGAGCGGTTTCTCCGGGTTCAGCGGGGCTGGATCCTCGGGGCTCTCAGGTTTTTCGGGAGAGGCCGGTGCGTCGGGTCCTTCGGGGCCGTCTGGCCCGAGCGGCTTTTCCGGCGTGGCCGGTGCGTCGGGTCCAAGCGGGCCATCCGGGTCTTCTGGTGTTTCTGGCTTCAGCGGCGCAGAAGGGGCCTCTGGCCCGAGTGGCCCATCTGGACCGAGCGGAGCGTCCGGAGATTCTGGCTTTTCGGGTCAAAGTGGGCAGGCGGGAGGAATTGGTTCTTCGGGTGCATCCGGTTTCAGCGGGTCATCCGGGGAGAGCGGCTTCAGCGGCACTTCAGGCGCAGTTGGTTCGCAGGGATACAGCGGGCAGAGCGGAGCCTCGGGGTATTCTGGTTTGCAGGGTCTGTCCGGGGAATCCGGACAGAGTGGCTCGTCAGGATCATCGGGCATTTCTGGCTTTTCAGGAACCTATTCTGGGTACAGCGGTTTCAGTGGAGAACCAGGGGCCAGCGGCCCATCTGGCCCCTCTGGCCCTTCTGGAGCGTCAGGCGTCTCAGGATTCTCAGGGACATATTCTGGCTTCTCTGGCCAGTCTGGCGCCAGTGGAGCGTCAGGTACATCAGGGCAAAGCGGCTTCAGCGGCGTAGAAGGCACCCCTGGGCAAAGTGGCCAATCTGGACCAAGCGGTGCTTCTGGCTACAGTGGAGACTCCGGAGCAAGTGGATTTTCAGGACAGGAGGGTCAATCCGGGGCGTCAGGGCGCAGCGGGGCAGCCGGTGAGTCTGGCTTCTCTGGCCAATCTGGTAAGAGTGGGGCGTCCGGCTTCTCTAGCACGACAGGCATCTCCGGCGAATCTGGGGACTCCGGGTTCAGCGGGTCTTTGGGCACCAGTGGGTTCTCGGGTCAGATTGGTGAAAGTGGGGCGTCAGGCGCCTCAGGGTCAAGCGGTTTCAGTGGATACTCTGGTGAGTCCGGTTTCAGTGGATACTCTGGTGAGTCCGGTTTCAGCGGAGCATCGGGTCTACAGGGTTCGTATGGCGAATCGGGGGTCTCTGGGTACAGTGGGGTTCCCGGAGAATCTGGTTATTCCGGGGAAAGCTGTTTTTCTGGAACGTCTGGATCCAGTGGCTATTCTGGAATCAGCGGAGGCTCTGGTCGGTCTGGATTTTCTGGGAAGAGCGGGGCGTCGGGATTCTCTGGTCATAGCGGTGGGTCTGGGTTCAGCGGTGCTTCTGGCCAGCAAGGTCCGGGTGGTGACTCCGGAACCTCTGGTGAAAGTGGCTTGTCCGGTATTTCCGGCTTCAGCGGGATAGAGGGTGATTCTGGTTATTCCGGCGCGTCCGGAACCTCAGGAGAGAGCGGGTTTTCGGGCCAGCAGGGCGAGTATGGGGACAGCGGTACGAGTGGCGAGTCCGGGAGCAGTGGCTTCTCTGGTTCCCAAGGATTGTCGGGTCAGTCCGGGGCAAGTGGATTCAGCGGCGATTTGGGCATCTCGGGTAACTCGGGGGTCAGCGGGGCATCCGGAGACAGCGGCATTTCCGGGTTTTCAGGGGAGGTAGGTGCCTCTGGTTCGTCAGGATACTCCGGCGGGTCTGGTGCCTCTGGTAGCAGCGGCGCGTCTGGCTTCTCCGGCACGTTCTCCGGATTCTCCGGATTCTCGGGCTTCAGCGGTACACAGGGGGCTAGTGGGCCGTCTGGCCCGTCGGGTTCCTCCGGGTACTCCGGGCAGAGCGGCTTCTCTGGAACGTTCTCTGGCTTCAGCGGGCAGAGTGGGACGTCGGGCTTCAGCGGCGCTTCAGGGATTTCCGGAGAGCAGGGCGAGTCTGGAACGAGCGGCGCGTCGGGGGCATCCGGTTTTAGCGGCTCTTCAGGCATTTATGGGGTCAGTGGCAAATCCGGGGCATCGGGCTTCAGCGGAACGCCTGGCGAGCATGGGGCGTCTGGGAATTCAGGAGCCAGCGGGCAGTCAGGATACTCGGGCTTCAGCGGTGACTCTGGCCAACAGGGGATAAGTGGTAATTCCGGCACGTCTGGCCAGAGTGGTGTGTCTGGATCGTCTGGTTTCAGCGGCTCCCCGGGCGAACAGGGCGACAGCGGTCACAGTGGGTCATCCGGCAGTTCCGGCAGTTCCGGCAGTAGCGGGGCTTCTGGCTTCAGCGGAACGCCTGGCATATCGGGCGACTCAGGATACAGTGGCCAGAAGGGTGAATCCGGATACTCCGGTGCCTCTGGGTTTTCTGGGCAGGTTGGAGATAGTGGATTCTCCGGATCGGTCGGAGAATCCGGCCCGTCGGGTATATCTGGATTCAGCGGGGAAGAAGGCGCGCTCGGCAGTTCTGGGCAAAGCGGGGCATCGGGATACTCTGGCTACAGTGGAGATTCCGGCTTCAGTGGAACTTCTGGACAACAAGGGAACAGTGGCCATTCCGGAACGAGCGGCTTTTCTGGTCAAAGCGGTTTCAGCGGCGTGCCCGGGGAGTCCGGACTGAGTGGGTTGTCTGGGTTTAGTGGCCACAGCGGGCCCTCAGGCTATTCTGGCCAAAGCGGCACGTCAGGCTTCAGCGGGCAAGAGGGGGACAGCGGAACTTCTGGTCATTCCGGCGACATCGGTGTCTCAGGAATCAGCGGTACGTCCGGTTTCTCCGGATACAGTGGCGATTCAGGAAGTTCAGGCCATTCCGGTGCCAGTGGTCCATCGGGTCATTCTGGCGCGAGTGGAACCTCGGGGTTCAGCGGCCTATCTGGTAGCCAAGGTGACAGTGGCCAAAGCGGAACCTCAGGTATTTCTGGGGATAGCGGCACATCCGGATTCAGTGGCACAGAGGGGACGTCCGGTGATTCCGGGTACTCGGGCCTCTCGGGCACCTCAGGGTATAGTGGAGAATCCGGCGCTTCGGGCTTCAGCGGAGAAGCAGGCGCGTCCGGAGAGTCTGGATCCTCTGGATTCAGCGGATCAGAAGGAAGTTCCGGTGATTCAGGGGTGTCTGGGTTCAGCGGTGCTTCTGGCCAACAGGGAGATGCTGGCCAGTCTGGCACAAGTGGCAGTTCCGGTTACAGCGGCGTACCCGGGGAGAGTGGTATCTCTGGGGACAGTGGCATCTCCGGTTTCTCTGGCGCGTCGGGGACGTCCGGCGATATCGGTGACTCCGGCACGTCTGGATTCAGCGGACAGCAGGGTGAGAGTGGCGCATCAGGGTATTCCGGATTCAGTGGGTCAGGAGGCATCTCAGGAGCGTCAGGGTATTCTGGCACGATCGGAGCATCGGGGAACAGCGGACAAAGCGGAACTTCGGGCACTTCAGGATACAGTGGTTCCCCTGGCCAGCAGGGTGAATCCGGATATTCCGGCACATCTGGGTTTTCTGGACAGGTTGGAGACAGCGGCTTCTCCGGATCGGTCGGAGAATCCGGACAGTCGGGATTCTCCGGCCAACAAGGCACGAGTGGCTTCTCTGGCCAGTCTGGAGCAAGCGGCGTTGAGGGGCCTGCTGGTGACCATGGTGACAGCGGGGAGTCTGGTGCCAGCGGGTTTTCTGGGGAGGTTGGTTCTTCTGGTTCGTCAGGAATAAGCGGATTCAGCGGCGCCAAGGGCGACTCAGGCGAGAGCGGCTACTCCGGCACGTCTGGAACCAGCGGCTTCTCCGGGTATGAGGGTTCAGTCGGCGCGCAGGGTGATTCTGGCTATTCCGGAACCTCCGGGTTTAGCGGCCCCCGGGGGTTGAGCGGGTTCTCCGGTCAGTCTGGAATGCAGGGTTCAACGGGTCTCCAAGGCGAAAGCGGAACATCGGGGTTCTCCGGGTCCGAAGGTTTGGCCGGTGCAACGGGATTCTCAGGGTTTTCAGGTGACTCTGGGTCGTCCGGGTTCAGTGGCAACATCGGGGAAAGCGGATTCTCCGGGTTCAGCGGATTTGACGCAGGAGATTTCGAGCGTTACCGCGTGATCTACGTCGGGAAGAACGGGGATGACGCCAACGATGGTCTGACTCCCAATGATGCCAAACTAACTCTTCAGGCCGGTATTTCTGCGGCACAATTTGACGTATCTCCTCCTCCTAGCTCGTGCAACAGGGTTTTCGTTGTAGTTGAGGACGCCGGGGTTTATGAGGAGGATATTTCTGGCTTCTCCGGAGTGGCCATTCATGCACCTAATGCGTCCCTGAGTCCGATTACCACCTCTGGGTGTCACATTGAGGGTGACGAGGTATGGACATTCAATTGTTTGTCGGCGTCCGGGACAGGCGTCACGTTCGCTGAGAGTGGGTACGCAGCAGTCTACCTGAACCGATCAAGGCGTCCGGTTGGGGCGACTCAACTAGGCACGTTCCAGTTCCAATCATCCGGGGCCTCTGGAGGGCACCTACACGTAAGGGTTGGGGAACACGACGGTGAAGCCGGCGTCATGTACGTATGGGGAAATACAGGGTTCGTACGTGGCAGCTTCGAGGCCGAGCGCGTCTACATCGACCCTGACGGCACGAATTGGTGGCTTGACTTCGCAACCGAGTCTACGACCGGCGGCGGCGGTCTGGGCGGCGGCGAGACCCACCTACACGTCAGCGTCAACCAGTATGAGCGCACCGCGGTCTCCGGATATGGCGGGTTCCGCGCTCTTAGTACGTCGACGTCTACGCTGGGTGATACCGTGCTGACGGTCAGGGGAGGACAGTTCAAATGGGGTTCCTATTATACCCCTCTGTTCCAAACCAACTCAAGCGTGGCTCACCGTGCCATCCTAGCCGCAAGAGTAAACGAGGTTTCTGGGTTTAGCCACTATGCCCAAGCCGAGGATTCGCTGGCCGAAGTAAACCTGATAGCTAACAAGGAATGGGGTGGGTATAGCGAGATAAATGGCGGCACCATAAGGATTAAGACCAACAGAGTTGATACCTCGGACTTCATTTTTGCATCTACTACCTCGTCGACAGATCCTACTACAGGCGCTCTTCGTATCTCTGGCGGCCTAGGCGTCGAGGAAAACCTCAACGTATATGGCGATGCTGCGGTAGGCGGCAAGCTGACAGTTTCTGGACTCATCGACCCCACGGGCCTAGTCCTGACCGAGCAGGACTCCGTCCCCGGGGGGACTCCTGCGGCGGGGGAGGCGACGCTGTGGTTCAGCGGGGCGGATCTCCATTATACTACTGACTTTCATGACCAGATCCTGGCCTTCAGCGGGTTGGGCGGTGGCTCTGGTTCCTCTGGCTTCAGCGGCGAGTCTGGTTCCTCTGGCTTCAGCGGGAGAGAAGGTACACCCGGTACTTCTGGGGTGTCGGGATCTTCTGGCTATAGTGGCGATTCCGGATTCAGTGGGAATTCGGGGCAACAAGGGGTCAGTGGCCAAACGGGAGAGTCTGGAACCAGCGGCTTTTCTGGGTCTTCCGGAAATTCAGGTTTCAGCGGGCAAGAAGGTTCTGATGGATCCCCGGGATCCCCGGGGGCGTCGGGGGCGTCCGGCGATAGCGGCGCCTCAGGATTCTCCGGATTCTCAGGAGCAGAGGGGGAGTCTGGATACAGCGGTGAGCTTCCCACGGGGGCAGTTTCCGGGGAGGGAGAGTCAGGGGAGGTGACGGTATGGGCCAGCCAGACTGCCGTGACCGGATTCAGCGCGCTGAGTTATGACTCTGACCTGGCACTTGGCGGGCTGGTAGTTGGAAATACTACTCCTGCCACCAACCCTACAACGGGCGCGCTGGTCGTCTCCGGCGGAGCAGGCATAACGGACGACCTCTTCGTCGGCGATCGCATGACGGTTGGCACGCCAACCGTCTCTAATTCTTATGTTCTAAGGGTTCATGGAACAAGCTCGCTTATCGCTGCCTTCGAGCGTCAAAATGCGACTTGGCCTGGCCAGGTATTTTTTGACGTATCGTCAGGGGACATTGAATTAAGGCTAGTAATTCCTGAGCAGAGAGAAATAACTCTTGGCATAGACGACTCAGGGAGCTCTTACACCCACCCGTTTGTCATTACGGCCACAGGTAGCATCAATGCCGACACCGCCGAGTTCGTCATGGACCCGGACGGGGCGAACCTGATACTCCGTTCAAACGTCTCGGCGTCTGGGTTCAGCTCCACCACCTACGCCCAGGCGAGCGGGTTCAGCGCATGGGGGCAGTCAGTGCTGGACGGCCCCGTGTACCTGGGGGACGTTGACGGAACTCTCGCTTCGAATCTCGGGATTGACTCCTCGGGCAAGGTAGTGAGCGGGGCGGCTGGTTCGTCAGGAACCTCCGGAACGAGCGGCTTTTCGGGTCAAAGCGGTTTCAGCGGCGTGCCCGGGGAATCCGGCCTGAGTGGGTTGTCTGGGTTTAGTGGCCACAGCGGGCCCTCAGGCTATTCTGGACAAAGCGGCACGTCAGGCTTCAGCGGGCAAGAAGGTTCTGTCGGACCCCAGGGCGCGTCTGGGGCGTCCGGGGAGAGTGGCTTCAGTGGCCAGTCCGGTTTTGAAGGGGCGTCCGGGGAATCAGGTTATTCTGGTTTTTCTGGGGCTTCCGCTGATGATGCTGTTATCGGAGGTGGTTCGTCAGGTCAGTTCGCGTATTGGGATTCCGCGAGCGGGATCACCGGGGACAGCGGAGCCATTTTTGACGGGACCGGAGCCATTTTCGAGGGCTACGGATCCTTTGGCGCCAGTTCTACGCTATCCGACGAGGACTCCGGTGGGGACACGCGCAGCTCGCTGGACATCATATCCAGCGGCGTTGCCAAGGATAGTCCCATCATAAACCAAGGCAAGAACTCCATCTTCCTATGGGGCGACGACCGCGCGTACTTCCATGCCCGTGCCGTTAACGCGGGTGGTGGCGCATCAGAGTTCATCATGGGGAACTCGGTAAACGGCGGGACTGTTTTTATCGGGTCCATGTCTAACCATGACCTGCAGCTACGCGCGAACAATACCGTCCGGTTGACTGTGGATTCGGCGTCCGGAGACGTAACGATTACGGGGGGGACTGAAAGTACGGGCCCGACCAGCGGCGCCCTCGTAACATCGGGCGGGCTGGGCGTCGTTGGCAACGCCAACGTCGGGGGCAACGCTGGCGTCTCTGGGCTACTCTCCGTCTCTGGATTCAACTCACAAACGTATGCTTACGCGAGCGGGTTCAGCGCATGGGGAGACTCTTGGCATGACGGGATCATCGAGTCTCAGGCCCTTCGACTAGACCCGCAGGGATTAAATCCTGACTCAGGGAATACAACACTGTGGAGCCGCTCAGCGGATGACAGCCTGTACTACGACGGCAATCAGGTAGTAGGCTTCGATACCGCATCGACGACGGACGCTACCGAAACAACGATACATTCCATAGCTGTGCCAGACAACACGTCGATGCTAGTCGAAGCCACCTTCGTCGCTCGCAGGACAGACTCGCCAGACAGGGCCGCTTATGTCAGGCGCGCTCTAGTCTACCGCGAGGGAGCCGGAGCGGCAACTATAGAGGGCGGGGTGGACATCTCCCTGAGTAGGGAAAGTGACTCCCAGTGGGATGCAAACATAAGCGTCAGTGGGAACAATGTCCTGATGACGGCCACGGGCGCGGCCGGGCATTATGTAAACTGGAACGTAAAGTTCGCATTGACTGAGGTGTCGTAGTGGTAATTATCGGGTCAACAGATCTCTGAAATGTATACCGGGAGGTCAACGTCGAGGAACGGTCACGCCAACCGACGTCCCGGCCGGGTCCGTCATCCTGACGGCGCAAAGGTGGCAGGCGACATAGTGCACAATCAACTGGCAATAGGCTTCTAAAGGAGAGGAAAAATGGCTCTAATCGGACAAGAAACGGTAAACAACACTTATGACAAGCGGAATCGCGGCTGGCGCTTGACGATCGACACTCCGTGGGCGAGCAATGACAGCGCCGCCTACAAGGCGGCCATCCGCCTCACCAACCACCGCGAGATCATCCTGGTGGATCAGGACACTGGAGAAAAGTTCCGGGAAGAGAACAAGTATGTCGTTCAAAAGAAATACTCGGACATCGAGTATTTCAACTGCCCCGTCGTTGGCGAGGACGGCACTACGTTGGTTTCCGTGCCCGCCGCGGAGACGCAGGATGACATCGGCATATACGACCAAGGGGACGGAACCTACACGGTTCGGCTTACCGGGGGGATGGCGTTCGCCCTGGTTGCCTACATGGTTGACGCCCTTGGCATAGCAGAGGCCCCGTAAGTGGACGCCAAGGACGGCAGGACGATTACCCGGTGGGTCGTATGGGGGACCATCGTCCTCTGGATAGCCTGGGACGTCATAGCGGTGGTCGAATGGGGTGGGTACGCCACCGAGAGCGCCGAGATCGGAAGCGCAGCGGAGAGGTTCGCGACGCTACCTCTCGCTTTCGGCGTACTGGGCGGACACTGGTTCTGGAAGGTTCCGGCCGGGACTCCGCCATGGAAGCACCGGCACTTGGTCCTGGTGGGCCTAGCCATCATGGCGACGTCCGCCGACACGTACTTCTACGTCGTGCTGGAGGTTGCCTACCCGCTGGAGTACATTGCCGCGATGCCTGTGGTTGGGTACCCGATCGGGCACTTCGTCTGGCCGCAGTGCCGAGTCAACGGCTAGTTGACTTGCATCTGGTTCTCGAAGCGCGAGAGCGACTTTCGCAGCCTCCTTGCTTCGGCCTCGCTGTATCCGTCCTTCTCTAGGGACTTCACGTACCTTGACAGGTCTTTGTTCAGCGAGTCCCATTCCCCTTGGCGCGGAGCCTTGGTTGTCTTAGCCATAAATGTCAATCTCCAACATTGACGCCACTCTTCGAATCTCGTCTTCCACGTGGGGCGGGTTGACCAAGTCCTCGAACTTCTCGTCCCTCATGACCACGTCCACCCTCCGGGGGCGGAGCCACCCATCGAGCGTCCCCTTCCATATTTCTTTGGGCTCGCCCCTGATTCCTAGTTCTGCCAGGATCCTGCCGAACCTCAGCGGGGAAGTCACGCCCCGGTCGTAGGGCGCGATTATCCTCGGGGGAAACCAGTCGGTCCAGTCGATCTCGCACAGGGCGCGGATTGTCCTCGCGATGGTATAGGCGCTGGTCATCGAGTTGGGCGTATCGACCAGCGACTCGTACTTGGCCAGCTTGACCAGCGTGTTACGCGGGCTGTCGACCGCGGAGTATACCTGCCTGGGCCTCAGCATGACCAGCCTGCCGAGGGCCTCCGCCCTCGCGAGCATGAGCCCGTCGCAGGAGGCCTTCGTCCACGAGTAGAACGCCGCTGGGTTCGGCCCGTCGTCCGGGGAGAAGGCGCCTCCCCCGGGTTTGTAGGGGCCGTCCCACACGCATCCGCTGCTCATGTGGATCATCCGCTTGCCCGCCTCCAGCACTTTGTTCAGCACGCGGAGGGGGGCCTCCACGTTGCACCGGAATGCCTCCCGGGGGTTGGCTTCGCACCATTCGAGGTTTGTCTTGCCGGCGCAGCACACGACTGTCTTGGCGCTTGACGACCTCAGGTCGCGCACGGTCATGTGATCCATTTCCCCTGTCCATGTTGCCTGGACGGGAAGTTCCCGCTGTAGCACCTGGGACACGTGGCCCTTGCCAACCAGAAATATTCCGCCTTCCGTCATGTTTGCCTCCTGCCGGGATGATACAGAGGTAGGAAGCAGGCCGATCCGGTGCGAACAGAGTAATTGACGATTTCTATTTCGAGGAAGCGCAATGGCGACATCCGGGACAAGCGGTTTTTCAGGCCTAGAGGGCTACAGTGGCACGTCGGGGTATAGCGGCCATTCTGGCATAAGCGGCTTCTCCGGCAGCTTCTCTGGAGAGAGCGGCTTTTCGGGGCCCAGCGGGGCCTCGGGGACGCCAGGCAGGAGCGGCTATTCCGGAATCGAGGGGTGCTCGGGGTATTCGGGGGCCTCCGGAGCGATAGGTCCCTCTGGGACGGAGGGGTCATCTGGGGCCTCGGGGCCTTCTGGCAAGAGCGGCTGGTCGGGGATCAGCGGATTTTCCGGGGCCTTTTCTGGACAGTCCGGGTTCTCTGGTTTTTCCGGGGAAAGCGGCACGGACGTCAGTTCTGGGTTTAGCGCCGACGGGGGCATTCAGGTGTCGGGCATGTCCTCCTGGGGGGACACTTTCATCGACGGCAAGCTGACCGTCGGGGGGATGATCGACCCGACGGGGCTGGAGCTCGCCCCGCAGACGACCAATCCTGGAGCGGACGAGAGAAGCACGCTGTGGGTTGACTCGGCCGACAACAAGTTCACTGTTCGGGATGCCAGGATAGAAGGAGGGCTCGACGTATCCGCTGCCTCCGCTTTTTCAGCCCACTTTGATTTCATCACGGCCGATGCCGGTCTGATCGCCGAGGTCACCGAGGTGTCGTCCCTCTCGGGGCTGAGCGGAAGGTTCGACACCTTCGACGTCTCTGGATTGTCCGCCTTCAGCGGCCACGCGGACGCTCTCAGCGTGTCCGGAATGTCCGCAGTCAGTGGCAGGTTTGAGGATCTATACGTGTCCGGGAACCTGGACGTTGACGGATCCATAACATTCAGCGGGATTAGCGCCTTCAGCGGCCAGTTCCAGTTCCTGTCCGCCAGCGACTTCTCGGCGGCTGGTGACGCCACTGTCGACGGGGATCTGGCTGTTGAGAATGACCTGGCCGTATCTGGCCAAGCCTATTTTTCCGAGGCGTCCGGGTGGAGCGGGGAGTTCGACTGGCTGGACGTTGCCAGCGGCTTGTCCGCCTTCAGCGGTCACTTCGACTACATCACGGCGGACGAGGGCTTGGTAGCGGACGTGACCAATATTTCCGCGGTCTCCGGCTGGAGCGGCCAGTTCGACTGGCTGGACGTGACCAGCGGGTTCAGCGCCTCCAGTGGCCAGTTCGACCACATGAAGGCAGGGGGAGTCGAGGCCTCGTCTATCTCCGGGTGGAGCGGTGAGTTCGACTGGCTTCAGGCATCAAGTTTCTCGTCGTTGGGCAGTGCTGCTTTCCTCGCCGAGATTGACATCGCGGGGGATGCTCGGATAAGGTCCATGACGGAATCAACGTCGCCGGCGACGGGCGCGCTGGTCGTAGACGGTGGCCTGGGCGTTGATGGTTCAATCTACGCTGGAAGCGAAGTCAGCGGCTGGAGCGGCAAGTTCGACTGGCTAGAATCGGAGTCCGGTTTTAGCACGGGCAGTGGCCTCTTTGGCTACGTTACGGCAGACAAACTTAATGTTTCCGAGGTGTCCGGGTGGAGCGGGGAGTTCGACTGGCTGGACGTTGCCAGCGGCTTGTCCGCCTTCAGCGGTCACTTCGACTACATCACGGCGGACGAGGGCTTGGTGGCGGACGTGACCAATATTTCCGCTGTCTCCGGCTGGAGCGGGAAGTTCGACTGGCTGGACGTGACCAGCGGGTTCAGCGCCTTCAGCGGTCACTTCGACTACGCAACGGCGGACGTGGCCAATATTTCCGAGGCGTCCGGGTGGAGCGGGGAGTTTGACTGGCTGGACGTGACCTCCGGGTTCAGCGCGTTCAGCGGGGACTTTGACTGGCTGGAGACCTCCGGGTTCAGCGCCTCCGGGGACGCCTACGTCCATGGCAAACTGACGGTTGATGGCCTCATCGACCCGACGGGCATGGAGCTGACCCCCCAACTGTCAAACCCGGGGGGCTATGACCGGAACACGTTGTGGCTGAACGGCTTCGGAATATGGATGTCCTACTCTGGCCTGACAGGCAGCTTCTTGGTTGGGGATGTGGTAGTCGGCCAGGACTCCGGGGCGACCGGGGAGGTGACCGAGGTCTGGGCCCCCTGGATAAAGGTAAACCTGACCAAGGGGGCCTACCGGGCGGGGGAGCTCATCTTTGGGCCGAACGGCTCGGCCACGGTGGACACGCCAGCGGTCGGTATAACGGCGGTCGAGTCCGAGTTCTCCGTGAGCGGCTGGGCCTACTTCAATGACAGGATACAGGCTCTTGGCAACTTCAACCAGTTGGGGGACTGGGCCTGGATTGAGAACATCCTTGATGTATCGGGGGTCGCAACATTCCACGACCAGATTACCGCCTTCAGCTCCGTGTCTGTACAGAACGGACAGATGTCGGTCGAGGGAAACTTCTACGCGGAGAGTGACCTGTGGGTAGACAACGACCTGTACGTGGACGGCAACCTGGACGTAGCAAGCCTCTCCGAGGAGGCGGTGACCGTGTCCGGGGGCATGGGGGTCGGGGGAGTGGTGAGCGCCGCGAGCGGTAGGATCGGCGACCTCGACGCCTCTGGCTTTTCCGCCTTCAGCGGCCACTTCGACTACACAACGGCGGACGTGGCCAATATTTCCGAGGCGTCCGGGTGGAGCGGGGAGTTCGACTGGCTGGACGTGACCAGCGGTTTCAGCGCGTTCAGCGGCCAGTTCGACTGGATCGAAGCCTCCGGGTTCAGCGCGTTCAGCGGGTCGGTCGATTACATCAGTTCTTCGGGTCTGAAGTATACAGAGAGCCTCGCCGGGTTATCGACCACAGGGTTTTCCTCGCTGTACGTGGATGTTCTCGAGGCGAACGTCCAGGAACTTACCGTTACGAACGAAGTCTGGGTTGGCTTTTCGGGTGCTCCCTCGGGGGCGCATTCCTTGAGCCTTTACCTCTACCATACCGGCGACTACGACGTGGAATTCATAGATACCATCCTATGGCCAGGCGGGTCGTTGCCGACGCTGACCTCAGGGGAGGGGAACATTGACGCCCTCTCGTTCACGACCACCACGGCCGGGAGTAGCTGGTTCGGGTTCGCAAACACCAACATGGGGACGCCGTAGCAGTTAAAGGAAATTGGGACAGGCACGCTGGGATGGGAAGGAAGCAGAGAGCATGTTAGGATCGACAAGGGGGGTATTCCAAGGGGCTTCCGCCTCTGTCCCTGTGAACTGGCAATATGAAGTCCACATGAACGGTGAGGGCTACATGTATCGCGAGTCGACCATCGGAGCGGGTAACGTGGTCGATTTTTCTGCTACCATGCTTATTGACTGGGAAACGGACTTTGTGGGTTGGCAGCAGATCATTACGAGCAGCGAGTCTGGAAATCTGTACGATGCCTGGGGGTGGATAATCAAGGATTTTGATTCATGGCGTTTCGAATGGTGGCCCGATGGAAGTAGTTCGTCGATCAAGGTTGATTTCCAGGTAGATGGTCTGTCCGAAGGATGGCAGTGGGTTCGTCTCGATGTCATCTGGGGCGATGGCACCGATGTCCAGATCACTCCGTATAGCAGCACCAGCGTGCATCTCAACGACTGGGACGCCGCGTGGTCGCAGATTGCCGATACGCAGAGCGGCGTAGGCGCTCTCCCCGGTGACATGGGCGACGTAAGGCGCTACTACATCGGAGACCGCTACAAGGCTGCGGAATATGTCATGCGCGCAGCGCGATGCTGGCGGTTCGGGAACATGGGCGACGACGAACACTGTATGGTCGATCTGACCGGCAATGACGCAGAGACAGACACGACCGGAACCAGCGCGATCACCGGCCAGGAATGGACGCTGGAAGGTGGCGCGGATATCCCAGCCATGAGTTCCTAGCAAAGCCCCCGGTAGAATTAAAACATGAAGTTGCAGGCCATCCACAAACCGACGGGCAAGACGCTGCTCGTGTCCGCGGGCAACGCGCCCGAGGGCCAGTTCAGGAAGATGGTCCTGGCCAACTTCCCCTCCATGTGCCCCTCCGAGATAGTGGTAGTGGGAACGCAAACCAGCGCGCTTGGATCCCCGAGGGAGACCTCGTCCCCGCTGGTGGACCAGAGCGAGGTCGTCTGGCGCGGGTCCTTCCTTGACCTTGGCGGGTACGCCAACATGAACCGCGAGATATGCCTGCGCCTCCCTCATCATGGACTCAGCGTCAAGATAGACGTGCTCCCGACGGGCCCGCAGGTCGACCCCATGACGCGAGGCCTGCTTGGCGCCCTCCAGTCAACCCGCCTCGAGGACGAGGCGGCGGCGACGCTGGTCGTCGGGTTCACGCCGATGTCCGTGCGCCCCGTCGCCGGCAGGAGAACCGTGTTCTTCACCATGATGGAGACGCAGGGCCTGCATCGCGAGTTCGTGGACAGGTGCAACGAGGGGGCCACCGAGGTGTGGGTCCCCTGTGATTTCTACAAGGAAGTGTTTGAGGAGGCCGGGGTCGCCCGCCCCATTCACGTCATACCGCTGGGGGTCAACCAAAACCTGTACCACCCGGGGGCGAGGGAGCCGCGCCTGAGGTACGTCGAGTACCCCTCGGGGGAAGAGGTCTCGTCCTTGCCCGAGGGGTTCCGCTTCATGTCCTTGTTCGGGTGGTCGTACCGGAAGGGGCCGGACGTCTTGTGCCGCGCCTTCCTGTCTGAGTTCGACGGGGCAGAGGACGTCTCCCTGGTCATTTACAGCCGGTACATGGGGTCTTCCGCCAGGCAGCACAACGACTTCATCCGCGACGAGATAATGGGCTGGTACAAGGAGGCGGGGAAGGCCCTGCCCCCGCGGATATACCATTGCGGCGAGGAGGTGCCGATATCCAAGTTGCCGGGGTGCTATTCCGCGGCGGACTGCTTCGTGTTCTGCTCCCGGGGGGAGGGCTTTGGCCTGCCGGTCATCGAGGCGGGGGCCTGCGGGACCCCGGTGATATCGGCCTACCACACGGCGATGACCCATTACCTGGACGACGAGGTGGCTTTTTTGGTCGAGCCGGACAAATATGGGCCAGCCAATGACAGGCTGACATGGATCTCGGGATATTATAGAGACCAGAGTTTCGCGTGCCTCGAGGAGCACGAGACCCGGAGGTTCGCCGCGCTCATGAGGGAGGCGCATGAGGACGGAGGGTCGGCGAGCCAGAGGGCCGATGCCTTCAGGGACAGGATCCTTTCCTCCTACACCTGGGACGCCTGCGCAAGGAGGGTTGCCGAGAGGCTACTTGTTTGATGCCGCGCATTTCCGTGTTTTACATAGTCAGGAACGAGGCGTCCTTCGTCGGTCGCTCGATCGAGTCGGTGATCGGGCTCGCCGACGAGATCGTTGTCGTGGACACGGGGTCTGCCGACAAGACCGTGCAGGTATGCTCCCGGTTCGGCAAGGTGCGGCTGCTTAGCTTTCCCTGGGCGGACGATTTCTCCAAGGCGCGCAACTACGCGGTGCGGGCCTGCGAGGGGGACTGGGTCATGTACCTGGACGCCGACGAGGTGCTCGACCCCAAGTCCCATGCTTGGATCCGATCGGCGACCGCGAGCGCAGCGCCGCAGGTGACCGGCCTGGGAGTCCACGTCGTGGACTGCCCGCGGGGGACCGAGGGGCCAGAGGAGCCGTGCTTCTTCCCCAGCCCGCAGGTGCGGCTCTTCCGGCGGCAGCCGCACGTCAGGTTCTCGCGCAAGGCCGGCGAGAGCGTCGAGCCATCGATCCTCGCCAAGGGCGGATCCATAGACGTCATCCCGGCGAAGATACGGCATCACGCCTGGAAGGGCAAGGGAGCCGAGTTCGCCGCCAACAGGATACGCTACTACAACGAGCTGGGGGCGGGGCTGGCCGTGCCCGAGGAGGCCGGGGTCATGCCGTCGCCAAGGGAGCAAGTGCCGGAGCCTGTCGCGGGGGACGACGTCGCCGTGGTAATGGTGGCGATGAACGCGCTGGACAACACGAAGCAGGCCGTCTCGTCGATGAGCAGGCAGGCCGGCTGCCCCTTCCGCTTCTATTTCCTCGACAACGGCTCCTTCGACGGCACGGAGTCGTACCTTAGGTCGGTGCCCGACTCGCTCGTCATCCGGAAGGACGAGAACACGGGCGTGGCCCGCGGGCGCAACGAGGCCGCGAGGGAGGCGCTGAAGAACCCCTCCCTAAAGTACATAGCCTTCGCCGACAACGACATCGTGACCCCCTCGGGATGGCTCGCGAAGATGAAGGCCATCATGGACGGGGAGCCGTCGATCGGGATCCTGTCCGCGACGAGCCGTCTCTCCGTCATGAACGACAAGGGGCTGCCCCAGGACGTCCGGCGCCACGCCAGCAGAATGTCCCTCGAGCAGCTAAACAGAGGGGCGCTGGGGCGCAAGGAGGACTTCTCTACGGTCGAGATGACTGACGGAACGCTGATGATGGTCAGGGTTGACCTGGTCAGGGAGATAGGGCTCTTCGACGAGTCCTTCGGGCCTTACGGCTTCGAGGACAAGGACTACTGCGCCCGCGCCAAGCGGGCCGGCAGCAAGGTGGCCGAGGCCCAGAAGGTGTTCATCGAGCACTTCGGGGGCGCGTCCAAGAGGTCCATCAACAAGGACTGGCATGCCGTCATGCTCACCTCTCACTCCCGCTACCTGGAGAAGTGGAAGAAGGAGGGGCGGAATAGATCCATGCCCGTGGGGGCCTCCCCCGGGGAGGCCATGATGAGCGTCTCGGCGGCAGTCCCGAGCGTCAGCATCGTGGTCATCGCCCACAACAGGCTGGACATGACGCGCGAATGCCTCCAGTCGATCAAGGGGGCCACGCCCGACCACGAGCTCATCTTCGTTGACAACGGCTCGACGGACGGGACGGCCGAGTGGGTCAAGGCGAACACCCGAGCCAAGGTCATAGAGAACGAGTTCAACCTCGGCGTCCCGAAGGCCCGCAACCAGGGCGTCCGGGCCAGCAGCGGCAACTACGTCGTCCTGATGGACAATGACTGCGTCGTGCAGCCAGGATGGCTGGACGACCTCTTCCGCCCGATCAAGAAGGGGGCCTCGATCTCCGGGATAGAAGCCTGGCAAATGGGGCCCGACCATGCCCCGATCAAGCAGTGCAAGTCGCCAAGGGAGAGGTACGACTACCTCGGGGGCGCGTGCTGCATGTTCAAGCGGGAGGTCTTCGAGACCGCCGGCCTCCTGGACGAGGGGCTCTCTCCAGCTTATTTCGAGGACGTGGATCTGAGCATCCGCGCCAAGAAGCTTGGCCACCGACTCGAGTGGGTACCCACTCCGAAGGTCAGGCACAGGGAGCATGCCACCCTCATCAACGGGCAGAAGACGTTTCGCTACCAGGAGGCGATGAATGCCTCTCACGCCCGGTTCAAGGCCAAGATGGAGGGTAAGGTGAAGTTCGAGCCAGAACTCTTGCCCAAGAAGGACAAGAAGTTCCGCATATTGTACTGCGCCATGTACCACGACTATGGAATCAGGGACAGGGGCACGTCCTTCGAGCAGGACAACTTCTTCCCCTCTTTCCAGCAATGGGACCGGACGGGGAACCTGGAGTGCTTCGACTTCGTCGACATAGGCAAGCAGCACGGCATCCCCCGGATGTCCGACATGCTCGTCGAGAAGGTCTACGAGTTCGCCCCCGACGCGGCATGGTTCATTTTCTTCGACCCGAACCATGACCCCCGGCACGAGGCGGTCCGCAGGATAACCGAGCAGACTCCGTGCAAGACAATCGGATGGTTCTGCGACAGCCACCACCGCTACGGGAACTTCGACTCGCAATGGGCCCCCCACCTGGACTATTGCGTGACGACGGCCCAGATGGCCTACCCTCGCTACGTGTCGGACGGCTTTGGACAGAAGGTCATCAAGTCTCAGTGGTTCGCTTCACCAAAGTACGAGAAGCTGGATCTGCCGGTTGACATGAACGTCACTTTCGTGGGTCAGCCTCACGGGGACAGGAAGCAGGTCATAGGCGCGATGAAGGCCTCTGGCCTGGGGGTTCAAGCATTCGGCAACGGCTGGGGGCGCAGGCTCTCGTTCGACCAGATGGTCGCGGTGTTCAATCGCTCCAAGGTCAACCTGAACCTGAACAACGCGTGCGACGCCTCTTACAAGCAGATAAAGGGAAGGAACTTCGAGGTGCCGGCGTGCGGCGGGTTCCTCCTGACCGGGATCGCGGAGAACCTTGCCGAGTACTACGTCCCCGGCAAGGAGGTGGTGACATTCGATTCGACGGCCGACATGATTTCTAAGGCACAGTATTACCTCAACCATGAGGATGAGAGGGCGGCCATTGCCCGGGCGGGCTACGAGCGGACGATGAGGGATCATACGTACAAGCAGCGGTTCGATGCCATATTCGCGCGGGCAAAGCTACTTTAGCGGAGGAAGACATGAGCGTCAGCGTGCTGATGCCTGTATACAACGGGGTTAAGAACGGGCAGATAAGATTCCTTGAAAAGGCGATCAATTCCGTGCTGGCACAGGACTTCGCCGACTTTGAATTTGTCATCGTCGACGATGGTTCCGATGATGGCACGGATGTTGTAATCCAGCAAGTAGGTGATCCCAGGATCAGGCTCCTGCAAATGACTCGAAACAGTGGGATTGTTGATGCCTTGAACTTTGGCCTAGAGCATTGTAGTTTTCCTCTGGTTGCGCGTCATGACGCGGATGACTACAGTGCTCCGGAAAGGCTGCGGGCGCAACTTGATTTCTTCGATGCCAATCCCTTTGTTGTCGCTTGCGGGACCCACTGGCACTTGGTCGATGAAAACGAGCAAGTAATCGACAGAAGAGAGAACTGGCCTTGCTCCCCGATTGAGGTTCGGGCGGCACTAAAACATACCTGCGCCATAGCCCACGGAAGCGTCATGTACAATCGGGACGTCATACTGTCGGAAGGAGGGTATTCTGCGAATCCCGAGCATCGCCATGTAGAAGATTACGAACTATGGGTACGCCTCGCGGCAAAACATGACCTTGCGAACTTGCCGGAACCGCCGCTTTACTTTCATAGGGTTCATGACCAGAAAATTGGAAGTCTTTATTCCCAAGAACAGGCCATTGCCGTTCCAAAGATCATGCAAAAAGCACGGAGCACCCTGTAATGACACTAGATAGGCTTAGAGAGAAATACGCGTGGCCTGAGCGTAAGCCTCAACGGACTTTTGACGACCACGGCTGGTTCGGCTGGTGCCACAAAGCTCTGCTGGACGTTGTTCTGTCGGAAGATGTTTCTATAATCGTTGAACTGGGTTCCTGGCTAGGCAAATCAACCCGTTTCTTGGCGAGCAAGGCGGTGAGGTCAACGGTAATAGCGATTGATCACTGGCAAGGAGACGATTCCATACGATCAAGCAACGACAAGGACGCAATCAATAAGTTGCCCTTGCTCTACGAACAGTTTCTGGCCAATTGCTGGCCCTACAGGCAGAGGATCATCCCGGTGAGGTCGGGCACCATCGACGGCATTCATGAGGCCTCTTCCATGGGGATAGTCCCTGACTTCGCCTACGTCGACGCATGCCACTCGTACGAGGAGGCGCAAAGAGACATCCGGGAAGTTATCTCCGCGTGGCCCGAGTGTAGGATCGCGGGCGATGACTATGGAGGTAGGTGGCAAGGGGTAAAAAGTGCGGTGGACGAGGCGGCGAGACATCATGGTCGGGCCATAGTAACTGCTGACCATGCTTGGGCGATGGTCTCAGAGGAAAAGCGAGAGGCATTTCAGGCGCGAATCGAGGAAAGGGCCAAGATTCGGAAGCACGAACACTACGAAGTATTACGGCGTGGAAATTGAAGCAGGAGGAGCCATGAACGTAGGTCTGCTGGTCATCGCGACCAACAAGTACATCCAGTTTGTAGAGCCATTGTGGGAGTCAGCGAAGAAGCATTTCATGGCAGGAACAGGCCATGATCCCCACATGTTTGTCTTTACGGACGCCGATGCGGTTCCAAAAGGAACGCTGAAGGTACCTCATAGGCACAGGCCATGGCCCTACCCGACGCTTCTTCGGTACCATGCCTTCACAGACAACGAGTCATGTCTGCAAGACATGGACTATGTTTTTTACTGCGACGCGGACATGAGGTTCGAGGGGGACGTGGGAGAGGAGATCCTAGGCGATCTCGTCGCTACTATACACCCTGGCTTCTGGGACAAGCAGCCGGAGTTCTTTTCTCAGTCCTACGAGAAGAATCCTCGCTCATGCGCCTATATGCCCCCGGGTATGCATGGCAAGCACTACTACGCGGGAGGCTTCAATGGCGGTCGCAGGGAAAGGTGGCTGCAAATGGCCCGGGAGATTCGAGGGTGGATTGACAAGGATCTGGAAAATGGCATCATTGCCGCCTGGCATGACGAATCACACCTGAACAAGTATCTGACCGGCAACCCTCCCACGGTGGAACTGGACACGTCCTACTGCTACCAGGAAGAACTGGACATGCCCTTCCCCCGGAGGCTTGTTGCCCTCAAGAAGGACCATGACAAGGTAAGGGGTTGAGATGGTAGAGGACGTCTCGCTAATCGTATGCGCGGGGATGTGGCGCAGCGGTAGTACATGGCGATATAACTGCGTGCGACTACTGCGGCCAGACAGAATTGTCCGTAAGGTGCAAATGTAATTTCTGCGGTATAAGGATATTTGTAGAGGAGGCTTCATGAATTCAGTTACAAACCCACAACTTATACACGGAAAAAGAATACTAATAACCGGAGGAACAGGATCCCTGGGAAAGGTTCTAGTTAGACACCTGCTGTCTGGTAGTTATGGAACTCCTGAGAAAATTGTGGTTTTTTCGAGGGACGAGGCAAAGCAGCATTTTATGAGAATGGCTTACCTCAATAAGAAAGTAACGACAGATGAGGTTATCTATTCCAACTTTAAGCGCATTGTTGAGTTTCGAATCGGTGACGTGCGCAATTTTAAGTCGATTGCTAACGCCTTGCAGGACGTAGACATTGTAGTAAACGCCGCGGCCCTGAAACAAGTACCGTCTTGCGAGTACTTCGTTGAGGAAGCCGTCCTTACAAACGTCATGGGACCATGTAACATAGTTGATGCCATCAGGAACTTTCGATTGCCCATAGAAACTGTTGTAGCGGTATCTACAGACAAGGCATGTAAGCCAGTCAATGTCATGGGCATGACCAAGGCCCTTCAAGAGAAGGCCATTATCAGTGCAAACATTCATGTTGATACCAGAATGGTTTGCGTAAGGTATGGAAACGTATTATCTTCGCGGGGGTCAGTCATACCCCTCTTCCACGAACAGATAAGCAAAGGAGGCCCCGTAACGATTACGACGCGGGACATGACTCGATTCTTGCTTACGCTGGACGATGCCGTTCGGACGGTCATGGCCGCGCTGGAATATGCCAAGCCGGGGGAAACGATAATACCGGTAGCCCCCTCGGCACGAATAACGAACTTGGTAGATGCCCTGATCGGAGATCTGGACATTGAAACGAGGGTCGTCGGCATCCGTCCCGGGGAGAAGGTTCATGAGATCTTGGTTTCGGACGAGGAGGCCCCGAGAACCGCGCGGTTGGGTAACTACTGGGCCATATCTTCTGCGCTTCCAGAACTGGCGGTTGATCGTCCCGGTGATCGTCTTGACCGTCATTTTTCGTCCGCAGATCATTTGCTCGAACCGTTAGCCCTGAAGAATATGCTGGTTGCCAATGACCTTTTGGTGCCACAAACTACAGCCGAGGAACTTTTGAGGTAGGCATGGTTACCTGTACTATCATAGTATCGCATATAAATACTCCTGGCCTCTTGCGGGCATGTCTGGAGGGAATCCGAGTAAGTCAGTCACCGGATGTTGAGACGGAAGTACTTGTCATTGACCAAAGCGATGATCGCGTATGGGATCAAGTTCGTTCCGAACACAAGAATTCCGACGTCAGTCTATTGCGTTGCAAAAAGGTAGATGCTGGGTATCCCATTGATTTCGGTATCAAACGGGCCAATGGGCAATACCTATGTACACTTGATTGTGACGCCTTTCCCGTCCACACGTCATGGCTTCTTCTGCCGATCAGGTTGATCCAAGAAAATGGCTTTTCGATGGTTGGCCATACGACCGGGCTCCATCGGGCATATCCCCACAAGGGGGAGTTCTTCGAACTTAACAACTACTACAGGGTATGCAAGACCGTTGATGTATCCTTCCTATCCGACCAGGTAGGCTTTATGAGGCCAGGGGCAAGAGACAAGGCAGGTTTTGTTCCGAAGAATACAGACTACGAGCGATTTGTATCCGCTGGAAAGCCCCCTTTTGATCCTCAATATGCGGATACTGGAGTCATAGCCAATTGGCTGTTTGACCGCCAACGCAAAGGAACAAAACTTTCTCTGCGCCTGACGCGATCATTGGGCAGGTGCCCTCGTTATTTCGACGGGGTTTTTGGCATGGTCATCGACGACCTAGTATTTCACCTTGGTTTTGGGTACGCTGAGGATCACATGCCCCCGGTAGAACTGTCAAGGCTTGAGACGCGCTTGTTCGAGGTTAGAAGAGCCATATCTAAGGACGGATACGTGGCCGTTCGAAAACTTCTGGAATCATGCCGTCTGGAAAACGAGCCTCGTCAGATGACTCGATTTAATCCTTGGAAGATTATTGATGCTCCGGATGCCATAGGCCTGAAGATTGCTAAGATGAAGGAGAGCAGAAAATGACTTCTTGTACGGTGCTCATATCTCACGCAGATACGCCCAAGTTGCTGCGCGTATGCTTGTCTCAGGTCAAGAAGCACATGCACCCGAAAATAGACCATGATATTCTTGTTGTTGACCAAAGTACATCAGAAGTCTTCAAAGAATTGACCTGCGAGTTTTCTCCAAAAGTTCGGTTTATACATGCGCCCAAGATTGACGCAGGGTACCCAATAGACTTTGGGTGTTATCATGCGAAAGGAAAGTATCTTTGTTCTCTTGATTGTGATGCTTTTCCTATCCATGACAACTGGTTGATGGTACCGATAAAGATGATCGAGAACCATGGTTTTGGCATGGTTGGGCACAGAACTGGACTCGACATTTCGTATCCCCACAAAGGGAAGTTTTTTGAACTCAACAACTACTACAGGGTATCACATACGAGTTTAATACGGGAGGTATCGCAGCAAGTAGGTTTCATGCGGCCTCAGATCAGAGCGCGAGCCGGATTCAAACCCAAAAACAGAGAGTTCGAGGAATTCTGTTCCAGTCCTCCCCCCTTCGATAATGATTACGCCGACGTAGGGGTTGTTGCCAACTGGTACATTGATCGAAAGAAGCTTGTGTCAAAGCTTGGTCTCAGTATGTCGAGGTATTCGGGGGCGACCTCCAAGGATGGGGTTTACGGGATGTTCATCGAGGATCTCGTATACCATCTTGTTTATGGTTATGCCGAGGATCATATGACTGACGTAGGGGATCGGCTGGGATCAGCCTATCTTGATTTACGTTCCAGAATCGCTGTCGGTGGACTTGATGACGAGTTGATCGCCAGACTGAAGGATGAGGCGAAGAATAACAGAGAGACTAGAACAAACTCAGTAATTTCTGAGAGGGAGTGGCGCATGGAGTTTTCCCTTCCTGAAGTGAATGACGCCGTTGAAAAGTACAAAAGCATATAAACTATACAAGAGAAAAACGTACTTCCAAGAACCTGTACAATTCAGATACGTAGGGCTAAACGAGGGAACAGAATGAAAAGAATTGCAATCTTAGGCGCGACAGGAATGCTCGGTCATAAGGTCATCCAGTTGCTGAGAGAGGACTACGAGGTATGGGGAACCGTCAGAAAGGAGGCTCCGGCCATACTGGGCGGTACTCAAATGATGAAGATGTCAGTTTATCCTGATCAATTTTCCAGTGCTATTAAGGAAATAATGGCGATTAAGCCAGATGTCGTAGTTAACTGTATTGGCATCATAAAGCAATTAGCTGAGGCAAATGAGTATATTCCGTCGATTGGCATAAATGCTTTATGGCCCCATGTGCTCTCCAAAGGGTGTCTCGAGGCGGGGTGCCGAATGGTACATATCAGTACGGATTGCGTTTTTAGTGGTAACAATGGATTCTATACGGAGGATTGTCCTACCGATCCTGTTGATCTTTATGGTAAAACCAAGGCAATGGGGGAAGTCAAGATTGCTCCCTGCGTAACCCTGCGAACATCAATTGTAGGACGGGAACTGAGGTCGTCAAGCGGTTTGTTTGAGTGGTTCATATCCCAGAGGGGAGGGCAAGTAAATGGCTTTTCTCGGGCCATATATACGGGCCTTACTACGT
Organism: Candidatus Woesearchaeota archaeon; assembly: GCA_964534185.1. Classification (GTDB taxonomy): domain Archaea; phylum Nanobdellota; class Nanobdellia; order Pacearchaeales; family GW2011-AR1; genus JACPLR01. Next base: position 78,165 of record CAZHOH010000001.1, on the reverse strand, counting down.
TAGAGATGGCGCGTGTTATCCGAATGGTAATCGAGAAAGATGTCCCCCCGGGGCTATACCATGTATCTTCAGACCCTATAGATAAGTATTCTCTTTTGTATATGGTAAACGAAGCCATGTCCTTGGGCATACAGGTAGACCGTGATGACGAATTAGTCTGCGATCGTAGTCTGAATTCACGATACTTCAGGGATATGACGGGCTATGTCCCTCCCTCTTGGAAACAAATGATCGAGGAAATGACGGTGGATCCAACTCCATACTAGGGGGGGCAAAATGAAGATAGGAATTTACGCACCATGGGCCTCCGGCGACATGGCTGGTGCTACTGCCTGCCTCAAATACAAGGAAGCGTTGTGGCCAGGCTCAAAGATTGTTTGGTTTGTTCTCCCAAGAGAGCGAGCGGGATCCATACATGCGGCGAGTTCGGATATAGTCGCTCATAATCCAGTTACCTTGGACATAAGGACAATAGATTGTGATCCTAGGGCTATTCTGGATACCAGAATGGGTCATCGTCAAAACAAGGAGGGGCACCCGTTTTCCGTCGCCGACCGATCCTTGCTGGGGCAACTTAACAAGAAACGAAAGAAGTTCCAAATATTGGATGATTTAGATCTGTGTTATTTTCCCGCTCCTTGGGCCAACTGCGATAAATTAAACGCGCCCTTTGTGCTTGCGCAGCGTGCTGCCATCCCTTATTTATCCGGCATGCAAATTCACCCGTTCATCGGCTTCTCCCGGGAGGAGAGGGAGAGGGGGCGCAAGTTTGTAGCCAACCTTCCGTACAAAACGACTGTAATGCTGGAGACAAAGTGCGGATCAAACCAAAGCAATTGGAACGATGATACGACTGTCCAAGTAATGCGTGTTTGTTGCCAAGTCGCAGGTAACTGCAACTTTATCTTTGCCAGCCCTGGATCGCATAAGAACTTTGCTGGCCCCGGTGTAACTGATTGTTCCTCTTTTACTGTACGTCAGTGTGTCACGGTTTACAACCAATGCGACATATTTGTAAGCACAGCTAGTGGCATAGCGGTCATTACCTCTGCGTGGCAGGCTAATCCGAAGGTAAAGAGAATAGAATATACGAACAATCCAATGATAACTACGTCGCCGATCTCAATGAGCCAGACTTATACCGTTGCGAGCGAGGCGGATTTGATCAGTAGAATCCGGGAGGCAATGCGCCGATGAAGGAGGTATGGATTGTCGCTCCAGCGGGGAACGGGGATGTTGGATGTTCAACATGCCTTTTACCCTATAAGGACAAGTTGTGGCCACACCACAAACTGATATGGTTTGTTCATCCTCATTGTCAGGACATGTTGGCTCACAATGACAAGATCGACGAGGTAAGGTTAGGAAAACCATCTTCTCAATCATCGGATGGTATACTCAAGTTTTCAACGACCCCCTATGGCAACAAACTTGTCAAGCAGAATATACCGCTGGCATTCATTCCCAAGCATACGGTAGGCGCGCCGACAATAGACGAATGGCATCCTTATCTTTGCTTTACAGAACAGGAAGACGAAAACGCAGACCGTTTTATGTCGGGTCTTCCCGAAGGTCGACTAAATGTAATGATGGAAACTTTCTGTAAGTCAGGCCAAAGCAACTGGACTCAGAATGATACCAGAGTAGTCATGAATATATGTCGCAAAGAGGGAGGGGCATGCAACTTCCTCTTTGCTAGCAAAGCAGGGTTTGCCAAGTCGAGGCATCCGATTACAGGCCTTGACAAGAAAGATGTTTTTTATTGTGGTGATGACTTTACTATTAGGCAGATTATTCCCGTTTTTAATAGGTGTCATTTGTTTATCGGAATCTCGAGCGGTTTGTCTGTTGCTACTTGCGCATGGCAAGCGTTACCAGACGTAAGACGAGTTGAGTATGTCTATCACAGGAGATTTTCTTCTTCGGCCTACATGGCGAGAGGCCCATGGAGTATGTCTACCAACAAAAGCAAGTTTTTCCAGTTACTTCGTACTGCGGTTGTCGAGGTCAAAAGAGAAATAAGATGAAGAGATTCGGACTACGAGTCGGGATCGGTGACCTGATTTGTCAATGGAGCATTTTGCGCGCCATGGCGGCAAGCGAGGAAGAGATATTGGTATTCCCCCACGTAGCATATTTGGCTTTCAGGGGTTCGGAATACAGCAAGTTTTTGGAAGGGTTTATGCCTCTTATCTATCGAGAGGATTGTTTTGACTGTAGCGTAAGGGCACAAGATGGCCCTGCGATGAACTGGCATCAATACGGGCCAAGAAAGAGGGTAGTACCAATAGATTTTGTAGACAGGTTAACTAAGAAGACCAAGATACCGGAAGGGGACTATATCTGCATCAATACGAAAGTTCGGGAAATACACAAGGATACCGTCCGGCAAATATGTAAAGAACTTGTACCCTTGTTGGATAAACAAGGATGCAAGGTAGTTTTGCTTGGAGAGCGTGACGTTGAGCTAAACCAAGAATATTTGAGGTACAGAGAATATTTTAGTTCCGCATATGATTATTTGAAGGGACTCAGTAATGTTGTTGACCTGACCGTTCCGCGTCTTGGGGTGACGGCTCCGAATTTGGAAAAACTCATGAAGGATACATACATCATGAGCCGCGCACTATATTCCATAAGCATAGGGGTAGGGGGCGGACTAATACTGGGAGCAGCAGTAGGCAGGATGACGTGTATCGTATCTGAACCGTGGTTCAAGAATACAGTTTTTGACTCGTTGCTGCCTAGAATGTTTGGCCATCGTTTGGCACATTCCTGTACCATGCAAGACTTCAAGCAAGATGTCAAATTTGCCACCAAGATAACGTCAGCTACAGAACCCGAAGTACATAAATTCCTCGACATTGCAGGGGATTCTCTGTCAACGTTCAGATATTTTAACAAGAGACCAGCATCAATTATCCGCAGTCATGAAGTAACGCTTCTGTGTCGCGAGGGCGATGCTCCCGTTGCCTATGGGCACTTAGACCCGGAGGACGGAAAAACCTGGTTGGGTATATGTATTATTCCAAGCGCACAGGGAAGGGGGTATGGTCGCGCCATGATGCTGGCTCTTTTGAGGCATGCGCGAGCCAAAGGTATTCGTACTATACATTTAAGTGTAGACGCAGACAACATGAGAGCGTGTAGGTTATACGAAAGTCTTGGTTTTGAGAGAATGAAGCAGAAAGACAATATCTGCTTCTATATAAGGAGCTAAGGTATGGCAGATACGTTTGGTGGATTGATAGATAAGTTGATTACCGTTGACCTCAAGATGTGGGATAACCAGGAACTCCTCTACGAGATCCGGCGGATGTCTTTCAAGGAATTCAAGGACAAGTACTGGAATACGGAAGATGGGGCACAAAGGCTTTGGGCATGTCTGAAGAAGGCATGCGATCTCAATGTTCAGCGCAACCAACTAATGGATGAGATAGACGAAAATCTTGTACAACTGCTTGAGGCCAGTTCCCGGGGGGAGCAACTTGATGATGGAAGAAATATACAGCGTAAACACAAGACCTATTGATTGGAATCATCGTGTTTCCAGTATATAGGCCCTTTGTCCCGGCCCTGAGCCGCCAGTACGCTACGGAGGCCATCCAATCGGGGTGGATTTCGTGGCGAGGCAAGTATGCGCCTGTCGTCGAAAAGAAACTGTCTGAGATTTTGGGGGCAGAGTATGTCCTTTTGACTTCCAGTGGAACGATGGCTATGAATCTTGTAGCCCGTTGCTTGCGCCATTTTAAGGGAGCCAAAAGAATTCTTGTTCCGAATAGCGTCTTTGTTGCGGCATGGAATTCCTTTGTTCGCGAACACTATGACATGTGCGTCATGGGCGTAGACCCGAGGACATGGAACGCCGATCTACCGCCCGATGCAGACGCCGATGCCATACTAATCGTGCATAACGTCGGGAATGTCATGAACGTTCCAAGGCTAAAGAAGAACTTTCCAAAACTGGTTTTTGTTGAGGACGCCTGTGAAGCGTTTTTTGGCAACTACGAAGGTTATCCGGCCGGGAGCGCCTCTTTTTGTTCTGCCATGAGTTTTTTCGCTAACAAGAGCATAACAAGTGGCGAGGGTGGGGCTTTTATTACCAATGACAAGGATGTCGCTGATTTTGCTCGCAAGGTTCGAGGACAGGGCCAAGGTAGCAAGTTATACCACCATGAGATTTTGGGATCCAATTACAGGATGACGAACGTTCAAGCGGCGATTCTATTAGGGCAACTGGAAAGCATGAACCAGATAAAGGAAGAGAAGGCGAGGGTATTCGACGCCTATAAGGAGGGGCTTGATTCAGAGGAGGGTATTCAGGTGCAAGAGGTTGAACCGGGAACCTCTCATGCCAACTGGATATTCGCTGCCAAATTCGTCGGCAACCCGTCTTACGAAAGAGCCAAAGACTATTTCACTCAGTTTTCCATTGATACGAGGCCCATGTTCGTCCCCATATCCAAACATCCGTACCTAAGGCATTTGGCACCGTCGGATGAATCGATTGCTCACCTGCTATCTCGCGAGGTTGTTATGTTCCCCAGCTACCCCGAATTGCCAACGAAAGATATTTGGTTCATATGTGATAAGATACGCAGCTACGTCAAGACGTTGAAAGGAGCATAATATGAAGTTCCTGATCTTTATAGGTAACCCCCGTACGGGCCATAGCCTTGTTGGGGCAATTATAGACGCCCACAAGGATGCCGTAGTATCCCATGAACTCAATGCGATTTCTCTTTATTCGACCGTGGGTAGGGATGAAATGGTACGGGCCATAAAGGAAAACTCTGTAACACATGCGAGGGCTGGAAAGAAGGGCCAAAAGATATCAGCAGAGGGTAAACCCGTTTTGGGTTACAGTTACCAGATACCTGGCCTATATCAAGGTATAGTATCGCCTAATCCGGTTCTCCTAGGGGACAAGAGGGGATTCAGTTCTACAGAATTCATCAACGCGCATCCTGGCTTCTTGGGGCGGTTCTCCCGAAAAACGGGTTTTGACCTGCGGTTGATACATGTAATCAGAAATCCATACGATACGTTGGCAACATGGTCCAAATTGATTGGCGCAGCATCAGCGCGTGACCTTTTTCGGATGGCGAGCCAAACGGTAAGTAGTATCAAGTCTGAGTACGACGTTTTGGACGTCTATTTGGAGGACTTAATTGTTGCCCCGGAGAGAGAGATCCAGAACATACTGCAGTACCTCGGGCTTGAAACCCATGATGACTATGTAAAAAAGTGTACTGCCGTAGTATTCAATAAACCTAATTGTACCCGGTATGACAATAAGTGGGAACCCGGGATGCTGGAAACAATAAATGGGTATATTCAACAGTTCGAGTGGCTTGGTCGCTATAAAGGAACTCTATAGATGGGATTCCATGTTCAGAGAAAAACAAGGGTACAGCGATCGTACTTGAAGATGTGGGAGGGAGGGAGACCTCCTCCTTCTCCTCAAAATAGGGCCAGAATACTAAGGTCGAGTGGCGAGCCGGGATCCTATAGGGCGGACTATCTATCATCTACTTCCTGGTTGTCCCGGCTCCATCCCTATCAGTTTGTAGTGCCAGGTAATACTGTCGTATGTTGCGGGGCCTGGATGGGCTTAATCAAGGCAGGCATGTCGCAGCCGATGGCATTTTCTGCGGTTGTTGGCCATACTGGTCATGTAGTTGTAGTAGAGCCAGACCCCGTAAACGTAGTTGTAGTCAGGAAGTACATTCGTGACTACTCGATAGAAAACATGGAAGTCGTAGAAGCGGCTGTATGGAGCAACATTGGAGAGAAAATCTTCAATGTTACCGAGAATCTTAGAAACGGTAGCAGCCTCGTTGACCAGTTTGCAATCGGTACGAAAATTTCTGTAGAGACAACAACGCTTGATGCTTTGTACAAGAAATATGAATTTGATTTTGTCAACTTGACGATCAATGGAGCGGAGACGGATGCGATTCAGGGTGCTAGTATGGTCATAGCCAAAGGGGCTATATTCTGTTTGGCGATGAAGTCATCGTCCCATTGCATGTTCGAGTATCGCATGAAAGGCCTGAGGGCGCTCCAGGAGGCGGGCTATGAGATTGGCATTGCAGAAGGCGAGCCTAGACCATGGCTAAAAGAGCCATTTTGGTTTGCCGTCGCGACGAAAGAAACCAAGGAACTCGCTGATTTAGGTTTTGTGCCTACAGATGAACTTCCTTCCAATATCATGACAAACAGGAGATAGTCGATGGCTCATATTTTTATTCTTGCCGGACAGTCCAACATGGTAGGTACGTGCTCTTCTAGCCGGACGGTGTCCAACTCAATAGATGGCGTCGAAGTTTACTGGGACGGCAAAAAAAAAGGTTTTTGTGAACTTCCTTTTGCGGGCCCTGAGTATGAATTTGCGTCACACATACGAAAACGGGTAAAGGAACCTGTCAAGATACTCAAGTGCGCCGCGAACGGTACTTCTCTCTTGGCATGGGCACCCGAGTGGACCGAGAAAAGAGCTGCGATTACCCAAAACGTTTCCGATGGCCCGATGTACCAAAAACTCGTCAGCGAGTTTGGTCGTATTTACCGGAAGGGGGATGGTGTACGAGCCATTTTCTGGATGCAAGGAGAAAGAGACTGCAAGTATAAGCCAGCAGCCATGACTTACTTGGACAACTTTCGTCTCTTGGTATCCCGGTTGAGGAAGGATATCTCAGACGTACCATTGTTCTTGGGTCGCGTTAATCCTCCTGTTGGGAGATTCCCGTTTCGGCCCAATGTAAGGGACGCTCAAGATAAGGCAGCGTCTGTTCTGGACAGAGTAATCTGTTTGAATACGGATGACATTCCTCTCAAGGATGACGCACTTCACCATACTTTCCAAGGGATGGGGATGCTGGGCAGAAGGTTCGCTGAGGCCTACATCAAGACGTTGTCATAGGAGAAGAAAGTGGAAGTATTGGTTGCATGTCCGAAGAATATCCTCTGGGTTGATATTGAGACGGGACGCTACGAAGTAGTCGAGAGCGGTCGTACTGAATACTATGGCATTTCTTGGACAAGAGAGGGGCTGTGCTTCTCGCATAGCAACATAGACAATGCTTCTCTCGGAACGGAAGAATCATATAGAAACTCAATAAAGGGAACAGTATCCGTAGCTCGAAGAACGTCCGCCGCGTTTCTTTCTCAGCCCCACCAGATTGTTTGCAATAATGGCAAAGTAATATGTACTAATACGGGGCGGAATGCCATAGGTATCCTTGATACGCAAACTCTAGAATATGAGAACTTCTGGATCAATGATAAGAAATGGGATCGACTAGGCCCAAAAGGTACCGGAAACCATTTCAACTCTGTCTATGTCAAGGGGGGTAAACTGTACGTATGTGCGCATAATTGGGAGCGCCCTTCCAAGATATTCATAGTAGATTTAACTACAAAAGTCATTGAGAAATACATCTCGATGGAGGCTTCTTTGTGGGCGCATAATGTATGCCGCGTGCAAGGCCAGACCCTAGTATGCGCTACCAACAGGGGACAATTGATTGAGGCTTCGTCAGGGGAAATTCTTTGTCAAGCCGAGAAAAGAGTCCTTACTCGTGGGTTGGCTATTTCGCGAGATCTCATTCTCATGGGCCAGTCAGTATGGGATGGGAGCCGTGCTGCGAGGAATCATTCTGATGGTGGCATCTGGGTTTTGGATCGCAAGAGTTATAAGAAGTTATCATTCATAAAGTTGAAGAAATCAGGGTGTGTTCATGAGATTCGAATTACGACGGAAAAAGATTATGCGCATTTTGGGGATGAATGGGTAGATTTTCCTGGCATCAAAACTAGGGGGAAGATTTACGGAGGAAACCGATGAAGGTTCTAACACTACTCGGAACCAGGCCTGAGATAATCAGGTTGAGCCGGATAATCCCCAAGTTAGACGCGTTGTGTGATCATGTCCTAGTTCATACGGGTCAGAACTATGACGCCAAACTGAATGACGTATTTTTTGATGAGCTGGGGGTTCGTACTCCGGATCGTCTCCTTGGAATACGAGAGTCTACTTTCGGTGCACAAATTGGCCGCATCCTTGCCTTGTCCGAAGAGGTAATGGAGGAGGAGCTCCCCGATCGCGTCCTCTTGCTGGGGGATACCAACAGCGCATTGTCGGCTATTGTTGCCAAGAGGCTCGGCATCCCGGTCTACCACATGGAAGCTGGCAATAGGTGCTTCGATGACCGCGTGCCCGAAGAAGTAAACAGACGTATCATAGACCATTCGAGCGATGTGCTGATGCCTTATACAGAAAGAAGCAGAAGTAACCTCCTGCGCGAAGGTATAGAAGGTAATCGGATATTCGTAACGGGAAATCCCATCGCCGAGGTACTTCGATACTACGCAAACAAAATCTCAGAGTCACGCATTCTTGATGACCTAGGACTTTATGAATCCTATTGCTTGGTTACTATGCACCGTCAGGAGAATGTCGACGACAAACTTCGATTGAGACATCTGCTGGACTCCCTTGGAAGCATCCGAAGGGATTACGAACTCCCTGTCGTATGCAGTGTTCATCCCCGAACTAGAAATCGCTTGGAGGAGATGGACAAGGACCTCGTAGACAACAAAATACACTTCTTGCAGCCGTTCGGGCTATTTGACTTCGTAAAACTCGAGCAGCAGGCTTGCTTCGTTCTAACTGACAGCGGTACCGTTCAGGAAGAGTGCTGCATCATGGGCATCCCCAATATTACGATTCGCGATTCCACAGAGCGCCCGGAAACCATCGAGTGTGGCAGTAACATTTTATCCGGTGTCCTACCAGAGGACATCATGCGCTGCGTTCGTATTATAAGGGACAATGATTCCAAGTGGTTGATACCCCCGGAATACGCGGTCGATAACGTTAGCCAGGTCGTATCCAACAAAGTATTGGGTTTCTAATGCAAAGTCAAGCGTTACAGGACGAATTCGTAGTCTTTTGCCTCAACGCCAAAAGGGAAGGAACGTTTGTTGATATCGGAGCGGGAGACCCCATTCAGATCAGTAATACATACGCGCTGGAGACCCGGTATGGCTGGCGCGGATGCCTTGTAGACATGGACGCGAGCAGAAGAGCCTCGTACGAGAAGAAACGTCCGCGCTCCGAGGCAGTTATGCGGGACTCTACATCCATAGACTATGGGTCGCTTTTTCGTAGGCTATCCTTTCCCGCGCAGATAGACTACCTGAGTCTTGATGTAGACGACGCTTCGTTGTCTACGTTGAAGAAGATCGAGGCGGACGTACTCGATGACTATAAATTCTCCGTCGTAACATTCGAGCACGATTCTTACAGGCTCGGGGATGATCTTCGTGGCGCGTCCCGCGGCATCTTTCTTGCGCGTGGTTACGTTTTGGCGGCGCCTGACATCCGAAACGATGGGTACCCGTTTGAGGACTGGTGGGTATCGCCAGAAGTCTCAGACAGAATAAATGTTCTTCAAGAAAGTCTCGAAGGGACAGAAGCTCTTCGGGCTTTTCGGAAACAATGAATATAGCCATTATAATCCCGACATACAGCAGGCCGGATTTGCTTGGGCGTGCTGTCAAATCCGCATTGAACCAAACAGTCAAGGTGATGGATATTATTGTCGTCAACGACGGTCCCCGTGCCCCGAATCCTGTTCCTGGAACCAGGCTCCTGTCCACCCCCGGGGGAAGGGGCCCTGCCTACGCCCGCAACTTCGGCGTCAAGATGTCTTCCGCGGACTACATCTGCTATCTCGACGACGACGACGAGCTGCTGCCGAACTACGTGGGAGAACAACTCCGCGCCATAGGGAGCCACGAGTTCTCCTTCTCCCGGGCGTTGTTCCGCTATGCCGACGGCTTCGAGACCACCGACCCCGAGCCAAACAACCCCGGGCCGAAGCGCTATTACGACCCCGACGCGCTCCTGTCGCAGAACATCGCGCCCGTCTCATCGTTCATCCACACGAGAAAGGCGTTCGAGCTCGTAGGGGGATGGGACGAAAGCCTGCAAAAAATGGAGGACTGGGACTTCTGGGGGCGCATGTACATCGCGTGCGGAGCGCCGGGCAAAGCCGACGCCGTGACAAACGTCATCCATAGGGGAGGCGGGCCCTCGCGCGGAAGCGGCAGCCCGTTCTCGTACTCCATGGCCTGCATGCTAAGGGACGTCGTGGAGGCGCGCCTCAGGAAGATGGGGGAGGCCGGGGAATTTTCCTTGTCCTCCCAATACGTGGACAAATTTCGGGTCCCAACATTGGGAATCGTAATAATAGGCAGTATGAACGACTTGTCCAAGGTCACAAGGGAACTGAGCGGAAGCGGCCTTCATGACTTCGAGGTCACACTCGTATCCGACGGGCCGGCGCCAGAGGGAGTCAGGGCCGTAGTCCCACCCCCGGGGGCATCCAACACGGGAGCCTTCAACCTGGGCCTCTTGATGACCCGTACCAAGTACGTCTGGCTGGCCGACAGGCAGGAACCGCGTCGGCTGGCGGCCCAACTAAAGGCACTGGAGGGCCCCGGCCACATATTCGCCGCTGGCGCGCCCGATAGTTTCGTCGCGAGGAGAACAGTGCTGGAAAAAGTGGGAGGCTTGGACGAGAGCCTGCCCCTTGACGAGGCTCGGCGAGACTTATGGTTCCGGGCGAGCGACGTTTTACCCGTATCAGTCCTGCCAGGGAGATCTTAATGAACAGGAAGGATCGTGCCGACGCCATTCGGAAGAGGCTGGCGAAGAGAAAGTCAACTCGGAGGGTGGACGCCGTCAGTGCGTTCATGGAGAAGCACGGGGAGGATCCGCTGCGGTTCTCGTGCCTGCCCGGCGTGACAGCCGCGTGGGACGCCCCAAAGATGGTCGCCCTATACGAGCTGGTGTCCAGTAATTCCAAGCTGTCCCATGCCGCGATGGCCGACGCCCTCGGCTACGAGCGCTCCACGATCACGAGGAAGGTCAATAGCGTCGACTGGGATAGGTTCGCCGAGGTGCTGGCCGAGTTGTGCGACATGACCTACGACGACGTCCTGCACCTGGAGGCCGAGTCGGTCCGGGACAGGGAGGCCGCGAAGAATGTCGTCAAGGTGCGGAGAAAGGAAGTCAGCAACAAGGCCTTCCTGCGCGAACTCCAGGAGGCGATCGAGCGGAGCGCCACCCCGCTGCCCCGCCAGGCCCTGCCAAAGCTGACGCTCAACAGGGCGAAAAATAAGAAGCATTCCGACGAGCACATGGTGCTCATGCTGTCCGACCTGCACGTGGGACAGGAGTTCTCCCCGCAGGACACGGGTGGCCTCGGCGGCTACGACGTCGAGGTGTTCAAGGAGAGGGCCAGCAACCTTCGCAGCGCCGTGCTCGAGATACTGTCCCTGCACAGCGAGGTCAGGCAGGTGCCCGTGCTGCACGTTATGGGCCTGGGCGACTTTGTCCAGGGGGCCAACCTCGCGGGGGAGTGGGGGCCGGCCTACACGACGCTAGACATCACTCAGCAGGCCATCATGGCCGCGCAGGTGGTCTCCGAGATGCTGGACGCCTGGAGCGCCTACTTCGAGCGGGTCGAGTTCGACGGAGTTCTTGGCAACCATGGGCGCGCGGGGGTCTCGAAGAGCTCCGACAAGGTGTCGGCCAACTGGGACCTCATATCGTACAAGTTACTGCAGGCCCTCCTGCAGAACAGGCCGAACATCAACGTCAACTATTCACAGGCATGGTGGCAAACGAAGACCATCAACGACTGGGAGTTCCTGCTTGTTCACGGCGACTACATCTCCCAGAACATCAACTCCATCTACAAGGAGGAGCTGAGCCTGCAGAACCTGGTGTCGGGAGCGACGCGAAAGCCCTTCGACTACCTTTGCCTCGGGCACTTTCACTCCTTCAGCGACCTGCAGACGACGCGCGGCGAGATCATGGTCAACGGCAGTTTCGTGGGGGGAGACATCTACTCGATGCACCAGCTCCGCAAGGCGTCGCGGCCAACCCAGTCCGTTTTCGGGGTGCACCCGGAGCACGGCAAGACGTGGAACTACAAGATCAACCTCGATTTCAAGCGCGAGTAGGTAGACTGCTCGCAGGAAGGAAGACAGGCATGTCCTATAAGATCGTCGTTTTCATGGCCGCCGTGCCGGAGGAGAGCCTGCTTCAGGAAGGCAAGCAGCCGGTGCGGCTCGAGACCCGGAACCGCACCGTCACCCTCGTCCCCGCCGCGATCTGCGACGTGGACACGGGCGTCGACGTCGAGTCGATGAAGGGCAAGGTCTGCGAGAAAATCGACAAGCTCGCCGCAGCGTCAAGGACTCCCCGTGAGGAGCAGCCGTCCTCGGACCCTAAGGTGCTGCGGGGCAGGGTTGCCCCGCAGCCCGGCATCCCCGGTCTCCCGGGGGTGGGGGGCCTTCCCCAGGTCAGGGGCTTTGGCAGGAAGAGCAAGTAGTTGCAACGGACGCCGCGTGCGGATATCCTTCCTTTAGGCGATCTAGCGAGGATCCGTGATGAACTACGAGCAAGCCGCGCGCAACTGCATATTCCGCTTCATATCCGGGAGCCGCGCCTACGGAACCAGCACCCCCGAGTCCGACGAGGACATCAGGGGCGTCTTCATGGCTCCCCTTAGCCTCGCATTCGACCTATTCCACACGTCGTTCGTCGGGCAGGGATCCCTGCATGATCACATCGTTGGGGCGCTGGAGGCCGTGGAGGCGGGGTTGCCGGACTCCGCGATGGGGCATCTAGGCCACGCGCTGCAGGTCGACCAGGGAGACATGAACTGGTCCGCGGGAACGGTTCGGAGGCCAGGTGCGGACGAGGAGATGCAGGAGCTGCGCAAGTTCATAAAACTGGCGGCGCAGTGCAACCCCAACATCATTGAGTTCCTCTACGTCGACCGCAACATCCTTCACGAGACCGAGGAATGGGGGCTCATCCGTGACGCGAGGGGGCTGTTCCTGTCGCAGAAGGCGCGCTCTACATTCGCGGGCTACGCCACCGCGCAGTTGAGGCGCATCCAGAACCACCGTCGGTATCTGCTCAACCCTCCGAAGGAAAAGCCCTCTCGGAAAGCCTTTGGCCTCCCCGAGGAGACCACCGTGCCGCAGCAGTACCGGGGCGCCATCCTCTCGGTACCAGACGAGTATGTGCAGCCCGAGTACAGGGACTCCGTCCGCAGGGAGAAGGCGTACCAGGAGGCCGCGGGTGACTGGAAGGCCTACGCGAGGTGGGCCCGTGAGCGCAACCCGAAGAGGCGCGAGCTGGAGGCCAAGGCGGGCTACGACTCGAAGCATGCGATGCACTTGGTCAGGCTACTCAGGATGGCGCTAGAGATCCTCGAGTCTTGCCAGGTCAACGTGTACAGGCCGGACGCGGCCGAGTTGCTTCACATTCGCGACGGTGGCTGGACGTATGATGACCTGATGGTCCACGTCGATTCTCTCAACGAGAGGATCGAGGAGGCGGCCAAGACCACCAGACTGAGGAAGAAGCCGGACTACAAGGCAATAGCCGCCATCTACCGGCGACTGGCCGAGGAGAGGTACGGCGTATCCATAGGGGAGCAAGAATGAAGGCGGACGTGGTTCTGATGCGGATGATCAAGGTAAACATAGAGTACTTCCTCGCGGCCGCGAACAAGAAGTCCGACAAACTAGGTCGGGACGCCACGGGGGCGGAAATAAAGGAGTGCATCCAGGAGAAGTTCGGGCTTCTTAACCCGAAGGTCAGGTTCATCTGGCCCTCGAAGCCCACGGCAATGACGAGTCCTTTCGTCACGGTCGGCGTCGAGGCGGTAAGGTTCGAGGTCAAGCATGCGCACGAGCCCCATGCCGGCATCACGATGGCAGATCCGATGAACCCGAGGGAGGTCTTGATGCTGGACGGCACGCTGCTCGGGGAACTGGAAAGGCTCGGCATCTACGCCGATGCGCGCAACATACAGTGGGGCCTCCAGTGGAAAACTGAAGGGAACTGAATTGGCTGCCGCCAAGTGGCGATGGCATCGTTGGCCATGGTTTTGACCGGGAGATGATTGAGAAATGAAGTTCAACTACGAGGGATTCACCAAGGACGGCGCAACCAAGGCCGGGTCGATAGAGGCGAGCGACGTGGAGGCGGCCACCCAGCAACTGCGGGAGGAAGGACTCTACCTCAACGCCATCGCCAAGGACGGGGAGGAATTCAAGACGGTCCTGAACCACGAGGACCCCGTCATCTCTGACCTGGAGGAGGCCTCGGAAGAGGACGCCAAGTCAGCTCCTCCCCGGGGGAGGCCGCGGCGGGATGCCGGGATGAGCGACGACTTGAAGGAGGCCCTCAGGGCCAGGGTCGCCGAGGCGCTGGACGCGATCGACGTCATCCTTTCCGAGTTCAAGGAGTGCGACCTTCCCAAGGAGCTACAGAAGGAGGTCTCGGTCGACTTGTTCAAGAGCGTGTTCCGTGACCTCGCGATTGAAGCCCTGAGGATAGATTGATGCATTACGGGTGGTATGTCCTGATCGCCCTGTCGTTGCCCTACTTGGCGCTAGGGACGTGGATCGCGTCATGCCGGTGCCGGGATGTCCTGTTGTACAGGGCTCAGCAAGTGTTCATCGATGGAAAGAGGCCCGCGGGGGTGCACTGGGAGCCTTTCCTCGTCTTTCTCGCGGTCCTGCTGGGCTGGCCAATCGCTTACCTTTTCCTTCTTGAGCGGAATATCCCCGGCGGGCGGCCCATCCGCATCCTGGCAATAGAGGATTCTTCCCTTATAAAGGAATGCCTCGGGGGAAAGCTGCCTCATGGACGCTGGGCGACTCACTTGGTCGTCTTCCGCGACGACGTGGCCTTCGTGGATTCCTTTTGCCTCCCGAAGAACGTGCCCACGGACGACGTCCCGTACTCTCTAATGTTTGACATCAGGGGCCTGTCTAACCGCAGTCTTATTGACGTCGTCAGGCCCTTGGCTCGCTACGCACACGTAGAAGTGTTCTGTACGAGGATTAACCCGGACTTCCTCGACCTTAGGAACCTGATTGTCTCCCACGGGGGCAACGTAATATTTTATCTTCCATGGGAGGGGCTCCTCCGGCAGTTCGAGGCCATTGGGCTGAAAGCGACATGCACCAAGAGATTAGATCTCTCTAGGTTGCCGCAGAAGTCACTGGAGGAATACGTCCATCAGGCCCTGGGATGCTCGACCCGGCAAAGGTAGCGAAGGCCGCTAGACCAATAACGCCCCCTGCGGAGTACTGTTGAAAAGAAAATACGTCGTGCCGGCAGTGAAAAGAACGGCCCAACCTAGGGAACAAAAATCAGTCCCGGCGCCAAACAGTTCAGCGTAGCAGGCGGATGCCGGCACACGCTCGACTGCCGTGGCCTCATGCCTTCCGCCGCGCGCTCGTCCAACCGCAGCGCCTATTTCCCAACCTTCAACGTATAATGACATCATGAAAGGAATCATCCTTGCCGGCGGCACGGGCACTAGGCTGCACCCCCTGACGCAGGTGACAAACAAGCACTTGTTGCCCGTCGGCATGAAGCCGATGATCATGTGGCCCTTGGCCAAACTCATCGAGGGCGGCATCCGAAAGATCATGGTCATTTGCGGACCCGAGCATTCCGGGGACTTCATGGCGCTCCTCGGCTCCGGAAGGAAACTGGGGTGCGAGCTGACCTACCGCATCCAGGACGAGGCGGGCGGAATAGCGCAAGCGCTTATGTTGTGCGACGACTTCGTCGGCAGGGATCGGTTCTGCGTGCTCCTTGGCGACAATATATTCTCGGATCCGCTGCTTCCTTTCGTTCAGTCCTACGACGCGCTGCCCGACGACCACGCCATGATTCTCGTCAAGGAAGTCGAGGATCCCCGCAGGTACGGGGTGGTCGAGGTAAGCGAGGATCGCGTCGTCGCGATCGAGGAGAAGCCCCGGGAGCCAAGGTCGAATCTGGCACAGACGGGCATCTATTTTTACCCGCCGCATGCCTTCTCTTTGTTGCCTAGGCTGCAGCCTAGCAACCGCGGCGAGTTAGAGGTCACTGATCTGAACATGGAGTTCGTTCGGGAGGGCAAGCTGCGGATCGCCTGCCTGGATGGGGAGTGGACCGACGCTGGCACCCCCGAGTCCTATGTCACAGCCAACAGGATAGTGTCATGCACCCAAGAATCACCGCATACGGAGTGACCGAGATCTCGTACGACAGGCCAGAGGCTATCATGTTTGGATGGTGCATGCTGTGGCCCTCTCGTCGCGGGTACGTGAAGGTCATACCGATCCTGAACTAGGTTGACGAATGCCGACGCACCCGAGTCTCGCGTCACTGCCAACAGGAGCGCATAGGGCTTGGCCTCCTCGGCGATGCCATGGACGCCCTCCCGCGCCCCCCGGGGGAAGGAATTTTTCTCTCGGCATCCCAACAGGCTGGTAGGAGGCAACATGGCTCGACAAAGAAAAACCTCGTCCCCCGGGGGACGAGGTTGTTCCTACGGATCCAAGAGGTGCTGGGGCTTCTCGCTCAATCCTCCGGCCGCGGCCCCACGTCAGGCCAAGGTTGAGGAGGAGGAGGTTGAGGCCAAGGTTGAGGAGGAGGTTGAGGCCTCCCCTCTGCGCCGTCCCAGGGAGAAGATAGATCTGGATCTTAGGAACATCATTCACGGCGGTGAGTTCGGCGAGGTATGCGTCACCCGCATATGGCCAGCTTTCCTGTTGAAGCGGTGGCTCGGAGACGAGGTCAATATACATTCCGAGTGGCTTGACGACCTGAAGGAAGAGGTTTGGAGCCAGTTCAGCGATTCATATCATTTCCCGGCCAAGGAGGGGACGGGAAAGAGCGCCGTTCTGAAGTTATTTTCCAAGATGCGGAGGGACTTCCCGAGGGAACTGGTCAATGCGAAGATGGACTGGTCCTGGGTCAAGAAGGATCCTCGCAAGTACGTGTGCTTCATACCCTGCTTGTCCGAAAGGTGGCTGAAAGGAGACGAGTTTGGTGGCACGGCGGGAGGCAGGAGCCTGCCTTTCCTAGAATGGCTGGAATTAAAGGAGTTGGTCAACCACTACGGCTACGAAGTCATCGGGGTTGGTTGGGCCCCACACACGGGCCTAGATCGGCTGGATCGGGTAGACCGTAACAGGATTGGCAACGAGACTATGTTTCTGGAGACACTGAAGAAGCCGGTTCGAACCGAGTACCTGCAGAGACAGCTAGAGGTAATGAGCGGGGCGGAGTTTACATTAAGCATGGGAGGCGGGGGCTTTCTTGCCCCTTCCTTTGGTATGCCGGCGATCTCGGTAGACGAGTTCTGGGGACTATACGTGCCAGGATGGCTTCCGCTCCATGACAGGCCCGACGTGAGCGTTCTCTACTGGGGAAAGGAGCGGGATAAGATGACTCTCCAGGAAAAACTGGACGCGACGCGCGTGTTTGTCCGCGAGGAAATCAAAAGGAGGCTGGCCCCGTAGAATATTTACAGGCAACAGGGGCCAGGAATGAACAAAGATGTGGGCATACGTACCTTCAACGTTCTGTCTCTCTGCTCCGGCGGCGGCGGACTCGAGCTCGGACTCCGAATGGCGGTCGGAGGCTCTCGCGTCGTCTGCTACGTGGAGAGGGAAGGATATGCCATCGAAGTACTGGCATCACGCATGGAAGAAGGGCGGCTGGACGACGCGCCTATTTGGACGGATGCCAAGACCTTCGACGGCAGAAGATGGCGTGGCGTCGTGGATTGCGTCACTGGAGGGTACCCGTGCTTCGTCTCAGGAACCCTCGTCTTATGCAAGCGAGGATATGTCCCCATCGAAGACGTTCGAGTTGGAGATCTGGTCCTTACCCACCGAGCCAGATGGAAGCCAGTCACAGCGGTCATGCGCAAGGACGGTGCCCCAATCAGGGAAATCAAGGCGCAAGGAACCCCGGGAATCAGATGCACAGAAGAGCACCCCTTCTTCGCTAGGTGCAAACAAAAGGGAAGACAGCGATCTTTTGGTTCCCCTGATTGGGTGCAGGCAAAGGAACTCACCGGAGCGCATTGGGTGGCTCAGGCTCTCCCTCCAGTGCGCCCAGACAAACGATCAAAAGAATTCTGGTGGCTCGTCGGGAGGTACTTGGCTGACGGTTGGCTCCAAAAATCTCCTTCCCACAGAAATGGTCGTGTCAACATCTGTTGCAACAGACCAGAGGCAGACGAACTTGAAAGGCGAATACAAGAAGCAGGGCTTAGCGCCTACAGGAGCGAGGAGCGAACAACAACCAGATTCGCCATTACAAGAACATGTTTCTTCAAGTTCTTGCAGCAATTCGGACGACATGCCCGCGGCAAGCGTATCCCCGGAAAGTACCTTTCCCTCGGAGAGGGAAAGGCCAGGGCCTTGCTTGAGGGATGCTTGTCTGGAGACGGAGGAGCACATAAGAACCCTGTTGGAAAGGGGGGATTTCGTCGAGTTCAGTCCGCGAGCAAGGCCCTTGCTCTCAGTGTCGCTCTGCTCTCTCAGCGAGCATTTGGGGTCATTGCTGCCGTTCGATGCTGCCAAAGCGCAAAAGATAAGGTCATCGAAGGCAGACTCGTCAGACAAAGGCCGTCATGGATCGTGTCCATCCCTGATCGCAATCGTGCATCCTTCGTCGACCAAGGTCTTGGATGGAAGCGCGTCAGCTCAAACGCCCCTGTTGGCAAGGACACAGTCTATAACATCGCAGTCCGAGACGATGAGTCTTACGTGGCAGACGGAACTGTCGTCCACAACTGCCAGCCGTTCTCCTGTGCCGGGAGAATCAAGGGCAAGGAGGATCCCCGCCACCTCTGGCCCAGCGTCAGGAGGATCGTCCAGGAGGCAGAACCCCGCGTCCTCTTTTTCGAGAACGTACCCAACCACGTTAACGTCGGCTTCGACGAGGTCGCCAGAGACCTACAAGGCCTGGGCTACGACGTTGAAGCAGGACTATTCTCGGCGGCGGAAGTCGGACTGTGCCATGTCCGAAAGCGTCTCTTCATCGCCGGCGCGAGACCGGGAGAAGAGGCCATCCTCCGGGCGGCAGAATGGGCCGCTGTGGCCAACGGCGGTGGCGAACGACGACAACAAGACCCCTGGGGCCCACATGGCGATGAAGCGGCGCATGAAGGGAGGCCCCCGGAAGACTCCGACGAGCCTCCAGGTCGTAGCGAAAATGTGGAGCGACGTGTGGAACTGTCTCTGGCCAACGCCGAACGTGCCCAACGGGGGCAGGGCTATGAGCGTCGAGCAGGTTCTTCGGAAGGGGCAGTCGGAGAGCGGCAGCCATCAGGTTCATGTCGAGACGCTGGCAAAGGTGTGGTCGCAGGTTTTCGAGGCCCATCTGGAACAATCCTCCCCCTCGCGCCCCCGGGGCCAGGGGACTTCAGGGAATGGGAGCAAGTCCTTGAAGCCGAGCCGCTTCTTGAACCCGCTCTTTGTAGAATGGCTGATGGGGTGGCCTCCGGGATGGACAGACTCGACCACGAGCGTCGAACAGACCAGCTACGCCTGCTGGGAAATGGCGTCGTCCCAGTTGCTGCTGCGTGCGCTTTCGGAGTGTTATCCTTTCGATTGGCCGCCACGTGGTGACGAGCCGCCTAACATGTTCGACTAGAACGGAGAAGTCATGGCCGATACCTCTTCCGCGCCTTCGCGCCAGCCAAGCGCCCTGAAGATTCTCACGTATCCGGATCCCGTCCTCCGGGGGGAGGCCAAGGAGGTTACGTCCTTCGACGAGTCCGTCGCCTTCCTCGCGCACGACATGCTTCATACCCTGTCGCTGGAGAGGGGCATTGGCCTCGCGGGGCCACAGGTTGGCGAGACGAAGAGAATCATAGTCCTTCGCGTCCCCGATGGCGAGAAGATGAGCGTTTTCGCGATGGTGAACCCCGTCGTGGTGGAGTCGTCTGGCGAGCAGAGCATGCAAGAGGCCTGCCTGAGCCTCCCCCTGCAGAAGGTGACGGGACACGTTCGGCGGGCTTCGAAGGTGTCCGTGGAATACCAAGACGTGACCGGCGTCAAGCAGGGAATGAACGCCACGGGGCTATTGTCTCAAGCGATACAACATGAGATCGACCATCTGGACGGGGTGTTGTTCGTCGATAAAATCGGCCCCGTCAAGAAAGGAATGATCGAGAAACACCTGAAATTGCTAAGAGGCGAGGACTTGAGGCCAGCGAGGCGCATGCCAAGGCCAAGGCCAAAGAAAAAGCGCCGCAAGAGTTGAGCATTCCCATCCACCCTACTGGGGAAAAAATGAATAAATTACTCCGTTTCCTCGTGTTCTACATATCAAAGCCGATATTCAGTTCCGTCGTTGCAGCGATTGAGTCCCTGTTCCTGAGGATGTACTACGATCGGGCCAAGATGATAGAGGGGCTCGAGGGGCTTCGCGAGTCCTGCCGCACGGCTGGGGACCTAGAGGACTGGTACGAGGAGGTAGGGTTCGCCTGGAAGGGGGATCCCCTCGGCGGCGCCCTGGACTATGCCTCCCGGCCATGGGTCTCCTTCGCCCGCAAGTCGGGTGACTGCGATGACATGGCAGCGTTGGCGGAGCAAGTCCTCAAGGGCAAGTACCCCGAGGTAAGACGCGCACAGACCAACGTTTCCATAAGAAAGGGCCACGTCATCGTCGTCATGCGAGACAACGAAGACAAGTGGTGGATGATGTCCAACCAGAACTGCAAGGGATCGTTCCCCGACGCCGAGACTGCCATCCGCAGTTACTATGGCGACAGAACCAGCTTCTTCTACGTCTATTGATTTGCCGTGCCCCCGGGGGATGGTAAAATGGCTTCCGAAGTAAGGTTTCCCCCGGGGTGGATTGAAGCAGGAAATGGACAAAACTGACATTGGCGACAGGATGAAGGAATACGAGCGGATGGAATCGGGCCGCAGGCTGATGCCTCGCCTGCCCGCTTGCATTCGAGTCGATGGCCGCAGTTTCAGCAGGATGACCCGGGGGCTGGGGCGCCCATACGACAGGCGCATGTCCGTGGCCATGGCCAAGGTGGCCAAATACTTGGCCAAGGAAACAGGGGCCAGGTGCGCGTATACGCAGTCCGACGAGATCAGCCTCGTACTCCATGCGGACCACCCGGCGTCACAGTTGTTCTTCGGGGGCAAGATACAGAAGATGGTTAGCGTCATCGCCGCCATGGCATCGGTCAAGTTTAACCAAGCGGTAAACACCAAGAGGAATGGATGCTTCGTGCCTGCGGAGGGTGGCATTCCCGAGCTCTGTGGCAAGACCGCCTCCTTCGACTGTCGCGTATGGAACGTTCCGTCGCTGGAAGAGGCAGCAAACTGCATCCTATGGCGCGAGTTGGACGCGACTCGTAACAGCGTGCAGAGCGCCGCCCGCGCCGTTTTCTCACACAAGCAGTGCGTCAACAAGAACTCCGACCAGTTACGGGACATGCTCTCGCAGGAAGGGGCCCACTGGGACGATTATCCTGGATTCTTCAAGCGGGGGACGTACTTCATCCGCAGGGAAGTTTCCGTTACCAAGACGCGAGCGATCGCCCTTGGGGATGAGCCGTCATCCGTCGTCTGCCAGAGGAGGGCCTATCACGAGGCAGTGCTTCCTCCGCTGCGACAGGTTAGGAACAGGGTGGAGGTTCTTTTTTATGGCGCGGAGCCTGAGACGGATTCTCCGTGGGAGGAGCGCGCGGATCTGCTGCTGGGAGAAGTTGACGATGATGGGAGCAACTGACCAAGACGGAACTGGCAAGGTGCATATTGACGGTCAGCAGTTTGAACATTTGATTGGACGCCCGATCTCCCGGGCAGAAGCCCTTCAAATTGCTCGCCATATCCTTGAACGAGCTGAGCGAGAACGCGTGGAACTAGCTGATTGGGAAGCGCAGCGGGGCATTCAGTTGTAGGGAGGAGAAATGTCCATAAAGCAAGAAGAAGCGGAGCTAACAGAACTCCTGTCGGTGAGTTGCCCGCCAAATCCAAAACAGTGGCAAAAGACAGAGGAGGTATGCGAGGCATACGAGACACCGAGGCATGCAGATGCAGATACGAACGCCTACGTGCAATGGACGCAGAACGGCCGTAACCTGTTGCCCGTAAGTAACACGATCCCGAAGTTGCCCCCGGGCGTCTATGGGCCAAGACGTTTGCCTGATAGCGTCTACCTAGAGAGGCTGCCCATGAAGGAGGAGGAGGTCATCCGGTTCAAGGACTCCCCGACCGACGAGATCATAGAAGACATCCAGACGTTCTGGCAAAGGGAGGATGTTTTCAGGCGGCATGGGCTTTCATACAAGCGGGGTATCCTCATGTGGGGACCCGCGGGATCCGGCAAGACGTCCGCGTGCTGCGCCATATGCGAGCAGGTCATAAGCATGGGAGGCATCGTCGTGGTCTTCGATGCTTCTCCTTGCATCGTTAAGGAAGTGCTGGGCGTCATACGTGACGTTCAACTGGACACCCCCGTCGTCGTGCTGATGGAGGACCTCGAGGCCATTCTGAATAAGCACGAAGAGAGCGAGGTCCTGAACCTGTTGGACGGGGTCGGCAAAGTTCACAAAATAGTCTTCCTGGCCACGACCAATTACCCGGGTGAATTAGGCGCGCGCATCGTCAACAGGCCGTCGCGCTTCGACCGTCGGCTCAAGGTGGGGCTTCCTCGCGAGGATGATCGCCTGTCTTACCTGGAATACCTGTTTCGTAACGTGGATAACATCGACGACTACGACTTGGTTCAGTGGGCAGAGGATACGGACGGCCTGTCCGTTGCCCACTTGAAGGAACTATTCATATCAGTGGTAATCCAGGGGCAGACTGACTATTCTGCCTCCTTGGAGCGCCTGAAGGGTATGAAGGACGCCATCGACGATCGCGACGAGAACGCGATCGTAGGCTTCGGCAGCTAACAAGACTTGACATCCTCCGCCCCCTGAAGGGTGCGGATTCCCGGGGCTAGGCCCCGGGGCGGCTCGCGCTTCGCCGGGGACCGATCGTCGAGGCCTTGTCCTCGACGAGTTTGGCCGCCGAAGGCGATGGTCTCCTCGGAGAGTTTTTCATGAAAGATCCAGCAATCAACTTTGGGCCAGGCGACAGGAGGTCCCCTGACGAGATCGCTGCCGACTTGAGGGCGGCCAGCGAGGCCTATTACAATACGGGCATGACCCTGATGACCGACGCGGAGTTCGACGCGCTTCGCGACGAGCTCCGGCGCGCGGCCCCGGGGCACTCGTTCTTCAGCGAGGTCGGCGCCCCTGTCTCCGGGCATCGGGACGAGGTCAGGCTTCTGATGCACATGGGAAGCCAGAACAAGGCCAAGGACGAGGCCGGCATCCTGGCATGGTTCGAGAAGGCCGGCAAGCCCGAGGTCATCGTGTCGGACAAGGCTGACGGCTCCAGCGCCGAGGCGGTCTATCGCGGGGGCAGCCTCTGGCGCGTTGCCACCCGCGGCGACGGCAAGATCGGCATGGACATCACCCGCAACGCCCGCATGTGGGAGGGGTTGCCGGAGAAGATCGACGTCAAGGCTCAGGTCATCGTCCGGGGTGAGGCCCAGTTGTCCGTCAGCGCGTGGAGGGAGCATCTCCCAGACAAGGAAAACCCCCGCAACGGCGGCAACGGCGTCATCGTGGCGAAGAGCGACCCCAGCGCGAACAAGCACATCACGTTCCGGGCGTTCGACCTGGTTCACCCCGAGGTTGCGTTCAAGAAGCAGAGCCACAAGTTCAAGGCGCTCGAGTCCATGGGCTTCGAGACGATCCGGTGGTTCCGTTGCCGGACCTGGGACGACCTCGTCAAGTGCCGCAAGCGATACGAGGACTCCCGCGTCGAACTCGAGTTCGAGATCGACGGCATGGTCGTCGCGGTCGAGGACCTCGAGAAGCAGGAATCCATGGGGTACAGCGACGGGGGGAGCCGCCCCCGGGGGCAGGTGGCTTGGAAGTTCGAGACGGAGAAGGCCGAGTCCAAGATCCTCTCGATAGAGCTTACCATCGGCCAAACGGGGGCGATCATACCCACCGCCGTGTTCGAGCCTGTGAGGCTAGCGGGGACGACCGTTACGCACTGCTTGCTGAACAACTTCAAGTACGTCAGCGAGAAGAACATCAACGTCGGAGACGTCGTCGAGGTGGAGAAGGGAGGGGACATCATCCCGCACATAACGAGGGTGGCCAAGAAGAACACGGCCGGCCCCTTTCCTCCCCCGGGGGCATGGAAGGCCTCCGATGGCAAGGAATACGACCTGTCCTGGGAGGGCAAGCGCCTGCTGGTGACCGACCCCACCTGCCCAGACCTCTACTTCCAGAGGATCAGGAACTGGGTTGACAAGCTAGACATCAAGCAACTTGGCTCCACGGCGCTCAGGTCCCTGGTCGAGGCGAGTCTGGTCAAGGACATAGATGACCTTTACTCGCTCGACGAGGCCAGCGTGTCGAAGTGCCCGGTGGGCAACGGGGTCATCGGCAGCAACGCCAAGAAGATCGTGTCAGAGATTGACAAGACGCGAGAACTCCCGATCGACATGTTCATGGGATCGCTGTCCATCAAGATGCTCGGCAGGTCTCGCGCTCGCCTTATCGGCATCGATACCGTCGAGGAATATCTTGGCCTCGCACCCAAGGATCTCGTCGGAAAGCCATTCAGCGAGAAGGGAACGTTCGGCGAGGAGCCGGCCAAGGAGGTTACAGAGTCGATCCAGTCCCGCAAGGATCTAATAGAGAGGCTGGTCAGGATAATCAAGGTGACCCCGCTCAAGAAGGAGGTGTCCGACGGCAAGTTGTACGGGAAGACCTTCTGCTTCTCTGGGGTACGAATGGATCCTGATCAGAGGCAACGTCTGGAAGCGGCGGGAGGCAAGGAAAAGAAGAGCGTGAGCAAGGGACTCAGTTACCTCGTCCTCAAGGATACGTCCAGCACGAAAAGCAAGGCTCAGAAGGCCCGCGAGTTGGGCGTACAGATCATAGGAATGAACGAGTTCGAGGCGATGCTTTAGGCTTAACGATGAGGAGACGAGTGATGAATTATACAAGCAACATCGGAACAAACTACGACCGATCACATGTGCTAACCAGTACAGAAAAAGACGTTCTGTGCTTCCTAACGGCAAATCCCGGAAAAGACGCCGAAGACATATCCAATTACTTGCAAATAGGGCATTTCCAAGCATTGGATGTCTGTAACAGCTTGGTCGAGCGCGGAATTTTAAGCGTGTAGGGCACAACGCGAGGTGTTTATTCAAGAAACCAAGGGAGGTGCCGATTCCTCCGTCGACTTAAGGCGACGGTCTCATTGGCAAACTTATTATGAACTCTGTGTCGTATAAGAATCTCCTGGCCATTACTTCTTTCCTTCCCTTGCTTGTTTAATAGCGGACAGAAACTCGAAGACCTCGAGGTTCCATTTAGCGTCCTCGAGGGCATCGTGCTCTCCTTCCCCTTGCTCGGGTAGGTCAGGATCCCCGAGGTGCTTGGCAAGTTGCTTCAGATCCATGGTTAGCATTGGCATTCCCTCTGGCAATTCGACCATGGATCCGAATAACCAGCAGAGGGCCACGTGGTCATAGTCCCCGTAGTATGCCCATAACTCGACCGGGTCATCATTCGATGGCCGCAGGAAGCCTAGCACCCTCTTCTTCATGGCCGGCAGGGACATCCATTCCGGCGACTCCCTCGAGGGGAGCTTCGAGAGGACGTTGTCGGTCACCCACTGGTTGGCCATGGTCGGATCGAAGTGGCTGTTGATGGCGTAGAACGTCTCCCCTTCCTCTGACACGATGCCAATGCTTATTAGGTCGATCGTTCCCTTCCGGGATCGACCGTCCTTCAACAGGGGTGGATATTCTATGAACTCTGTGTCGTAGAAGAATCTCCTGGCCATTACTTCTTTCCTTTCCTTGCTTGTTTAACAGCGGACAGGATGGCCCGGGATCTCTGTTCGGCCGTGGCCGCAGCTCCTGTCATGAACTGCTCGGTGCTCATTACAAGCAGGTCGGCGTTGCCTAGGAGCAGATCCTTCAGCGCCCTTCCATACTCGTGCCATAGGCCCATCTCTCTTGCCTTGGCTTCTGCCTCCGCTACGGCGTCCAGCGACGAACAATAGTCTGGAACGCGATCTCCAACCTGTCCCATTATATTCAGTTCGATGGCCTCATTGATCGCCTCATTGATCGCCTGTGTATCTTCTGTGTCCCCCACGATATTTCCTTTCGTTGTCTGGTTCTCGCATGGCTGACCCTTCATTCTATTGCATCACCACATAGCAGCCCTCTTTGCCAGGGGGCATTAGTACATGATGACATCATGCGATGCACACTCAAGTTTTAGCGGCTCAAGGATTGCTTTCGGCTCCTTGCGAACTTCAAGGAGAGGAGAATTCATGATCACGTCAAACTGGGTACTGCAAAATTGCCGCTTCGCCGCGGCCAAAAGGATGCCCAAGCGCCCCTTGGGGAGGACAGGGCACCAGGTCGGAATCTTCTCCCTTGGCGGCCAGGGCTCGCTAGAATCCAACCCAGGGGCGAAATGCAACATAGACATTATACGTCGCGCGTATGAACTTGGCGTCAATTATTTTGACACGTCACCGATATATGGCAAGCACCATGCCTCGGAACTGGCGTACGGGGAGGCCCTTGATGGGTTCCGCGACAAGGTCTTCCTGGCGTCCAAGACGCACAACAGATCCTACTCGGCGTCCATGGGACTCTTGGAATCATCGCTCAAGCGACTGAGAACCGACCATATCGACTTGTGGCAGTTGCACCACCTGGCCACCCCCGAAGAACTGGATCAGATATTTGGCGACGACGGAGCCATGAAGGCGCTCCTCAAGGCCCAGGAGGAGGGCATGGTGCGGTTCTTGGGCATAACCGGACACGAGAACCCAGGGGTGCTGATAGAGGCCATGAGGCGCCATTCCTTCGACGTCGTCCTGTGTCCGGTAAACCCGGCGGACGTCCACGTGAAGCCGAGCTTCTCCGACGAGTTGATCCCGGCCGCGCGACGGCGACGCATGGGGGTCGTGGGGATGAAAGTCTTTGCGCAAGGATTTATATTCCGCGAAGGCGGGGTCACCACCCCCTGGGAAGCGCTCTCGTATGCGTTGTCTCAGCCTGTCAGCACGGTGATTGCCGGGGTGGACTCCGTGGCCCAACTCGAGGAGAACGTGGCCATAGCGAAGTCCTTCGAGCAACTGGAGAACAAACGGATAGAGGAGATCGAGGAACTGGCCAAGTCTTACCCGCGGCGCGGCGCGTTCTTCAGGGACAAGTTCGGTGGATATTCCTCCAAAGAAGAGCTAGAGAAGGCCTGGCTGCTCGCCAGTTGCCGGTTCGCCAAGGAGAAAGAAGAGGAGCAGGGCCAGGTCAGCATGAGTCCCGCCCCGGGATCAACGCACCGCGGCAAGAAGTGCCGGGTCTGCGGCCCAGACTTCGAAACGGACATCTCCGAGGGATATGCCCCTTCACAGAAGGGCGAGAAGTATATACATCCCTATGGCCATCCCAAGAAGAAGAAGAAAGGCGGGGAGCCGTTCCCCGAGTGAGTGTTGCGTGAGACGTGCTTCGAATATAATGTTGGGTGTTTCAGGAGGAGGACTCAGCATGATCTCAGGCATTCTCAGCGACGAAAAGATCGAGGCCGGCAAACTTGGACAACTCGAGGTATTCCGCGTTGAAGGAGCGGAACTAAAGAGGGTTGACGCCGCGCTGGCGCGCGCCCCTGGCCTCGAGCGGGTCCGGGAACTTCCCGACTTCTTCCACGGGGATCCTCGTCCCGTCAGGGAGGACGAGGACATAATCGTGCAGCACGTCGGCTCCGGCATGCTCTACCGCCTCAGTTCCATGGCAAAAGTAAGCCAGTACATTTCTGGAGTTTGACATCCCCTTAAGTTGGCGGATTCGCGAAGGCGCGTGCAAGGCTTGCTTCTTGCGTGGGCCTGTAGTAGAATCTGAATCGGTAACGGACTTTTCCGCTGGAATTGAGGGAGCTTATGAAGACATTGATCAAGGATCTCGTCGGCGGGGAGGCATTCGATTCTTGCTTCTACGTCTCACAGGCGCGCGTGCGAAAGGCCAAGAACCAGTCGAAATACATCCAGGCCACGCTCGTCGACAAGACGGGCCAGATCGAGGGCCGGATGTGGGACGCGGCGCAGGAGACCCTGAAAAGCAACTTCCCCGTCGGAACCGTCGTGCGGATGACTGGGCACGTCGACGTCTACAAGAACATCAACAGCTTGACCATCAAGGACGCGCGGCCCGCGGAGGAGTCCGAGTACGACATGAATGACATCGTGATGTCGTCTTCCTTCGACCTGGACGCTCTTGGAACCGAGTTCCTCGACTACATCGACGAGGTTAGCAACGAGCACCTCAAGGCCCTCCTGAAGAAGGTGTTCGAGTCGCTGCCACTGTGGCAGAAGTTCAGCCAGCTCCCGGCCGCCCGCAACAACCACCACTGCTTCCGCGGGGGTCTGCTGGAACACTCCTGCATGATGGCCCGCGCCGCGGCGTCGTTCTGCGAGTCCAACCCGAGGCTGGACAAGGACATCCTGGTCGCGGGGGCGATGCTGCATGACATTGGCAAGGTATGGAACTACAAGGACTACCTGGATCGTGAGATAACCCCCCCGGTGGTGATGCTCGGGCACATATTCCTAGGGGCGAACTACGTGGACAAGGCCATCTCTGGCATCGACGGGTTCCCGCAGGAGTTGAGGATGCTAGTCCTGCACATGATCCTGAGCCACCACGGCAAGCTCGAGTGGGGGTCGCCCGTGGCCCCCGCGACGACCGAGGCGATGACCCTGCACTACATAGACATGATTGACTCGAGGAGCGAGTATACCTCCCGTCTCATCAGGAGCGATCCTGACCCGACGTCTGTATTCACCGACTACCTGCACTCCTTCGGCACGTCTCTCTACAAGGGGGAGACCCAGGAATAGCCCCCATGCGATACGGCATCATTGGGCTTCGCGAGCACATCGATCCGCTGCTGGCTGGCGCGGTGACCCGGTCTGGATCAGGCAGGCAAGACTGGGTCTGGTGCGAGCGCAAGACGGGCCGTCCCCATGGCGAGTCCTACACGGTATGTGCCGACATCGCCCTGAGGTGGCTCCGCGGCAACGCGCGCAACTGTCGCTTCGTGGTATACTTGCTCCCGCCTTGCGGCGTAGGCGCCACCCTGTATCGCGACTCCGTGGAGAGCGACCGTGACTTCGTGCCGGGCCACAGGAACGTCAGCGAGAGGAGCAGGGTTCACAACAAATACGAGGGAGGCCTAGGAGAGAAATACGCCAGGTACGTATCCTACCTCCTTCGCGAGTTCCCCAACCTATACCTGTTGCCCGTCGAGTCATACATGGGACATGGAGACCCGGGCTATGGACATGCCGAGCTGATGCGTGACTTCCCCGGGAGGGTGGTCGACCCCGCGTTGCTGGGGTCGATGGAGGGCGGACTTGGCCCGGGGCACCGTAGCGCGTTGCTCTCCGCCCTCGGCCTCGAGTGGCCGTCCCGGGGCAACCTGCGCCCCATGGACGGCGGGGAGGATGTCCTTCAGGTTGGCTGCTATACCCCCGACTTCTGGCCATGGGCGATCGATCAAGCGGTCAGCCTTAGGATGCTTGGAGGATACCATGGCAGGATCGCGCACCTCGTCTATGGCGACCTGGGTCAGCGGCAAACGGATGCCCTTGACAGGCTTGGCGTAGAGGTCTGTCCCAAGGGGCCTCCCCCGGGGAAGATGATGGTTCAGAGGTTCCTGGACATCAGGCCCCTGCTTCGACAATGCCCCCCGGAGTCCCCCGTGCTGTTCATGGACACGGACGCCTGGGTGCAATCAAGCATGGCGGACATTTTCCCTGTCATCCGGGAGAGGTGCGCTTTTGGGTCCTGGCACGGGCAGGAACTATTCGTGAAGAAGATGCCTGGCCTCCAGGACAAGTACGTCCGCGTCCTGGCGGCATACTCGGAGCCCGACCCTCGGACGGGGTCCCCGGCCCCCGTGGGAGGGATGCCGCACGGAGGACTTCACGGCGGGCCGGCAGGGCGCATCCTTGACAAGTACGAGGCAATGTCGCGACACCTAGAAGCCGGGGACATCAGTCTTGACAGGACGATGGACGAGGTCAGCCTGCTGATGTCGTTCGAGGTTGGCGAAGACGACTTCTCCATGAACAGGTTCTGGACGTCGGTTCCCGCGACGGTCGACTTCTCAAGCAGGATCATCTCTGATCCGCTGGGCAACGAGCCCCCGATAATTCACTTCGAGAGGGGCCTTAGCCACGCGAGGCTGGCGAACTTCGGGGTTCTATACCCTGACGTCTTGGCGCTCGCCGGGGAGAAGTTCGGGACTATCTGAGTGGTTACGCATATCCTGCCGCTTGGGCTGCTTGGGCCGCGCGCGTGGACAGCCACTGCGCGAAGGCCGGGTTCTGCACGATCATGTTCACGAAGGCGGGCTGGTGCGAGAGGTATACAGGAAAGTTCGCGTCACGCATAAGCGAATCCATAACGGCGGGGTTTTTGGCAATCACCTCGGGGTGCCGGCTAATGACCTCGACCATGGGTTCCGGGTTGTTAGTGATTACGTCCTTTGCCACGTCGGGCATGCTCTGGATGCCCTCGGCGATAAAGGTTGGGTCAAGCTCGACCATCGGCTCCGCGGCAGGGGCCGCGGGTATGCCCTGAACCCCAGGGATTGTTTGCGCGTAACGAACTGTCACAGGCTTAGGAAGTTTCATGACTCGCTCTCCTTGCTACGTTTTACTTCGGGGAGCGACGCACAACATCCTCTCAGCTCAGGCTACCGGGGTCTCGCCCCCCGAGGATGCTGCCGTGGCGGCGCACGTATGGGTTCGCGTCATTCTTCACGTTGCCTGACTTCTCTTCCTGATTATCCCGTCGACGGTCGCGCTGGCCCTTCTTGAAGAAGCCACTGTTGCCGCCGCCTTGCCTGGGAGGAGATGCCCTTCGCACGTCATCCATCTTTATCCACTTGAAGTCACCGGATCTGTTGGCGAGCAAGAAGACCGTTGAGGCCCCTCCTTGCTCGTCTTCCTCGATGTCAATCTCGTAGACGGGGTAGACGATGTCTGGATCGAAAGATTGCGAATTGGCGAATTCCTCGCTCTTGAACCTAACAAACAGTGTTGCAGTAGCCACTACTTGTCACCCTCCTTGTCTTCGTACGGGCTTACTTGATACTGATTCCCAAGGAAATCCAGGATGTCCTGGTATGTGACCCGGCAGTCCCCCGAGATCGCGGCCTCGTCGGCCATTTTCTCCGCTAGTTTGTTCCAGACGAGCATCTCCGCGAGCAGTTTCTCTCGACACAGGCCCAGGAAGGACTTCTTGATGTCCTCGGCGGAAGTGCTCTTGGGCGAGGATGCTATCGGCACGGGCTGGTTGTCCTCTGGGCCCGCCGCGAAGTAATGCTCGTGCTCGCCGAGCCACACGATGAACTTGCTCAGGTGCTCCATGACGACCACGTCACGGTCTCCCACCTTAGACTTGATCCAGTCCTTGGTCTCCATTTCTCTCTCCACTGTCAATGATGCGAAAAAGTGGGCTAATCGCGATGCAATGATTATATGGGGACAGTCGCTATTCCGGCGGTTCCTTCTTGTTGCTCGGCCCGCGCCTCTGAGGCCTGGGACAGATCCCCCTCCCCGGAGAGTATCATCTGCCGCAGAATTTCCTGGAAGTCCGAGGCATGCTGCATCTCGTGGGGGATCGTTTTCTTGGCCCACTCGAAAAGTTGCTCAGCGACCTTGATGCGCACTTTGTCCTCGACCCCGTCAGCCTTGATGATCTCCTCGGGGGGGACGTTCATCTGGGCCGCCAGTTGCCCCACTTGCATGTCCAAGGCGTTTTGTATGAGGCGTATCATGCCATCCCAGTTTATGTAGACTGTATGAGGCGTGGCGGAAGAAGCGTGTCCGAACTCGCCTTCTCCGAAGTCACCTACAACCACGGTCGTTATGCTGCCTAGTTTGTCGGCAATCTTTCCTGCCAGACTGGCCAAATCCGGTTCGGTCAGGGGCGCGGATTGCATCTGCTGCAGGTACGACTTTATAGCCTCGAAGACCTTGGATATCGTGAGGTCGATGTGTATCTGGTGGCCGCCGACGTTCAAGTCGACCGGATGGTCACCGATGATGTTTACCTCTGGAGTCCCGATCATCGCAGGGGACTCCCCGGGGGCGAGCAATTGTTCTTCTACTTGCTTGGCCTGCTCCGGGGCCAGTATCTGCGCGAAGCGGCAGTTTCTGTCTATCCAGCCTATGGATCGCATATCATCTCCTCAAATATCTGTTCGTTGACTTGTCGGCAGTTCCTTTCGAGGCCTCAAGGACTGTTTCTGCGCGCTATGGAACAAAAGAAAAGGAAAGAAGCTACGGAAGGAATCAAAGCAGGAACGATCCCATGTCTGACTTAGGTGTGTTCATAG
This sequence comes from Candidatus Woesearchaeota archaeon, assembly GCA_964534185.1. Lineage (GTDB taxonomy): Archaea > Nanobdellota > Nanobdellia > Pacearchaeales > GW2011-AR1 > JACPLR01. The sequence continues at coordinate 45,802 of CAZHOH010000001.1, read as the reverse complement.
ATCTTGACCATACTCTGATACTGCAGTCATACTGCAAGTCTCACCCGTTGTTCCGGAGGACGGGCCTAGGGGGCCTGCATGTCCTCAACATGAACGAAGAGGAACTAAGAAGAGAGGTGGAGAGGGACTGCAACGTTCCTTTTTCCATATTTGAGCGAGGTGGATTCCGACACCTCGTGTCAATGCGCCCCGGTGCCGCCGCTTTCGTCGAGGCGGTGAAGACGATGACCCCTGACGTCTATTGCCTGACCATGGGAACGTCTAGTGGCCAAAAAGATCCGATGGAAGCCATGGGAATCCATGGCTGGTTCAAGGACGTCATTGGCCGGGACAGGTACGACGTTGTTCCGCGCTTCGAGAAGGGCGTCTTGGTGGACGACCTTCCTGTTGGTCACCCAAATACAGAGCGCAAGATGGAGGCCAGCGGGGTATCGGCGGAGAGGGTGATCAAGGTCTCCCCATTCAACGGGATTGATGACGACGATGAACTTGACGACGCCTTAAAAAGAATTAGGGACATTGCTGGAATTGTAGAGACGGCTCGCTCATGGGTATTGATGAATTGTAAGGGCAACAGGAACACCATTGCTTTGAATAGAAGATACGGGTGAACCTCCGGGAGAACCCAATGCTTGCAAACGCGAACGTAACAATCCCGCTGGACCTGACCACGGTTCTGGCCGCCGTTGGCGTCATCAGCGGCATGTTCATGTTGCTGATCAAGATCATTCGCAACAGCGACGAGAAACGCTGGGGCAACATGGAGAAGCAACTCGGCGAACTGCCGCGCCTACAGGGGAAGGTATCGATCATCGAGGAGAAGGCCCAGAAGTTCGGGCGAGTTTTCGATAAGGTCATCGAAATCGAAGTCTACATGAAGAGAATGGAGGTTCTAGACCATACCAGTGCTTCCCTGAGCGATGCCATAAACAGCCTGAAGGACGAGTTGTCCAAGGTCAAGGAGCAGGGGGCCGTCAGCGTCAAGGTAATCGAGCGACTAGAGTGGGATCTGTGCGCGATAGGCAAGACAGTGGAGAAGATGCGCGAGGATCTTGCCGATGCGCGAGAAACCCTAGTCGGATTTGGCAAGGACTTCCTCACAAGGAAAGAATACAGGGAAGACCGAAGAGAAAGATCAGAGACGAATGCGCATACCTTAGAGACGCGAATCCTGTCGAGGGAAGGGAGTTTCCGTGATGGGCAGACCGACCATGATTCTGGTAGTTGATACAAATAAGGTTTATGCCAAGGAAATTCAAAGCATTCTTTCCGAGAACCTCCTGAACGCAGTAATCGACACTGCGTCAAATGTCTACGAGGTACGAAGGCGCCTACAACTGAAGGACTACCAATTGGTTCTCGCCGACCTCTCGGTCTCCATGGAGGAAGACGAGATCAAGCAACAGCTTGATGGCATTTCCGCGACCGTTGTTCTATGGTCGGACATCCGTCGGTCAGGCCATACCCTCAAGAAGCCAGGTTCAGTAAATGAGCTTTCAAGCGTCATGTCAGAACTGAACTTGGGCGCTGCGTAACATCCAGAGACCGTGCCACCTGATATCTGTGTGAATCTATCCAACTTCACTGAAAACTGGAATCGCGAGATCCTTAACTTCGTGACAACGAAACCTGCGCCCTACGTAGTGCCTACACCCGTGGAACCGGCTATGGTTTACTCGGTTTGTGTCACAACGATGGAACAGGTTTTGCCTCCAGCGACGGGAGCGGCGCACAACCTAGTTCACGCACAATCCTTGCGAGAGGTTGCAAAATGCAACAGGATTGGCTCAAATGTCAAGTCCGGCCTCTTGGGATAGTTCGATCCCAGTGACCTTCTTGTACGACTCCTTCCACCTGACCTTCGGCTCGTTCCTCAGCATCTCGTAAATCTGCCTCACCCGCTCGTCAGTCTGGCCCGCCTCTATCTTCGCGACGTGCCTCGAGACCAGGGGGTCATCATTGTCGATGACACGAAGGGTGATGCGGTTCATCTTGCCAATCCAGATGCTGTCGGTGACCCATGGCTCCAGGGCATGGAAGAGATCGTAGGCATTGTCCGCGTCAAGCATGGGTTCTGCGCTGACTGAGGTCTGCCACCCGCGGTCGCGAGCGAGACGCAGAGAATCCAACCTCTCTTTGAATCCAGGGGCGCCTGGCTCCCAAAACGACAGGATGTCGTCGTCAGAGGCCCCGATTGTGAACCGGAACATGCACTGTCCCTTAAACTGGACCAGCTCGTCGGTCAGGCGCGAGATGCACTCGAGGTGGGGCTTGCTGACGATCAGAACCTCGTTCCCGGGGGAGAGGACGTTCTTCAGCAGTTTCAGACAGGCGTCGACGTTCGTGGGAGTAATGTCGTGGGTGGTCGGGAACATGAACCGTCGCCCCGCGGCCTTCTTCCCGAACTTCTTCTCGAGGGCCTTGTCATTGACCTGTTCATCGGACCATTCCCCGGGGGATGATATTTTGCCGAAGCGCATCGCGTTGGCCCGGGCGTAGCAGTACCTGCAGTTGTGGCTGCAGCCAAGGCAGCAGTTGACGCTATCCGTCGCCCACTCTTTTGTTCCGCTGATTCTTGACATGACCAACTCCTGCAACTCTGCCCACGTATGGTATGGAGTCTTCCGCGTAGCCACAGAACCTGCAGCACTGAGCCATGCCATTATACCACTTGGCAAAGCTTTCGCAATTTCCCTGGGACACATCGTAGAAAGCGGATCCGGAATGGTCCATGAAGCCTTTCGTAACATCCTCGCTTTTCGGGGCGTAGTAGCCCGCGACGGCACATTTGACCAGTCTTCCGTCAGGCAACAGGTGCATGCACTTCTTGACGGGACAGGATCCTCTCCCAGCGGGGGATTCTCGAAACCCGACCTTGTAAAACCTGTCGTTACGGTGTTTCTGGGCCACTATGTGATGTTTCTTCTTGATCGTTCTCAGCATCTGTTCAACAACCTCGCCCCCGGGGGACTCGGGGTGCATGCTGACATGAAGCGCATCTATTTGGTCGAGGACTGGCGCGTGACGCAGCAGGCCGCGCTCTGACAGCCAGAAGCCGTTTGTATAGAGGCGAATGAAGTCGCTTACCTTGTTGCTCTCCTTGATGGAGCGGATGAATCCGTACAGGTCAGGGTGCAGGAAGGGTTCTCCTCCAACTAGGTGTATTTCCTTGGCGTAGCAGAATTCCCCCAGTTTCTGGAGCGGCTCCGAGAAGCATACCGGGTCGAGATTGTTCGGCTCGTAGTATGGGGAAGCGTGGTTGCACCCGATGCAGTTGAAGTTGCAATGGTCGGTGACATGAAGGCTAAGTTGTTTGACGATGACCTTGTTGAAGAACTGAGAGTACTCGGCCTTGTCATAGTTCAATTGCCACGGGGGTGGCTCGTTTCTCTTTGCGAAGTGCCGCATGCGTTGCTTGAGCGCCGCGTTGCTGTCCTTGATCGCGAGCCGTCGGTTCTTCTTGTCGTAGAACTGAACCCTTAGATGATCAGGGTGCGGGACGTGCTCGACGCAGAGCGGGTTGACTTGCAGCGGCTCCTCTCCGTTCTGGAAGAGCCTGTACTTGAACTCTATGTCTTTGCCGCCGTACTCGTCGTAGTAACTGCTGTAGCCTCCTGCTTCGTAATACGCGTCTCGGGAGCATGCCATCAAGCCACCCATCCCCCTGCGGGGGACGAGGTCGTTCTTGGCGAAGAACAGGAACTGGCCTTTTTCCAGGCGGCACAGCTCGGCCAGGAAGTTCGGATGGACTTTTATGTCGCAGTCCATCCAGCAAAGCCAGTCGTTCCTAGCCGCCGCGGCCGCTAGGTTGCGAGCCTCTCCAGCGTTATACTTTTTCTTGTCCTTTACCTCGATGACCGTCACGCCGGGATGGTTGCTCTTGACCCACTCCCCTGATCGTTGCGGGCAATCGTAGTCCACGAATATGACCTCGTGCCCCTGTCCCACGAAGAAATCCAGCAGAGGGAGAGTCTGCTTGGCAAACTCCAAGCGGTTCTTGCAGGGGACGAGGAAGGAGGCTTTCTTTTGTGGCTGGCAGGCCGTCAGGAGAGAGCCTGCGTCCCCGAGGCGCGGAAGCGCGGTGATGTTCCTATGCTTGTATGTAAAGTCAAGGTCGGCGCCGTTGCGGACGACCCACGTCGGCGCGCCGACGTTGAGCGCGAGGTGGGTAGGTCCTGTGTCTATGCCGACGTAGAACTCGCACCATGACAGAACTTCCAAACATCTATCCAAGGGGACATGCTTCCCTACCTCGATCGTTCTATAGCCGGCGAGCGCCGCCTCCTCCAGGAAGCGATCCTCCTCCCCGGGGGCGCATTCCTTGATGTCCTTTCTGGATCTGGCCCTGAACTGATAGGCGATGACCCTGGAGCGCAATCCAAGGTGTGTTTTTCTTGTCTTGGCAAGGGGAACCTCGAAAAGGTAGTTCCAGGGGATGATGCGCTCCGGGACAGGATTGTCATACCCGTCTTTCATGAGCCTTTCGAGGTCGTTCTTGCCGCCATCCCTGGAGAAGAATACGACTTTGGCTTCGCTGTCCGACTCGACGATCTCTCCTTGCGTGTCGAAGTACTCCTGGTAGTCCACGGCGAAAGGCCTTGGTTCACCCCTCGTCTTGCCCCGGCGCAGCCTGAATGGCTTGCCATGCAGTTCACTTGCCTGTAGGAGAGCGCCGCAGAGGAGCCAGTGGTCGCCGAACCCGCCGCCTTGGGTCGAGTAGACGACGTCCGGGTTCAATGAGGCTAGTTCGATGACCGTCTCTTCCTCCTTGTTCTTGGCCTTGACCTTGGCCTTGACCTTGGCCTCGACCTTGGCCTGACGTGGGGCCGCGGCCGGAGGATTGAGCGAGAAGCCCCAGCACCTCTTGGATCCGTAGGAACAACCTCGTCCCCCGGGGGACGAGGTTTTTCTTTGTCGAGCCATGTTGCCTCCTACCAGCCTGTTGGGATGCCGAGAGAAAAATTCCTTCCCTGGCGCCCCGGGGGGACGTGGAGGGGGCTCGTTTTAACATCAGAAGCCCAGGAAGTCGGTTAGTTCTTTTTTCTTGTCCTGAAGGGCTTGTTCGTGCAAGCGTTCGCCAACACGTTTTGTTTCTTCAAGCCAATCGGGGTCGAAGGTCGCGATCCTTTTGAAGTCATTGATGTCCAGAATGGCCGATGCCGCTGAGTTTCTTTCTCCATTCTCGTCATTGATCGGCGAGTAACAGAGCTCTTCCACGGTGCTCGGGTATACTTCGACCCCGTCCTTTACGGGCAAACGTCTCTTGTAACAGTGAACAAGAGGCCGGTCCGCAACAAGGTCCCTGACCTTGCCGACCGTAGTTGCGTAGATTGAGTTGACGGGATCATTGGCCATTCTGCCTTTCCAAGGCTTGTTCCAGGACACCACGATTATCAGGGCAGTATCCCGGGGATACTTGACTATGGTCTTGACGTTGATGGAGACGGCGTCCTCCAGCCGCGAGAATCCAGGGTGCACCATGTCCCTTCGGGCCATGCCCTTGCCGATCAGTCCGGCCTCCTTGATTGCGCGCAACGTTTCCTCAGGAAGCCTGAGCATTGCGTCTAGCTGGCTGTTGACCGAGAAGAAAGGCGTCAGTTGGTTTTTTAGGTCGGCTATAACCTTGTTACCGGATGACATTTCAAGTTCGTATTCTGGTTCCACGGCGCGAACAACTACTTTGCGGATCTGTTTGACCTTGTATGGAAGAAGGTAGGCAGTTCCGTGTTCAAATGCTTTGAATCGGTTAACCCACGCCTTTTTTACTTCGGTGGTTACGTTCAAATCGTCAAACATCTTGCATCCCCCAGGCCTCCATGCCTGCTTTGGTGAGCTCTTCTTCCTCCGCTCTCTTGCGCGGGCGGACTGGCGTCCTTTCTTCCTCGCTGGCGTCTTTGCGCACGCGGGAGGCCTTTACCACGTGGCTTTTGCTCATGGTCGAGAGCAACGCCTGCCCGATTGCGCGCCCAAGCCTGACGGGGACGGCGTTCCCTATCTGCCTGTAGACTTCCGTTGTGTTCCCCCGTATGCTCCACCCCCGGGGGAAGTCCTGTATCCGCGCGTATTCCAGCGTGCTTAGGGGGCGGGTTTTCTCCGGGTGGCACAAAATCGTGGATTTCTGCGTCGGCGAGGTCACCAGCGTCGGGGAGGGCTCGTCGTAGGACAACCGGCGGAAGAAGCCTGTCTTGCCTCCCCCAGAGTTGTAGGCCTCTCCCATGGCCTTCCTCTGGTCTTGCTCCGACAGGCTCTTCCAATTCCCCCCCGGGGGGATCTTCTCCAGCCATGATTTGCGCCGGGGCGAGAATTCCTGGAAGTCCCCCGGGGAATCTATGGCTATGCCCTGGAGGGCTTTGCCAAGAGTCACCCACCTCATGCTTTCTTCCTGGTGTTTCTGGAAGTGCGTGGGCAATGGCAGGAAGATGTCTTCGCCGTCGCGGGATCCGATCATGATGAGTCTGTCCCGAAACTGTGGGGTTCCATAGTCGACCGCGTTCAGCACGCCGCGGACCACCTTGTAGCCGATGGACTCGAACTCTTCCTCTATGACGTTTATGGCCAAGCGGTTGTCGCCGGTCAGCATGGAGGTGAGTCCGCGCACGTTCTCCATCACGAAAAAGCGGGGCCGCAAGTCGGCAACCACCCGCCCAAACTCTAGGACTTGTTCCCCCCGGGGGTCGTCGAACCCCTTGCGCCTGCCGGCCGTCGACCATGACTGGCAGGGAGGCCCCCCTGCCACTATGCAGGGGTTTCGCGGCGCCGTGTCTATCGTTACCTTGGCGACGTCATCGAGGATCCTGGACTCTGGCTTGTTGGCGGCGATGGTCTCGCGGCAGAACCGGTCGGTGTCGGCGCATACCTCGGCCTGGAAGCCCGCGGCCTCTAGCCCCAGATCTAGCCCCATGGCTCCCGTAAACAGCGATACGATGTTCATTCCGTAATTATACGGGCCACTTGAAGTTGAATGTAACATCTCCTGGAAGGGATTTTTCTCTCGGCATCCCAACAGGCTGGTAGGAGGCAACATGGCTCGACAAAGAAAAACCTCGTCCCCCGGGGGACGAGGTTGCTCCTACGGATCTGAGAGGTGCTGGGGCTTCTCGCTCAATCCTCCGGCCAAAGCCAAGGCCAAGGCCAAGGCCAAGGCCAAGCAGGTTGAGGTCGAGGGGATCGGTTCGGTGCTTGCGACGGGAGGCGCCCCTAGAAGAAAAATGAAGATAGACGTGGCTGCTTTGGTCTATGACGAGCCGGACGAGGTCATCCACAGATGCCTCAGGCTCGCCGTTACCGCCTTTCAAAACGTTGGTAATGTATGGATATGCCAGCGTCGCGAAAGGAAACTGCCCGACGTAGGACTACCGCTGAGCGTCTTTGCCGGAGACAACAGGCATCACCTCTTCTCCTCGTACAGGGACATTTTTCGTAAATTCATCAATCAGGGCGACTCGGATTTTCTGGCCGTCGTAGACCCGGACACCCTGATCTTGCGCCATGATGCTGCCCCGTATGACGTGTCAGGCTTACTGGTGCGCTACCTGCCCAAACTGATCAGAAAGAGGTACGACAATGCATCGGAGCAATGGCAGAGGAACCATAGAGACGTTCCTAACATAGGTTGCCTGCATTCTCTTCAGGGCCATTTCTGGTGGCTATCACGCAGGGCTGTATCTCTCGTCCTGAATGAGATCCCAGGCAACACATTCCCTCTCGTCATGCGTGACAATACGATTACTAGCAGCGAGTTGTTCTTCGGTATATATCTGAGAAAGGCTAGATTTGAGGCTCGAAAAACCAAACCTTTATCCGAGAGAGTCTGCTATTACGAGGACGAGAAAAGGCTCCATTACGACGTGGCTGAGGGTCGCGTAGGCCCCGGGGTCGCAAATCAAGCCATTTCAAGGGCCAACGAGATATTCACTCTTCATCCCGTCAAAAACACAGAGGAATGGCTGCTTATTTTGAAGGCATTGCCCGACGCGCTCAAATCAGACCTATTGAGCCGCATCGACGATTGATTTCCGGCTGTTGCCGAACCTGTCGTGCGTTGGTAGAATACCCGGCAAGGAGGCAAGATGAGCGATCTCGTGCTGATGGTTGGCCCGCAGGGGTCGGGCAAGACGACTTACTGCGACAAGAACCTCAAGGGCTACGTGCGGGTTTCCCAGGACGATCAGGGCAAGGATCACCTGCGCCTGTTCGAGGAGGCAGTGGCGCGCGGGGACAACGTCGTCGTCGACCGCATCAACCACAATCGCCAGCAGCGGCGCCGGTACCTGTCTCCCGCCAAGAAGGCCGGTTATCACACTAAGATCGTATGGCTGAACGAGAACTGCGACGTGTGCCGCGAGAGGATCGCCTCGCGTGGCAAACATCCCACGCTGCGCCCGGAGAACGCGGGAAAGGCCCTCGGCATGTACTTCTCGCAGTTCCAGGCGCCATCGAGGAGGGAGGCCGACGAGTTGACAGTAGAGGGCGAAGCCCCGTGCAGCGTCCTCGTTAAGGACGTCCGCGATGAGATCGGGGGCCGCCGCTACATCATCGTCGGCGACATACACGGGTGCTATGACGAGTTTCAGCAGGGCCTCGTCGAGCTTGGGTTTCGTCCCGAGCAGGACGTGCTCGTCTCGGTAGGGGACGTCATCGACCGAGGGCCAGACCCCTTGGGGGTGGTGCGACACCTCATGTCCCTCAACCTCCACATGGTCCTTGGAAACCACGAGGACAAGTTCCTGCGCTGGGCCAAGGGCAACCCGGTCAAGCTAGCCCATGGCCTGCAGGCAACGATCGACTCGTTCCAGCAGGACGAGGACGGCGAGCAGGTAAAGGATGAGTTCGTCTCCTTCCTCAAGGGCTGCCCACTGATCCTCCGGGTTCCCCATGGCTACGTTGTCCACGCGGGATTCGACCCGACGCGAGACCCGGACGAGCAGTTCAGGTCCGACTGCCTCTACATGCGCTACTACGGAGGGGACTCCTACTTCGACGCGCAGACGGGGATCTTGTGGAACCGTCTATGGCCGTCCGACGCCCCGAGGGTCTTCTTCGGGCACAACCCCGACCCCGCGGGGCCATGCTATAACAACATCGCCCACCTTGACGGCGGCTGCGTGTTCGGCGGGTACCTGAAGTTCTGGGACTCCGCTACCCAGCGGCCCCACTACGTCCAGGCCAAGCGCGCCTACGCGACGAACTCCTTCCCCGGGTGTAAGGAGAACCCCCACGAGCACGTCGCCCGCAGGGAGGCGTACATGGAGGCGGGCCTGCTGCGCGGGGACAGGACGGACGACGACAGGCTGGCGATCTACACCTATACCGACCAGTGTGTATTCGATCGCGCCTGGGACGACGTGACGCTGAACTGCCGTGGCCACATCTATGATCTTGAGACGGGGGAGTGCGTGGCCTGGGCGTTTCCAAAGTTCTTCAACCTCGGGGAGCGCGAGGAGACCCTTCGCGAGAACCTCCCGTGGGACAAGCCCTACGAGGTCTACGAGAAGCTGGATGGATGGCTTGGCGTCCTCTACCGCCACCAGGGCGAGTACAAGGTGGCCAGCCGGGGGTCGTTCCATTCCCCTGGGTCGCAGTGGGCCACACAGTACATCTCGCGCAAGAACCTGTCGGCCTTGCCGGACGAGGCGACGCTGGTCTTCGAGATCATCAATCATGACCAGAAGATCATCCTGGACTACGACGAGACGGGGCTCTACGTGCTGGCGGCCTTCAACCGCCATACCGGGGAGGAGTACCCGCGCGACCTGGTCGAGGAGTGGGCCAGACTGGCCGATTTGCATGTCGTTCGGCGCTACGACTCGCTGAGCCTGGAAGACTGCCTGGAGGTGGCGAGTAAAGCCAAGCACTTCGAGGGGTACGTCATAAGGTTTCAGGACGGCCGCAGGGTAAAGGTCAAGACCGACTGGTACAAGGACATGTCGAAGGTCATGATGGGCCTCTCGCCCATCTTGATGTGGGAGGCGATGTCGGACGGCAAGGTCTCGGAGTCTCGAATGGCCGAGATTCCGGAGGAAATGCGCGAACTGGCCGAGCAATACAAGGACAAGATCGAGTCCCAGTACGACGAGGCAAAGTCTAGGATCTTGGCCATGGCCAACGACTTTCTGGCCAAGCACTACGACAAGGGCGACTCGCAGGCCAAGAAGAAGCTAGGAATCGCCCAGAAAGATGCCCCGGCCGTTTTGAGGGGGGTAATATGGCACATGATCAACGGGAAAAGCCATAGAATTGACAAGGCGATCATGAAGGTCATCTACCCCTTGGCCAACCAGTGGGTGGACGTGGATCAAGAAATTGACAACTGAAGTATGCATTTTAATATGCAACCGGTGGTAGGTCTTGGAGGAGGTCTTTGGAGGTCTTTATTAAGTCCGGACTGCGCCCACCAGCCCGGAAAAAAGGGGCGTGGAGGAGGCAAGACCAGGGGCAAGGAAGGAGAGAATTATGTTGATCCAGGTTATGATGAATAGTGGTGAGGACGCTTTTTATTATGTGCAGACTGATGATGAGCTGCAGGCGCGGTTTTTGGCTTATTGTCGTGTTTATTGTGATCCAGATGATCGTGAGTTCTCGCCAGATGAGGACACTGTACGTGAGTATACTTCGGTGGTTGTTCCTAAGATGTTGTATCTTGATAAGCAGTCCGGAAAAAAGGGGCATGGAGGAGGCAAGATTGGCTCTGCAGGATTGAGGATGTCTCACAGATTCAAGAAGGGCGATTTCTTCAGGATAGTGACTTGGCCCAAAGGGGATGATAGGGCTACGAAGGAAGAAAAGGAATGGGCCAGGAAAAGGGGTGAGGAGTTGAAGGGGAGGCTTCTCACAGTAGAATCTACACGGCTGTATCGGGGGATACAGATATTGTCGTTCCACCATCCTGATGAGGAGGGTCAGGAATTTTATCAAATTTGCGCTGACTTCGTAGAATGGGTACCTAAAGGGGCGAAGACGGATTAATGAAATCGATAGGATTGCTGATAATTTGCCTGAGGATCCAACCGGCCCTACGGTTGTGCAGATGTTGGCTTCTGGTGGACCTTGGAAGGCAACTGCATTTGAAGTGGATCGCAGTGGTATTCCGCAGATGTGGCAGGTGACTGATGATAATATTGTCCTCACCGGCCATCAATCGACTGATCGGGTAGCTTGGGATATAGAGGTGGCTGATCAGGACCTTGATGAGGTCCTTTGGAGTGGTCGCGTGAATATAGGTACGGAGAATTGGTTACAGTCGCTAGCGGGCGGCCGCTAGGTCAGCAGTCAACTCCTGATTTGCAGTCCTGCTGCAAGCCGGATTTGCCCGAGTGGCGTGGATTTAAATAAATAAGCGACCCTGACAGGAAGAGCGACAATTTGTCCAGGGCCTGGCTTTCGATCTGGCGGACGCGCTCCCTCGTCAGCTCGAGCTCTTGGCCCACCGTATCGAGCGTGCGTTGCTTGCCGTCGTCTAGCCCGTAGCGGAGGCTGATGATCATGCGCTCCTTGCTGTTAAGCGCAATGCTGATGGCGTCCCTTACCCGGTAGTCATCGAACTCAGAGATGTTCTCCTCGAGCTCTCCGAAGAGGTTCTCGATCCCGCAGCTACTCTCTTCGTCCTCCACGGAGACGACCCTGGAAGCCAAAGCGTTCCTCAGGCACGCCTCCTGGGGCTCCGACAGGTCCATCGCCTCGATGACATCCTCGTCTTCCGGGTCGCGCATGAGACTGTGGGCGAGTTCCGACTTGGTCTTGCTGAACTTGTGCAGGATGTTCCTCGTATTGACGGGGAGCCGGATTACGTTGCCGCCTTTCTCGCTTACCGCGCGACCGATCGACTGCCATATCCACCAAGTAGCGACGGTGGAGAGCCTGTTTCCCCTGTCTGGGTCGAACTTGTCGATCGCCTTCATCAGCCCGATGTTGCCCTCCTGGATGAAGTCCATGAGAGACATGAAGGAGCACGTGTACTTGACGGCGATGCTCACGACAAGACGCAGGTTATGCAAGCCAAGTTTCTCTCGTGCTGTCTCGTCATGGTTCTCACGCCAGGCCCTCGCGAGACGCATCTCCTCATCGCGCGTAAGCAATTCATACTCCCCTGCTTGCTCGAGATACAAGCGAATATCGTCCTTCTCGTTGCCTCTGCCCATGGTCATCCTCCTTTTTCTTTCAATCATCTCCCGGGCAAAACCCGGGAGCAACTCGGAATCATAATTAGAATGCAGTCTTCTCTTTCGCGTTCCGGTACTTTACTTTCTTCATGGCGCCCGGATTCTTCCTGGGTCCGTTGAGGTCGCCAACGAGGTGCCCTCGGACGTGCCGCAGAACCAGGCCCTCGGACAGGGGGTTTGCTTGTTCCTGCTCGAACGCCTGCGCCAGGTTCTCCTTGTAGGGCGCCAGCAGCCTCACCCGGGGGAAGTTCTCGGGTTTGCCGCGGGCCGCGTCGTGGAAGATTTCTGACAGGTGCACCCACCTTTTTGCAAAGGGTGTCTTTCCCTGCCATTTCCACGCGCAGTAGGTCATGTCGAAGATCCAGAACTCGTGGTCGTCTTCGGTTGGGAAATGTTCCCGTAGCCGGGGCCCCATCCACTCCATGTCGATGGCGATACCTTCAGGCCAATCCATCGCGGAGAAAAGTTCGACTAGCCCCTTGGGAGGGGACTTGCGGGCCTCGATTCCGTCACCGCGCTTCGAGTGGAACGTCCAGACTCCACTCCCTTCGCAGTAGGCAGGCCGTCGCCATCCGTCACCCTTTGTAAACCCCCACCATAGACCCGGACTCATTCTCTCCAGTCTGGGGAGTTGGTCCGCCGGCATCCGTGCGGGGTCGTCGGGGTAGCGGAAAGTCAGGTTACTCATAGCGCGCTCCTTGGTCAAGACAAAAGTCTGTCTTTTTTACTTAGTGTCACGCCGCCGTGCTCCGGCGCGGACCCAAGTAACTTTCCAAGGCGCGCGGACCCTATCGAGGCGGTCCGTTCCGCATGCGGTACTTCTTGAGAAGCCAGCATGCCCAGCCGGGCAGTTTCACCAAGGCCCATCCCTCTTTCTGGGCCTTCCAGGAGGGGTGGAATATGCCCGTGCCAAGATCGTATACAGCGTGCGAATCGGCATGAATGCAGCAGGGCATGTTGTGGGTGGCCCAGGGGCCGCCGTCGGTCTTTACCTGAGGCCGCATGAGCGGCCCCGCGTCGTGAAAACTCTTGTCCGTCGTGTCACTCACTGTTGTACTCCTTAATACTCTCCGTCTTAATTATACAACGTTCGAGGCCCTTTCTTGTTTTCAAAAGGCGCGCTATAATATAGGTAAGGAGGCATGAATTATGCAACTAGATTGCTTGGAATTCCGCGAAATACCGATGGTGCTAAAGAGGTTTGGCCTTGACGACTCGTCCGTGGCTATAGCGAGAGCCCTGGAGGCGGCTTGGAAGTTGGGTCGTGCCCGTGGGAAGGTCGAGGCGACAGACTTCTTCTCGGCGGCCAGTTCCACCAAGGAGCACCTGAAAGAAGAGGAGAACAAGGCCTACCTTGACATCAGGTACGGACTCATGTGGCACTCCTACGTACCGAAGAGAAAGTGGGATCTCGACTTGAAGTGTCATTGCTGCGGAGCGGTGGCCGAGCGCAGGATAGATTGGAACTGCTGGGGCACGGTTTACGAGGCAGACGTTTGTTCGTCTTGTGCCGAGAAATATGACGGGGCGTGCTCCGATGGCATACCGCTCTACAAGGACAATAAATGACTGACGCTAACGAAATCTTGCAGTTGCTGGAAGAGTACCAGAAGAGACATAGGCATGAGGATGCTGATCGGAAGTGGATGAGGAGACTAAATGTCTTGCGAGATGTCTGTCGCAAGTGGGCCATTAACAACTTGTGGCCACAGAAGATCTTTGTAAATTTCGAGGATCTTGAGTGTGAGGTATGTATATACGTTTACGCCCCCGCGAAGCACATCAAGACCTCTGAACGCCAACACACCGCGATGCTGGGAGTGGCCTTGTCGCAGGGGATAGGCCTGAACTGCTCGGCGCAATGCGTCTCTGGGAAAGTCGATGCCATAATGATTTTCGACAAGGAAATCAACCAAGACGCTGAAGCAAACCGAGACGGCGAGTTTGAGAAAGCAGGCAATTTGATAGCAGACGAAATATGGGAGCCCATGAAGCATCAGCCACGATGCGAGGGGCTGTATGCTGCGCGCCACGCGTTGTGGCGAGGGCACTACGGGATTGTACGGGTCAAGCGGACCTGCCATGTGCCCGAGAAATTCAGGGCCTACGACGAAATAGGCCGAGAATATGAACTGGAGGAACTGACGGACTGGTGTGGTGTCCCGACTTGCTGTCCTGAGTGTGGGCAGATCGATCTTGACCCTGCCGATGGATCATACTGGTGCGCCTGTTGCGGACGAGAACATGACGAGGCTGAATATACGCCTGGCCCACTGCCGCTGCCGCAACAGGATGATCAAAACCTTGAGTGAATCGTACGTTGAAGCTGGGATTGCGGACAATGCGGGCTGTCATAGGGCGCCTCATGGACTCGTTGTACAGACCAACTTGCCTTTGATCTCCGTGGGGTCTATATTGAACACAGTCAAGCGCGAGGCATGACAGCCCCAGTTGGCCTAGGAGAACCGCAATGTCCATGGTTGAGAAGAAGAAGCAACGTCTGTCGACCCTGCGGAGGCTGGTTCACGAGCAGCAGTTAAATGCCGAGCGCAGCCATCCCGAGTGGGAGGATCTGAAGTGGCTGATGGACCACGGCTATGCCGAGGCGGTTCGGGTGACCTACGAGATCCGGGCGACCTTCAAGGGGCGGCGCACCGTAGAGGAGATGGGAGACCAGGCTGTCCAGGCCGCGCAGCGCAAAACCGACGAGGCCATGCGCAACATGGATGCGCGCGTCGCATTGAAGGTAGATGAGAGCCGTCACGAATCCGTATTGAAACCGATATATGACCATGACTTTGAGGGCCAACTCAGGGCCGTCAGCATCCAACTTGCCGCCATAACATGGGTCGATATTTGCGGATGCGAGAGCAAGATCCTGCCCGCCTGCTGCGCCAACGTCAGCCGCATGCGAGACATCTTGTTCGACGCGCTCCGTCAGTCGTCCGAATGTGACGTCTGCAGCATGGAGGAGTTCTACCACCTTGCCACAACGCATGAAGGGTGGATGGAGGAAGACCTTGAGAAGCAGCCCCCGAGCGACCCCATCGTCCGCATCATCAAGGAGTGGAAGGTTCTCCGGGAACAGGAGAACGTTGCAACCCCGGCTGTCCTGCCCAAGGGAGAGCTGGATGACTGTCTCTTGCGCATACACAAACATACGCTGGACGTGTGTTGGCAGGATATGATTGCGGACGACAGCGAACATGGTGTTCACCGGGCGTTTTACATTGCCCGCCTGATGCCAGCCTTCCGCCGCGCGCTCCAACTAATGGAGGAGAGCGAGCCGCTGGAGGCCTGGGGGGCCTTCATCGGAGACGTGCCTCTGGAGTTGGTTTCGGGGCCTGCCCTCTTCGAGGACAAAAGAACCATCGACCTATCCCGGGATGCTTGGCAAGAGCAACTTGACGAGAGCGAGACGATCAAGATAAGGCGCGTTCGCCTGTCCCCCCGGGGGGTAGAGTTCATTTAGGTTCTTGTCAAAGCGTACGTACATGTGCGCTTGCGGGCAAGAACCCAATCCTTGGTGACTTCTACGAGTTGCCGCATTTAGGAAAGCAGTTGACCCGTGAACGGATTCCAAATTGCCGGTGGGAGCGTCAGGGGCCGCGATCACGAGATGGCCGGCCGGAACAACCAAGACTCCTACTTCTGGAAGACCGACGACAACCTAATTGTCGCGGCCGTGTGCGACGGCTGCGGCAGCGGGAGGTATAGCGAGGCAGGCGCGCTGCTCGGGGCCCGCATGCTCGTGATGTCGGCATGGGCGCAGAAAAGGAGGCTGGGCCGCGTCGACCAGGAGAGGCTGCGCATGGAGGTGGCCTCGAAGTTGTCCGTGGTCTCGGAATGGGTCAGTGACAGCCTCTCGAGTGCCGTCTCAGATTTCTTCCTCTTTACCTCCATCGTCCTGGTCATGGACGACGAGAAGACAACCGTGCTGTCGTGCGGGGACGGCCTGATTAACCGCTGCACCTTGTCGGAGGGACTCGTCGTTCATTCCATCGACCAGAACAACGCGCCGTCCTATATCGGATACGCGGTTACGAACCCGGACCAGCGGGACAGGAGCGCCTTCGATCGTTGGGAGTGGAAGACGGCGGACATCGAGTCCATTCTTGTCGGGACCGACGGGGTTGATAACATCCCGGAACTCAGGCGCCGGAGACTCCCGGGGAAGAGCGAGGAGGTTGGCGCTCTCTCCCAGTTCTGGGCTGATGACCGCTACTTCAGGAACTCCTTCGCCGTCTCTCGACGGCTGCGCCTGATCAACAGGAACTCGCGCAAGGTGGATTACGAGAACCGTCTTCTGGAAGAGCAGAAGGGCCTGCTGCCGGACGACACGACGCTAGTGGTGGTGAGAAGATGCAAGTCTACGTCAGAAGCAAGCGCATAAGCGTTGCTCCTACCGATAGCATAGGCAAAGGCGGCGAAGCTGACGTCTACCGGATCCCCGGTGGTCACGCGCTCAAAGTCTTCAAGGGAGAGAACCATCCCGACCACCTGACCGTCGACCAGCGCCAGGCCGCGAGGATTCGCATAGAGGAGCACCAGCAGAAGTTGACCCAGTTCCCCCGGGGGGTGCCGTCGAACGTCATCGTCCCGCTGGACGTTGCGACCGACAGGAAAGGAAAGATCGTTGGCTACGTGATGGACATGGTCGAGGGGGCAGAGCCTCTGCTCCGCTATGGAGAGAAGTCCTTCCGGCATGGCGTCAACAACAATGTCGTCAACAGGATTCTGAAGAAACTGGCCCAGGTGGTCGAGGCGATCCACGAGAAGGACGCGGTGGTTGGTGACTTCAACGACCTCAACGTCCTCGTCAAAGGCGATACGCCCTACGTCATCGACGCTGACAGTTGGCAGTTCAGGACGTTTCCCTGCCGTGTCTACACGGAGCGATTCGTGGATCCCCTGCTGTGCGACGCGCGCCAGAACAGGCCCGTCCTGGTCAGGCCCCACAACGAGGACTCCGACTGGTACGCCTTCGCGGTCATGGTCATGCAGACCCTGATGTTCGTTGACCCATACGGGGGGGTTTTTCGTCCCAAGGACAAGAAGCGCAAGGTGCCCCACCCGGCGCGGCCCCTGCACCGGATCACGGTATTTGACTCGGAGGTCAAGTACCCGAAGCCCGCGCGGCCCCTCAAGTCCCTGCCGGACGACCTGGCGGACTACTTACGCCAGGTGTTCGAGAAGGACACGCGGGGTCCGTTCCCGCTGCAGTTGCTGAACACGCAGTGGCGCGTCTGCCCGGGCTGCGGCTTCGAGCACGCGAGAAAGTCCTGCCCGGAGTGCCAGAAGGTCGTTCCGCTCGTTAAGGAGGTCGTCAAGGGCAACGTGGAATACAAGAAGATATTCTCCACGAAGGGAACCATCCTGTTCGCCGCCATGCAGGATGGCCAGATGAGGTGGCTCTATTGGGAAGACGGACATTTTTGGAGAGAAGGGGGAGTAAAGGTCCTCAAGGGGTCCGCGCATCACCAGATGCGCTTTCGCATCTGCGGGAATCAGACTCTCATTGGCATGTCCGGGAAGCCGGCGCTGGTCGTGGACAAGGATGGCAAGTTGGAGCAGTTGCCGGTCGACTTCTACGGCAACCTGCCCATATTCGACGCCAACGGGCGCGATAAGTTCTGGTTGCAGGACGGTGTACTCTATCGTGATGATATACTGGGATACAAGAGGATAGGCGACGTGCTGAGGAACCAGACCCTCTTCTGGGTGGGCCCGGAGTTCGGCCTGGGCTTCTATCGCGCCGGCCAGTTGAGCGTGGCCTTCGTATTCGACGTCAACGGAAAGATCAACGACTCCGTCAACGTCAAGGTTCGCGGCCAACTGATAGACTCGACCTGCTTTTTCGGGGATCATTGCTGCTGGTTCTTCGTGAGCACGCAGCAGGGCAAGAGGAAGGTCAACGAATGCCACGTGGTCAGTCGCCACGGCGAGGTTCTGGCGACGGAGCAGACCGACCAGGCCGACCATCCCTGGCTATCCGGAATCAGGGGAAAGTGGGCGTTTGACAAGATGCTGCTAAGCGCCTCTGACGAGGGCTTGAGGCGGATCAGGAACAACGGCGGCTTACTGGAGGTGGAAAAGGAGTTCCCCGACACGGAGCCGTTCGTGAATGAAGGTTGCCATCTCTTCGCTGGGAAGAATGGCGTGTACGTCACCGGGCGCCAGGAGGTTGGCGTCCTGAGTTTGAAGTGAAGGAGAAGAAGATGAGCACCGCGACGCCAGTCAAGCAACTGCCCCTGCCTGACTTCTACGACCCGAAGTCCGCCGAGAAGTGGGGCTACCGCCCGAACGAGGCCATGTTGTTCGAGAAGGCGCAGGAGTGGGTTAAGAAGCATGGCGTGGCTCCGTCCGGCGCCGACAAATTCCGCGTCCACCTGCTGCTGATCGACGCCCAGAAGGACTTCTGCTTCCCCGAGGGGACGCTCTACGTAGGTGGCCGCGGCGGACGCGGCGCGATCGAGGACTCCGCGCGGACAGCGGAGTTCATCTACAAGAACCTCCCCGCCATCACCGACGTGACCTGCACGATGGACACTCACTTCCCGTTCCAGGTATTCTTCCCGAGCTTCTGGGTCGGCGAGGACGGCAAGGCCCCGGCCGCGCACACGACCGTCTCCACCCAGGACATCTCGGAAGGCAAGCTGAATCCCAACCCCGCCATGGCGAAGTGGCTGTGCAACGGCAACTACACGTGGCTGGTCAGCTACGTCAAGCACTACTGCCAGGAGCTGGAGAAGGCTGGCAAGTACCAGCTCTACCTCTGGCCCTTCCACTGCCTGCTCGGCTCTGAGGGACACGCGCTCGCGGGAACAGTCGCCGAGGCGCGGGCTTTCCATTCCTTCGCCCGGTCCTCCAAGGGGGATCTGGAGGTCAAGGGGGGCGCCCTGCTGACGGAGAACTATTCCGTCCTGCGCCCGGAGGTTCTGGCAACCCAGGACCACAAGCCGGTGGGCCAGAAGAACACCCGGTTTCTGAACACGCTGCTGGACAGCGACGCCGTCATCATCGCGGGGCAGGCCGCGAGCCACTGCGTCAAGTTCACGATCGACGACCTGCTGAGCGAGATCCGCGCGCAGGACGAGTCCCTGGCGCGCAAGTGCTACATCATGGAGGACTGCATGAGCTCGGTCGCGATCCCTGACGGCCAGGGAGGGTTCGTGGCGGACTTTACCGACGACGCCGTAGCGGCGATCCAGAAATTCAAGGACGCTGGCATGCATGTCGTCAGATCCACCAAGCCCATCGAGGAATGGGATGGCATCAGCCTGTAGCTAAGGCTGACCGACATACGAGCCCCTCCCCCGGACTCCAATCGAACGTGCCAACGCTTACTGTTTTTGTGTCGAGCCGTTCCAGCGGAGTTTGTTGGGGGAGGGGTTCATCGAACGAGGAGACGATCATGAGCAGCAACGTGGCAGACTTGGGCGAGGTATTCAAGCAAGCCCATGACGAGGGGGATCTGAGCCTGCAGTCGATGCAGGCCCTGAACTCCATTGACCTGGGGGCACAGATTCAGGCCGGTCTGGGCATCTCCGCCGACGACGTGGAGGCCAGCGAGGTCGTTCTGGTGACGATGATGCCGGACGACAGCGGGTCGATCCAGTTCGCAGGCAACAAGCAGGCGGTCATCGATGGGCACAACCTGGTTCTGGATGCGCTGAAGAAATCGAAGCAGACGGACGCCGTTCTGGCGCACACCCGCTATCTCAACGGGGACGTGCTGTTCCCCTACCGGAAGCTGGAGGACGCCGAGGTCATGACGCCGCAGAACTACGACCCGCGTAAGGGGACGCCGCTGTACGACCAGACCATCGCCCTGCTGGGCACGGTCATGGCCAAGCACCGCGAGTTCGCGGACTCTGGAGTGCCGGCCCGGACGATCACCCTGATCGTTACCGACGGAGCGGACCAGCACTCCTCATCCAGCGCCTTGGACGTCAAGCCCTTGGTCGAGGACATGTTGCGGCAGGAGTGCCACATCATTGCCGCCATGGGGATCAAGGACGACGCGGGGGCCGACTTCAAGCGCATCTTCCAGCAGATGGGCGTCCAGGACGAGTGGATCCTGACCCCTGGCAACAGCGAGACCGAAGTCAGGAAGGCCTTCCAGGTCTTCAGCCAGAGCGCGGTACGCGCGTCCCAGGGCGGCGCCAGTTTCAGCCAGACGGCCATGGGGGGGTTCGGTAGTTGAGGCACTCCCTGTGGAGGCAGCGTGACCCGCTTTCCACTACGGTGGCCACTGTGAGTTGCATCGGGAGCATAGCGATGACGGACTACGAGGAATTCGTTGCCTTCTTCACCTGCATGGGAGTAGGGCTTGAGGAATGGCGAAACGAATATGGCGTGTACCGTGGAGACCATGGCATTTCCGTGGCGCAGACGCATTTCTGCTTTGACGCGGACGGGCGCTATATTGGGGCGCTGGCGGATGAGATGGGCTACTTTGAGAAACGGAAGAACGAGCATTGAGCGATAGCGGTGGTGCTATCGTTGAGGAGTTTGAAAAATAAGGCAAAGAGGCCCCGGTTGCTCCGGGGCCTCTTTGCCGACGCTTGTGCGTGCGCCGCATTTTGTGTATTATAGACGCATTCGAGGAACCCGCTTGGGGCATAGTATTTTTCTTTTTGAAAACAGGAGACTGAAGATGGGCAAAAGCAAGAAAAGGACGTACATCAAGTCGAACCGGGAGAAGGTCGGACCTCGCAAGGCCAAGCGGTGGCTGGAAACGCAGGAGGCGAACCGCAAGCTTTCCCGGAGGCGCATCGAGTTCTACGCGGATCAGATGCGTATGAACCAGTGGTCTTTCAACGGCCAGACTATCACCTTTGACGAGGAGGGGCATCTGATCGACGGCCAGCACCGTCTGCAAGCGATCATCGAGTCAGGCCAGAGCATCGAGACCATCGTCGTTCGCGGCGTGACGGACGACAACGCGCAGGCCACCATCGACTGCGGCATGGGCAGGACCGCGGCCCACATCATGCAGATACGGGGCGAGGCGAACTCCACCGCGCTGGCCGCGCTGCTGAAGTACATCTGGCGCTACGAGAACCGATCGTCGCAGAACATCGCCCGCAACCGCGCGGGCAACGTCGACATCATGAGCGTGCTCGAGCGCCATCCGAAGGCCCGGGACGCAGTCCGCCTGCCCGCCGGCAAATACCTTCGCGAGATCGGGGGGTGCCTCGCGCAGGCTGCGTTCTGCAAGTACGTCCTGATGCGCGCGCTGGACGATGAGGAACTAGCTGACGCCTTCATCGAGGAGGTGGCCACGGGGGTGAACCTCGAGACCGACAGCCCGTCGCTGGCACTGCGCCGTTCCATCCTTCGGCTCAACAGGGGCCTGGGGCACAACGGCAGCGGCTTCCGAGACTACGTGCTGGCGCTGTTTGTCAAGGCCATGAACGCCTGGGCCAATGAGCAGCCCATGAAGCAGATCCGCTACGCCACGAGCGAGGCTTTCCCGCGGGTGTTCGACGAAAGCATGTTTCGTGTCCGCAAGCCGGCCGCAGATTTGGCTTCCGCCAAGTAGCAACGTCCCGCTGGCCCCGGTTCGACGACTCTCCGGGGCCAGCGGAGTACCTCTGGCTCATCGGCGGGGGCTAGATAACGATGTCGGATAAAATCGAGCGGATGATGCGGGAAATCGAGCAGTTTGTTGACGGCAAGATGACTGACCCCTCTTTGGAGGGCAGGGCGGTTCTATCTGCCGAGGGGGTGTTCCTAGCCAACATGTATTCATTTGCTCCTTTGTGGACTCGCGGCGAGAAGCCGCTCAGGGATGCTGTCGTGAGTTTCGTGGAAAAGCATCGCGACAACGAATACATGAATGTTTTTACCTCCGCAGGCGTCAGGCTCTTCATTGCGATGGCTTCCCGTAGTTCATTGGACTGTGACGTGATCGCTCGTTTCATGAGCATGAAAAACCAGGCTCTGGTATGCGAGGCGACCAAGATGGTCGCGAGAAAGGCAACCGTTATCCCCGACAATATTCATGCGAACCTGGAGGAAACTCTTTTTCAGGTGTTTGCATCTCATGCCAACGACCTGCTGCTTGACATCCCGTATTTCAGTGCCATTGTTGCTAACGCCGCCGTCGCAATCGTATTGATCGGAGGCCAGGAATATGCGAACAAAGTCATGGGCCACCTAGACGCGCTGCCTGCAACGAGGAGTTGGCTTAAGAACTTCGTTGCCAGACGGATCGTCAAGGTCGCGCGTTATTGCGAGCAGGAACTAGGAAAAGAAGACGCTCGCACCAAAGAGGTTTCCGACTTGGCCAAAGACCATGGGGGTGAAAATGTCAGAATGCCGTGTAGGTCAGAAGGTACGTTACCACCCGATCATCGGCGGTCCGCACGACGATAATGTCTACGAGGTTCGATACATAGGCCACCTGTTGTCGGGGGGCGAGGTGGCGTGGCTCCGCGGGAAGGCTGGGGCAGTGTCTCTCGAATCGCTTTCCCCCGTCGAACTCCACGCGGCAGACCCGTAAAACGTGAGGGGACAAGAAGACGTATCCGTCGATCGGAGTAGGGGGGGTACAGGGTCCGCGCCATCCGACGATTGAACATAAGGAGAATGTCAGATGAAATTTCAGACGATGTCGCTTGTCGCGGGGACCAAGGCCTGCAACGCGCAGTGCCCGTTTTGCGTGTCGCGCATGACGGAGACGAACAAAGGCTGCGATGTTCTGATCGAATTGAACATACGGAACCTGCGCAAGGCGGTGCAGATAGCCGAGAGATGCGGCATCACCAATGTCCTCATAACGGGGAAAGGGGAGCCTACCCTCTATCCGAATCAGATATACACCTACTTGGCGGAACTCGAGGGTCGATTCCCGTTCGTCGAACTACAAACGAACGGCGCGTTCCTCGGGGAATCCACTTGGAGAGGATATCGGGTTGGGCACATGCTTGTCGACTGGTACAGCGCGGGCATGACTACCATCATGATATCCAACGTCGGATCGGATCCCGACCTCAACCACAGGATCTACTGGCCAAAGAGGAAGAAGCTCCTTGACATGAAGGACGCCATCAAGCGCGCCCATGACGCGGGCCTGATCGTAAGGTATACCACGATCGGCATCAAGGGGGGCGTTGATGGCCCGAAGGCCTTCGAGCGCCTCGTGGACTTCTGCTTGGAGAACAAAGTCGAGCAACTGACATGGAGGCCCGTGACACCCGCGTGGGACGCGACAACCACTAGTCCGTTGGTCAACAAGTGGATCGACTTGAATCGCCTCAGCGATCTCGCGTGTCTGGCTATTCAAGAGCATGTTCAGACGGAGGGGACCAAGCTCTACACACTGCCCCACGGCGCCGCTGTCTATGACTTCCGGGGACAAAACGTCTGTGTGTCGAACTGCCTGACGCTGGAGCCGGATACGAACGTCATCCGGCAATTGATCTTCTTCCCGGACGGGAAGTTGTTCACGGACTGGCAGTTCACAGGAAGCAGGCTATTGTAACCCTGGGAAAAGAAGACGAAAGAAATGGCTACCAAACTACCAAAACGTCAGTTTCCTGCTTGCCATGGCCCCGATGACTTCGAGTGCTTTGGCCCTCCTGCGGTCAAGGATGGGGAGTTCGAGGACACTGGGGTCGCTGACCTGGGATGTTTCACCCAGGACGGACGGGACACCAACAAGTTCTACCACGGGGCCGTCGTCAGATCCAAGCAGACGGGGGAATGGTACGCCTATTTCGAGTGGGGCCGCACCGGCGCTTCCCGTCCGGACTTCCAGTTCGTCATGGCCATGTGCGAGGACGAGGCGCGGAAGGCATACGAGAAGCAACTGCACAGCAAGAATGACAAGCGCGGAGAATGGACGAAGATCTCCGGGATACAGGCCCTGCGGGCAAAAAAGGGCAAGGACTGCTACCTCGTCCGCCCGCAGGCAACCAGGTCGACCGGATTGCCCGGGGCGAAGAAGATTCAGACGGGAGACGCTCCCGCCAAGAAAACCAAGAAGTCGAGCAAGGCGAGGCGCGCGGACTCCCTGCCGGATCCGAAGGTCATGCAGTTGATGCACGACCTAAACGTAGCGACCGCCAACTACACGCGCAACTCGATGGCGGACGACAGCATCCCTACCCAGGATGCCATCAACGAAGGTAGGCACATCCTCACGGAGGCCCTGAAGCGGCTGTCGAAAGTAGGCGACGACCCTGACCGTCAGGTCAAGGACAAGCGGCTGAGAGAATTCAGTCGGCTGCTCTACTCGCGCATCCCGAAGGTCAAGCCCGTCGGCGCGGACGAGTCCACGTGGGTTCTGTCGCAAAAGAACATCCTGACATGGCAACAGGACCTTGACGCGTTCGAGCAAGCCTTGTCCACCAGCCTCGAGGACATCGACGACATGACCCGCAATCCCCTGGATGGGATAGACCTCGAGATGCGCTGGCTTGACCCCCGGGGGGAAGGCAAGTGGATCATGGACTTCCTGCCCCGGGCGACGCGAAACCTCCACAGGGGACTTGGGCAAATGAAGGTCCATAACATCTGGGAGGCGAACAAGCCGACCTGCCGCCATCGGTTCGACGCCAAGCAGGCGCAGATTGCCGCGCAGAAGCCCAGTTCCCGGGAGAAGCCTATGTTCTCGCCTCGCTCGCGACCCGACCTGAACGGGACGCTCTCGGCCCATAGGGACTCCAGAACCGCCCTGCTGTTCCACGGCACCCGCTCCGTCAATGTCAGCGGAATCTTGTCCAAGAGCCTGATGATGCCGAAGAAGCTGGTGGGCGTAGCCATCACAGGAGCCATGTTCGGACCTGGAACGTACTGGGCCGACGACTGGAAGAAGGCCGCGGGATACTGTAGCCTACAGAACTCGTTCTGGTCCGGAGGGCGCGGCGCAGTGCGAGGCCGCAAGGCCTTCATGTTCCTCGGCGACGTCGTCCTCGGGAAACCCTTCCTGGCTCCAGGCCCGCGCGGGTATACCTCCCCCCCGGGGGGTTGCCACAGCGTGTTTGGCAAGGCGAATTACAGCCATGTGATGAACAACGAGTGGATCGTTTATCAAGAAGACCAGAACGTTTTGCGTTACCTTGTCGAGTTCGAGACCTAGGTCGTAGCCTGACGAATTGCCCCAGGGTGTCAGCAGTTAAAGGGAAGCGAGGCAGGCATGGACGTAAAAGCGATCAAGGACAGATTGAGGTCGCTTGATGACTCTCCGGTTGCTATCGTCACCCATGGAACCCCGGACCCCGACGCCATCGGCGCGGCCATGGGGATGCAGTGGCTGCTTTCCTTCTCGTTCGACAGGAAGGCGAGGATCTTGTATACGGGCGAGATATCCCATCCGCAGAACAAGACCATGCTGAACACGCTCGACGTCGGGATGATAAAGGACTCGGATGACAACGACAACTATCAGGGATGTGTCATAGTCGACGCGACGACGGCTAACTCCAAGCCGAAGGGCCACCCCATACTCGTCATTGACCATCACAGGTCTGAGGAGTCGGAGAAGGATTGCATATCGATCATAGATCAGGTTGGCTCGGCCAGCACCCTCGTCTGGGAGATGATCAAGGGGGTAGTCGGGCATATCCGGCGCGAGGAAGAAGGGGATGAGACGCCTGATGGCGCCAGCGCCAGCGCCAGTAGCTTGGACCCCAGGGTCGCCACCGCCCTTTTCTTTGGCATCCGCAGCGACACGCAGGACCTTACCTCTGACACCTGCACTGACAGGGACTGGGAGGCGTCCAGGGAACTGAGCGCCTTCATTGACCGGGCCAAACTCAGTCAGATAGAGAGGTACCCCTACCCGCGATACTTCTTCGAGCTTGAGAAGGAGATAAACAAGGACGGGAACTGGGAGCAGCGCGACTCCACGTTCGTGGGCACCGTCGGGATCATCGCCGCGGCCAAGCGAGACTGCCTGCCTGTCATCGCGGACAAGATGATAAGGCTGGAAGGAGTCGAGACCTCAATCATATTCTCCGTCGTCGGGGAAAATCTGCAGGCCAGCATCCGTAGCCAGAACAAGTCGATCGACGTCGACGACTTCGCAAAGCGCATCTTCGGCAAGAAGCACTCCGGGGGCAAGATGGGACAGGGAGGCGCCAGCGCTCCACTCGGCATTGCGGCCCCCGTTGGGGAAGGGCCTTTGTGGGAAGGACTCAAGCAGAGAGTAATCGACCGCATCTTCGAAGTGGCGGGAGGAGACTCGTAGAACAGGTAAACAGTTGCGGAAATCGTGAAGCCCAGGAAATCACGAGATCCGCGTCATCCTGCGTTGACCGGGTCCGCGCGGTCTGGAGAGGAAACAGGTTTATCAGGCGGCGACCTCAGGGATGCCCGTAGCAGGAAACAAACAAGGAACGAGGGGGCAGGCATGAGCACTGGCATTCTGGACAACGACCTGTACAAGTTCACCATGCAGCAGGCCGTCCTGGAACTCTACCCGGACGCGCAGGTGGAATACCGGTTCCACAACCGCGGCACCGCTCCCCTCCCCCCGGGGGTGGCAGGCGAGGTTGAGCGCATGGTCACGGGCACGGTCGGGAAGTTCAAGATGACGGACGCCGAGGCCGACTACCTCCGGTCGATCCCGTTCTTCAAGCCGCAGTACGTCGAGTACCTGCGCAACTACCGCTTCGACCCCCGGGAGGTGGAGGTGGTCCACGACGGCGACCTGCAGATCGTCGTCCGGGGGCCATGGTGCCGCGCTATCCTCTGGGAGGTTCCCCTGCTTGCCCTCGTGTGCGAGGCCTGTCATAACCTGGCATGGGACGGCCGGGACGAGGACCTCGTCAAGGAGGCGGTGAGGAAGGCTCGCGCCAAGGGGCAGCGGATGGAGCTCGCGGGAGCCAGCTACGCCGATTTCGGGACCCGTCGGCGCCGGTGCCACATGGCGCATTCGGCCGTGCTGGGAGAATTGAAGTCGTTCGGGACGCTGGCAGGGACCAGCAACGTCTCCTTCGCCAGGTCGATGGGGCTCAAGCCCATCGGAACCATGGCGCACGAGTGGGTAATGGGGGTCAGCGCGCTTGAGTCCCTGCGTCACGCCAATCGCTACGCGCTCCGGCAGTGGATGCGCGTTTACCAGGCGAGCCTCGGAATTGCCCTGACCGACACATTCGGAACCAAGGCGTTCTGGGAGGACTTCGACATGGAACTGAGCAGGGCGTACGACGGGGTAAGGCATGACTCGGGAGACCCCTTCGAGTTCGCGCAGGCCGCGATCGAGCACTACGAGAAACAGCGGGTCGACCCCCGGGGGAAGACCATCATCTTCAGCGACGGCCTGACCATCGACAAGGCCATCGCCCTGCAGGAGGCTTACAAGGACACATTCAAGGTGTCGTTCGGCATCGGAACCCACCTGACCAACGACTTCGACGACTGCATCCCGCTCAGCATCGTGATGAAGCTGCGCTCGGTGAACGGCATTCCGGTGGTAAAATTGAGTGATGAGCCAGGCAAGGAGACGGGGGATCCAGAGGCGATTCGGGTGGCGAAATGGACCTTCGGCCGCGAGTGAAACATGATGTAAGAGGAGGCGCCGCAAGGACTTAGAGGGAATAACAACGGAGACAAAAGGAAATGCAGGTCTATGTCTGGAAACCACTAGCAAACCCGATAGTGGAGTACCATACATGTTCGTCAGACGATCAAGTGATTTTCCTGACAAGGGACACTGGGGCGTGCTGGTGTTTGAACCCCAAGGCATGCAGTACCATGCGCTGGAGACCACTGAGGAAAGGAACAAGCTGATCGCGGGGCTTGGCGCGAAGGACGTCGACTTCGTTGTGTTTCCCGCGCATGGAAAGGTCAGAGTTAAGCGCCGCATGCGTCCGGTCCTTTACATAGAGAACACCCCCATCCCGGCTTCCCCGGGAAAGTCCGAGCCCCAGGAGGCCCCTGAGACCAGCATGGGAGCCGAGTCAGAGGCCAATCTCATCAGCGACGTCCGCAAAAGGTTCATCGACGCCAACGGATTACCTTTGAAGGATGACGACGAGACCCAGGAATTGACCCCGATTCGCTGAGACAAGGTGACAAACATGATCATCGTCTGGATAGCATTCTTCGTCTATGTCTTGGGCGTGGCGGCCTGCGCGAATATAATTGGAATATGGCACGGGCTGTCCTATGGACAGGCAAGAGGATTAGAGCACGTCTTGGCGGACGGCCTCCTTGCCTGCGTCCTGTCCCTGATCTGGCCCGTCTCCCTGCTGGCAGTGGCGGCCACTGCCCTTGTGTACGCCCGTGAGCACTCGGAACCGCAGCCCCCGGGGGTTCGCCCCGCGGGTTCATTTAACTCCGCCGCGCCCTCCGCTGGCGTCCCATCTAGGCCCCCGGTCATCAAGGAGGGGGAAGATGGCCAGTGGTACCTCAACGAGGAGGCATCTTGACCAGGCCCAGTCTTACCGTGCGGCACATCACGGACAACGACGATTCCATATCGGGCACCCCGTCCGGCTACCACAGCAGGCACTACGGGGTCATACTCGAACTCGAGGACGGTCAACTCATTGACGTGTCCTTGAACTTCGTGCAGAGCTACGCCCGCTACTGGAACGACAACACCATATACTTCTGCGGCGCCTGGATTATCAGGGCCATGAGCGAGGACTTGATAGAATACGGGGTGCCGCAGCCTTTCGAGGCGGAAAGCGAGGCGCGGGAGAAGGAAGTATACGAGAAGGCGACGGAGGCATTGGTATCCCACCTCCGCAAGAAGGACGATCAATTCTGGGGCTTCGACGACCCCGATGTGGTGCACATAGAGGTTGCCCCGATCGGGAAGCGATCCAAGGACGTCAGGCTGGCCTGCGCCCAGGCGGCGGCGCTGATCCGAGAGAGGATCAACGGGAAATCAGACGTGCGGGACGCCGCTCTGGTCAAGATGCTCTTCGACGCGCTGGGGTACGACGAGTTCAACCACACATACTCCATTGAGCGTTGGAGCGGCAAGTGGGAGGAGGAGCTCTCGGGAATGTCGGAGGAGCGCGCGATCGGCTTCATGCTCGGGGTAGAGGAGCTGCGGCCCGACGGCAAATACAGGATGGTCAGTGACGACACAGGGTACTCCTCGTGGGACACCATGTCCGGGAATCGAGACTACGACGAGAACGGGAACCTGACTTGACTCTCATCCAGTCGCGGAAGTACCACATATCGGTGTGCGGGCAAGGACGCGCTGGATCCAGTTTTCTCTGGAAGGCCGCGCAGCGCGTGTTGACTCAGAACGGGATCAAGCACGAGAGTCACCTCGGCATAGGCTTGCATCACTCGTTCGAGTGCAAGGAGCACTGCGTCCTCAAGTTCCACCCCTGGAGGCAGGACGTCGAGGACTGGACGACCCACCTGATCCTCCCCCGGAGAGACCTCCGGGAGGTGGTAAGCTCCTACCACGTGAACCTCCGCGGTATAGTATCTAGCAAGGCCGACGCCAGAGCCGCGACGCTCGAGGCGATCAGCCTGCACGAGCAATGGGAGGGGGAATCCTCCGTGGAGTTCGTCTACGAGGAATTCCGCGAGGACCCGGCCGCGCAGGTTCTGAAGTTGGCGCGCCACCTCGGGCTGGAGTGCGATACTGAGTCCATGCTAGACGAGCTTGGTCGTCCTCCCGAGCGTAAGCCATGGGCGCTCCCCATGGAACTGATGCAGGTGATAGATGACGTCGGTCGGGATTGGCTCGACCGCTTCGGATACCCGCGGCTCGAGGAAATGGACAACCCCTGCGACCCGATGGCAACAAGGAGAAAGAATTGAGTCATGCAGACACTGTGCTGACGGAGATGAACAGCCTATGGGAGGGAGGCCGCCAGGCTAGGAGACATCAGCTCGCGCGCCTGAATCCCGTGGACTATATTCGGGACTTCGCCACGCTTACGCTCGGCCTGCCCAGGAGAATGGGTTCGACTGCGGCCGCGCTTAGACTGGCCAACTCTCGCGGCAAGTTCATTTACTTTGCCAAGACGTACGATATGGCCTACAGGAACAGGGGCCGTTTCCCGAAATATTCCAATAACGGGATATGGCTCTCGGACAATAATCGTGACGCGGCCCGGGGCCACAGGGGCATTCGCACCGTGGTCTTTGATTGCGTTGAGCTCTGCCCCGAGGACTGGAGGAAGAGGTTTGAGGAGATCGCTCGCCTCGGGAGGACGGATGACTTGATGGTTCTTCGTGTGGGATGAAACTTGCGCGTGCGCCTTCTATTGCTATAATGTTTAAGGCGAAGAGGATGCGGGAAGCCATCCTTCTAAATAAGCGGTTTCCCAATTGCCTTTAAAAATGGCGGCTACGGACGTCCATCCTTCTATACTTTACGTGATACCGGGCGTCCAATTACCGCCAATTACTAAGTCGGGCGCCAGGGGGTTACCCCTAGCGCCCGCACTCATGAAGGAGCAGAGGCATGGGGCGCAACAACATTTATCTTCGTCACCGAATGAGGGTCCTTCCCCCGAGGGGGGTCGCGGACCAGGACAACACCAAAGAGGTGGCAACCCTCCTGAAGAACATCGAGTCGCTCGGCTTCACGCTCGACTCCGATCTCATCATGCATTGCCTCGGATCTAGGAAGTTCAACAAGTGGGGCCATGGCCTCATGAGGGCCTTGCGCGAGATGACCGGGGCTGACAAGAAGTGGGAGCCGATGTATCCCAACTTCCCCGAGCAGGTCATGGAGGCAAGCGACGCTGAGTTGTACATCAATGCCATGATGCATTACATAGGTTCCGCCTTCGGGCTGCGGATACTCCCGGCCTACGAGAAGGCGCCACGGGAACCCCTAGGCGAGGATACGAACCTCAAGCTGATACGCATGGGCAGCGACGGGGACTTCCTCGGCATATTCGAGGGGTTGCTTTCCTCCGGGACCTCGATCTCGCCAGCGGACGTCGAGGACCTGAGGTGGTACTTCAAGACCTACCGGGAGAAGGCGCGCGTGCCAGAGATGAGGCACAAGGAGATAATAGCCACAGTCGCCGGGATCCTGAGCGACGAAGTCTTGCCCCTGTCCCTCATCAATGGGGCTGTCAAGAACGTGACCGACGTGCTGCGGGTCGCCGTCGCCCTCTCCGGGGGAGACGTGTCGCTGGCCAGCGACACGCGGTTCCGCAGCTTCTCCCGCCCGGAGCGCCGCGCCTTGATGGAGATGCTCGCCGGCACGAACATGAAGATGGAGGACTTCGCGAGGCACAGAGGCAAGTGGCTGCGCCTGGGAGAGCGAGTCCATCCCGGGGAGTTCGCGCGCAAGAGTCGCCTGCGGCCGGTCGCTGACGCCTTCGGGACGCTGCGCAACCATGAAGAGACCATACAGACCTTCGATGGAATGGTGGAGGCCTTCCTGGCCAGGAGGGACGTGACGAGCGCCATTTCCTTGCTGGAGCTTCGCCCCAGCCTCTATGCGCGGCGGATGGATCACATGCTTCGCCTTTGCGACGACGCGTCGACGCGAGACAAGGTCATCAGCAAGTTCGCCGAACTGTCCGTAAGCGAGCGGATATCCGCACCTGTCCTGCTGCAGGTGATGGCTCACTTCCGCGGCCGCAACCACTGCGACAGGGTGGTCATTCCGAAGGGCAACGTGGCCAAGCTGGAGGTTCTGCCCCGCCACGAGCCCCTTCCCGCCCAGGTCGTCGCCAGCGTGACGAACCAGGCGTACAACGGGCTCGTGAACATCTTCAGCAGACGCCCCTGGTTGGGCAAGGTCTGGATTGACCCCGCCCTCGAGAAGTGCGTTATACCCTTCAGCCAACGCAGCGCGTCCAAGTCCCTCCGTTCTCTGGCCAGGGGCAGCCGCCTCCCGTTCGTCGGTCAGTTCGTGCGGATGTTCCTCTGGTGGAAGAACGTGCCTCGCCAGAACACGGATATTGACATGTCCTGCGGCTTCTTTTCCGCGAACCATGAGTTCTTGGGCCAGGTGTCGTACTTGAGACTGCGCAACTCCTACGCCGTTCACAGCGGGGACATAGTCAACGCCCCGCAGGGGGCCTGCGAGTTCCTCGACGTCGACGTCTCCGAGGCCCTGGCGTCGGGGGTGAGGTACGCGGTAATGACCGTCCACTCGTTTTCCGAGCATCCCTACTGCGATCTGCCCGAGTGCTTCGCGGGGTGGATGACGCGGAGCGGCATGCAGACGGGGGAGGCATTCGAGCCTAGGACGCTGCAGGGTAGGTTCGACCTTGCCTCGCAGTCCAGGAGCTGCGTCCCCGTTATATTCGACCTGGGAGCAGCGGACGGGCTCAGCCCCAGGGAGTTCGTCTGGGCGGACATCGGCATGCCTTCGCAGGTCATCAACAACATCATGCGCTCCAAGGGGGACTTGGAGAAGGTGCTCAAGGGCATGTCGTCCTTGTCGAAGCCCAACTTGTTCGACCTGTTCAAGATCCATCGCCGCGCCCGGGGCTCCGCCTCCGACAAGCTCCACGCCGACGTGAAGATCGGGCTAGACGACGACTGCGACATCCGCGCGACCGACATCAGCAGAATCGTTTCCGATTTTCTTTAAGGAGAACCGGGGCGCGGCGACTTCGCCTGCGCCCCGAAGGTCTAGCGCGCCTGACCAGACAGATCCTTCCTCCCGGTATCATTAACCGGAAGGAGAAACAATGATTCGATTCGTCGATACATTCGCCGGCATAGGCGGGTTCAGGATGGCCGCGGAGGCCGCTGCCAAGGAGGCCGGGGAGCGCCTGGAATGTGTCCTGTCCGTGGAGCTGGACGACCAGGCGCGCGCGACCTACGAGGCCAACCACGGCGAGGAACCCGCCGTCGACATGACCCGGATTGACCCCCGGGGGATCCCCGACCATGACCTCCTCATGGGAGGGTTCCCGTGCCAGCCATTCTCCAGGAACGGCCGCTACTACAACAAGAACTCAAGGACGCTTGGGGACGACGACCGCAAGAACCTCGCCCTAACCCTCATGGGCGTGCTGCGCGCCAAGCAGCCGCGCTTCTTCGTGCTCGAGAACGTCAAGGAGATAAGGTCGATCCTGAACGCGGACGGGTCCTCTTTCTTCGACACCCTGATGGCAAACCTAGAGGACTGCGGCTACGACGTGGCGTGCGAGGTGCTCGACACGAAGGACTTCGGGATACCCCAGCAGCGCCGGCGCGCGTACTTCGTCGGCACGAGAAAGGACCTCGGGCTGCGATACGTCTTCCCCCGGGGGAGGCCGCTGAGGTCATGCGTCGGAGACCTGATGGACGACTGCGCGCCCGCGCGCTACCTGCTCGAGCGCCTCTGGGGGAGCCGGAGGTTCGGCGCCAGGGACGGCAGGCCCGTGTCCTGGATCATCCGGGCCATGCGCGAGCGCGGCCTCAAGAAGCGCTTCGTCGACCTCCTTGAGAGGGAGCACGGGTGGTGCAACGACCCGCCCCTGAGGCTGGACGTGCTGCGACTCGCCATCGAGTGCGGCGAGTGGGAGCCTCCCCCGGGGAAGGTCAGCAGGATATGGCCCCTCGGTATCATATACGGAGACACTCCGTCCCTGCTCCCGAGGCAGCAGGACAAGCTCTACAGCAGGCTGGGCGTCAGCCCGACCATAGCGACCTTCAGCGCCCCAGCCTTCGACCACCCCCGGGGATGGAGGGTTCTAACCCCGCGGGAATGCCTGAGGATGCAGGGGTTCCCGGATTCCTTCGCGGCCCACGAGAAGGACGCGGTGGCCTACCGTCAGGCAGGCAACGCCGTGACCGTGGTCGTCGCGCAAGCCGTCCTGTCCAGGCTCCTTCGGGTGGCCAGCGGGTGGGAGCCTAAGGAGGCGGCGCCCGCGATCAGGTGGGAGTAGCTCCTTCCCGTGGGATGGATTTCTTGACGCCAGGCCGCCGGGAATATAGAAATGTATTGACCCCCGGGTGCAGCGAGTTGATCGCCAAGACGGCGAAACGAGGCAATTGATGCGAAGGACAATAAGGGTCACACTGGCTCGATCCGGAGAGCAATGGCATGGCAGCGTTCATTCCGACGAGGCCATCCGGCGCATGGCCCGGCAAGTTCGCAATGCGGGACACGCCGCCATCAGACGCTGCTGGTCGCAGAAGCGGGATGACGGGCCCCGTGAACTATGCGCTGACGTGTACGTTTCAATCATCATTCCGAGGGGCGCATTCCGCTTGCGCGGAATGCCCGGCCGGCTTTAGCTTGGGAATCATGACCAGCGCGGGCATGCTTTTGAACCTGTTCAAGTGGAGTAAAAAATGAGCGTACCAAGCAATACGATGTGCGAACCTAAGTTCGCCTTACCACGGCCATACGTCAGCCTTACCGGCATAACGACCCCGGAAGACGTGGACATCGTGGTGAAGCATGGGCAGGTCTTCGACGCTCGCGCTCGGCACCTGCTGTTCGCCGGCTTCCTCGTCGGGCCGCGCTCCTGGGAGCCCAAACCCCGCGACCGCGGAAAGTACCTCGACCTGTCCAGCCCGACGAGCATGGGCCAGGCGACAGAGATGGTGGAGGATCTTCGCGCTCGCGGGTTCCACTGCATCGCGCACATGTGCAACATCGGATTCCCGTCGCACGCATGCGACATCGGCTGGGAAAACGACAAGGACTGGCTTTCCGTGCCATGGGATGGCATCCAAATTAACGCGAACTCGCTCGATCAAGCGGAGCTCGGCGCCGCGGCACACGACAATTGCATCCACCAGTTCCATGGGGGCCTCGCGAAGGAATACTCCTACATGATGGGCTTCTGGCGGGGACTTACCGGCAAGGGCTCGCGAGTCCTGTACGACATGTCCCGAGGTAGCGGAGCGAAGGTGCACGAGGAAAACATCAGGGAGTTCGTCAAGATGTACGTGGACTTCGCTGGCGAAGGAATGCACCTTGGGCTGGCTGGCGGGATCAATGGCCATAGCCTGGAGCATGTCGTCGAGACCCTGAGGAAGTACGGCTTCGACCCCCGGAATCTCTCCATAGACTCGGAGAGCGGTGTTCTGCGCGATCAGGGCGGCCTCGACGAGCGCAACGTGCAGGAATACTACTGGGAGGCCGCCAGGCTGGTCGCCGTACGCCTAGATGAAATCACGGGGGTTGACGCCGTAGAACCGGTAGGGGTCTCGGGCTAGCTCCTCGCGATCGACCAGGGCATCAAGGTATTCCTCGTCCGGCCGGCCCTCGAAATACCAGACGATCGTCAGGACGCCGTCGTGCTCGTAGGCGTCCCGCTTCTTCACCTTGAGGGAATCTACGTCCAGGAAATTATGGGCCGCGTCGTCGTCCATCTCGCGCGAGAAGGCGCCTGCCTCCTGCTGCTGGGCGACGAAGCGCAGCGCCTCGTCCGTCAACTGCCGCGCGAGCCTCTCCGCGTCCGCCTCCGTGGCACCGGGGACGTCCGCCTCGACCGCCACGGACGCGACGTGGTCGACGTAGACTTTCCGGGTCTCCGGGTCAGCGTCCTCCCGCCTCTCGTAGTCGAGGTTGCGCCACTTCCAGTTCTGGGCCTGCGCCGGCTGCTCCTGGGCCTCCTTGCGGGCGCCCACGGGCCTGACCATGCCTGATTTCTCGCGCGGATCCATCTATAGCCTCCAGTCATTGCTCGGTTGGTTCCAGTTACAGGTTCGCCCCCGGGGAAGGCGCTCCCTCTTATTAAAGCATCCGGGTCAATAAACGCCAGGTCGCGAGGAACTTGCCTCTCGCCCCCGGTGCCGGTAACATTGCACTAAGCAGAAGCCAGGTGGGGAGGAGACAGGCTAGGAGGCGGTCTCCTAGGAGATTCTTTTGAAGCTGATCTGGATGACAGACCTGCATCTCGGGATGGCCTCGGCCGGCACGCTCCGCAAGTTCCTGCATGCGCTCGGGAGGGAGAAGGCGGACGTCGCGCTCGTCGGCGGAGACATGGGGGATGCCCGGTCCCTCGGGGGCCACCTACATCGCGTGGCCGAGGCCGCGGGATGCCCGACGTACTTCGTCCTGGGCAACCACGACCACTACGGGGCGACAATAAGTTCGGTGCGCGAGGAGGCCGCGTCCCTCCATGAGCAGCATCCCCTGCTGAGTTGGCTCCCCCTCTCGGGGGTCGTCAGCCTCTCCCCCGGGGTGGCGCTCGTGGGAGAGGGGTGCTGGGGCGACTGCCGGGTCGGCTCCCCCGAGGACTTCGTGACCCTCAACGACGAGTTTTTCATCCAGGACCTGAAGGGCAAGCGGGGCGCCGGGCTAGCGGACTTTCTTGGAGGGCTGGGGCTGGAGTCTTCCGCTAGGCTGCGCGAGCATCTGTCCCGCTCCCTGGACGGGCACGAGAGCGTCATCGTGCTGACCCACGTGGCCCCGACTCGTTCCTCTGCCCTGCACGAGGGGCGACCCCCGGACGACTACTTCGCGCCGCGTTTCGTCTGCCAGTCGGCGGGGGCCGCGATTCTGGAGGTGATGGCAGACCACCCGAGTCAGGGGGCGCTGGTGCTCTGCGGGCACTCCCACGGGGGCGGCACGGTGGCCTTGGGCCCGAACGTTGTGGCGATTGCTGGCCGCGCTGTATACGGGATGCCAAGGGTCAATGGACAGTTCCGCCTATAGGAAGGCGCGGTCTGAATATATGTCATATGATCTGCCCCAGAATATACCTATAAAAAAAGACTTGACATTCCATCACGTGGGTGTAAGATGATTCCTGTTGGTCAACAGTGCTTGTCCGCGCAACTTTGTCCAGTTGGATACACGAGGAAAGGAGATGTTCGATGCAAGTAGGCGTGAATATCAGCGGGCCATTAGCCTGCTTCACTGCTGCGGTTACTCCGGTCGAGAGGGTGTCCTACCCTGTCATTACGCCGTCCGCTGCAAGAGGAACGGTCGAGAGCGTCATGTGGCGCCCCGAGATGAGGTACATAGTCGAGCGTATCGAAATACTCAGGCCGATCCGCTACTTGTCCCTCCCGAGGTTGGAGGTCAATAAAAAGATCAAGGTGAACAATGTGATTTCATGGATGAAGGATCCCTCCCGTTTTACTCCGCTTGGCGCGGAAAGAACGCAACGGGGCTCGATGGTTCTCGCCGACGTGTCGTACAACGTATTCCTCCGCATCGAGGTACTGGATGATGCAGGCGGACAGAATACCCCGCAGAAATACGCCGGCATGCTTGATCGCCGCGTCAAGAAAGGCCAGTGGTTTACGTCTCCCTACCTTGGTTGCCGCGAGTTTGCCGCGACCGTGAGCCCGATTGATTCGTCCGCAAATCCGCAGGACATCAACGAGAACTTCGGCTGGGTGTTGTACGACATCCTCTACCGTAACAAGAAGTGGGAGCCTCTGTTTTTCGAGGCCAAGGTCAAGGGCGGTGTAGTAGACACTCGTCCCGAGCAAGCCCTTCAGAACGCCCAGCGGCGTGAGGAGTATCTTAAATGAATATTGGATCACTTCTGCGGAATTTGCATGCTTTTGGTCAGCGCAACCTTATGGAGCAACTCGGCAACAGAGCGTTCCAGACCAAGAAAGTCACGCGACTGAAGCTCAAGGAGGACGGGACTTTCCTCGAGTACAGCGACGACAGGGTTGAGTTGAGCATCCCTCGGTCTTCGGGAGGATCGAACAACGCGCCGCCAAGGCTCGCTTGCGGAAACCTGAAGTACCTATTCGGAGGAAAGAAGGAGTCAGAGAAGAATAAGCACGATGCCTTCGTCCAGGAAATATCGAGTTACGTCAGCAAGACTGAATGCAAGGCAGGCAAGGCACTCGCCAAGTTCTATTCTCTGCCCAAGGAGGTCGACAGGGCCTACGAGGCCTGCCGCGACGTTCAATCCACCATCGTTATCCAAGTCGGACTCAACGTCGTTGTCTCGTTGCCTCAGGCGCGGGACTACTGGCGCGCCCGGTACGAGGAAATATGCAGCGAGACGAGGATCGCCGGGGAGGGCACGTGCCAGGTCACGGGCAAGTACGGCCCGATACTGCGAACCCATGACCTCGTCAACGCCAAGGGCATGCCGTCCCAAGCCCCCGGGAATTCGGTAAACCTCATGTCTACCAATCAGGAGGCATTCTGCTCATACGGGTGGGAACAGGGAGAGAATTTCCCTGTGTCCCCCGAGGGAGGGACATATGCTGCTGTTCTGGAGTACTTCCTTACTCTTGGAGAGCACCCGTATCGAACTAGGAGAGACATCGGGGACACGGTTTTCTGCTTCTGGACTGACGTTGGGACGGACTTCAACGTCCTTGGGGTTGTCACTAACCCTGAAGCCGGGCTAGTTTACTATACCGCCCAGCGAGTCGACCAGGTATTGTCAGCGCCGTACGGCAAAGGAGACGAACAACGAGTTGTGAGCGCCGTGAAAGACGAGGACAACGTGCACCTTCTTGCCCTCAGCAATCACAGCAAGCGTCTCATTGTCCGTTCCTACGATACGGCGTCTCTGCGAGACGTGAAACGGAACCTGAAGGGATACTCTATCGCGTTATCCATGGGTTCCCAATATGCCCCGTCCCTGTTCCGGATCGTCAGTTCGTTGCATCCAGGACTGGAGCCCAAAAACTGGATGAGCAAGGCCAAGGGGCATATCGTCAAGCTGGCGGAAAAGTTCTTGCGTCGAGCCATCATTGGGATCCCTCTCGGGGAGGACGTCATGAACAAGGCCGTCAGGATGTTCGTAAGGACCGTGTTCCTGCGGAAAGGCGATGCCAAGGAGACGCGAAAAGCAAGACAGGCCGCGAAGAGAGTTCTTTGCGGCATCATACATCTTTCTTACAACGAGAGCAGAAAGGATGGGAAAATGAACGAACTCAAGCCTTACCTTGACGAGGAGAACAGGGACAAAATGTACCTTGCTGGACGGCTACAGGCCTTTTACGAGGACTTGCAGTCGTTTGTCTACGGCAAAAATTTGCCAAAGCGTACGTTCCACGACCGTTTCTTCCAGTCTATGGTTAACAACCCGGGCGGAACGCTCCCGCGGCTTGCCGAGCAGGCCTCCAGGTACCTCTACTCCAAGGCCCGGAGCAAGAACGAGGGCGTTACGAAAAGCAAGCGTCGTAGCATCCAGGAGATGCATGCGGAAGTGGCTCTCAAACCCGGTCCTACTTCATCGAAGGACAAGGCCCTCTTCATCTCCGGGTATTTCCATCAGATGAAGGCATTCATGGAACGAGCAGCAAAAGCATCAGCGGCGAAGTCAGGGTCCGCGCAAGACAATGAACCCGCGTCCTCCGACGAGGAATAGCGGGATTACGCGGAGGAGCCGCGAGGATATGCCTTGGCTAGTGGTCTGGCCAAGCGGGAACTGAAGCCCCATTATAGGAGAAATAAAATGGGCAAGAAGGTTATTTCGAAGCGCCGAGACCTGTTGATCCTCACGGAGGCTTGCATGGGCAACATCAACGGGGACATGAACATGGACAACATGCCGCGACAGGATGACGTCACGGGCCACGGACTCGTGTCCGACGTCTGTCTCGCGAGACAGATGCGAAACTACGTCATGCTCGCGAAGACGGACGAGAACGGCAAGGTCGAGCCGGGGTTCGACATCTACGTCCAGCCTGGCGTCACGCTCGAAGAGCAACAAAAGCGCGCCTACGACCACCTGGAAATGGAGGCTTACAAGAAGGAGGACAAGGACGGCCCTGAAAAGGTCGCCCGAGCGAACAAGTTCATGTGCGAAGCCTTCTATGACGTCAGGATGCGCGGCGCGGTGCTCAATGTCACGAGCTATCGCGGCGGCGCCATCACAGGCCCCATACAGATGACGTTCGGGCGCTCGATTGATCCCATCAATCCGACCGAACATGCCATCACTCGCTGTGCGTACACCACCGTCGAGAAGTCAAAGAAGACGAGCGGCGAGAACGAGATTGGGCATAAGTGGACGGTGCCCTACGCTCTTTACCAGACGCAGGCCTTCGTGTCTGTTCCCCATGCCCGCCGCACCGGCGCAACCGAAGAGGACTACGAACTCTTCATCGAGGCCCTGAAGAACATGTGGGATCACTCTCGTTCCTCAACCCGGGGAATGGTTTCAACCCGCGCCATCTTCGAGTTCGAGCACGACTCGGCCCTCGGCAATGCGCCGTCGTTCAAGCTGTTCGACCGGATCAAGATCAAGCGCAAACCAGGGGTCGAAGTTCCGATGAACTTCGATGACTACGAGATCACGGTTGACGACTCTGATCTGCCGGAGGGAGTGACGCTCAAGCGCGTCCTGTAGGGGCCACCAAGATGAAGTACTACGCCAGACCACATCCCCAGCACCGTCCGCCGGACGGTGCTGAACCCCCACTCCTCTGCCGTCACTTGGTTGAGACGGCCCGATTGACGAGGTCGTTCGCCAGCGGCCTGCGCCCGGGGGACGAGGCCTTCGCCCAACTGGCGTTCCTGATTGGCCTGACCCACGACATAGGCAAGTATTCCGATAGATTCCAGTACAACCGCATATGGAATGACAATAGCACGGTACATGTCGACCATTCAATATACGCGGCGCTGCTCCTGCGTCCCCTGAGCGAGGTAGCCGCCTTGATTGTCGCTGGACATCACACGGGGATGACGTCCGTCAATGGACATTCCAACGGCATAATGTCCCTGGAGGAGAGGGCCGCCGGCAAGAAGGACGAGGCCCTGCAGTTGCTAAAGAAGGCCATAGATGACTTCCGGCGCAACGAAATTGAGGCGCCGCTCCTCGATGACCTCCTCATCATTTGCAGGGCCTACTACAACGAGGACAAGGACATGGCCTATGACATGGTCATGAAGGACCTCGCCGCTCCCGAGTGGATGCTGTCCTCCTGCCCCTCCGACAGGATCAGGACGGACGAGGCCGCGCGCATGCTCTTTTCCTGCCTCGTGGATGCAGACAAGTTCGACGCGGCCAGGTTGTCTGGCTTAGTTGCCCCCGACGGCACTTTGCCTCGCAACAGGATAGATGACCCCCGCGTTCTAGTCGAGTGGGTCGAGGGCCACGTCGACAGAAAACGCAATGCCGCGGCCGAGGCAAGGACGTCGGAGAAGGTCATGTCCGCGCGCGATGCGGTACTGCAGGACTGCATCCGGGCGGTCAATGTCAATGACAAGATGTTCTCCCTGAGCGCACCCACGGGGTGCGCCAAGACGATGTCGTCCCTGACGTTCGCCATCAAGAAGATGGCTCGCGACAAATCAATAAGGCGCGTCATCGTCGTCGTACCGTACCTGTCAATCCTGGAGCAAACGATCGAGGACTACAAGAGCGCCCTCGGCTCGGACGTTATCCTCGAGAGGCATTCCGGGAACATAGTGTGCCAGGCCAAGCCTGACTGCGACGACGAATTTATTGAAGACGCCATCGTGGCGGCGAGGGAGAACTGGAGTCCCCTCATCGTCGTCACGACAATGGTTCAGTTCGTCGAGGGATTCTTCAGCAACAAGCCGAGGGATCAGCGAAGGACCCACAACCTCGCCAACTCTATCGTCATCATGGACGAGTCTCAACTCGTCCCCCGGGAATGCCTAGTACCCGTACTCTCGATGATGAAGGGACTCGCCGAGAACTGGAACACGACGTTCCTGTTCACCACCGCAACGCCCCCGGCCTTCGAGTCCGCGAGCGAGTCAAACCGCCTCCCCCGGGGGACGCTCAAGGAGATATGCTCGGAGACATCCAAGAAGATGTTCGATGCCCTGCGGCTGGTGGACGTCAAGTGGCCCAGGGATGTCCTGGGAGATTACTGCTCATGGCAAGAGGTCGCGGCCGAGGTGGCGAGGCACGAGCAGTCTATGGTCATCGTCAACCTCAAGAGGCATGCCCGGTGGCTGTTCGCGCTGCTGAGGAAGAAGGGCAGGCGCGTCTTGATCCTCACGTCCCGAATGTGCCCCCGGCACAGAAGGCAGGTTCTGAGGGAGGTGACGAGCGCCCTCAACGCCGGCGAGGAGATATGCCTAGTCGCAACCCAGTTGGTCGAGTGCGGGGTCGACATAGACTTCCCTTTCGTGTTCCGTGCCATGGGTCCTCTGGACAGGATGAAACAGGCCAGCGGGCGCTGCAACCGCAAGGGCAGGCTGAGCAAGGGCGTACTCGTCATCTTCAGACCGGCCAAGATTCTCGGTGGGAGCATGACCCCCCCGGGGGCGTACTTCGAGGCAACGGATATCACTTCCGACCTGTTTTTAAATGAAGGCCCACTAGACATCTACGACCCGGAGGTCATGACTCGGTACTTCGACCTGCTCTACAGCAGGCAAAATAACGAGCAAAAAAACGATCGGAACTACATCGAGACGCGCAGGGAGTTCAGGGACTTCCCTGAGGTTGCAAGGCTGAGCATCATC
This sequence comes from Candidatus Woesearchaeota archaeon, assembly GCA_964534185.1. Classification (GTDB taxonomy): domain Archaea; phylum Nanobdellota; class Nanobdellia; order Pacearchaeales; family GW2011-AR1; genus JACPLR01. The sequence goes on along the minus strand of CAZHOH010000001.1, from coordinate 3,421 downwards.
GAGGATGAGAGCACCCAAGTGGTAATCCCCCTAGGGAAAGAAGGTCTCAACCTCGTTGAGTCATTGAAGGACTCGCCACGCGAGACGTCACGAGAACCTGGCTGGAAAGGAAACCTGCTCCGTAAAGCCAAGCCCTTCCTTGTTGGCCTCAGGGACAAGGAAGTTGAAATGTTGCTCAACGAGGGGCGGGGATATGAGATAGAGTTAGGCAAGTCGCATGTCGTCATCGCGCGCGACTGTGCCTACGACGAGCACATGGGCTTGATTTGCTGCGATGCGGAACTTGAACGCTCTTTGAAAACACCATAGCGATCTGACGCGAGCGGTCCGGTGGCGCCAAAACCCCCGGGGGCGCTCGCGTCCGTAAGTCCTTGCTGGAAAAGGACTTGCAAGGCGAGCGCCTCAGGACCCCCTCAGAAAGTCCCCTCGAAGAGGAGGCGCTCGAAAATGCCCTCCTAAGTCCTTGCGCCGCAAGGACTTAGGAGGGCCGGGGTCTCCCCCGGGTTTAAGCCCGGGGTGGATTGAAACGGCCACAGGAACGCCGGCGACCGGTAGCCCTCGAGGTCTCCCCCGGGTTTAAGCCCGGGGTGGATTGAAACGCGGAGGGGGTGATGACCCTGGACTCACATGGGCGGGTCTCCCCCGGGTTTAAGCCCGGGGTGGATTGAAACTTGGCATGATTGAACGCGCATCTGCTCCAGCGCCATGTCTCCCCCGGGTTTAAGCCCGGGGTGGATTGAAACGTCTTCCGGGGGCCGTGGCAAAGGCCAAAGGTCGTGGTCTCCCCCGGGTTTAAGCCCGGGGTGGATTGAAACGCGACGACGCTGGCCAGGACGACCAGGTAACGTGGACGGTCTCCCCCGGGTTTAAGCCCGGGGTGGATTGAAACGACCACACGATGGTGTCACGAGTCGGGTCGAGGACGTCTCCCCCGGGTTTAAGCCCGGGGTGGATTGAAACAAGTTGGATTTGAAACTGCCGATACCCATTATCAGGTCTCCCCCGGGTTTAAGCCCGGGGTGGATTGAAACCCACCCGCAGCAACTTCGACCGCAGCCTGCCTATCGTCTCCCCCGGGTTTAAGCCCGGGGTGGATTGAAACAATTGATACAGCATTCCCGAGGTCTGCGCGGCAGGATCGTCTCCCCCGGGTTTAAGCCCGGGGTGGATTGAAACCTCTTGCCGGGGCGGGATTGCCCTCGGCGTCATATGTCTCCCCCGGGTTTAAGCCCGGGGTGGATTGAAACTGCTGAGCCTGTGGCGGGACTCGCGGACGCTCAGGCAGTCTCCCCCGGGTTTAAGCCCGGGGTGGATTGAAACGCGGCGAGCGGTTTCTCAGCGCACCGGCGGGCCGGGGTCTCCCCCGGGTTTAAGCCCGGGGTGGGTTGAAACGACTTGGACGATTCGTCGATCATCTATTATGTTCGGTCTCCCCCGGGTTTAAGCCCGGGGTGGGTTGAAACAGCAGTCCGATTCCGAGGCATTGCCGGTTGGTGCAAGGTCTCCCCCGGGTTTAAGCCCGGGGTGGGTTGAAACCGACACGGGGAAGGGGAAGGGGCGAGGCCCCGCCCGTCTCCCCCGGGTTTAAGCCCGGGGTGGGTTGAAACTCGTCGCCGATGGCCGACGCCGCCAATGTCTGGTGCGTCTCCCCCGGGTTTAAGCCCGGGGTGGGTTGAAACGCTCAACAGTCTGTGCCGTTCGCTCGTGTCCAGGCGGTCTCCCCCGGGTTTAAGCCCGGGGTGGGTTGAAACAGTTGGCCCGTGCGATGGATTGCTCAGCCGACAAAGGTCTCCCCCGGGTTTAAGCCCGGGGTGGATTGAAACTCGAGGTGGTTGGCGTAGTCGAGGTTGCCAAGCGTGTCTCACCCGGGTTTAAGCCCGGGGTGGATTGGAACGGGGAAGGCTACGCCGGGCGCCTGTACGAGTCGTACCGTCTCCCCCGGGTTTAAGCCCGGGGTGGATTGAAACAGCGGCGAAATGTTCCCCGGGGAACATCGGGCACCTCGTCTCCCCCGGGTTTAAGCCCGGGGTGGATTGAAACGCCATGGCCTTGGAAGTCTGCACTGCAGGCGCGACGTCTCCCCCGGGTTTAAGCCCGGGGTGGATTGAAACTTCCATGGGCCTCCTGCGGGCGGGACGGCCAGCGGGTCTCCCCCGGGTTTAAGCCCGGGGTGGATTGAAACAGGAGGGATGGCGGTCTTGCGGCGCGGCGAGCGACGTATCCCCCGGGTTTAAGCCCGGGGTGGATTGAAACCGCCTCCTCTATGCGACCGGACACATCCAGTGTCTCCCCCGGGTTTAAGCCCGGGGTGGATTGAAACAAGCGACGGATATGCGGCCTCTGCATTCGGCGGGGGCGTTTCCCCCGGGTTTAAGCCCGGGGTGGATTGAAACGTGGCCGTGGCCCACGCGCGGAAGATCGCGGTCATCTGGTCTCCCCCGGGTTTAAGCCCGGGGTGGATTGAAACATGCTCGTCGGCGGCAAGCCGGTGCAGCCACGCGCAGTCTCCCCCGGGTTTAAGCCCGGGGTGGATTGAAACGGACGCCGTATCCGCGCACCCGGGGCACAAACAGGGGTCTCCCCCGGGTTTAAGCCCGGGGTGGATTGAAACCAAACAGGCGCGTACCCCTTGTGAGGCGCGACGACCGTCTCCCCCGGGTTTAAGCCCGGGGTGGATTGAAACAGCCTCCCGTCGTCGCCGTCCGCCGTGATGGTCGGGTCTCCCCCGGGTTTAAGCCCGGGGTGGATTGAAACGCCCCGACCGGCGATGGCATCACCGCGAAGAACAGCGTCTCCCCCGGGTTTAAGCCCGGGGTGGATTGAAACTGCTCCGCCGACTCCAGGGCCGCCAGGCTCCGCGCCAGTCTCCCCCGGGTTTAAGCCCGGGGTGGATTGAAACGAGTCTATGTCCCACCCGTGGGACGAGGCCGAGGAGTCTCCCCCGGGTTTAAGCCCGGGGTGGATTGAAACGAGTCTATGTCCCACCCGTGGGACGAGGCCGAGGAGTCTCCCCCGGGTTTAAGCCCGGGGTGGATTGAAACGGGAAGACGTAGTGGGTGGCCGCGTTCAGGCGGTCGTCTCCCCCGGGTTTAAGCCCGGGGTGGATTGAAACGATCGGATCCTCGAGATGATTGATGGGCTTGGACGCGGTCTCCCCCGGGTTTAAGCCCGGGGTGGATTGAAACTGGATAAATGATTGACATAACGCATATGATGATGTAGTCTCCCCCGGGTTTAAGCCCGGGGTGGATTGAAACGCTGTCGACTGCGTTGGCCTCGGCCCCCGCGTCGATGCCGTCTCCCCCGGGTTTAAGCCCGGGGTGGATTGAAACACCAGCGTCTCCCGCAGGCTCGCGGCGTTCACGTCGTCTCCCCCGGGTTTAAGCCCGGGGTGGATTGAAACTTTGACGGCCTGGAGCAC